>NZ_JBEXYE010000001.1:0-844382 GCF_040630785.1 Nocardia sp. NPDC005746
GCGGGCAACGAGTTCCTGTTCCAGCAGCTGGCGATGCAGAACATCGAGTTGCTGAACTCGGTGTTCGAGGGTGTCGAGCAGGCCAAGAAGAAGATCGTCGTCACCTGTGCGCACTGCTTCAACGCGCTCAACAACGAGTACCCGCAGGTGGGCGGCACCTACGAGGTCGTGCACCACACCCAGCTGCTGAACCGCCTGGTGCGCGGCAAGCAGCTGGTGCCGGTGTCGCCGGTCGCGCAGAACGTGACCTACCACGACCCCTGCTACCTGGGCCGGCACAACAAGATCTACAACGCGCCGCGTGAGCTGATGGAGGCCTCGGGCTCGACCCTGGTCGAAATGCCGCGGCACGCCGAACGTTCCATGTGCTGTGGCGCCGGTGGCGCGCGCATGTGGATGGAAGAGCAGCTCGGCAAGCGCATCAATATCGACCGGGTCGACGAGGCGCTCGACACCCTGAAGGGCGGCAACGAGCCGTCCATGATCGCCACCGGCTGCCCGTTCTGCCGCGTCATGCTGACCGACGGCGTCACCGCCCGCAAGGACGGCGGCGAGGTCGGCCAGGGCGTCGAGGTCGTCGATGTCGCGCAGCTGATGCTGCAGTCCATCAACCGCGTGGACGCCGCGACCCTGACCGAGAACCTGAAGGTCGTCCAGCAGCCCAAGGCCGAGCCGGAGCCGGAGCCCGCTCCGGAGCCGGTCAAGGCCGCGGTCGCCGAAGCTCCGGCCGAGGCCGCTCCGAAGGCCGCTCCGGCCGGTGGCGGCCTGGGCATGAAGGGTGGCCTGAAGCCGCCGGGTGGCGGTAAGGGTCTGGCCATGAAGGGCGGGCTCAAGGCCCCGGGCGCGAAGACCGAGGCTCCGGCCGCCGAGGCCGCTCCGGCGGCCGAGGAGACCGCCGCCCCGGCTCCGGCCAAGGGTCTCGCCATGAAGGGCGGCCTCAAGGCCCCCGGCGGCAAGGGTCTGGCCATGAAGGGCGCCGCAAAGGCCCCGGGCGCGAAGGCCGAAACCGCTTCCGCCGCCGCGGCTCCCGCCGAGGCCGCCGCCGCTCCGGAGGCTCCGGCCGCCAAGCCGGGCGGGCTCGCCATGAAGGGCGGCCTGAAGGCCCCCGGTGGCAAGGGTCTGCAGATGAAGGGCGCCGCCAAGGCTCCGGGCGCCAAGCCCGCCGCCGCGGCCGCTCCCGCCGAGGCTCCCGCGGCCGCCGCTCCGGCTCCGGCCGCCGAAGCTCCCGCGGCCGCCGCCCCGGCCGCCGAGGCCAAGCCGTCCATCGCGCCCAAGGGCTTGGCCATGAAGTCCGGTCTGAAGCGTCCCGGCCCGAAGGCTCCGGGCGCCGCTGCTCCGGCAGCCGCCCCGGCGCCGGAAGCGCCTGCGGCTCCGGCTGATTCGGCTCCGGCCGCTCCGGCTCCCGAGGCCGAGCCCGCCGCTCCGGCCGAACCGGCCGTGCCGGAGAGCAATGGCACCTCGGAGAGCAACGGCACTCCGGAGGCCAACGGTGCTTCGGAAGGCAACGGCGCTTCGGAAGGCAATGGCGCGACGCCGCCCGCCGCGAAGCCGGGTGGTCTCGGCTTCAAGTCGGGCATGAAGGCTCCGGGCCGGAAGAACTAGGCTCCGACCCGAAACACCGGGCTGCCGAACCTGATTGACCAGGGCGGCGCTACCGATTCGGTAGCGCCGCCCTGGTCGTTTCCGGTCACGGTGTGGCCCGATTCACGAGGCGTTCACCGCGCAGCGGCTAATCTCGGGCAACAAACTCGGCGGGAGTTCGCCATACTGCAAGGTATGACGGATGCGCGGGCGGTGCGGGTCGAGATCGGGGTGGAGTCTCTGGGCGGGGTCCGGATCGCCGAACAGGCGGGGGCGGCGCGCGTGGAGTTGTGTTCGGGCCTGACGGTCGGGGGGCTCACGCCGGGTCCCGCGCTCATCGAGGCGGCCGTGGCCGCGGCCGGGCACACCCAGGTGCACGTCCTGATCCGGCCGCGCCCCGGCGATTTCCGCTACACGCCCGACGAGGTGGCGCTCATGCGCGCCGATGTCGAGCGGGTCCGCGCGGCGGGCGCGCACGGTGTGGTGCTCGGCGTGCTCGACGAGGACGGGCACGTGGATCCGGCCGCCAATACCGAACTGCTGGCCGCCGCCGACGAGCTGGAGGTCACCTTCCACCGCGCGTTCGACGTGTGCGCCGATCCCTACGCGGGGTTCGACCAGCTGCTGGAACTGGGTTTCACCCGGCTGCTCACCTCCGGCCGCCAGGAGTCGGTGCTGGACGGCGCGTCCCTGATCGCGCGCATGGTGAGCCTGTCCGACGGCCGCATCGACGTGATGGCCTGCGGCGGCCTGCGCGCCGATAATGCCCGGCGGGTGATCGAGCTGACCGGCACGCGGGATCTGCATGCGGCCGTGCGCATTCCGGTGCCGGGCCGCCCGCAGCCGGATACCGAGGTCACCTTCGCCGAGTTCGGAGTGCCGAGCGGTTTCGACCATTTCGCCACGGACGCCGACGGAGTCGCGGCGCTGTGTGAAGCGGCGAGAACGGCAGTCTGACCGGACGCGAACTCCACTGCGATCCAACGTTCACCGCCCTGCACCGCACCCTGAACTGGGAGTACTTCATCGGCGGCACCCGGGTCGCGGTCTTCGACGGCGGCAACAACCCCCCGCCCCAGGGCGGCGTCAGCCACACCGTGGACCTGAGCGAGTACGGCGGCCGTCAGAAACTGCTGGCGGTCTGGAACATCGGCGACACCGTCAACGCCTTCTACTCCTGCGTCGACCTCCAGATCGGAAGCGGTGGCGGCGGAACACCCATCACCACAAAGCCTCCCGTCACCACGACCACCACCCCGCCCACGAAGCCGCCGACCACGACACCCCCGACCACCACCACCACGACAGCGCCGACCACGACGCACAGTCACCAGCCGCCGCTCAGCACCACCCACAGCCATCAACCCCCGGCCACCACGGCGCAGCCGAGCGCGGGCGCGTGGACGGTCGGCGAGCACTACACGGTGGGCGACATCGTCACGTACAACGGCAAGCGCTACCGCTGCCTGCAGGCACACACCGTGTACGACCCGGGCTGGACGCCGACCGCAGCGCCCGCCCTGTGGCAGGCGCTCTAGAACCCTCGCGCCGCGAGTCAGCGGATCGGTGACCGCCGAATCCGAACCCGGAGAGGACTCGTGAAACGGGAGAGGGCGTGTTTCCTCGGAAACACGCCCCTCGCACTATCTTTCGCTCCAGCAGTCCGTTCGATCAGGAGTCGGGCCGCGAATGCCGCCCGCCGCGCGGCGGTTCGGGTGGCGGCCCCGGGTTCCGCGCCCCCGGTTCCGACCACGGCTCGTCGGGATGGAACCAGGACGACGTGGTGTACCGCGGCTCCTGGGGCGGCGCCCCACCATCGAACCACGACTGCTGCGGCGGTGGCGCGGGCTCGACCGGAGTCGGAGCCGGTTGCACCACACTGGTTCTCGGCGCCGTCGGCTCGCCGTCCCCGGACTCGGAGGGTGCCTGGGGCGGCACCGGCTGCGGCCCGGTGCGCGGGTCGCCGGTATCCGGTCCGAGCCGCACCACGAACTGCGAACCCGAGCGCGGTGCGTTCTGATCGCCGCCACGCCGCGGCGCGGGCTGTCCGCCGGTGCGCGGGCCGCCTGCCGGTCCACCGGGTCGCCGCGGCGTATTCCGTTGCGGCCCACCACTCCGCGGCCGATTGCCACCCGTGGCCGCGACCGTGCGCGCCGTGCCCGGCGGCCGCGCGAGCAGCACCGCGATGGCGGTGGTCAGCGGCACCGACAGCGCCAGCGCGATACCACCGACCGCGGAGCGCGCGATCTCGATGCCCACCGCGTCGCCGGTCAGCACGTCGCGCATGGACCGCCCCGCCACGCTGAACAGCATCAGCAACGGCAGCGCGCCGCCGGCGTAGGCGAGCACCAGGGTGTAGACGGTACTGGCGATGTGGTCGCGCCCGACCCGCATGGCCGCCGCGAAAATCCCGCGCCGCGTTGCCTTCTCGTCCAGCGCCGCCAGTTCGAAGGCCGCGGACGCCTGCGTGATGGTGACGTCGTTGAGCACACCCAGCGAGCCGATGATGAACCCGGCGAGCAGCAGCCCGGTGATGCTCACATGCTGCAGATAGGTGGCGACATTGGTGTTCTGCTCTTCGGAGAACCCGGTCAGATGGGTCATCTTCAGTGCCGCCCAGGACAATACGGCCGCCAGCACCATCGCCGACAGCGTGCCCAGCAGTGCCGAGCTGGTGCGCAGATTCACCCCGTGCGCGAGATAGAGCACCGCGTACAGGATCACCGCGCCCGCGACGAGTGCCGTGGGGATGGCGGGTTTTCCGTCCAGCAGCGCGGGCAGTAGGAACACCACCAGGACGCCGAAGGCGACCACGAGTCCGAGCAGCGCCCGCAGTCCGCGCCACCGCGCGACCGCGATGATGACGACGGCGAACACGATGCCGATGATGGTCAGCGGCAGTCCGCGCGCGTAGTCGTCGAACGAGTAGGTGGTGACCAGGCTGGGGTCGGCGTTCTTATCGGCCTTCGGATCCACTTGGCGCACGATGCGGATCTTGTCGCCGGCGCGCAGATCGGGTTGACCGGGCCCGGGCGCGATCTCGAAGAGCGTCTTCTCCCCCTGGCTGGGTCCGGAGTCGATGGTGACGATGCTGCGCTGGCACGAGTAGCCGTTGGCGCGCGGGGCCTGCGGTTCGTCGCTGAAGACCCGGCCGTTGGAGGGGCTGCCGCAGGGTCCGATGTCCTGCTTGATCACGGTTCCGGCCTCGGTCTGCACCGCACCGCCGCCGCCGTTCTGCATGGGCAGCGGGATGTCGATGTGCTGAGCGCTGGGCCAGAGCCAGATCAGCCCGGCCACGACCGCCACGCCGATCAACGCGAGCAGTCCGATCACGACCTTGGCCGCATTGGTGCCGATCGCGATGGGTCCCGAGTGGTCGTGATGGTGGTGATGGTGATCGCTCACGCGGAGAGCCTAAACGAAAACCATTTTTGACATGCTGAGAGGTCTCTGCATTTGGCCAGGTGAGGCGGTCGCGATCGCGAGAATTTTTTAGGGGGCGGCGGAGAGCAGGGGGATGTCTCCGCCGCCCGGGGTCAGCGGCCCAGGGGGGGTAGGCCGACTAACCAGGGCCGGACGGCCCAGGGGGGGTAGGCGGTCCGGCCGGGCACTCGAAGTGCCGAGGACCACTGTACACAAAAGACGGTTCTTTGCGCTAGCTAAGTCTCTAAAAACCCAACTTTTTCGTACCAGCGGTTTGTTTTAGCCAGAGTCCCACCTGCGCCACACCCCGCGAGGGAGGGTGTCCACTCCTGGACAAAACCGCATAGGCGCAGGTCGAGAGGGCTCACGGGATACCCCATGAACCCTACCGGTCGATATTTCCGCCCGGAAGTTACTGGCGGTAGCTGGACAGGAAGTTGCCGAATCGTTCGATGGCGACCGACAGATCCCGCGCCCACGGCAGCGTCACGATGCGCAGGTGGTCGTGATGCGGCCAGTTGAAGCCGGTGCCCTGCACCATCAGGATCTTCTCCTGCAGCAGCAGATCCAGCACCAGCTTCGAATCGTCGTGGATCTCATGGACTTCCGGATCCAGCCGCGGGAACGCGTACAGCGCGCCCTCCGGCTTCACACACGACACACCCGGAATCGTGTTCAGCTTCTGCCAGGCCACATCCCGCTGCTCCAGCAGCCGCCCGCCCGGCAGCACCAGATCGTCGATGCTCTGATGTCCGCCCAGCGCCACCTGAATGGCATGCTGCGCGGGCACATTCGGACACAGGCGGGTGGAGGCCAGCAGGTCGATGCCCTCCAGGAAGCCGCCCGCGTGATCCTTCGGACCGGTGATGACCAGCCAGCCCGAGCGGTAGCCCGCCACCCGGTAAGCCTTGGACAGACCGTTGAAGGTCAGGCACAGCAGATCGGGGGCCAGCGTGGCCAGCGACACATGCTTGGCGTCGTCGTAGAGGATCTTGTCGTAGATCTCGTCGGCCAGCAGCAGCAGCTGATGCTTGCGGGCCAGGTCCACCACCTGCTGCAGCACCTCGGCGGAGTACACCGCCCCGGTGGGGTTGTTCGGGTTGATCACGACAATCGCCTTGGTCTTGTCGGTGATCTTGGATTCCATGTCGGCGATGTCGGGCTGCCAGCCGTTGGACTCGTCGCACAGGTAGTGCACCGGGGTGCCGCCCGCCAGCGAGGTCATCGCCGTCCACAGCGGGTAGTCCGGCGCGGGGATGAGCACCTCGTCGCCATTGTCGAGCAGCGCCTGCATGACGATGGTGATCAGCTCGGAGACGCCATTGCCCAGGTAGACGTCGTCCACATCGAATTCCGGGAAGCCCGGCACCACCTCGTAGCGGGTGAAGATGGCCCGGCGCGCCGACAGGATGCCCTTCGACTCGCTGTAGCCCTGCGCGTACGGCAGCGCCGCGATCATGTCGCGCATGATCACGTCGGGCGCGTCGAACCCGAACGGCGCGGGATTGCCGATGTTCAGCTTGAGGATGCGATGCCCCTCGGCCTCCAACCGCGCCGCATGCGCGTGTACCGGCCCCCGGATCTCGTAGAGAACGTTCTGGAGCTTGGTGGACTGCTCCAGCATGCGCGGGGACCGATGCGAAGGGTGACTCTGAGGGCTCACCCGACCGAGTCTAATTTGCCCTCCGCTTCGCTCCGGGCCTGGTTCGCGGCTGCGAATCAGCGGGCCGTATCGGGCGGCAACACGCTGCGGGCGGCGGTGGAGCCGCAGAACTCCTCGATTCGCTCGTCCAGGTCCTGCGCCTCGCCCGCGGCACGGAACTCGGGGCTGGCGAGGCGCCGGCGGAGCACGGACAGGCGTTCCTCGAGCTGGGCGATGCGTTTGTCCTCGTCCAATTCGAGCACCGGTTCGAGGGCCGCGGCCGCGCCGTCGAGGCTGCCGTTGATCAGGTGCGCGGCGGCGTTGTCGATCCGGGCGAGCGACTCCGCGCCGTAGGAGCGCTTGTCGGTGGGGCCGTTCACGTACAGGTCGATGGCGCGGCGGGTGGCGTCCAGCGCGGGTTCGGCCTGGCCGAGGTGGATGTAGGTGGCGCCCGCGTAGTAGTGGCTCTTGGGCTGGTCGAAGCCGAAGACGCCGCCGACGTCGTCGTGCAGGGTGTCGCTGGATTCGCCGTCGCGGGCCTCGTCGGCGGCGCGGATGCAGCGTTCGGTATCGGCGGCGCTGCCCAGCCGCGACCAGATGCGGGCCTCGATGTTCAGTAGCCGCACCTTCGAGGTCGCGGATTCGGTGTAGCGCTGGCCGCTCTGGGCCAGCAGCACCGCGCGGCGCGGGCGTTCGGAGCGGTACTCGATGAGCGCCTGCATGCCGCGAGTCCAGGCGCGCAGCGGATTGTGCTCACACAGTTCGGCGTAAGCCCATGCGGCCCTGGCCTGTTCACCGGCCGCGTCGAAATAGCCCAGATCCGTACTGGCATTCGCCAGCAGACCGGACAACGTACCCGCCAACAGATACAGATGCGCCGTATCCGAGGGCCGCTGATGGCCTTCCAGCAACCGGTACACGCGCCGCCGGACCCGCAACATCTCCACCATCATCGGCACCGGAGGCATGTGCACGTAGTCGTTGGCGATGCGCGTGACATCGGCATCGAGCTGTTCCAGCAGGGTGGCACCCACATTGGTGCCCTCCGCCCGGCCGGCGTGCTCGCTGGCTTCATGGGCAGCCGCCATTATCAAGTCCCTCTCCGAAATCGCCGCTAACGCATCGCCCCTCATCGCACCCGTGTCGACGAGGGCCAGCAGTTCCGCGTCGCTGGAATAACTGGCCTGCGCCGGCATGCCGCTCCACAACTCGGAACCGCCTTGGCGCACATCGAAACCGGGAACGGCGGGGCCACTCGAGGGCTGGTCGATCAAGGCCGCGAACCGTGCCCGCACCACATCGTCGGACCGGGCAAGGGATGTATCGAGGGCGGCCTGATTGACGGGGCGGGGATGCACCCGATCGCCCCCGGCCTCCCACTTCGAGACCAGTCGCTCGTGCACCCCCAAGTGGGCGGCGAACTCCCGGATACTCATGCGTTTGGCATCACGGAGGGCACGGGCCTCTTTGCCTGACCAGTGCCGTACCACGGTGCCATCCCTTCCGAACGAACTCCGAACTCCAGGGTACGAGCGGAAACTGGCCGCGGCCACAGCCGAAACCTAGCTGGTACCAGGCTTTATGCGTAGCCGCAACAGTGGCGGCGGAAAGGCAGTGGAAGGCGGGTGTGCGGGCGTTTTCCCATCCGGCTCCGGCGCGCGACCCTGGTGACCAGGGGAAGGAGGCGGGGAAGTGAACGCGGACAAGCGCAGAACAGTGGACGACTGGGTTTCCTACTACCGGTACGAGTTCGGACTGCCGGTCACCGAACGCGGCGGATTCGTCATGCTCCCCGTCACCGCGGAGGTCGCGGTCGTGCACCTACCGGTCGCCCGAGCCGAAAAGGTCCGCAGCGCACTGCAACAGCGCCGGACCGATGGCCCCATGCTGGCGCGCCAGATTCGCTGGAGCTTTCTGGCCGAACCGGATTCGGTGCCCGGCGCGCAGATCATGGAGGTCCTCGACCGCCTCGACATCGGCATTCCGACTATCGGCAGCGCGGTCATGCTCCCCACCGGCCTCGGCCGCTGGACCCGCGAGGGCTGCCACTGGGTGCGCCCGCCCGCCCGAGACTCCAAACTCCCACCCCTGTCGGCGATCATCACGGCAGCTCTGGCGGTGGGAACAGGAAGCGAGGATTGAACGCAGCCTTTCCTCGCACCGGCGCGCCACGCGCCGGAGCCACCGGGTTCGCCCCCTCTTGGCAGTCGACGGGGCGGACTCGGTGTTGAATTTGCCCCTCCGCTGCGCTCCGGGGCGGGTTGGTCTACCTGTGCGTCAGCGCACTTGCTGCTGCTGCGCGGGGGCAGGCGGGAAGAGCGGCGGCAGGGTGGGCACGACCACCGGCGGGAGGCCGGGGATGAGCGTGATGGTGTTGGGGCCGACCGTGGTGGTGGGGGCCTCGGTGGTGGTGGTCGTGTTCTGCGGCTGCGGCGGCCCGGCCAGCGCCTCGTTGGTGGCGTCGGTGGTGCTCGGGACGACGGTGGCCGGTTCGCTCGGGCGGGTGGTGCTGGTCGGCACCGAGCTGGTGACCGCGTCCTGGCGCTGTGAATCGTGGCTCAGCACTTGGGTTCCCCAGCCCAGGGTGATGCCGATGGCGGCCACCACGACCAGCGCGCCCACGGCGACACCGGCGAGGCTGACCTCGCGGCGGCGGCCCGGGCCGTCGGCCGGGCCCGCGACCAGTGGCCGGGCCGGGGCGGGCTCGGCGGGCCGCGGCGCGACCTCGTCGCGCGGCGCGGCCGGGAACGGGGCGGGGGCCGGGCGTGGCATAACCGGGCGGGCCAGCATGGCGGCGCCGCGGGTCACCACGGTCTCGGGCGCGGCGGGCACGATCACCGGGACGCCCAGCCAGCGCCGCAGAACCTTTGCCACCAGCGGAATCTGGGCGCAGCCGCCGAGCAGGGCGACGGCCTGCACGGGCTGCTCGGAGCGCAGGATGACATCGCGGGTCATGCGCGCGGAGGATTCGACGGCCAGCATGATGAGGGCCTCGAAGTTCTCCTGCGACAGCAGGACCAGCCCCTCGGTGGAGGGCAGAGCCACCGCGCTGCTGCCGGAAAGCTGTTCCTTGGCCTCGCGGCACAGCTTGTCCAGGGCGGTGAGGCCGGTGTGATCCGGCGGATGGGCGATGCGCCCGGAGGCGATCTGCTGTTCGCGGATGAGCGCGTCCAGGTAGTCGCCGCTGATATCGCTGGTGCGCTCGGTGAAGCAGACCTGGCGGGTGCCGATGTCGACCACCGTCACGGACAGACCGGACGCACCCAGGTCGTAGAGCGCGACGGTGCCGAAGCCCGGCCCAGGGAGGTGGGGCCGTAACTCGCCGGAGTATTCGAGGAACTCCAGGGCCGCCACCACATCCGGCACCAGCTCGTAGTTGGTGAACTGCCGCCGCGCCAGCTCGGCGCGGATGGCGCGCGCGTGATTCTCGTCGCGGTAGGCGATGGCGGTGGCGCTGATCCGCGAGTCGGCGGCCAGCACCGCTCCGACCGCGTCGGCGACGAGCTCGTCGACGCGACGTTCGCCGACCGGCACGGCCTGCACATCGAACGCGTCGGGGGGACCGTCGAATCCGCTGCGGGCCCGGCCGTATCCGGGCGCGGGCGGGGCGGCGAAATTCCTGGTGGGCTCGGCGGATTCACCGGTGTACGGACGTGCGACGCGAACCGCGCCCGCCCCCACCGACACTCCCAGCACCGAACTCATCGCCAGCCCATCTCGTTCACACCTACCTGTCGTCGCCACCTTACGACGTGCCGGGCCATCCGTACACCCGGCGAACCCGCCCACCGGACGGCGTAATAGCGCCATTCCATGACGGTCAACTGTCCAGGCAGCGACCGATTTCCGCCGGGCGCCCGGCCGAACCGGCTACCCCGTAACACAACTCACGCGCGCCGGGGTCCGTGGCTCACTGCCGGGCGGCGAAGTTCAGGTAGGCCTTCGACGGCGTCGGCCCGCGCTGCCCCTGGTACTTGGAGCCCACGGTGGCGCTGCCGTAGGGGTGCTCGGCCGGACTGGTGAGCCGGAACAGGCACAACTGGCCGATCTTCATACCCGGCCACAGCGTGATCGGCAGGTTCGCGACGTTCGACAGCTCCAGGGTGATGTGCCCGCTGAACCCCGGGTCGATGAACCCGGCGGTCGAGTGGGTCAGCAGCCCGAGCCGTCCCAGGCTGGACTTGCCCTCCAGCCGCCCGGCCAGATCGTCGGGCAGCGAGCACACCTCGAGCGTGGAGCCGAGCACGAACTCACCCGGGTGCAGCACGAACGGCTCCCCCTCGGCGGGCTCGACCAGCGAGGTCAGCTCGTCCTGCCGCTGCGCCGGGTCGATATGGGTGTAGCGGGTGTTGTTGAACACCCGGAACAAGCTGTCCAGCCGCACATCGATGCTCGACGGCTGCACCAGCTTCTCGTCGAACGGATCGAGCCCGAGACGACCGTTGGCGATTTCCTTGCGGATGTCGCGATCACTAAGCAGCACGTGCAAGAGCGTATGTCAATGGTCGGGCCGTGTTCGATTTGCCCTCCGCTTCGCTCCGGGCGGGTTCGCGGCCCCGAGGTCTCGATTCTTCCCTCCTCCGCTTCGCTCCCCCACTCCAAGGCGGAGGTCGATCACGCCGCAGTCCAGAATCGAGACGGCCGCGAACCTTCAGGTTGCGGTATCGCTAACCGAAACATCGATGACCTGCTTCGGCTTGCGCAGACCCCAGGTGGCGTGGGCCTCCGCGCGCATGCGCGGCACCATGTGCGGGTAGTGCAGCTCGAAGGCGGGGCGCTCGGAGCGGATGCGGGGCAGCTCGTAGAAGTTGTGCCGCGGCGGCGGGCAGGTGGTGGCCCACTCCAGGGAGTTGCCGTAACCCCACGGGTCGTCCACCGTCGCCAGTTCGCCGTAACGGTAGGACTTGAAGACGTTCCAGACGAACGTGACCATCGAGAACCCGAGGATGAACGAGCCGACCGTCGAGATGGTGTTGAGCGTGGTGAATCCGTCGCTCGGCAGGTAATCCGCGTAGCGCCGCGGCATGCCCTCGTTCCCGAGCCAGTGCTGCACCAGGAAGGTGGTGTGGAAGCCGAGGAACGTGGTCCAGAAGTGCAGCTTGCCGAGCCGTTCGTCGAGCATCCGCCCGGTCATCTTGGGGAACCAGAAGTAGATGCCCGCGAAGGTGGCGAACACGATGGTCCCGAACAGCACGTAATGGAAGTGCGCCACAACGAAATACGAGTCCGACACGTGGAAGTCCAGCGGCGGCGAGGCCAGGATGACGCCCGACAGCCCGCCGAACAGGAACGTCACCAGGAAGCCGACCGAGAACAGCATGGGTGTCTCGAAGGTCAGCTGACCTCGCCACATGGTGCCGATCCAGTTGAAGAACTTCACCCCCGTCGGCACCGCGATCAGGAATGTCATGAACGAGAAGAACGGCAGCAGCACCGATCCCGTCGCGTACATGTGGTGCGCCCACACCGCGATCGACAGCGCGCCGATGGCCAGCGTCGCGTACACCAGGGTGGTGTAGCCGAACAGCGGCTTGCGGCTGAACACCGGGAAGATCTCGGTCACGATCCCGAAGAACGGCAGCGCCACGATATAGACCTCGGGATGCCCGAAGAACCAGAACAGATGCTGGTAGAGGATGGCCCCGCCGTTGGCCGAGTCGAAGACGTGCCCGCCCAGGTGCCGATCGAACTCCAGCCCCATCAGCGCGGCGGTCAGAATCGGAAACGCCAGCAGCACAAGCACACTGGTGACCAGGATGTTCCAGGTGAAGATGGGCATGCGCCACATGGTCATGCCCGGGCAGCGCAGGCACACGATCGTGGTGACCATATTGACACCGCCCAGGATGGTGCCGACGCCGGACACCGCCACGCCCATGATCCACAGGTCCGCGCCCATGCCCGGCGCGTGTTCGGCCAGGCTGAGCGGGGTGTAGGCGGTCCAGCCGAAGTCGGCCGCGCCGCCGGGGGTGATGAATCCGGCGGTGGCCATGAGCGCCCCGAACAGGTACAGCCAGTAGCTGAGCGCGTTCAACCGCGGGAACGCCACGTCGGGCGCGCCGATCTGCAGCGGCAGCACCGCGTTGGCGAAGCCGAACACGATCGGGGTCGCGTAGAACAGCAGCATGATGGTGCCGTGCATGGTGAACAGCTGATTGAACTGTTCCGGGGTCAGGAACTGCATGCCCGGCCGGGCCAGCTCCGCCCGCATCAGCAGCGCCATCAGGCCGCCGATCAGGAAGAACGCCATGGCCGTGAACAGATACATGTTCCCGAGCATCTTGGGATCGGTGGTGGTGATGGCCTTCCACAGGTAGGAGCCCTGCGGGCTCTTCCGACGTGGAAACGGCCGCACGGGTTCGAGCTCGGGAACCTCACGAGCGGGCACCGCGGTCATACGTCCTCCTCGACCGCCGAGCAGGAGCACCGAACCAGCGCCAGCTAACGTTCAGCGCATCCAAACTTCCAGTGGTGGACGGGTTTTCGACCCTGCGGGTCAGTGTAGGACCGGCCGTGCACGGAACTCGGTGCTTCGGTGAAATAGCTACGCGATCTTCGGCGCGTCGCGCCGACACGGGTGATAGATGGGGGCTGGGCCCCCGCCGCCCCGCACCCTCGAAACCCGTGCGGCCCGGGCCCGTGAATTTGCACCGGCGGAGAAGTGGTCTGATAGAGTCGCGTGCGCAAGCAGGACCGTGCCGGTGTGGTGTAGTGGCAACACGCTACCTTCCCAAGGTCGAATTGCGGGTTCGATTCCCGTCACCGGCTCCGACGACAAGCCCCGCCCGATTCGGGCGGGGCTTGTCGCATGTCAGGGCCCTACTTGGTGCATTCGGTGGCGATCCGCTTGCCGGCCTTGCCCGCCTTGAGCAGATCCTCGGTGCCGAGGTTCACCTTGGTGGGGTTGGCGCCGTTGGCGCTCTCGATGATCTTCTGGATGCCGCTGTCGGACAGGCCTTCCTGGATGTAGATCCCGGCCACGCAGTCGGCGGTCTGCTGGTTGAGTTTGCCCTTGTCCTGCAAGGCTTTCGAGATCTCGGCGGCGGTCAGCGCGCCGACCGCGCCCGGCGTCGCCGCGATCGAGGACGGGAGGGTCACCCCGGAGGGGAGCGTGGGCAGGCCGGACGGGAGGGAGGTGGGCAGGCCGGACCCGCTGGTCGGCGCCACGGACGTCGGCACACCCGCGGGCGTGGGCGTGGCCGCCTGCTGGCTGTTGGCGCAGGCGGACAGTAGGGGCAGCGCGAGCAGCGCCACCACGACGACGGATTTCCGCATGATGTGATCCCTCCCGGATGCCGGGTCGATCCCGGTCGATTCAGAAATTGCACACCGGCACCGGAGAGTTAACAAGGGCGGCGCGGAAACCGCAGGCCGCCAAGGCCCCTGGCGGCCGGAGCCGCCGGGGAGACACCCGCTACTGCTGCTTGAGGCAGTCGGTCACGATCTTGTTGGTGGCCGCGCGCGCCTTCTCCGCGTCCTCCTTGCTCATACCGAGCGACTCCGGATCGGTGGCGGCCGCCGACTTGGCGTCGTTCTTGATCATGATGCGCAGGCCGTCCTGCGAAATACCCTGATCCACATAGACTTTGGCTGCGCAGTCGGCGAGCTTGGTATCCTTGAGGCCGCCGTCCTGCAACGCCTTGGAGACGTCCGCCTGGCTGACGTCGGCGGGCTTGTCGCCGCCGCCGCAGCCGGCCAGCAGGGGAAGGGCGACAAGCGCGGCAGCCATCAGGCCTGTGCCGCTCAGAGAAAGACGCACCGGTGCCTCGACTCTCATGATTCGATGGGAGAAATACGCCTGGCACCTTCTCACAGATCCATCGCGGCGCGCAGCGCTGTGTCGATTCGCTCGGCCGTCTCGGCGTCCACCTCGGCGACCCGCTCGGCCAGCCAGCCACGATAGATGCGGCCCAGATTGCCGGCGTGCACCCAGCCGTGGCCGGGAATCGGGACCGCGAGGATGTCCTGCGGATCGGCGGCCTCGACCTCGGCCGCGATCAGCCAGGGCCGCGGCGACTCATTGATGCCGTCACTGGAGATGAGAACGATGGTGCGGGTGCGGGTGGTGCCGTGCGGGTGGTAGACCCAGAGTTCACCCCTGCGCACGCAGCTCCTTCTCGGCGGCCAGCATTTCCGCCTCGTCGGCGGCGGCGAGGTCGACCGGATCCGATGCCGGGCCGCACCCCAGCCGCACGGCTTCGCGGCGTGCGGCGCGGGAGATCCACGCCGACGGCGACATGCCCGCGCGGGCGGCGGCGTCCTGGGCATAGGACCAGGCGGCCTCGTCCAGCGACAGGGTCACTTTCCGGGTTGCCATACCTTTTATCGTACCGCCGGAGGCCCATTTCCCAGCCTGTTGGCGACACGTCAACAACTGTAGGGTGACATCAGCGATCGCGGCCTGGGGAGTGACAGATGACCATGTTGAACCATTACCGGACCGGCAGCGGCGAGCCGCTCGTGCTGGTGCACGGCGTCGGCAGCCGCTGGGAGGTGTGGGAGCCGATCATCGGCACGCTCGCCGAATCCTTCGATGTGATCGCCGTGGACCTGCCCGGCTTCGGCAGCAGTGAGCCGCTGGCCGACACCACCGTCACCACCCTGGCCGACACGCTCGCCGAATTCCTCACCGCCGAGGGGCTCGAGCGGCCGCATCTGGCGGGCAATTCCATGGGCGGCGGCATCGCACTGGACCTGGCCGCGCGCGGCCTGGCCCGCTCGGCCACCGCCTTCTCCCCCATCGGCTTCTGGGACACGGCCGGCCGGATCTGGTGCCAGCAGGCGCTCGGGCGCGCGAAACAACTGCTCACCGCGCTGCACCCGGCCGTACCCGCCCTGCTCGGCAACACCGCGGGCCGGTCCGCCACGCTCGGCCTGGTGTTCGGCAAGCCCTGGCAGCTCGACCTCCGGATGTCGACGCAGACCGTCGAGGGCCTGCTCGGCGCGGAGGGCTTCGACGCCGCGCTGGCCTCCTTCACGAACTTCCGGCTCCCCGATCCGGCCGCCTTGGCCGATGTCCCGGTCACCATCGCCTGGGGCAATCGTGACATTCTGCTCACGTACGCCACCCAGGCCCGCCGCGCCCGCGCGCTGCTGCCCGGTGCGCGGCACGTCACCCTGCACGGCAGCGGCCATACGCCGTTCTCCGATGATCCGGCCGGCTGTGCGCGACTGCTCCTGGACCAGCTCGGATAAGGAATGACCGTGAGCCACAACGTTTCCCTGACCATCACCGGCGACCGGGCGTACGTGGCCCTGGACCGGCCGGACAAGCACAACGGCCTGACCATCGACATGCTGAACGAGCTCGTCCGGGTGGCGGGCGTGATCGCCAAGCGCCCGGACGTGCGCGCGGTCATCCTGTCCGGCCACGGGCCCAGCTTCAGCTCCGGGCTGGACGTCGCCAAGGCGATGGGCAATCCGCTCGACGTGGTCCGCAACTTCGTCCCGCTGCCGTGGCGCGGCACGAACACCTTCCAGGAGGCGTGCTGGGCTTGGCGGCGGCTGCCGCAGCCGGTGATCGCGGTGGTGCACGGTCGTTGCTACGGCGGCGGACTGCAGCTCGCGCTGGCCGCCGACTTCCGGTTCGTCACACCGGATTCGGAGTTCTCGGTGATGGAGGCCAAGCACGGCCTGATTCCCGACATGACCGGCGCGGCCACGTTGTCGCGGCTCATCGGCATCGATCAGGCGCTGCTGCTGACCATGACCGCCGACCCGGTCGACGCCGCCTACGCCGAGCGCATCGGTCTGGTCACCGAGGTGTCCGCGGACCCGCTCGCGGCCGCGGAGAAGCTGGCCGATCGGATCGCGGCGCGCTCCCCGCACGCGGTCGCGGCCGCCAAGAAGATGTTCGACCGGACGTGGCAAACTTCGGTGCGCCGGACCCTGTCCATCGAACGCGCCACCCAGCTGCCCCTTATCGTTCGACAGGCCCTCGGACGTGATAGGAATGGAAAGTAAGCCAATTCACGGCAAACACACTGGTGTGCAGTCACGATCGACTCGCTATCACTGTTAGCATTTTCACACTTTGCCAACGAGTCGAACGCATTGTGCGGTCCGTCACATACCGTTTGGTCCGCGCATTATTCGGCGAGACCCGGAGGACGCACGCAATTGACCAAGACCGCTCCGCTGCTGCTGTCCGCTGTGGCCGGTGCCACGGCCTTGTTCGTGGCGATGACATCACCGGCCGCAGCAAACCCCAACGCCATCAATCCGATTCCCGTGCTCAACGGAACCAACGGTTTGCCACAGCTGCCCGGCCGGACCAAGGCCGTCTTCCAGGTCACCGGCATGGCGAGCCCCAACAACACCCAGGCCTACAACGTGCTCGGCACCGATCTGGGCATCATGTGGGACAACGGCAACGGCGAACTGCTGACCGCCTTCGGTGACACCGCCGGTCTGGGCCTGCCGAACCTGCTGGTCGGCAGCACCTGGGCCTGGCGTTCCAACATCCTGGTCCGCTCGCACACCCAGGACCCGTCCAACGGCATCTACTTCGACTCGGTGGTGCGGGACATCTTCGGCCAGGCCCGGGACCTGATCCCGAGCCCCAAGATCCCCTTCATCGAGATCAGCCGCATCCCGACCGCGGCCATCTCGGTCGGCGGCACCCAGATCATGAGCCTGATGTCGGTGAAGAGCTGGGACGACGTCGGGCAGTGGACCACCAACTACTCCAGCCTCGCGGTCTCCGGCGACAACGGCGAGAACTGGGTCGAACTGCCGGCCACCCGCCGCGGCGACGACGGCGGCAACTCCAACTTCCAGATGAACGCCTTCGTCAAGCGCGGCGGCTTCCTGTACGACTTCGGCACCGACTCCGGGCGCAACCACCCGGCCTACGTGGCCCGCGTCCCGGAGGGCGCCGCCACCGATCTCGACGCGTACGAGTACTGGGACGGCGGGCGGTGGCAGAAGGACGTCAATGCCGCACAGCCGGTGGTGGGCGGCGGCGTCTCCGAGATGTCGGTGATGTGGAACGACTACCTAGGGCAATACATCATGCTGACCACGGACCCGTGGAACTCGGTGGTCATGTACACCTCGCCCAGCCCGGAGGGGCCGTGGAGCCCGCCGTCGGTGCTCATCGACACCCGCGAACTCCCGACCGCGTACGCGCCGTACATCTTCCCGTACCAGACCGGGCGCGACCTCTACTTCCTCACCACGGTCCACAGCCAGTACAACGTGCTGCTGATGCACACGACGCTCTAGCGGAACCCCGCTCCAGGGACTCTCCCCGCTCGACCTGCCGCCCGCGAACGCCCCGCGTTCGCGGGCGGCTTCGTCTCCGCGCACAACTTCTACACTCGTTCCCATGGATGCCGCCGCATGGGACGAGCACTACTCCACCACCGAACTGGTGTGGGGCGCGCCCCCGAACGCCACGGTGGTCGAGCAGGTCTTCGGGCTGGAACGCCGGGTGCCAGTGGGCGGGTACGGGGTCGGCGAGGGCCGGCCCGAGCTGCCGCGGGTGCTGGACCTGGGCTGCGGCGAGGGCCGCAACGCGCTCTGGCTCGCCACCCACGGCTGGCAGGTGGACGCCGTCGACTTCTCCCAGACCGGTATCGACAAGGGCCGTACCGTCGCCGCCCGGCTCTCCCGCTCGGTGCGCGGGCGCATCCGCTGGGTGCACGGCAATGTCACCGATCTGGACCGTGCGGGCATCACCGGCCCCTACGAACTGATCCTGGTCGCCTTCCTGCACCTGCCGCCCGAGGACCGTCGCATCCTGCTGCTGCGCGCGGCCGGGATGCTCTCCCCCGAGGGCACCCTGCTGGTCATCGGCAACGACACCCTCAATCTGGTCGAAGGCTATGGCGGCGAACAGGATCCGGCCCTCACCTTCACCCCGGCCGACATCATCGCCGATCTCGCCGCCGCCGAACCGGCCATTCGGGTCCAGATCGCCGACCGCGTGCACCGGCCCACGGAGGACCGCGACGCCATCGACGCCCTGGTGGTCGCCACCCGTCCGGCGGTCGAGGACCCGGACGCGCCGCGGGCCCTCGAGGTTCCGCAGCCCCCGGCACTGGACATGTTCTGACGGGCGCGCGGCTCGTCAGTGGTCGACCGTCAACCCCGTGAGCCGTGCGCTCTCGTCCCACAACCGGGTGCGGCGGGCCGGATCGGTGGTGTGCGCGGCGGTCGCGACATCCTTGCGGCGCACGAAGAATCGACCGGACACGCCCTCGACTTCGGGCGCGGTGGCCAGCCAGACCGGCGTATCGGCCCCGGCGTCGGGACCGGGCAGCAGCGGATTGACCCACTGCGACCAGCCGAAGATCCGCAGCAGCCCCCGCGCGGACTCCCGGCCCAGCCCGGTGTGCCGGATGATCCCCGGATGCGCGCCGTTGACGGTCACGCCACTGCCCGCGAGCCGCTCGGCCAGGCTGTAGACGAACATCGCGTTCATGTTCTTGGTGCGCCCGTAGGCCACGAAAGGCCGGAAACTGGGCGGGAATCCGAGCGCGCGCGGATTCCGGAATCCCAGGTCGTCGAGATCGACGGGCACCGAGCGCAAGGCGGTCGGTGACGCCCCGACCACCACCAGTCGCGCGGATCGCCCCGCGTCGGCGAGGTTCTCACCCAGGGTGCGCAGCAGCAGGTACGGCGCGAGGTGATTGGTGGCCAGGGTCGGCTGCAAGCCCTCGGCGGTGCGGTCGGCGATGTCGGCCACCACGGCGGCATTGCTGATCAGGATGTCGATCCGGCTGTCCCGCAGGCGATCCGCGAGCGCGCGCACGTCCGCGACCAGCGAGAGGTCCGCGAGTTCGTCCCGCAGTACGGCGTCGGGCACCGCCGCCGTGATCCGTTCCCGCGCGGCGCGCAACCGGCCCGGATCCCGCCCGACCAGCACCACCTCCGCACCGGCCGCGGCGAGTTGCCGCGCGATCGCTTCCCCGATGCCATTCGTCGCGCCCGTGACGACGGCTGTTGCTCCTCGGTCCATACCCGCTCCCCTCAAAGGTTGACAGTGTCAACCTAGGCGCGCTGGTTGACACTGTCAACCTCTGATTACGATGGACCGATGCCGCCGTCCACCCGCACCGTGCTGCTCGATTCCGCCCTCCGCCTGCTCGACGCCGGCGGGGTCGAGGCCGTCACGCTGCGCGAGGTCGGCAGCGGCGCGGGCGTCTCGCACAACGCGCCCTACAAGCACTTCGCCAACAAGGACGCGCTGCTCGCGGCGGTCGCCGCGCGCGAATTGTCCGAACGCTCAGCGGATTTCGCACGCATCGTGCAGGAGCGCCCGGAGCCGGTCGAAATGCTGCGCGGGGTGCTGCACGGCTATATCGCGTGGGCCCTCGAACACCCCGCCCGCTTCAAACTGGTCTTCGGCCACTGGGCCGACGAGACCCCCGAACTCGCCGAAACCGGCCGCAATGCCCAGAACGCGCTGATCGCCCTGGTCGGACTGGCCCAGGAGGCGGGCAGCCTGCCCGGCGGCGACACCGAACGCCTGGCCTCCCTGGTCCGCGCGCTGGCCCACGGGGCCGCCGACCTCGCCTCCTCCGGCCACCTGGACGCGAACGGCAAGGGGCACGCGACGCCGACCGACCTCGTCGACGACCTGCTCGCCTACCTGAGCAAAGCCCGCTGAGCCCGCGGGCCGAATCCGGTCGGCGGTACCCACCCGCTCAGTTCGCGGACCAGCGCTCCAGCCACGGCTCGATCGCGGCGACGATCTCGTCGAACCCGGCGCGATACGAATGCGCCTGTCCCGCAATGATATGCACCTCGGCCGCATCGGCGGCGTCGGGAATGCCGAAGGGGTCGCGCGCGCCGTTGACCACGACGACCTCGATATCGCCGGGGTCGAGCAGTTCCTCGCGCCGCGACTTCTCCGGCTTACCCGGCGGATGCAGCGGGAACGACAGCGCGACCACGCCGCGCGCACCGGCCGCGCGCGCGGTCCGGCACGCCACCCGCGCACCATTGCTCCGCCCGCCCTGGATCAGCGGCGCGCCCCGGACTTTCTTCCGCAAGGCCGCGATGATCTCCAGCCAGGCCGCGTCCTGCACGTCGGCCTTGCCGGGCGCGCGCCGCCCCGCGACCCGATAGGGCTGGGTCACCAGCGCCACCGCGCCCCCCAGGGCGACAGCCGAATCCCGCACGGCCAGCAAATCTTTCGCATCCACCCCGCCGCCGGCGCCGTGGGTGAGCACCAGCAGGAATCCGGGCTTGTTCCGCCCGGGCTCGGCGATCTCCACCTCCGCCGGTCCGGCACTCGTCTCGATCCGCATATACGCACCGTAACCACCGTCACAGGCCGGTTTCGCGCGGCACACCGGCGGTGTGCGCGAGGGTTGCCCACCCGCCCGGAACCGACTGTGCCGAGGGCCTCACATCGCCCCGGCATCGATCTCCGACAGGGCTTTCACCTGCGATGACGGGATCCCCACGGACTCAACACAACCCCGACCCGCGGTTACCCGCGTGCTTTCGGTCACATTCGGCCTCGATCGGGTTGGCGGGCCTCCTACCGGTCGGTAACATGGCGCATAAGTTACCCGCTAGTAGCGCTGCTTTACGGTGTCTACCCGGTGGAGACCTTACGGGCGGGAACGGCACACACCGAACCGCACCCATCTCAATGGAGAGTGAGTACGACCATGGGTCACTACAAGAGCAACGTCCGCGACCTCGAGTTCAACCTCTTCGAGTTCCTGGGCATCCAGAAGCTCCTCGACGCGGGCGCCTACGGCGACCTCGACGCCGACACCGTCAAGGAAATGCTGAGCGAGGTCCGTCGCCTGGCCGAGGGCCCGCTGGCCGAGTCCTTCGCCGATGCCGACCGCAACCCGCCGGTCTTCAACCCGGACACCCACACGGTCACCCTCCCCGAGTCCTTCAAGAAGTCCTACCGCGCCCTCGAGGACGGCGGCTGGTCCAAGGTTCCGGTCCGCGAGGAGCTCGGTGGCCTGGGCGCCCCCTCCGTCGTCGGCTGGGCGCTGGGCGAGATGGTCCTGGGCGCCAACCCGGCCGCCCAGATGTACGCCGCCGGTGCGGGTTTCGCGCAGGTCTTCTACAACAACGGCACCGATGAGCAGAAGCAGTGGGCGCAGAAGATCGCCGACCGCAACTGGGGCGCCACCATGGTGCTGACCGAGCCCGACGCGGGCTCCGACGTCGGCGCCGGCCGCACCAAGGCGATCCAGCAGGAGGACGGCTCCTGGCACATCGAGGGCGTGAAGCGCTTCATCACCTCGGGTGACTCGGACGACCTCTTCGAGAACATCATGCACCTGGTGCTGGCCCGCCCCGAGGGCGCCGGCCCGGGCACCAAGGGCCTGTCGCTGTTCTACGTGCCGAAGTTCCACTTCGACTTCGACACCGACACCATGGGTGAGCGCAACGGCGTGTTCGTCACCAATGTCGAGCACAAGATGGGCATCAAGGTCTCGGCCACCTGTGAGGTCACCTTCGGCGGCCACGGCGTGCCCGCCAAGGGCTGGCTGGTCGGCGAGATCCACAACGGCATCGCGCAGATGTTCGACGTCATCGAGAACGCCCGAATGATGGTGGGCACCAAGGCCATCGCCACCCTGTCGACCGGTTACCTGAACGCGCTCGAGTACGCCAAGACCCGCGTCCAGGGCGCCGACCTGACCCAGATGACCGACAAGGCCGCCCCGCGCGTCACCATCACCCACCACCCGGACGTGCGTCGTTCGCTGGCCATGCAGAAGGCGTACGCCGAGGGCCTGCGCGCCGTGTACCTGTACACCGCCGCGCACCAGAACGCCGACGTCGCCGAGCTGGTCTCGGGCGCCGACGCCGACACCGCGTTCCGCGTCAACGACCTGCTGCTCCCGATCGTCAAGGGTGTCGGCTCCGAGCGGGCCTACCAGTACCTGACCGACTCGCTGCAGACCTTCGGTGGCTCCGGCTTCCTGCAGGACTACCCGATCGAGCAGTACATCCGCGACGCCAAGATCGACTCGCTGTACGAGGGCACCACCGCCATCCAGGCGCAGGACTTCTTCTTCCGCAAGATCGCCCGCGACCGCGGCGTGGCGCTGGCCCACGTGGCCGGCCAGATCCAGAAGTTCATCGAGCGCGAGGGCGGCAACGGCCGTCTGAAGGCCGAGCGCAAGCTGCTCGCCACCGCCCTCGAGGATGTCCAGGGCATGGCCGCCACCCTGACCGGGCACCTGATGGGCGCCCAGCAGGACCCGAAGGAGCTCTACAAGGTCGGCCTGGGTTCGGTCCGCTTCCTGCTGGCCGTCGGTGACCTGATCATCGGCTGGCTGCTGCTGTCGCAGGCCGAGGTCGCCATCAACGCCCTCGACGCCGGCTCCACCGAGAAGTTCTACGACGGCAAGATCGCGACCGCGCAGTTCTTCGCCCGCAACGTGCTGCCCGAGCTGACCTCGGTCCGCACCGTCCTGTCGAACCTCGACAACGACATCATGGAGCTGGACGAAGCCGCGTTCTGACGAAGGGTCCCGGGGGCTTCGCCCCCGAAACTCCGTAGGGAAACGTCGGGCCCAGCCCCCAAACCCGCCAGCAAAGCGATGCGGCCCGGATTCTTCCGGGCCGCATCGCTTTCGGTCGTTATTGGAACCGTTTGGCCGTTATTGGCACCGCACGACCGGGATCGGGTCGTACTTGACGGTGCGGGTGTTGCGGGAGATCTCCTTGCCCGTCTTGGCATCGCGGATGACGCGGGTGTCGGAGGTGGTGAAGCCGGAGCCGCCGCTGGAGGGGACGCAGTCCTTGCCCGCGGGCAGCGTGATGGTCTGGGGCTCGGTGTATTTGGAGCGATCCCCGGTGATCGATTCGACCTCGACGGTCTTGGTGCTCCACATGCGGACGGTCACGTTCGAGTCGTCGGAGGTGGCGTCGATGATCACGCCGTACGGGGTGTTGTTGCGGAACTTCAGGTCGATCGCGCCGTCGAAGACGGTGGCCTCACGGGCGGCCGGATAGCGCGAGATGTAGTAGCTGTGCTCGGTGTGGCCCGCGTCCTCCATGCCCGCGAAATAGGCGGCGTTGTAAAGGGTGGTGGCGAACTGCGAGATGCCGCCGCCGACCGCGTTGGCGGGACGGCCGTTGTTGATGATGCCGGACTCCACGTAGCCCTCGGCCAGACCGCGGGGGCCGGTGAAACCGTTGAGCGAGAACGTCTCCCCGGGCCGCACCAGCGCGCCGTCCACCTTGCGGGCGACCACGCCGATGTTCACCCCGGACGGTCCGCTGAACCCGCCGGTGGTGAAGGAGCCGATCACCTCGGTGATGCCGAGCTTGCCCGCCTCCTCGGTGGTCAGCTTGGGCTGCACGTCCTTGTAGGTCACCGGCTTGACCCGCATACCGGGCGAAGTCAGCACGGCCGGAAGGTCTTCCAGGGTCTTGTCCCAGTCGACCAGCAGCCCGGGCACCGCGGGCCGCACACTGGCGCGGGAACCGCTCAGGTCGAAGCTCGCGTCCTGCGGCTTCGTCTCGGTGGCCTGCAACTGCGGGGCCACGATCGCGATCATCGCCTCCCGGTTGCTCGAAAGGCCCAGTCCGCCATGGCCGTCCGGCGGGAAGGAGAGCACGCTCGCGATCTGCGCCGGTTCCACGGTGGCGTCGCCGCCCTGTCCGGTGAATGTGATCGGGGCGCGCACGGCCGGTTCCGCGACCATCCGCACGGTGCGGTCGACGGCGTCGGCGGTCACCTTGGCCGGGGTCTCCACCATGGGCAGGGTCACCGTCGAGCCGTCGGCCCAGTGCTCGATCAGCGTGGTGCGGGCGGCCGGGACGTCGAGGGTCAGGCCGGGCACCGGGCGGACCGCGACGGGCCGTGCGCCCTCGAAGGCGATCCCGCCCTCGACGGGACGCCGATCGTGCGCCCGCAGGGCCTCCAGCTGCTTGTCCAGGGCCGCGGCGTCGACGGTTGAGGCTGGCTCCACATCATGGGTGGTGAAGAAGGATGCGATCCGGGTGAAGGGATTGAGCGGCTGACCGCCGATCCGGTCCCACGTGCCGTCCCAGTCGACGTCCAGTCCGGCGGCCCGCGGCACTACTTCGGTGGTGGTGTCCCCGGCGCGGACGGTGACCGGGTGGGTCGCCCGCTGTTCGAGCGCGGGTTCCAGCCGGGCCCGCGCGGCCGCCCGGTCCTCGCCGCCGATATCGATCCCGGCCACCTGTGTACCGCGCGGCACATTTCCGGACGAAACGGACAGATCAACCAGGTATCCGACCGTCGCGGCGGCTGCCAGCACACCCACGGCGATCCCGGCGCGACGTCCGGCCTTCGAATTCAGAACGTGGCGTACATGAGCAATTCCACCGGTCACGAACCATCTCCCAGATTTCAGCAAACCTGCTGCAACGATACCGGGCGTGTGATTTCGGACCAGTCCTGAGACGCAGAGAGCTCCGTGCGGTTGCCGGGTCGGGGGTCTGGCAACAGCACGGAGCCACCCGTTCTATCGACACCGGTTCCAGGGTGTTACACACCCATTTCACGAATCGGGAAAAGTTTCCGGCGAGGGCTATCGTCGTCATAGCGAACGCAACATCTGATCTCGAAAGAGGCGGAGGAGCGACACCTATGCAGCTGGGGATGATCGGACTCGGGCGGATGGGCGCGAATATCGTGCGCCGGATCGTGCGCGACGGGCACACCGCGGTCGGATATGAACACAAGTCCGCACACATCGAGGAACTCGCCGGGGAACTCGGCGACAAGTTCCAGGGCAGTACCGAACTCCAGAAATTCGTGGCCATGCTCGACACCCCGCGCGTGGTGTGGGTGATGATCCCCGCCGGTGCGACGGGCGCGGTCATCGATGATGTCGCCGAGCTGCTGGAGCCCGGCGACATCATCGTCGACGGCGGCAACAGTCGCTACCACGAGGACATCGCTCGCGCGAACACGCTGCGGCCCAAGGGGATTCACTACATCGACATCGGCACCTCGGGCGGCGTGTTCGGCCTCGACCGCGGCTTCTGCCTGATGATCGGCGGCGAACCGGAACCGGTCGCGCACCTGGATCCGCTGCTGAGATCCATCGCCCCCGGCGTGGACGCCGCACCCCGCACGCCCGGGCGCAGCGGCACTCCGTCCCAGGCCGAGCAGGGCTATCTGCACTGCGGCCCGGCGGGTGCGGGGCATTTCGTGAAGATGGTGCACAACGGGATCGAATACGGCGCCATGGCCGCCTATGCCGAGGGCCTCAATATCCTGCACAAGGCGAATGTCGGCAAAGAGCGGGACGACGAGCATTCCGCCGAAGTCACGCCGCTCGAACATCCCGAGTACTACCGCTACGACATCGATATCCCCGAGGTCGCCGAGGTGTGGCGGCGCGGATCGGTGGTGGCGTCCTGGCTGCTCGATCTCACCGCGGCCGAGCTGTATGCCGACCCGAATCTCGACTCCTTCGGCGGCCGGGTCTCCGACTCCGGCGAGGGCCGCTGGACCGTGGACGCCGCCATCGACGAGGGCGTGCCCGCACCGGTGCTGTCGGCGGCCCTGTTCCAGCGCTTCGTCTCCCGCGGCGAAGCCCTGTTCGCGGACAAGACGCTGTCGGCCATGCGCCAGGCCTTCGGCGGGCACCACGAGCTACCGAAGCAGTAAATGGGAGACGCACCACGGCTCGCGGCTGGCCGCTGAAGTCTCGGCGAGGCGGGGGAGCTACCGTCGGAGATATGCGCCTTGCACCGGGGATCGTTGTCGCGGTAACCGCCCTCGCACTGACCGCCTGTTCGAGCGGAAAGGGCACCAACGACGCCGCGCCGAGCAGTAGCGTCAGCGCGGCGGTGAGCAGCAGCGCCGTCGCGCCGCCGCCGACGACGCCGGGTAAACAGGACTGCGCGGCGGGGTACCTCTCGGAGTTCACCCTGCGGCAGAAGCTCGCGCAGTTGCTGACCGTCGGCGTGACCGGTGAGGCCGACGCCGAGAACGTGGTGCGGAACGAGCAGATCGGCGGCATCTTCATCGGCAGCTGGACCGACAAGGCGATGCTGGCCCAGCATCAGGTCGACGCGGTGCAGCAGGCGTCGCGGACCCCGCTCATGGTGACCATCGACGAGGAGGGCGGCCGGGTCTCGCGGGCCAAGGACCTGATCGGGCCCGCGCCCTCGGCCCGGGTGATCGCCCAGACCATGAGCCCCGACGAGTTCTACACCTTCAGCCTGGACCGCGCGAAGAAGCTGCGGGCCCTCGGTGTGACCGTGGACTTCGCACCGGACACCGATGTGAGCGCGCAGGCCGACGACTCGGTGATCGGCGACCGCTCCTTCTCCGATGATCCGGATGTGGTGACGCAGTACGCGGGCGCGCAGATCCGGGCGATGAAGGACGCCGGGCTGGGCAGCGTGATCAAGCATTTCCCGGGTCACGGCTCGGGTTCGGGTGATTCGCACACCGGCGCGGTGCGCACGCCGCCGCTGGATCAGATGCAGAGCACGGATCTGGTGCCGTTCCGCAATCTGGTGGATTCGGGCGCCGCCGTGATGGTCGGGCACCTGGATGTGCCGGGTCTGACCACCCCGAATGTGCCGGCGAGTATCAGCCCGCAGGCGATGGCGCTGCTGCGTCAGGGCACGGGTTACGGCGCAGCACCCTTCGAGGGGGTCATCTTCACCGATGACCTGGGCGGCATGGCCGCGATCACCAGCCGGATGAGCATCGAGGACGCGGTGGAGGCCGCCCTGATCGCGGGCGCCGACAATGCCCTGTGGATCACCACGGACGCGGTGCCGAAGGTGCTGGACCGGCTCGTGGCGGCGGTGAACAGTGGCCGCTTACCGGGATCCCAGGTGGATGCCTCGGTCTTGCGCATGGCAAAGTTCAAGGGCTCCGCGCCGCACTGCTGAGATCGTCCCCGACGCCGCCGTCCAGGCTTGGCGAATCACCGGCAATTCACACTGGCGGAACTTACCATGGAGTAAGATAAGGGCTTCGGCGCTTGCGATGAGCGCCGGATGTCCGGTCCGAGGAGAGTGAATGGCAGGCGGAACGAAACGGCTTCCTCGCGCGGTGCGCGAGCAGCAGATGCTCGACGCCGCCGTGGAGGTCTTCTCGCGCAAGGGCTACCACGACACCTCGATGGACGCGATCGCCGCCGAGGCGAAGATCTCCAAGCCGATGCTGTACCTCTACTACGGCTCCAAGGACGAACTCTTCCGCGCCTGCATCCTGCGCGAGAGCGCGCGGTTCATCGAGGCGGTCGCGGTCGCGGGCAACCCCAAGCTCACCCCGCACGAGCAGCTGCGCGCGGGCCTGGAGGCGTTCCTCGCCTACGTGGACCAGAACCGGCTGTCCTGGCAGGTCCTCTACCGGCAGGCGCTCGGCCAGCAGCCGTTCGCCACCGAGATCGCCAACAGCCGCGACCGGGTCATCGAGCTGACCGCGAAACTGCTGGAGTCCAGCGCCAAGTACGCCGAGCCGGGCACCAATTTCGAGGTGGTGTCGGTGGCGGTGATCGGCGCGGGCGAGGCCATCGCCGACCGGGTCGCGAGCGGGCAGATCGATATGGACGTGGCCGTGAATCTGCTCGACGATCTGGCCTGGCGCGGCCTGTCCGGCAACAAGAAGCGGGCCGAGCCCGCCTGAGCCGGTCGGCCCACCGGACTTGCCGTCCCGGCGCGCGCCTGCCACAGTTCGCTGCGATCGTGTTGCAGGACGGCCCTTCCGGCCGGGGAGCGGGGACATCTTGTTCGGCTTGCTGAAGCCGTGCGCGCACAGTGCGGCACGGCACGGAATCGATCCCTCGGCGTGGCAGGCGCACATGTGCGGCCTGTGCCTGGGCCTGCGCGACGGCCACGGCCAGCTGGCCCGCGCGGCCACCAATACCGACGCCATCGTGCTCGAGATCCTCACCGAGGCGCAGCAATCGCTGCCTTCGCCGCGCACGGCCGCGGGCCCATGCGCGCTGCGCGGCATGCGCCGGGCCGAGGTGCTCGCCGCGGACGCGCCCGGGGTCCGGCTGGCCGCCACCGCGTCACTACTGCTGGGCGCGGCCAAGATTCGCGATCACGTGGACGACGGCGACGCCCACCGGCTGGCCCGCCGCCCGCTGACCCGCGTCTCCACCCGCTGGCACGCCCGGGCCCGCTCGGCCGCGGCGCCGCTGGGCCTGGATGTGGAACCCCTGATCGCGGCCATCGAATCGCAGCTGCGCCTGGAGAACTCGCCCGGCAGCTCGCTGGCGGAACTGACCGAGCCGACCCAGGTCTGCGCCGCGGAACTGTTCGCGCACACCGCGATCCTGGCCGATCGCCCCGAGAACGCCGACGCGCTGCGCGAAGCCGGATGGCATTTCGGCCGGATCGCCCATCTCGCGGACGCGCTCGAGGATCTCGACGCGGACCGCGCCGAGGGTCGCTTCAATCCGCTGTCCGCCACCGGAACCACGCCCGAACAGGCGCATGCCCTGGTGGCCGAATCGAATTCGCTGCTGCGCGCGGCCCTGACCCGGGTCGCCCTGGACCGGACCGCGACGGTGCGCTGGGCGCTGCTCGATCCGCTGGGCAGTGTGGTCAAGCGGCTCGGCCGGGCCGCGGGCGCCGTCCACACCTGCGCCACGGGCGCGTGCCGCACCCAGGCCGCCGCTCTGCCGGTGGCCGCCTTCACGCAGCGCCCGGATTCCGATGACCTGATCAAGCAGCCGAGCCTGCTCGAGGGTCTCGGCATCATCTGCACCCAGTACTGCACCGGTTACGCGTGCTGCGCGGAGCACACCGGCCCGTGCAGCGGCCGCCGCAAAGAGCCGTGGATGAACTGCTGCGACGGCTGCGGGAACTGCGGCTGCGACGGCTGTGACGGCTGCGGAGACTGCTGCGACTGTGACTGCGACTGCTGCGACTGCGGTTGCGATTGCAGCTGCTGACGGCCGGATTTCGTCCGGCTCCGGAATGGCAAGAGCCGCACGCTGTTCCGTCCCGGATGTAGAAACCCCTGCGTGGCGACATCCGAAATATGAAACAGCGTGCGGCTCCTCACCCCCATCGGGCGAACCGCGAATCGCGATCCGGCCCGAGTCTGCGGGTGCCGGGCTCAACACTCCCTCGCGCCGCGGAGCTGAGACCGCTCCGTGTTGCGAGGATCAGCGCAGCGTAGCCGTCAGATGCGGATAGCCCTTCTTCGGGTGCTTCAAGGACAAGTCCCACCCACCGGACGCCTGGTCGGCGTACACGTTCACGGTGGACGGCAGCAGGATCGGCTTGCCGAACTTCACCGAGTAGGTGGTCCGGTCCGGAACCCGGCCCTCGATGGAACCGAGAATGGCGGCCGCCGACCACATACCGTGCGCGATGGGCTTGGCGAATCCGAAGGCCTTGGCGCCCAGCGCGGAGGTGTGGATCGGGTTGTGGTCGCCCGAGGCGGCGGCGTAGCGGTTGATCATCTTCTGGTCGACCCGCAGTGTGCGCAGCGGCGGGGGCGGCACCTCGTCCGGCTTCGGTTCCGGCTTGGGGCCGCCGGACAGCGAGGTGCGCTGCTGGTGCAGGAAGGTGGTGACCTGCCGCCACACCAGCTCACGACCGACGCTCACCTCGGTGACGGCGTCCACGAGCAGGCCCTTCGGGTGCTCGCGCAGGTTCTCGATGTGGGTGTCGAAGTCCAGCGGCTCGGCGACCGAGATGGGGCGGGTGCGCTCGATGACGTTCTCCGCGTGCACCGCGCCGACCGCCACGAACGGGAAGTCCCGGGCGACGACCAGCTGCATGGCCAGCGGGAAGCTGAGCACGAACGGGTAGGTCAGCGGCAGCGAGTCGCTGAAGCGCAGCCCGGTGGCCCGGCAGTAGGCGGCCAGGTGGTCCGGGTTCACCCGGAAGCCCTCCAGCCGGACGCGACGGTCGGGCAGGGTCGGCTTGCGGGCCGAGAGTCCAGGCACCGGCAGCGCGCCGAGGGCGGCCTTGACGAACAGGCCGCCGTTCTTCGGCACCTCGGACAGAGTGATGGTCTGCGACATCATGCTCCGATCATGGCCTGGCCGCAGACGCGAACGATGTTGCCGTTCACCGCGTTCGAGGCCGGGGAGGCGAAGTAGGCGATGGTCTCGGCGACGTCCACGGTCTGACCGCCCTGCAGCAGGGAGGACAGCAGGCGGCCGCCCTCGCGAGTGGCGAGCGGGATGGCGGCGGTCATGGCGGTCTCGATGAAGCCGGGGGCGACCGCGTTGATGGTGATGCCCTTCTCGGCCAGCTTCGGGGCCTCGGCGTTGACCATGCCGATGACACCGGCCTTGGAGGCGCCGTAGTTGGTCTGACCACGGTTGCCCGCGATGCCCGCGATCGAGGACACGTCGATGACGCGGCCCCCGGCGCGCAGCGCGCCCGCGGCGACCAGGCCCTCGGTGATGCGGTGCGGCGCGGCCAGGTTCACGTTGATGACCGAGTTCCAGCGGCCCTCGTCCATATTGGCGAGCAGCTTGTCGCGGGTGATGCCGGCGTTGTGGACGACGATGTCGATGCCGCCGAAACGCTCGGTGGCGAAGGCGGCCAGCTTCTCGGCGGCGTCGGCGGCGGTGACGTCGAGCGCGAGCGCGGTGGCGCCGACCTTGTTGGCGGTCTCGGACAGCGCCTCACCGGCGGCCGGGATGTCGGCGACGATCACGGTCGCGCCGTCACGGGCGAAGACCTCGGCGATGGTGGCGCCGATACCGCGGGCGGCGCCGGTGACCACGGCCACCTTGCCCTCCAGCGGCTTGTCCCAGGAGGCGGGGGCGACGGCGTCGTCGGAGCCGACCCGGAAGACCTGGCCGTCGACGAAGGCCGACTTGCCCGACAGCACGAAACGCAGGGTGGACTCCAGACCCGTTGCGGCGGTGGCGGCTTCGGGGTGCAGGTAGACCAGGTTGGAGGTGGCTCCGCGCAGCAGCTCCTTGCCGACCGAACGGGTGAAGCCCTCGAGCGCACGCTGCGCGATCTGGCCGTCGACCGAACCGGCCAGCTCCGGGGTGGTGCCGATGACCAGCACGCGGCCCGAGGGGGCGATGCTGCGCATGGCGGGCTGGAAGAACTCGAACAGCTGCTGCAGCTCTTCGATGGTCTTGATGCCGGTGGCGTCGAACACGAGCGCGCCGAACTTCACACCCGGGGTGACGGCGTCGACGAAGGTGTAGTCGCCCAGCAGGTTTCGCACGGCGTCCGCGGCGCGGCCCTTGCCGCCGAGCAGCACGGGGCCCGGGAGGGCGGCCTCGCCCGCCTTGTAGCGACGCAGCGTCTCCGGCTGCGGCAGGCCCAGCTTCGAGGCCAGGAACGCGCCGGGGGCGGAGTGAACGAAAGATCCGTAGAGGTTGGGAGCGCCCTTGCTCTTGCTGGCAGCCACGTTTCCTACCTTCTCCTTGTCTAGGCCCGCGGACGGTGGATTCTTCAAGAGCGGCATTGCGCACATCTGCGGGGTACGGTGTCGACAATGAACTTACTCCAGAGTAAGTTTAATGTAAACCGACTGACGTGCGCCCCTCGGGGACGCACGGGCGGAAACTCCCACCGACGAGACACTGGAGACTCGAGTGACCACCAAAGCCCGTTCTGCGAAGGCCGCGGCCAAGAACACCAAGCAGGCCCGCCCGGTTGCCATCCTCGGCGGTAACCGCATCCCGTTCGCGCGGTCCGACGGCAAGTACGCCCACGCCTCCAACCAGGACATGTTCACCGCCACCCTGAACGGCCTGGTCTCCCGCTTCGGCCTGCAGGGCGAGCGCCTGGGCATGGTCGTCGGCGGCGCGGTGCTCAAGCGCGTCGGCGAGCACGGCATGATCCGCGAGAGCGTGCTGGGCTCGACCCTGTCGCCGTACACCTCGGCCCACGACCTGCAGCTCGCCTGCGGCACCGGCCTGCAGTCCATCGTCACCGTCGCCGACGGCATCGCCCTGGGCCGCATCGAGAACGGTATCGGTGGCGGCACCGACACCACCTCCGACGCGCCGATCGGAGTCAGCGAGGGCATGCGCGAGTGGATGCTCGACGCCAACCGCGCCAAGAAGAACTCCGACTACGTGAAGCTGGTCGGCCGTCTGCGCCCGTCCATGGTCGGCATCGAGATCCCGCGCAACGCCGAGCCGCGCACGGGCCTGTCGATGGGTGACCACGCCGCCATCACCGCCAAGGAGTTCGGCATCTCCCGCGAGGCGCAGGACGAGCTGGCCTACCTGTCGCACAAGAACATGGCCGCCGCCTACGACCGCGGCTTCATGGACGACCTCATCACCCCGTTCCTGGGCCTGACCCGCGACGACAACCTGCGTCCGGGCTCCACCCTGGAGAAGCTCGCCACCCTGAAGCCGGTCTTCGGCACCAAGCTGGGCGACGCCACCATGACCGCCGGCAACTCCACCCCGCTGACCGACGGCGCGTCCGCGGTGCTGCTGGGCTCCGAGGAGTGGGCGGCCTCGCGCAACCTCTCGCCGCTGGCCTACCTGGTGGACTCCGAGGTCGCCGCGGTGGACTACATCCACGGCCCCGACGGCCTGCTCATGGCCCCCACCTACGCGGTGCCGCGCATGCTGGCCCGCAACGGCCTGACCCTGCAGGACTTCGACTACTACGAGATCCACGAGGCCTTCGCCTCGGTGGTGCTCGCCACCCTGCAGGCCTGGGAGTCGGACCAGTACTGCAAGGAGCGCCTGGGCCTGGACGGCGCGCTCGGCAAGATCGACCGCTCCAAGCTGAACGTGAACGGCTCCTCGCTCGCCGCGGGCCACCCGTTCGCCGCCACCGGCGGCCGCATCATCGCCCAGACCGCCAAGCAGCTGGCGGAGAAGGGTGGCGGCCGCGCGCTCGTCTCCATCTGCGCCGCGGGCGGCCAGGGCGTCGTCGCCATCGTCGAGCGCTAGCCGACACCGCGTCACCCCCGCGAAGGCGGTGCGGTCCGAGTCTTCGGATCGCACCGCCTTTCTCGTATCCGGGGCTATACGAACAGGTTTCGCGTGCGGCCGGCCAGGTCGGCGAGACCGTCGCCGTCGATGGTGGAGAGCGCGGCGGCCCCGGTCAGGATGCCCACCACCGAGCCCACGGTCGCGCTGTTCGAGTCGGTCTCCCAGCCGCCCCGGACGGTCAGGGTGACCGTCCGGTCGAAATCGCCTTCGCCCCAGAGCAATCCGGCCGCGATGAGGCAGGCGTTGCCGATGGCGTGCACCCGGTTGTAGTGGTCGTGGCGGGCATGGACGGCGGCCACCGCCCGCTCCCAGGTGTCGCCCCGGGCGTGGTCGGCGAGCACCTCGGCCAGGGCGACGGCGAGGCGGGAACGGGCCGGGACGACGGCCGCGGCGGTGCTCAGCGCCGAGGCCGGCACGTGGTCGGTGAAGGCGGCCGCGATCAGGGCGGCCGACCACATGGCGGCCCATAAACCGTTGCCCGTGTGGGAGATCGAGGCGTCGCGGGCGGCCGCGCCGGCAGCCCGCCGGGGGTGTCCGGGGTGGGTGTAGCCGTGGATGTCGGCGCGGGCGAGGGCGCCGACCCACTCCCGGTACGGGTTTCGGTGGATGGCGGTGTCGGGCGGGGCGAAACCGTCGATGAGATTGCGATACGCGACCCGTTCGGCGGTGTAGGTCCGAAGGAACGGCAGGCGCTCGAGCCATTCGGCCGCAACGTCGTCGGGGCTGAAGTCGAGGCCGCGGCGTTCCAGCAGGTGCAGGCCGAGCACGGCGTAGTCGACCTCGGTGGCGGCGCGGGAGCGGGCGGTGTGGCGGCCGAGCCAGCCGCCGTGGAGGCGATCCAGCAGTTCCGGTTCCGGCAATGGTCCGGCCGAATCCTGGTCGCTCCCGGCCAGATTGCCGAGGTGCGGTGCGTCGGCCCATTCCGTGTACGGCCAATCCGGTAGCCGGGGTGCGTGTTCGATCTTGTCCAGGAGTCGGAAGCAGGCTGCGGGAACCGGCCGGTCGGTGTTCGCGAGCTCGTGCACTTCTTCCTCGAAGTCGTCCACGGCGTAACCGGATTCGGCGCGCTGACACCACTCGTAATACAGCAGGGCACGGGGGTCGGCCTCATGATGGCCGAACATGGCCGCCTCGATCGTCACCTCGATACCGCAGCGGTCACAGCACCGCACGGGTGGCCGCGACCACCTCGGAGAGCAACGGCAGCGATTCGTCGCGCCGGGGCTCGCGCGCCCACCAGCGACCCTCGTGGGTGTGCCGCCCGAATCCGGTGGGCAGGATGACATTACTGCGATGCGGGCCGATGTCGACGCTGTTGCGCTCCAGCAGCTCCAGCAGGTCGTCGCCGGGGTAGCCGTCGAAGACCGCGAGGAAGGTGCGGCGCGGCGGCTTGTCGCGCACCAGCACCGGGCCGGGCGTGCCGCGCCCCATCATCTCGTGAAGGATCAAGCCCCCCAAGGGTTCCGGGGTGTTCAACGCCGCGATGGTGTCGTTGAGCGGTAGCACCACGAAGCCGGGGGTGGTCACGTGCACGTAGGGGAGACCGAACAGGGAGCGGTACACACGCGCCCACTCCTGCGGGGTCGTCAGCTCGTCCAACCGCACAATCCACCCCTCGTTCGGGCCCTGCTCCAACGACGGCGATGTCGATCGTCGGCGACCGCCGACGATTTCAGTGAAAACCCGTACCCCCCATCGCACCACCGCTTTGGGTGAATCGTTCGCAAACTGTGGAGAACTTGCGACCGTGTCGAATTGCCCTACGCTTCGCTACGGGCGGGTTCGCGGCCCCTGGTCCCGATTCTTCCCTCCTCCGCTCCTCCGCTCCGCTCCCCCGCTCCAAGGCGGAGGTCTATCGAGCCGCAGTCCAGAATCGGGACGGCCGCGAACACTGAGTTCGGGCTTGACAGGTAGTTCTCGGGGTAGTGTCTGAGAGACAGAGAGGCGTTCCCACCAGGAGGTTCGTCATGCCCTGCGATTTGATGCTGATCGCCTACGACGGCTCCGAGAACGCCCGGCGGGCCGTCGAATACGCGGGACGGTTCCTGGCCGCGAATCGGGCCGTGGTGCTGACGGCGTGGGAGCCGATGGTGCGACAGGCCGCGCGGCTGTCGGGGTTGTCCGGGGTGATGCAGCCGGAGTGGATGACCGACGACGAAATAGAGGACGTCGCGCTCGCGGACGCCCGGAATATCAATGCCGAAGGCGTGCGGCTGGCCAAACTGGCCGGTCTCAACGCTGAGGCGCGCACCGTGGAGTGCAGCACCACCATCTGGACCGCGATCGTCGAGACCGCCGACGAGCTGGATGTGGACATCATCGTGGCGGGCACCCGCGGGGCCACCGGCATCCGCGCCCTCATGCACTCCAGCGTCGCCGACGCCGTGCTCAAGCACTGCCACCGGCCGGTGCTGATGGTCCCGCCGGGCCGCGAACCCGCCCCGAAACCCGCCGGTCGGTGAGGCTCCGGCGCCGCTCGGCGCCCCGCTCGCGGGCCGGATCGCACCGCTTGCGGGAAAGATGCTGGGCCGCAGGGTGATCCGTCTCACCACGCCGATGGCCGGGTGAGAGATGCGTCGCTCCCCGGGCTCGAGCGCGCGGGCGCGGGGCTATCGTCGATCCATCATGGACGGATTTCTGCTCGCGACCCCGGACGGTGTGTTGCGCACCTCCGGCACCCGGGCCACGTTCGACTCGGCGGCGGCCGCGAGCACGGCGCTGCGGTCCGGCGCGGCCGAGCTGATCGTGGGCGCACTGCCCTTCGATCCGCGCGGGCGGGCCGCGCTGACCGCGCCCGAGCAGGCCCTCCACACCGCCGGTCCGTGGCGGCCCGCCGCCCTGCCGGACCTGCCCGACGTCCGGGTCGTCGCCGAAATACCGAGTGCCGCAGACCATGTCGCGCGGGTCACCCAACTGGTCGAGCAGCTGGGCGATCCCGCGCAGCCGCTGCGCAAGGTGGTGGCCGCCCGCGCGCTGCGGGTGGCGGCGGAAGCCCCGCTGGAACCCGAGGTGATCGCGGGCCACCTGGTCACCGGGCATCCGCGCGCCGCCGTCTACGCCGTCGACCTGACCTCCGCCGGACGGCCGGGCGACACCCTGCTCGGCGCGACGCCGGAAACCCTGGTGTCGCGGCACGGCCGCGCCGTCTCCCTGCGCCCGCTGGCGGGCACCCTGCCCCGGCTCGCCGATCCGGCCGCCGACGCCGAGCAAGCCCGGGATTTGCTGGCCAGCAGCAAGAATCGCGACGAGCACGCGTACGTGATCGACTGGATCCGAGAACGGCTGACCCCCGTCTGCACCGAGCTATCCATCCCCGACGCCCCCGAACTGCTCTCCACCCCCGAGGTCTGGCACCTGGCCACCCCCATCCGCGGCGTCCTGCGCGACCCGGCCACCACCGCCCTGGACCTGGCCGTTCTCCTGCACCCCACCCCCGCGGTCTGCGGCACCCCCACCGACCTGGCCCTGGACGCCATCACCGCGCTCGAGGGCGACCGCGGCTTCTACGGCGGCGCGGTCGGCTGGTGCGACGCCGCGGGCGACGGCGACTGGTTCGTGGCGATCCGCTGCGCCGAACTCGCCGCCGACGCCCGCACCCTGCACGCTTCCGCCGGCGGTGGCATCGTCGCGGCTTCCGACCCGGTCGCCGAACTCCACGAGACCACCGCCAAACTCCGCACCTTCCTGGGCGGATTGCACTGCGTGATGCCCGAGTAGCGGCAGCGCTGACACCACCTGTCGCGGGGGTTCGGGGGCGCGGCCCCCGGGATTCATTTCGACCGGCGGTGTGGGGGCGGGCGGCCCCCACGTCAAAACCTGCTAGGTTGGCCGGGTTACGCATGCGTCCGATGTTGGGAGTACCGCGATGAAGTTTGCCGTTCCTGGTGCAGCGAGTGCTGTCGGTGGAGCCCTCGTCGGCCTGGCGGCGGTCCTGGTCATCACAATGGCGGCCTCGCAGGACAAGCGGCCCGATATCGACCGCAGCGGTGACGCCTCGTCGTCGCTGCTGAACAACGTTGAGTACGGCTCGCGCTGACCGGACGACCTCCGAACCAGACCACACCGAAGACTCACAGTCCGCGACCGGTCCGGACGAGGACCGGTCGCCGACTACCGCGCCGCTGGGCCGCCGCTGGCTGCTCGGCAGCGTCATCGCAGCATTCCTGCTGACCTTTCTGCAGGCCCCCGGGCAAACCGTCGCCGATACCAAGTACGACCTGGCGCAGAATCCGCTCGGCTTCCTGTCCCGCGCCTCGCATCTGTGGAGTAGCCAGGCCCCGATGGGCCAGGTGCAGAACCAGGCGTACGGCTACTTCTTCCCGCACGGGGCGTTCTTCTCGCTCGGGCACGTGCTCGGACTGCCCGCCTGGGTGACCCAGCGCATCTGGTGGGCGCTACTGCTGCTCGCCGGATTCTGGGGCATCGTCCGGCTCTGCGAGACCCTCGGCATCGGCAGCCGCGGGTCGCGGGTGATCGCCGCGGTCGCGTTCGCCCTGTCTCCCCGCGTGCTCACCACCCTCGGCTCGATCTCCTCGGAGACGCTGCCGATGATGCTGGCCCCCTGGGTGCTGCTGGCCCCGGCCGCGCTGGGCGTGGCGATGCGGCGGGACCGGAACACCGAACCACCGCGGCGCGGGATGGCGACGCCCGCCGGCAGCGCCGCGGCCCTTGCCCTGATGGGTTCGGTCAACGCCGTGGCCACGGCGGCGGCGTTCCTGCCCGCGGCCCTGTGGTGGTTGTCCTACAAACCGAATCGGGCGTGGTGGCGGTTCACCCGCGCCTGGATCCCGCTGCTGGCGCTGGGCACCTTCTGGTGGGTCGTGCCACTGTTGTTGCTGGGCAAGGTGAGTCCGCCGTTCCTGGACTACATCGAGTCCTCGGGCGTCACCACGCAGTGGGCGTCGCTGGGCGAGGTGCTGCGTGGCACCGACAGCTGGACGCCGTTCGTGTCGCCGGAGCGCATCGCGGGGGCGGTGCTGGTCACCCAGCCCGCCGCGGTGCTGGCCACGGGTCTGCTGGCGGCGGCGGGCATGGCGGGCCTGGCCATGCGGGCCATGCCGAATCGCGGTCGGCTGGTGCTGATCCTGATCGTCGGCCTCACCGGCATCTGCGCGGGCTACGCGGGCGCGCTGGGCGGGCCGTTCGCCGAGCAGGTGCGCCTGTTCCTGGATTCCGGCGGCGCGCCCCTGCGGAACGTGCACAAGCTGGAACCGCTGATCCGACTACCGCTGGTGCTCGGGCTCGCGCACCTGCTGGCCCGGGTCCCGCTGCCCGCCTCGGTGCCGATGCCGGTGTGGCGCAGGGCGTTCGCGCATCCGGAACGCGATCGCATGGTGGCGGTGGGGGCGCTCATCCTGACCGCGCTGGCCCTGTCCACCTCGCTGGCCTGGACCGGCAAACTCGCACCGCGCGGCAGCTACGACGAGGTCCCGGCCTACTGGCGGCAGACGGCGGACTGGCTGGCGCACAACGCCTCCGACACCCGCGCGCTCATCGTGCCGGGCGCGCCGTTCGCCTCCCAGGTGTGGGGCCTGACCCGCGACGAGCCGATGCAGGCGCTGGCGAGCACCCCGTGGGCGGTGCGCGACGCGGTGCCGCTCAACCCGCCCGGCGCGATCCGCGCCATGGATTCGGTGCAGCGGCTCATCGCCGACGGACGGCCGTCGGCGGGCCTGGCGACGACGCTGGCCGGACAGGGCATCGGAGTCCTGGTGCTGCGCAACGACCTCGACCCGGAGACCTCCCGATCGACCCGGCCGATGCTGGCGCACCGCGCCATCGAAGGATCACCGGGGATCCGGAAGGTCACCGAGTTCGGGGATACCATCGAGACCGGCAAGGTGGAGGGCCTGGTCTCGGACGGGGATCTGCGGCCCGGCTACCCGGCGGTCGAGATCTACCGCGTCGAGGCGCCCGCGCCCGGCACGCCCACCAGCGTGCGCGGCGGTGTCGGCGCGCCGGATTCGTTCCCGGGCGCGTTCACGGTCCCGCTCGCGAATCTCCCTGTCGTGCAGGGCGGACCCGAAGCCGTGGAACGACTGCGGCGCAATCCGGCCGTACCGGCCGGACCGGTCCTGCTGTCCGCCGACGCGAACACCGCCGGACTGCCGCAGCACGGCGTCACCATCACCGACACCCCGATGGACCGCGAAGCCGACTTCGGGCGCGTCGACAACCACAACTCGGCGCTGCGCGCGCCCGGCGACGCCCGCCGCACCCACAATCTGGTCCCCGACTATCCGGTGCCCGGCGCGCCGCTGGTGGAGGGCGAATGGTCCGGCGCCACCGTCACCGCCTCCAGCGCCGCAGGCGACGCCACCCAGCTGGGCGGGGCCGCGCCCGGCAGCTCCACCGCGGCCGCGGTGGACGGCGACCCGGCCACCGCGTGGATCAGCAATGGCGCCGAACACGCGGTCGGCCAATGGCTTCGACTCGACCTGGACAAGCCGGTGAGTTCGGCGGTACTGCGGCTGACCACCAGCCCGGCCGCCATCGGCAGCCCGATCAAATGGGTCGAGGTCGAGACCGCCAAGGGCACCGTCGCGGGCCGCATCACCGAACCCGGTGCGCCCGTGTCGATCTCACTGCCGCCGGGGCGCACCGACTGGATCAAGATCACCGCCGTGCACACCGAGGACGGCAGCGCCGGCGGACAGTTCGGGATCGCCGAACTGAGCCTGGACGACTACGCCGACCGCGAGAACCCGGTCACCGTCGACATCCGGCATCGCACCGTGCTCCCGCCCGCCCCCGCCGGCGCCACCGTCGCGGGCTGGGACCTGGGACAGGAATTCCCCGGCCGCAGCGCCTGTTTCGACTCCCCCGACCGGATCCGGTGCAGCAAGGGCCTGGCGCTCGCCGCCGAGGAACCGAGCCTGTTCGAACGCACCCTCCAGGTGCCGGAACCCGTCACCGTGGCCCCGGACCTGATCGTGCACACCCGCCCCGGCCCCGCCCTGGAGGCCCTGCTCACCGATCCGGAGCGACCCATCGCCCGCGGCCGGGCCGATGTCGCGGACCCGCGCGGCTCGGCGCTCGCCGCCACCGACGGCGACCCGCTCACCAGCTGGACCGCGCCCGAGACCACGGTGCGCAACCCCGCCGGGCCCAAACCCACGCTCACCGTCGAACTTCCGGCCCCCACCCTGGTGACCGGGCTGACCGTGACGCCCTCGCGCGGCGACCTCCCCGCGCACCCGACGGCCGTCACCGTGAACCTGGGCGACGGTCCACAGGTGCGGGAGGTGCGGCCGGACTCCGGCAGCACCACCCGCCTGGAGCTGTACCCGACCGTCACCAGCCGCATCGAGATCTCGCTGCAGAGCTGGGACGGCGTGCTGGACCGCACCGCACTGGGTTTCGCGCAGGAACAGCCGCCGGGCCTGGCCGAGGTGACCGTGCTCGGCCCGGACTATCCGGCTCCCGCCGATTCGAATCGGCCCATCACCATCGACTGCGCGCACGGGCCCACCATCGTGGCGGCCGGTCGCACCCTGCACACCACGGTCACCGGGACCGCCGCCGAATTGCGTTCCGGCGCACCGCTGTCCGCCACGGTGTGCGGGGTGGACGACAATGGCGGCGGCGCGTCGGAAGAGCACTCCTTCGAATTCCTCTCCGGGCGTGTGGATGTCGCGGTCGCGCCGACCGATCTGTTCACCGTCGACGAGCTGCGCCTCGACCGCACCCCTCCCCTGCCCGCCGCGACCGACGCGACCGGCGACCGGGTGCTGGTGCTGCCGCTATCGACGAATGTCGGCTGGCAGGCCACGACGGCCGACGGCACCGCGCTGAAACCCGTGGTGATCAATGGCTGGCAGCAGGCGTGGCTGGTGCCGGCCGGCGCGCACGGCCCGATCACCGTGTCCTTCCCCACCGACCGCTGGTACCGGCTGGCCATCTTCGGCGGTCTGGTACTGCTGATTCCGTTGCTGGCGCTGGCCTTCCGGGGCGCACGGTCGCCGGTTCGCTCGGACGGTCCGCCGCCGCGCGCCTGGCGCAGCCGGACCGTCGCCGGGCTCGGCTTGGCCGCCGGGGCCGGCCTGATCGCGGGCCCGGTCGCGTTGGTGCTCACCGTGTTCGGCTTGATCGGCGATCATCTGCGGCCACGCGGGTGGTCGCGCATCCTGATCGCGCTCGCGGGCGGCGGCACCGCCGTGTGCGCCGCCGCGCTGTCCACCGGACCGTGGCGGTCGTTCGAGGGCTATGTCGGCGGTTCGCTGTGGGTCCAGTTCCCGGCGCTGGTCGCGATCATCGCGGTCGGGATCGCGGCCCTCCCGCCGCGGCGCTGAATCACGCTGCCGCTCAGCCGAAGCGGCGGCGCGTCCACTTCCGGACCGGCTCCTCGACGAGGGCGAAACTGGCGGCCGCCAGAGGCAGCGTGAAGACGACGGTCAACAGGTAGACCATCACGAAATGCCCGCGGAACGGCACCACGCCGAACACCGGGAACACGATCGACAGCACCGCCAGGTGCCAGATGAAGATGCCGTAGGACCAGCGGCCGAGAGTGGCCGCGACCCGGCTCTCCAGCCACCGGTGCGGCAGGTCCGGCCGGAGCACCAGCGGGGCGATCAGCCCGAAGCCGACGATCGCGCCGAGCGCCATCTTGGCGGCGTACTGCCAAGGCTGGCCGTGCACCAGCCCGCGCGGCCCGGCCAGGTCGGTGGTCGCCAGGACCATGGCCACCACGGCGAGCGGCCACATCAGCCACCGGTTGCCCGCCACCCGCCGCCACGTCGGCGCGGGCTGGTCGGCGAGTTCGGCGAGCAGCATGCCGACCGCGAACCAGGGCAGGTAGCCGGGCAGCCAGTTGTCGGAGTGGATGCCGTCGGGGGTGGGGACGGGGAGGAAGTTCCAGCCGAGACCGATCAGGGCGAGGCCGAGCACCACCGGCACCCGCAGTCGCGCCCGCTGCCCGCGCAACCACACCAGCGCGAACGCCAGCAGCGGCAGCACCAGATAGAAGGCGACCTCCACCGAGAGGCTCCACATCTGGGTGAGCCCGTCGGTCAGCGTGAACGGCACGAACACCTGCAGCAGGCCCAGATTCGACAGCCACACCCGCAATCCGGCGGTATGCGCCGCGCTCGGCAGCAGGATCAGCACCGCGCACACGACCACCCAGTAGGCGGGCAGGATGCGGGCCGCGCGGTGCAGCAGATAACGTCCGGCGCTCGGTGCCACCCCGTGGCCGCGGGCCGCCGCGGCGTGCGGCCGCCACAGCAGGAATCCGGACAGTGCGAAGAACACCGCGACCGCGAGGTCGAAGCGCTCCCAGACCCGGCCGAGCACCGGCTGACCGGTGGCGCCGGTCTGGAAGGCGACGTGGGTGAGCACGACCCCCAGGGCGGCGAGCGCGCGCATGCCCTCGAGTGCGGGAACGAAGCGGCCGGGACGGACCGGCGCCGGGTCCAGGCCGGGCGTCTCCGCGGTGGTGAGGGTGGTCGTCGTCATCGGGTCCCAGTGTGCCTTGCGGGTGTTCCGCGGATCATCCGGCTTTTGACTTGGGGGCGTTTCGGGGTGTTTTCCTGCCTCGGCCGCACTCAGGGACCGCTCGGACTGTTAGTGTCTGGGCTCACGAGTGCTGCGCGGCGACCGCAGTACTGGAAGAAACACGCGTTCGACGACGAGGAGAACCTGCATGGCACTCAGTGCCGGTACCAGAAGGACGGTTGCCTGCGTACTCGTGGGGCTCGGCGCGATGCTGCTTGTCGCCGCCATCATGATTCCCACGTACACGGTGAGCCGCCTCGCGAAGACGCCGTTGGACCTGGAGATCACGACCGTCGCGACCAACCCGCAGACCGGGGCGCCCAGTGAGGTGCTGGACTCGAAGTCGCTGACTTCGACGACCGGTTCGGCGAAGGTGGACCAGAACGTCCCGCTCGTCTCGCAGCGCTTCCTCACCGTCGAAAACCCGTCCGACGCTTCGGAAATGACCATTCAGGCCGGTCAGACCCTGCGCCGCACGGACAAGCAGGGCGACACCGGCCTGCTGACCGCGAGCATCGACCGCGTCACGGTGGACCGCAAGACCGGTGAGCCCGTCGAGTCCGTGGACGGCGGCCCCAACGGCGCGATCGCCGTGACGGTCGACAAGAAGGGCGAGTCGGTCATGGACCCGGTGCAGCACGTCGGTCTGCAGTACCGCTTCCCGATCGGCACCGAGAAGAAGACGTACCCGTACTTCGATCTCAACACTCGCAAGACCTACGACGCCGCGTATGTCGAGGAATCCGAGATCAACAGCCTGAAGGTCTACCACTTCCAGATGACGGCGCCGGTCACCGACCTGTCCACCGTCGCGAACTCGCCGACCAACAAGCTGACGCTGCCCGCCGCCAAGTGGGGCGTGGAGGGCGACGGCGACGTCACCATGGCGCGCTTCTACACCAACGTCCGCGACCTGTGGGTCGAGCCGGACACCGGCACCGTCATCAAGGGCCAGGAGCAGATTCACCTGTTCTACGCCCGCACCGGTGACAAGCCCGAGGTGACCGCGCTCAAGTCGACCCTGGTGTTCGACGAGAACACCATCGAGTCGCAGATCTCGGTGGCCAAGGAGAACATCGACAAGCTGTCGCTCTACGGCCGCACCCTGCCGATCATCCTGGGCGTCGTCGGCCTGCTGTTCCTGATCGCCGGCATCGTCCTCGGCCTGCTCGGCAAGAACGGCGACGGCCGGACCCCGGCCCGCCGCGTCCCCGCCCCCGCGGGCGGCCCGGCCCCCTCGTTCGACGCGCCGACCCAGCAGATCGACATGAACAAGCGCCCCTGACGGCACCCGTTCCCGGCGGCCCAGCACCTTTCGCAGGTGCTGGGCCGCTGTCGTTGGCGGACACACGTCCGGGTTGCGCGGGGTGGCGGGCCGGAACCCGGACCCCGGATGGGAGCATTGCGGGCGTGTCTATTGTACGCCGTCTGCCCGTGGTCAAGGACCTGACCTTGGTGACGGCGGGGGCCATGACCGCGAATGTCGCGGGGTATCTGCTGCAATTGCTCGCCAGCCGCTGGCTGGGGGTGTCGGGCTACAGCTCCTTCGCGAGCCTGCTCGCGATCCAGGTGCTGTGCGCCGTGCCCGCGCTGGCTTTGCAGAACGTGGTCGCGCGCGAAGTGGTCCGCGGCGCACCCATGACGGCCGTACGCGGACTCGCGCTGCGCTGTGCCGCGCTGGTCGCGGCGGCCGCGGTCGTGCTGGTGCCGATCGTCGCCCTCGTATTGAAGGTGAGTGTCGCGGCCGCGGCGGGCGCACTCTGCTCCGCTCCCCTGCTGGTCCTGCTCGCGGGCGAACAAGGGATTCTCCAGGGTGGCAGCCGATTCCGGCCGCTGGCGTGGGTGCTGGGCGGCGCGGCGATCCTCCGGGTGACTCCGGCCCTGGTCGCGCTCGCGGTCGGCGGCGGGCCCGCGCCCGCACTCTGGGCGGGTGCCGCCGGGGCCGCCGTCGCGGCCGTCGCTGCCCGGCGCGTCGCCGACATAGTCGGCACCCCGCACCCCGAATCCCCGGTCACGCAGCGGGGATCCTCGGGGCGCACGGCGGCGGGCGGCTCCGAGAACGCGGCACAGGCTGTTGCCGCCGAGGCGGCGGCTCCGGTCCCTTCCGTCGGCGAACGCACGCGCGACGTGGCCCTCGGGGTGGTTCCGGTCTTCCGGGCGGCGCAGGTGCAGGCGGCATTGATGGCGTTGTCGTCGGCCGATCTGCTCATCTCACGAATCGTGCTCAGCGAGAACGATGCCGGGCGGTACGCACTGGGGGCGATCGCGGCCAAGATCGCGTTCTGGCTGCCGCAGGCCGTCGGCGTGGTGCTGTATCCACAGATGGCGCAGCCCAAGCATTCCGCGCGGGCCATGCGGTCCGCGCTGGCGGTGCTGATGGGGATCGGCGCGGTCACGGTGCTCGGGGCCGCGCTGGCCGCCCCGCTGGCCCCCTTGTTCGCGGGACGCGACTACGCGCCGATCCAAGGGCTGCTGTGGCTGTTCGCGCTCGACGGTGCCCTGCTGGCGGTTCTGCAAGCGGTGCTGTTGTCGGCGATCGCGGCCGACCGCACCGCGCCCGCGGCGATCACCTGGGTCGGGCTGGGCATCGGGGTCACGGTCATGCTGACCTGCGCCCACTCGGTGCTCACCCTGATTCTCATCGCCACGGTCACCGCGGCCGTCACCACCCTGGTCCTGACAGCGGTCACCCTGCACACCGCCCGAGACGACGCCGAGACCCCTTCGCGGGTCCCCGATCTCGGGCCGACCGGAACGTAGGGTGCCGGTGTGAACGCGGTCGGTGGAGAACGGCGGTGGCGCGGGCTGATCCCGGCCGGGTACAGCCTGCTGCTGTCCGTGATCGTCCTGGGCCCGCTGCTCGGCCCCGGCTACCTGCTCCTGCGCGACGCCGTCAGCACCCCGCGCTCGTATCTCACCGACTCCGCGCTCGGGCTCGGTGACGCCGCACCCCGCGCGGTGCCGCAGGACGCGCTGATCGCCACCCTGTCCGCGGTCGTCGACGGCGGACTGATCGTCAAAGCGATTCTCCTGATGGCCCTCTGGCTGTCCGGCTGGGGCGCGGCGGTCCTGGCCCGCGACCTGTTGCGGGTCTCGCTGGGCCCGCGGCTGGTCGCGACGACCGTCGCCGTCTGGAATCCGTACGTGGCCGAACGTCTGCTCCAAGGACATTGGAGCCTGCTCACGGGCTACGCCGCCCTGCCCTGGATCGCGCTGCTCGCCTGGCGGTTACGCGCGGGACCGGACCCAGCCCGAGCAAGCGCGGACGTGGCGTCACGCCACCCGCGACGCCTCAGCTCCGTAGGCGGGTGGGCCGGGCTGGCGGGCTGTCTGGCCGCGGCGGGGCTCACGCCCACCGGATCCCTGCTCGCCGGTACGTTGACGCTCGTGCTGGTGGGCCGCCGGAATCTGGTGGGCGCGGCGGTGCTCTGGATCATCTCTGCTGCCCCGTGGCTCACCGCGACCGCGCTCTCCGGCGCCGCGGCGGAGCCCTCCGATCCCGCGGGCGTCGCGGCCTTCGCGGCCCGCGCGGAACCCTGGCTCGGCACCCTGGGCAGCCTCGCCGGACTGGGCGGCATCTGGAACGGCACGGCTGTTCCCGGCTCACGCACCACCTTTTTCGCCCTGGTGGGGACTCTGCTGTTGCTCGCCCTGGTGGCGACCGGCGTGCGTACGGTGGTGAGCCGAGCCCCGGAAGAGGCGGCGACCGTGCCGAATACGGGGACCGACCACGGACTCGTCGTCCGTCGCCGACTGGTGTGGTTGGGGCTCGCGGCGATCGTGTTGCCCGCGCTCGGGGCGACCGGGTGGGGGCTGTCGGCGGGCGAGTTCCTGGTGCGTGAGGTGCCGGGGACCGGGCTGTTGCGTGATACTCAGAAGTATGTGGCGCTGGCGGTTCCGGCGTACGCGTTGTGCGCCGCGGCGGGGTGCCTGGTGGTGGGACGCTGGATCTCCCGCGTGGGGGCGGACGAGGCGAGCGACCTGCCCCAGCGGGCCCGAACCGCCGGGGCCGCAGCGCTTTTCCTCGCGATCCTGTTCCTGACGCTGCCGGATATGGCGTGGGGTGTCGGTGGCGCACTACGACCGGTGCACTATCCGGACGGGTGGCGGAAGGTCGCGGCCGAGGTGAGCGCGCCCGGCGATGTGGCGGTGCTGCCGGGCGGGATGTTCCGCAAGTTCCGGTTTTCGGGGAGCGCGCCGGTTCTGGATCCCGCACCGCGCATGTTGCCGCGAGATGTGCTGCAGACCGGGGAACTTCCGGTGCGCGGCGGCAGTGTCGCCGGTGAGGGCGCACGCGCCCGGAAGGTGGAAAGCCTGCTGCTGCGCGGTGGGTCCGTGCGCGAACTGGCGGGCCTCGGCGTTGGATGGGTGCTGGTCGAGGGTGGTACGCCCGGGCCGTTGGGTGATTCGAAAACCGTTCTGGCCCAGCTGACTCCGGTCTACGCGGATCGAGATGTACAGCTGTACGAGGTGCCGGGCGAGATCGCCACGCACGAGGCTTCCGCGAGCAGCCGCCGGATCGCCGGGGCCGCGCACCTGCTGTGGGTCGCGCTGCTGGCCGGCGGATTCCTCACCGCCGCAGTCCTTTCGGTGCGGCGCGGGTCAGTCGTTCGGGAAGCCGCGCGCGAATCCCGCACCGATCACGACAACGCTGATTAGCGCGATGACGACGATGATCCGCATGCCTCGATGCCGGGAATCATGACCGCGTCGCGGCGGGACTTCGGCGAATCAGACGCGCGCGGGCGCGATCAGCCCGCTCACCCGCTGACCGCGGGTCACCGCGGACAGCACCTCGTAGACGCCGTTTCCGGTTTGCTCCCAGGAGAATTCACGCGCCCGCGCCCGCGCTTTCTCCCCCAGCACGGTGCGGGCCTCGCTGTCGCGGAGCAGTTCGCCGACGGCCGCGGTGAGCTGGGCGGAGTCGTCGACCAGTAGCCCGGTGACGCCGTCCACGACGGAATCGGTGAGCCCGCGCGAACTCCGGTAGCCGACGGTCGGCACCCCGTGCTGGGCGGCTTCGATGACGGCCAGTCCCCAGCCCTCCTTGCGGGAGGGCAGCACGTGCACCCAGGCGCGGGCCAGCAAGCGATGCTTCTCGTCCTCGTCGACGTGCCCGTGGAAGGTGACCGCGTCGGCGATGCCGAGCTCGTGGGCGTGCGCGCGCAGATTCTCGTCCCACCAGCCGCCGCCGACCACATCCAGGTGCAGGCCGGGGATGCTGTCGCGCAGTCCGGCGACCGCCGCCATGGCGTCCTCGATCTGCTTGTGCGGCACCAGCCGCGAGAGCACCACGATGCTCGGATGCGGGGTGCGGGCGGATTCGTCACCGGCGGGCACGCATTCGGGGATGGGCTCCGCGCCATTGCGCACCACCGCGATCCGCGGCGCGTCCACGCCGAGCGCGGCGAGCTCTTCCGCGGACGGCAGCGACACCGTGAGGTACTGGTCGCCCCGATGCACGCGCGGCGAGAGCCGCGATTCGATCCACCACCCGATCCGGCCGACCAGCTTCCCGGCCACCGGCCACTGCTCCCGATGCCCGTGGTGCACCAGCACCACGGTCGGCGCGGCCGTCACGGTGCGAGCGAAGAAGGGGATCCCGTTCTGGGTGTCGATGACCGCGTCGGGCCGCAGCCCCTTCAGCGGTCCGAGCCCGACACGCCCGAGCGCGATGGCGGCCAGCGCCCGCGGGTACACGGTGAACCGCCCGCCGCCGCGACTGATCTCGATCCCGTTGACCGATTCCCGCCGCGCCGCACCCGGATATCCGGCGGTCCGCAGCGTCACCTTCACACCGCGCGCGGCCAGCTGCGCGCCGACCTGCTCCAGATACCGTTCACTCCCGCCGCCCTGCGGATGCCTGGTGTCGCGCCAGCACAGCAGCAGCACTTCACGCACGGGCGAATCTCCAGGACAGAGTAGGTGGGCGGACAGACAATGGGCTCAACCGTACCGGTTCACCCGAACTTCAGTGGACAGCCTGGAGCATTCATCGGATCGCATCCGCTACTCGCGCGACGGAACGACTGGTTTGGCGAGGTGAGGGCACCCCTGGGGTAACCCCGGAATCGGGTTGGCTCCGAACCGCCGGCACGGGTGCCGGGCGGTGAGCGGAGTCCAGGCCGCCCGCTGAAGTCGCGGAGAGGCGGGTTAGCCTTGCCGCCGTGCTTCGAGCCGATCAGACCACAGTGCGCCGTCCGCGATTCGCCCGCCGGGCGACGCTGCGACGCTCGCTGCGGCTGCTGGGGAGCTTCCGGTTCGAGCAGACCGATCCCGCCGTGTTCTACGGCGGTGTGGCCACCGATACGGCCGAGCTGGTGTCGGACTTCTACCGGGATCTGACCGGGCAGTCGCTGCGCGGCACCGTGGTGCTGGACGTGGGCGGCGGGCCCGGCTATTTCGCGGACGAGTTCGGTCGCGCGGGCGCGCGCTATCTACCGGTCGAACCGGACCCCTCGGAAATGCACGCGGCCGGGTTGCGGGTCGCGGGCGCGGTGCGCGGGTCGGGCATGGCCTTGCCGTTCCGCGACGACGCGGTGGAGGTGTGCGTCTCCTCGAATGTGGCCGAGCACGTGCCGCAGCCGTGGGTGATGGCGGCCGAGATGCTGCGGGTGACGAAACCCGGTGGCCTCATGGTGTTTTCGTACACGGTGTGGCACGGCCCGTTCGGCGGGCACGAGACCGGGCCGTGGCATTACCTGGGTGGGGAATACGCGGCCAGTCGGTATCGCCGCAAGCACGGGCGGGAGCCGAAGAACCGCTTCGGGCGTTCGCTGTTCGCGGTCAGCGCGGCCGAGGGCGTGCGCTGGGCCGCGGCGACACCGGTCGACATCGAGATCCTGGCGGTGTTCCCGCGCTACCACCCGCGCTGGGCATGGTGGGTCGTTCGGGTTCCCGTGCTGCGGGAGCTGCTGGTCAGCAACCTGGTGGTGGTGGCCGCCAAGCGGCCGCGCTAGCCCACCCGGGCGCGCTCAGCGGAGGGAGAAGCCGCGCCGCCACACGCGGCGGAAGCCGGTGCAGGCCTCGGATTCGCCCCACGGTGACTCCTGGGTTGCCAACCCCACGGTCTCCATAGCGGTCAGGCCGACCTGACTGGCGAGGTCGTTCACGGCGGCAACCGCCTCGGCCGCCAGTAATGCGGCGGTGGCTTGCGCTGTGGTGAGGGTCCGGCCGGGTAGGAAGGACACCACCCATCCGCCCGCGCCGACGCTTTTCGCCTGATGCGGCGTGAGATCGCTGGTCATCAGCGCTCTGCCGACCACTTGCACCGCCATGACTCGGACTCCCCTGTGCGGTAACGGTTCATGTTACGAGCGAGCTATCCACGGTAGCTACAAAGCATGCTCGCTATGGCTTCCGAATGCAATAGTGCGTTCGGCGAAAATCGAACCGACAGGTCGGGATTCGATTATTCGGAGCGCTCACGATTTGCCACAAGAATGCGGAAGCGCTTGCGCCACTATGCGTCCGACGCGGATCAGTCCTCCGGCATCAGAAGTCGCAGCGCCGGTTGCCCTTTCCGGACAGTCGGATAGGTCGCCTCCACCACCTCCACCCGCCACCCGGGCGGCAGCACCCGCCGCAATTGGCCCGCCGCACGCTGCATGGGGGTGCTGGTCACCGAAGAGTCGGTATCGGACAACTCATTCACCAGGAAGTCATCGAGCCGCGTATCAGCCATGCGGGGATCTACCTTTCGAAGAGCTATGGAATAGCAACCGACCGAAGTGGTGGAGAAAGGTGTTCTGACCCGAGCATAGGCCACCGCCGGGCAACCGAGATTTCAAACCGCGTATTGCCTCGCCGGTAACAAGGGTGCTTAGAAACTGAGGGGTCCAATTTCAAAGAAAATCCCGGCCAGCGGGACGATTGCCCACCGGGACGCGGACAAGTCAGGGCGCAAAACTGTAACGTGTTCTCATGGAGTACCAGAGTCTGTTCATCGGTGGCCGCTGGACCGCGCCGGCCGGCCCCGACACCCTGCCCGTCGTCTCGCCCGCAACCTTGGAAACCGTCGGCAGCGTGCCTGTCGTCACCCGCGCCGACGTGGACGCCGCGGTCGCCGCCGCCCGCCGGGCCTTCGACAGCGGACCCTGGCCCGCCACCCCGCCGGAGGAACGCGCCGCCCTGCTCTCCCGCGCCGTCGCGCTGCTGGACCAGAAGTCCGGGGACATCGCCAACGCGCTCTCCGCCGAGACCGGTGCGCCGCCGATGGCCGCCAGCACCCTCAACTACGTCTCCGGCCGCGCCACCCTCGACTACTACGCCGGCCTCGGGAAGTCCTTCCCCTGGACCGAGACCCGCACCGGCCTGTTCGGCACCACCCGCGTCTCGCGCGAACCGGTCGGCGTGGTCGCCGCCGTCATCGCCTGGAACGTGCCCATCTTCCTGGCCATCAACAAGCTCGCCCCCGCCCTGCTCGCCGGGTGCAGCGTGGTCCTCAAGCCCGCGCCGCTGACCCCGCTGGCCGCCAACCTGCTGGCCGACATCTTCGCCGAGGCCGGACTGCCCGAGGGCGTGCTCTCGGTGCTGCCCGCCGAGGCCGACGCCTCCGAGTACCTGGTCTCGCACCCCGGCGTCGACAAGGTGACCTTCACCGGCAGCTCCGCCGTCGGCCGCAAGATCGCGAGCATCGCGGGCAGCCAGCTCAAGCGGTGTTCGCTGGAACTCGGCGGCAAGTCGGCCGCCATCCTGCTGCCCGACATGAACATCGAGGACATGCCGAAGCTGGCCTTCTCCGGCCTGATGAACAGCGGCCAGGCCTGCGTGGCCCAGACCCGCATCCTCGCCCCCCGCGGCCGCTACGACGAGATCCTCGAGGCCCTCACCGCATCGGTGGACCTGTTCCCGCTGGGCCTGCCCGACGATCCGGCCGCCCAGCTCGGCCCGCTCATCTCGAAGGCGCAGCGCGAACGCGTCGAGGGCTACATCGCCAAGGGCAAGGACGAGGGCGCGCGCCTGATCCGCGGCGGCGGCCGCCCCGACGACCTGCCCGGCTGGTACGTCCAGCCCACCGTCTTCGCCGACGTGGACAACGCCATGACCATCGCCCGCGAGGAGATCTTCGGCCCGGTCCTGTCGGTCCTCCCGTACGACACCGAGGAGGAGGCCATCGCGATCGCCAACGACAGCGACTACGGCCTCGCCGGTTCGGTGTGGACCGCCGACGTCGAGCACGGCGCGACCGTCGCCGCGAAGGTCCGCACCGGCACCTACGCCATCAACTGGTACGCCTTCGACGCGTGCGCGCCCTTCGGCGGCTACAAGACCTCCGGCATCGGCCGCGAGAACGGCCCCGAGGGCCTCGACGCCTATTGCGAGACCAAGTCCCTGCTCCTGCCCATGGGGTACGGCGCGTAACCAGCCGAACAAGAAACGGCTCGCCCGCACAATCCGTGCGGGCGAGCCGTTTTCGCTTATCGGGGGCGTGGGAGGTGAGATCCCCGCCCCATGGTGTGGGTGTGGGGGGCGGAGCCCCCACGACCGGCTGTCACGCCAAGCGCTGCTTGAGCGCCTCGAACTCGTCGCGCAGGCCCGAAGGCAGCTTGTCACCGATGAACTGGAACCACTCCTCGATCGAGGGCAGCTCGTTCCGCCACTCCTCGACGTTGACCGCGAGGGCCTCGTCGACGTCGGCGGCGGTCACGTCGAGGCCCTCGAGGTCGAGGTTCGCCGCGACCGGCACATTGCCGATCGGGGTGGCGATGGCCTCGGAGCGGCCCTCGATGCGGCCGACGATCCACTCCAGCACACGGGAGTTCTCACCGAATCCGGGCCACAGGAAGCGGCCGTCGTCGCCACGGCGGAACCAGTTGACGTAGAAGATCTTCGGCAGCGCCTGGGCGTCGGCGTTCTTGCCGAGGGTGATCCAGTGGTTCAGGTAGTCACCCACGTGGTAGCCCATGAACGGCAGCATGGCCATCGGGTCGCGGCGGACGGTGCCGACCTTGCCCTCGGCGGCGGCGGTCTGCTCGGAGCCCACGGTCGAGCCCATGAACACGCCGTGCTGCCAGTCGAAGGACTCGGTCACCAGCGGGATGGTGGTCTTGCGGCGACCGCCGAACAGGATGGCCGAGATCGGCACGCCCTGCGGGTCGTCCCACTCGGGGGCCAGGGTCGGGCACTGCGACATCGGGGTGCAGTAGCGCGAGTTCGGGTGCGCGGCGAGGGTTTCCGACTCGCGCTCGTACCAGTCGTTGCCCTTCCAGTCGACGAGGTGGTCCGGAGTGCCCTCGAGGCCCTCCCACCACACGTCGTTGTCGTCGGTGAGGGCGACGTTGGTGTAGACGGTGTTGCCGGCCTCCATGGTGGCCATGGCGTTCGGGTTCGAGCTGCGGTTGGTGCCGGGGGCGACACCGAAGAAGCCGAACTCCGGGTTGACGGCATATAGTCGGCCGTCCGCGCCGAAGCGCATCCACGCGATGTCGTCACCGAGGGTCTCGGCGCGCCAGCCCGGGATGGTCGGCTGGATCATGGCGAGGTTGGTCTTGCCACAGGCCGACGGGAACGCCGCGGCGATGTAGTAGGCCTTGTTCTCGGGCGAGATCAGCTTGAGGATCAGCATGTGCTCGGCCAGCCAGCCCTCGTCGTGCGCCATGGCCGAGGCGATGCGCAGCGAGTAGCACTTCTTGCCCAGCAGCGCGTTGCCGCCGTAACCCGAACCGTAGGACCAGATCTCGCGGTCCTCGGGGAAGTGGGTGATGTACTTGGTGTCGTTGCACGGCCACGGCACGTCGGCCTGGCCCTCGGCGAGCGGCGCGCCGACGGAGTGCAGGGCCTTCACGAAGGGGCGGTCGGTGCCCAGCTTCTCGAGGGCGGCCTGGCCGGCGCGGGTCATCACGCGCATGGAGACCACGACGTACTCGGAGTCGGTGATCTCGACGCCCAGCTTGGGGTCCTCGGCGCCGAGCGGGCCCATGCAGAAGGGCACCACGTACATGGTGCGGCCCTTCATGGAGCCGCGGTACAGCTCGGTCATGGTGGCGCGCATCTCGGCCGGGTCGACCCAGTTGTTGGTCGGACCGGCGTCGGCCTCGTTCTTGGAGCAGATGTAGGTGCGCGATTCGACGCGGGCCACATCGGAGGGGTCGGAGAGCGCCAGGTACGAGTTGGGCTTCTTCGACTCGTTCAGCTTCTTGAAGGTGCCGGCGGCGACCAGCTGCTCGGAGAGACGGGCCGCTTCCTCTTCGGACCCATCCGACCAGACCACGCGGTCGGGCTGGGTGAGTTCTGCGACCTCCTGTACCCAGGCAAGCAGTTCCTTGTGCTCGGTGGGCGCGGTGCCATCGTGAAGACCAGGAATGGTCGCTGAGGTCATGAAAACTCTCCTGAGATGGGCGGCCCCGATGAACATCGAGCCGAGGAGCGCGGCTCGCGACACCGAGTGCCACCAATTGCGGCAAGGCTCCCGTCGGTCCCGCACGCGTGCCCATACCGGCTGGACGCACGTACAGGAACTCGGCGGATGCCCTGGTTCCTGCCATAGAGGTTAACGCCATATATCGCGCTGTACGGAATCGGGTTGTCCAGTCGGTACCGGGTCGAAACCTCCGACCAGCCGCTATACGAATTCGAGTGCGACCAGGTCACGTTCGCATGCCTGCACGAGCGCGGGTCGCCGCTGCGCCGCGTGCCGCAATTGCGCCTCCAATTCACCAACCCGCAAATCGGTTTCGACCATGCGGGCGGCGGCGCTGCCGAGCACCTCGTCGGTGAGCCGTTCCTCGGCGTCCACCAGGGCGGTGGCGACCCGCTGTTCCAGTCCCGCGCGGGCGTCGACCAGTGCTTCGGCGACCCATTGCCGCAGGTGAGCGCCCTCGGCGAGGCGTCGGCGGGCGCGCACCACCCAGCCCGCGCCCGCGGCACCCAGGACCAGACTGATCGGCATGATCGCGTAGTCGAAGGCCTGCAACAGGGCCAGCGGCGTCACCAGCAGCCGCCCCAGCCCGAACCCCGCCGAGGCCCCCAGCACCAGCACCAGGTGGTCTTCCACGCCCCGCAGCCGCGGTCCCGGCGTCGACGCGGCGCGCGACACCCGGTCCGCAGGGGCGGGAAAAGATATATGCCATTCCTCCGCGACGGATTCCTCGACCTGACGGCACAATTCGCCGATCCGGGACCGAATCGACCGATCCATCTCCTGTGTGAGTTTTTCCACACATTCGCCGACGCGCCGCGGAAATTCGGCGAGCGCATTCCGCGCCAACCCGTCGATCTCATCGCGCAACTCGCCGTGCAGCCCCCGAATCCGCGCCCCGACCTCGTGCAACAGCTCCACCCGAGCCAACTGCGCCCGATTCCGCACCACGCTCATCGCCGCCCCGCGACCCCCGTCCCCCACCGCCAGCAACCGCGCCCGCTCCTCCCGCAACCCCGCCACGTCCCCACCGTCCCGCACCTTCCCCAACTGCCCCCGAATCCGGCGCCGCGTCTCCTCCAGCACCCGCTCGCGCACGATCGCCACCTGATCCCCGACCGCGCCCGCCCCGGCCGCCGCCACCAACCGCGCGTGCAACAACCCCAACCCCGACCGATCCACCAGCGCCGCGTCCCCCGCCGCGCGCCCCACCGCCGCCATCCGCGCCGACACCGGCACGATCTCCTCCCCGCCGCCGCCCGCCTCGGCCAGCAGCTCCACATCCAGCTTCCGCACCTCCCGCCACTCCCGATGCGCGTGAATACCGTCGAGCGCGAACACGATCCGCGTCCCGTCGGCCCGCAACCCTCGCACTCTCCCGATCAGCTCCGCACCGATCAGGGCACCGGCATCGAGCACGACCAGCGCCACCGGGTGCGGTCCGGCCTCCGGCCCGCGGCCGCCATCGCCCGCCGCGCCGACAACGGTGAGGTCGACGCGCGGCCGATACCGGGCCAGTTCCACCCGCAATGCCGCCGCGTGTGATTCGTCACCGCCGATGAGCGCGACCACTTCGGACTCCCGCGGCGGCGTCGCCATCCCGCGCAGCAAGGCCAGCCCGTGCGGATTCCACCGCATGACAACGGCTTCCACGGCCTCCGGCAACACCGCTGCCGCGGCCGTGGTCGGCGGGGCCGCCACCGACCCGCTCGCCTCGGCCGAGTCGTCCACCCGCTCGCGGGTGTCCGCGGGATCCGGACCGGGCGGCGAGCAGGAAGTTTCGGAGCCCGGCTGGTCGGCGGGGGCCGTCCGGTCCAGCGGAGGCAGGTCGAGCCGGCCACCGGGAGCGGGGTCCGCCCGTGGAGCGGTCCGAGTCGTGGCCGCCCCCTGATCCGGGTTCGTGGAAACGCGAACCGGTGGCGGCAATGCGAGGCTGCCGACCCTGGCTGCCGACTGGTCCGCACCCGTGAGCTGGATGTCGGTGTGCGCCGCAATGGATTCCGGCTCCGGCGCGACGGAATCGGGACGCGCGGGCGCCGGCTTCCGCTCAGGAAGCGAGGGGTCGGCGGAGCGGTGTGCGGGCATCACCACCGCTGATTCGTTTCCGGCGGTGGGTTCGGCTCGGTGGCCGGCGGATCAGTCCCGGATGCCCGCGGCGACGGCTTCGTAGCGGCGGTGGATTTCGCGGTGGAGGCGGTCGATTCCGCTGGCGCAGTGCAGGATCTGGAGCAGTCGCTGGGCGGGGAGCCCGGGATCGTGACGCAAGGCGGTCAGGGCGCAGGAGACGCCGAAGAGGTCCCAGCGGTCGAGGAGGGCGCGCCGGGCTTCGAAGTCGGGGGCGAGGCCCGGGGTGAGGAAGAGGTCGTGGGAGAGGGCCAAGGGCGGGTCCGGGCGGTCGCGGTGGCGGCGCAGGGCGGTCAGGTCGGCGTCGTCGAGCGTGCCCGCACGGGTGCGCGCGGCCAATGCCGCGACCACGGGGAAGACCGGACGACCGAGGTCGGCGGTGAGCGCCTCCGCGGTGGTGGCGGCGTCGGACCAGCGGACACCGATGGCGTCGGCCTTGTTCAGCGCGACGAGGGTCCGGTCCGTCGGGAGGGTGGCGAGGATGCGCCGGTCGGCGGCGTCGGCCAGACCGGGCAGGACATAGAGGAGAAGGTCGGCGTCGAGGGTGGGGTTCGGGCGGCCGGGGCGGTCGAGCGGGCCGGTTTCCTCGGCGGTGAGCAGGGACAAGGCGCGGCAGAGCGTGGTTTTCCCGGCGCGGGCGCGGCCGGTGACCTGGATGCGCGGCGTTCGCCGGGGCGGCACGCGGGCAGCGTAGCGGGCGGATGCGGAGGTGGGGGCGGAAAACTCTCACGGAACTCACAATCAAGACCGCGCGGTCGGGGACGCGGGCTCGGGAGCACCCCGCGACAGGTGGTGGAAATGGCAACTACCGCAAGGTGAGTCACCGTGCGGTCGTCATCGCGCGTGGTCGCGTCGGCGTGTCCGGTGTGGCGTCCGGCCTGGCAGCCGGATTGATCTTGGCCGTCGGAACCCGTGGTCGATTGCTGCGCCAAGGATCGAATACTGGACAATGGACGCCGTGAACGACGCCGCGAACCCCTCTGCCGAGCCAGCTCCCGGGCCGCGGTCCGCCGACCCCGCCGGTGACCCCGGTCACTCGGAGAACCCCGCCGCCGAGTCGGAGCAGACCGCCGGCCGCGAGCGCCCCGTCGGCGGCAACCGGCTCTATCCCCGGGTCACCAGCTTCCGCGCCCGCCGCGGCGCGGTGTCGCCCACCCGCCAGGATGCCTGGGATCGGGTGTGGCCGGTGATCGGCAAGGACGTGTCCGACGAAAAGCTGGACGCCGACGCCTGGTTCGGCCGTTCGGCCCCGCTGATCATCGAGATCGGCTGCGGCACTGGCACGGCCACCGCGGCCATGGCGCAGGCCGAGCCGGAGTTCAACCTGATCGGCATCGAGGTCTACAAGCCGGGTCTGGCGCAGCTGGTGCAGCGGGTGGAGCGGGAGGGGATCGACAATCTCCGACTGCTGCGCGGCGATGCCGTGGATGTCCTGGAAAATATGATTGCTCCCGAATCGCTGACGGGCGTGCGCGTGTTCTTTCCGGACCCGTGGCCCAAGGCCCGCCATCACAAGCGGCGGCTGTTGCAGCCGGAAACCTTCGCACTCATCGCAAGTCGGCTGATTCCGGGCGGCGTGTTGCACGTCGCGACCGACCACGCGGACTACGCGGAGTGGATCGGCCTGTACGGCAATGCGGAACCCCAGCTCATCGGCATGAACGAGCCCACCGGTGGGGACCCTGACGCGTATCGAAACAAGGCACCGATTGGTTTCGAACGTCCGATTACCAAGTTCGAAAACAAAGGACTCCGCGCGGGTAGCGCCATCACCGAGTTCATCTGGGGGAAGATCGAATCATGAGCGTCAGTGAGATGACCCCGGAGGTCGCGGAAGTTGCCGGAATAATGCACGGCGGCGACTCGACCGGACTACAGGGCACCACCGGGCTCCACGGCAACGCAGCCGTAGCCATTGGCGGCACCGCCACCGACGTACGCCGCGTGCTGTTGGTCTGGGATGCACCGAATCTCGATATGGGCCTGGGCGCCATCCTCGGCGGCCGCCCCACCGCCGCCTACCGCCCGCGCTTCGACGCGCTGGGCCGCTGGCTGCTGGCCCGCACCGCCGAACTGTCGGTGGGCAGCACCAGCCGGGTGGAGCCCGAGGCCACCGTCTTCACCAATATCGCCCCCGGCACCGCCGATGTGGTGCGACCCTGGGTCGAGGCGCTGCGCAATGTCGGCTACGCCGTCTTCGCCAAACCCAAGATCGACGAAGACTCCGACGTGGACAGCGACATGCTCGGCCACATCGAGCTACGCCGCCGCGGCGCCGGACTGGCCGGGATCATGGTGGCCTCCGCCGACGGGCAGGCGTTCCGCGCGCCCCTCGAGGAGATCGCCGCTTCCGGCGTGCCTGTTCAGGTGCTGGGTTTCCGCGAGCACGCGAGTTGGGCCGTCACGTCGGATATTCTCGAATTCATCGACCTCGAGGACATCCCGGGCGTGTTCCGTGAACCGCTGCCCAGGGTCAGCCTCGACTCGCTGCCCGACGAGGGTGCGTGGCTGCAGCCGTTCCGGCCGCTGTCGGCCCTGCTCACCTCCCGCCCCGCTCAAGGAGTCGCTTAGTGTTCACCCGCTGGGGCGACCTGGTCTACAAGCTGCGCTACACCGTCCTGGGTGTGGTCGTCGCCGCACTGCTCTCATTGGGAGCGTTCGGGTTCGGGCTGGAGGACCATCTCAGCTCCAGCGGATGGGACGACCCGACCTCGGAGTCGACCGCGGCCGCGCAGCTCAAGGACAAGGTGTACAACCGCGACCACAACAGCGATGTGGTGCTGCTGTACACCGCGCCCGACGGCGGGACCATCGATGACCCGGCCTGGAATCAGAAGGTCATCGAGTCCCTGAACAACCTGCCCAAGCAGCATCCGGAGATCACGCAGGTCAACGCGTCTCCGTGGCGGACCGAGACCGGTCAGCAGCTGGCGCAGGCCGCGAGCCCGGATCGCAAGCATGCGTTCGCGACCGTCGCCATCAAGGGCGACAACGACACCGAGATCATGCGCAACTACCGGAATGTCAAGAACGCCTTCGACGTTCCGGGCGTGACGGTCGAGGTCGGCGGTATGCAGCCGATCGCGGGCACCCTGAACGACACCATGGCGCAGGACCAGAAGCGCATGGAGATCATCGCGATTCCGGTGGTCGCCGTCCTGCTGTTCTTCATCTTCGGCGGCGTCGTCGCGGCCGCGCTGCCGCTGATCATCGGTGGCCTCACCGTGCTCGGCGCGAACGGCATCGTCATGGGGATCACGAAGTTCACCGAGGTGAATTCGTTCGTCTCCCCGGTGGTTTCGATGATCGGCCTGGGCCTGGCCATCGACTACGGCCTGTTCATAGTCAGCCGCTTCCGGGAGGAAGTGGCCGACGGCTACGACACCAAATCGGCGGTGCGGCGCACGGTGCAGACCGCCGGCCGCACGGTCATCTTCTCGGCGACCATGATCATCGCCGCCAGCGCCGGCATGCTGCTGTTCCCGCAGGGCTTCCTGAAGTCCGTGGCCTACGGCACCATCGCGACCGTCGCACTGGCCGCGATCTCCGCGATCACCGTCCTGCCGGCGCTGTTGTCCATTCTCGGGCCGCGCGTGGATGCCCTGGGCCTCAAGCGTTTCCGCAAGGAGAAGACCACCGAGCAGATCGAGAACGGCTTCTGGGGCCGGATGACCGCGTGGGTCATGAAGCACCCGCTGAAGGTCGCCATCCCGATCACCATCGGCCTGCTGCTGCTCATCATCCCGGTGAAGAACCTGCAGTTCGGCGGCATCTCGGAAACCTATCTCCCGCCGGACAATTCGACCCGTCTGGCGCAGCAGCACTTCGACGAAGTGTTCCCGATGCGCAAGTCCGATCCGCTGCAGCTGGTCATCATCACCGACGACTCGCGCAGTGTCGGACCGCTCATCAGCGCGGCCAACGCGGATACGCCCGGCCTGCTGTCCAACGGCAAGTTCCAGATCCCGTCGAAGCCGCCGAACGGCTCCAACGTGTGGGTCTCGGAAGGCCGCCTGGAGAAGGGCGCGGACAAGGCCGCCGCCATCGAGGTGCTGCGCGCCATGGAGGTGCCCGAGGGCGTCGACCTGATGGTCACCGGCCAGCCCGCCATCGAACAGGATTCGATCAGCGCGCTGCTGGACCGCATGCCGTTGATGATCGCGCTGGTGGTGCTGGTGACCACCATCCTGATGTTCCTCACCTTCGGCTCGCTGGTGCTGCCCATCAAGGCGGCGCTGATGAGCGCGCTCGGCCTGGGGTCCACGCTCGGCATCCTGACCTGGATCTTCATCGACGGTCACGGCGCGGGTCTGTTGAACTTCACGCCGCAGCCGATCATGTCGCCGGTGCTGGTGCTGATCATCTCCGTGGTCTACGGCCTGTCCATCGACTACGAGGTGTTCCTGCTCTCCCGCATGGTGGAGTCGCGCACGCAAGGCGCGAGCACCACCGAGGCGGTGCGCGCGGGCACCGCGCAGACCGGCCGCATCATCACCGCGGCCGCGCTCATCCTGCTGGTCGTCACGGGCGCGTTCGCGTTCTCCGACCTGGTGATGATGCAGTACATCGCCTACGGCATGGTGTCGGCGCTGTTCATCGACGCGACCGTGCTGCGCATGCTGCTGGTCCCGGCCACCATGAAACTGCTCGGCGACGACTGCTGGTGGGCGCCCAAGTGGATGAAGAAGGTTCAGCAGAAGATCGGCCTGGGCGAGCCCATCCTCGACGATGAGCGGCCCGGCGGCGGCGAGGTGGTGGACCTGGTCAAGACCACCCCGATCACCGACCCGGTCACCATGCAGATCCCGATCGTCTCCGACGGTTCCACGCCCGCGCGCCCGCGCAAGCCGCGCCCGCGCCGCACCGTCGACGTGGACAGCGAGGCCCCGACCCAGCGCATCGACACGGTGACGCCGGCCGAGTCCACGCCGCCCGCCGACAACACGCCGCAGCCGCCGGAGAACACCGCGCAGCAGGTGGAGAACGCCGCGCCCGCGCCGGAACCGGAGCGCCCCCGGACCGGATTCCCGTCCGCCACCACGCGTCCCGGCTTCGGCGTCACGCCGTCGACCACCGCGCCCCCAGCCTTCGCCAAGCCCACCGGCATCACCGAACCCAGCACCGAGGCGACCTTCAGCCCGCCGGTGGAGACCTTCGGGACCGCGTCGGAGAGCTATGGCGCGCCCGCGGAGTCGGTTCCGCCGCTGGCCCCACGCCGGGTGATCAGTGCGGCCGCCTCGGAAGCGCCGACCACCGAACTCGGTTCCGTCCCGCCGGTCGCCCCGGCCGGACCCGCCGAGTCCGCCGCGCCCCGCGGTCCGGTGACCCCGATCGGCGACTTCGCCTCGCCCGCACGCGGTTCCGCCCCCGGTCTGCCGCAGCGCAAGCCCGAACAGCCCGCCGCGCCCACCGAGAGCCAGGCGTACGGCCAGGACGTGAGTTTCACGCCCCCGCCCGCCCCGGTCACGCCGGCCAGTTCGGTGCCGTCGATCTCGCAGCCCGCACCGCCGGTCACCCCGGTGCCGCAGCCCGAGGCGACACCACCCGCCTCCACGGTCGGGTCGGAGCGGGTGCTGCCGCCGCCCGTGCCGAAGATCGCGCCGCATCCGGCCACTCGGGCCCAGCTGTACCAGCCGCAGCCGGAGGGCGAGCAGCCCGCGCCGGAAGCCGCTCCCGCGGAACATCATCCGGCGCATCACGCGGCCGGTGAGCAGCCCGAGGACGGCGGCGGGCGCAGCAGCATCGAGCAGTGGATGTCGGATCTGCGCACCTCCCGTCGTCGTCCCGGCAAGCCGGAGGAGGACGACGCCAAGCACCGCGGTGGTGAGGGGCAGCAGGTGAGCGTCAACGAACTGCTGCGTCGCCAGAACAACGACTGACGCGATACGACGCGGGAGGCCCGGCCGAATCCTCGGCCGGGCCTTCCTTTTTCACCGCTCTAGGTGCGTGCGTTCAGATCGGCGAAGGCCCGCGCGTAGCGGGTGCCGACCATCAGCAGCAGCACACCCACCACCAGGAACGCCGCCGCGCGCAGCAGGCCCGCCAGGGTCGCCAGGTCGAACAGGAACAGCTTGGCCAGGGCCGCGCTGGTGAGCAACAGGCCCGCCACCAGTGCCACCTTCGCCTGCGGCGACCTGCGCGAGAGACGGCGCAGACCGAACAGCAGGGCTGCGGTGGCCGCGGCCATCCAGATCACCGTGGCGATGCCGTGTCCGGCGAGGAACCCGTCGCGGCTGCCGGTGGCGACGCCGAGCGAGACGGTCAGGGCGGTCACCGCGTACAGCCCGCCGATCCCGGCGGACACCGACAGGACGGTGGCGTCGGACTCCCGGTCGAGCAGACCCAGACGACGCGCGGTCCAGGCCGCGACCGCCAGCACCGCGAGCAGGAGCACCGCCGACAGCGCGGTCGAAATACCCAGGTGCGCTTCGGCTTCCGCCTGCCCCGCCAGCGTGGCCGGGTCGGCGCGGAACAGGAACACGAGCGCCCCCAGCCCGCCGTAGGCCGCGCCGAGCGCCGCCGCGAACCGCGACCGCTGCTGTCCGGCCACCGCCAGGAAGCCCATGGCGACCACGAACAGCGCCGTCGGCAGCGTCCGCACCTCGGTCACGCCGACACACGCCTCGAGCAGCGCGACCGCGCCGGCCAGCGCGGACACCACCGCCAGGTGCCCCGGAATACGCGCGGCAGCACCGAGTTTCGGCACCCACGGCACCGCCGCGACCAGCAGCAGCACCGCCGCGACCGCACCGGCCACCACCGTCGGCCCGGTACGCCCGGAGAACAGCACGGGCGCGGCCAGCATGGGAACGGTCGCCGCCCCGAAGCTCAGACTCGCGGTCACGTCACCCGCCCGCAGCCGCCCGGCGAGCACCGCACCGGCCAGCCCGGTCACCGCGATGACGATCGCGGCGGCCAGCGCCTGATACCGGTCCGGGCCCGCGCCCGCATCGAGGGCCGTGCCGGCCACCGCGAGCAGGGTCACCAGCACCGCCGGAATCGTCCGAAACACGTGCAGCCACGGCCAATCCCGCACCAACTGCACCGGCAGGGCGGCGATCTGCAACACGATCAGGAAGCCGACGAGAAGCATCAACTCGCTCGACACGAACGGCGCGAGCACCGCCGCCCCGGCGGTGACCAGCACGGCCAGACCCTGGGAGTTCCACCGCATGGCGAGCGCCACGCCCCCGGCCGCGATCCCGAACGCCACCACGTACCCGACAATGGGATCCAGCCACCGGTACATCGTGGTCATGGCGACGACATCCAGATATCCCCCGGCGATACCGGTGGCCGCCAATGCGATTCCCCCGACCCGGCCCCCCGGCTCGGCGAACACTCGCGCCCCGACCCCCACCAGAGCGGCCGAGAACAGTCCACCGGCAACAACTCTCGGCACCGGCCCGAAGAACCCGGCCTGCGCCGCCAGCACCAGCAGCATGACCACGCCGATCAACGTGACCGCCACCCCGGCCACGGCCAGCACCCGGCTGATCACACCTTCCCGCTGCCACCACGGCTCCCGCACCGGCCGCCCGGCCACCACGCGCCGCTGCTGCGGTAACCCGGGCATCGGCGACAGCGGCTGCGCACCCGGACCGGCCCACCCCGGCCCAGCCGCGCCTACCGGACCTGGGACAGGCTGCGCCCCAGGCATTCCCATCGGACCCGACGGCGGGATCCAACCGGAGGCGGGTGGGATCGGCGCACCCGGCACCCCGGGCATTCCGATACCTGACGAGGGCGGCTGCCCCCACCCGGCCGCCGGACCAGCGCCGGGCGCTCCCGGGGTCGGAACCCCCTGCTGCGCAGGCCATCCCGGCACGCCCACGGGTGACTGCCCCCATATGGGCGCGGCCCCGGCCGGGCCGGACCCCGGCGCACTCCAGGCCGGAACCTCCTGCCCCGTCGGAACCGTCCCCTGAACCGGCGGTCCGCCCTGCTCAGCAGCTGCAACTTCATCGAGTGTGCCCGGAACGCCCTGGTCCGTCCGCCGTTCCGTGACCGAGACGGTCGAAGGGGCCTCAGAACTGCCCGCTCCGGCAACGCCCGTACCGGTCGCGGTCTGTGCCGCGGTGCGCATGGTTTCGGCGAGAACCTGCGTGTGCAGGGTGTCGAGGTCGCGGCCGAGGATGTTCAGGTGCTCGCCGAGCGAGGTGAATTCGGTCGACAGCCGCGCGATCAGGCGGGGATCGATGGCGGGATTCATGCCCGCAATGCTCCCGACCTGGAGGTTCTGCCACATGAGTAGAAACACCCGGGTGCCGGGCGATTACTACGCGAGTCGCAGTCGAGCGGTCAGGCGGAGTGGGCGGCCGCGCGCGCGATGGTCGCGGTGATCTCGGCGGTGATCAGGTCGGGCGCTTCCAGCATGGGGACGTGGCCCAGGTCCGGCAGCGGCCGGATCTGCACGGCCGCGGTGGGGGTGAGGGGCGCGTAGACGTGCGGCGGCAGCACCCGGTCGTGTTCGGGCAGCAGGATCGTGGTGGGGACGTCGAGCTCGGCGAGGCCGGTGAAGCCCACCGGCAGCTCGGGGTCGGTCGCGAGGTCGTCGACGATGGCGCATTCGGTGATGGCCGCGGTCATGGCCTTGGCGAGCGGGTTCGGCACGGCGGCGGGCCGGTAGGCGAGCAGCGGCAACAGCAGGCTGCGCAGCAGGGACGGCATGGTCGGCTGCTGGCCGGGGCCCAGCCCGATGAGCGGCCCGAAGGCACGGAACCGGCGCAGCAGCGAATCCGCGGCGGCCGGGGTGCGCCACAGTCCGGCGGGCGCGATGGCGGTGCAGGAGCGGGCCCGGCCGCGGGCGGCGAGTTCCAAGGCGATCCAGCCGCCCAGCGAGTTGCCCGCGATATGGACGGTGCCCCAACCGGATTCGTCGAGCAGCCGTTCGCAGTGGTCGACCAGGGCGGTCACGGTGGCGGGACGCGCCGCCTCGGGTCCGCCCCAGTGCCCGGGCAGGGTGGGGGCGAGCACGGTGTGGCTCGCGGCCAGGTCGTCGAGCACGCCGCCCCAGGACTGCCAGGTGAGCAGGACGCCGTGCAACAGCAGCAGCGGTTCGCCGCGGCCGGTTCGATGCACTGCCTCGGGGGCCGGGACGCCTTCCACCATGGGCGTGACCCTACCGTCCGGCTCCGGCTCCCGCCGACCGGTTCACGCCCCGTTGAGGAAGCGCTTCCAGTTGGTCCCGAACGGGTGCTTGGCGGTGACGGAGCTGAATCGCAGGCTCCCGCGCACGATGATGTGCAACGGACCCATCGGCGGCCCGCTGCGCACCTTGGTGTTGGCGCTGGACCCGATCAGGTCGATGGCATTGAGGTCCACGGTCGCCTCGGCGGGCAGGATGAGTTCCAGCGAGCTGCAGGTGTCGTTCACGTGGATCTCCACCACCTGGGTGGACATGACGGCCTGGGTGAAGTCCAGGTGCACGCTGCCCATCATGCTGTTCAGCACGAGGCTGGGCGGCACGTGCCAGACGCCCCTGCGATGCACGCTCGACATGCGCGCGCGAATCACATTGCCGGGCATGGGTTGCGGCAGACGCGGCGGCCCACTCACGAATCGGGGCTGCGGCGCCACGTAATGCGGCGCGGCGGGGGCGGGCTGCCCGACCAGCCGGACCCCCGGCAGATCGATCAGCACCGCGTTGAGTTCGCCGCGGGTCTTGGCCGCGAGCGCGGTGTCCATGCGCTCGGTGAATTCCCCCAGCGACAGCATGCCCAGCCCGACCGCTCGCTGCAGCAGCCGTCCGACATGTTCGCGTTCTACATCAGATACCCGTAGATCCCGGTCGCCGATCACGGTGCCGGTCTCGAGCGCGGAAACCGCTTCAGGACCTCCCATGTCTTCGAGGCTAGCGAGCCCGGACCGGTCACCGCATCAGGGCAATCCCTGAACCGGCTCCCCTACTCGAGGCCCTGTTCGATGGCGTACCGGGTCAGTTCGACGCGATTGCCGAGCTGGAGTTTGCGCAGCGTGGACTGCACGTGGTTCTCGACGGTGCGGTGGCTCAGCCCCAGCCGGGTGGCGATCTGCCTGGCGGACAAGCCTTTCGCCACCATCCGCAGCACTTCGGTCTCGCGGTCGGTGAGCGCGGGCCGATGGGGTTCGTCGCGGTCGGCGGGGGTGCTGGCGATGCGGCGGAATTCGCCGAGGACCAGTCCGGCGAGGCCGGGGGTGAATACCGCCTGGCCGGCGGCGGTGGCGTGCACCGCGTCGAGGAGTTCGGTGGCCGAGGCGCTCTTGACCAGGTAGCCGGTGGCCCCGGCCTTGATGGCGTCGAGCACGTCGTCGCGTTCGGCCGACGCGGACAGCACCAGCACCCGGGTGCGCGGGGAGACCCGCAGCACCTCGGCGGTGGCGTCGGCGCCGTTGCCGTCGGGGAGCTGCATGTCCATCAGCACGACGGCCGGGCGGACGGCGGCGGCGCGGGCTCCGGCCGAGCGCACGCCGTCGGCGGTGGCGACCACGTCGAACCCGGCCTCGGCCAGGTCGCGGGCGACGCCGTCGCGCCAGATCGGGTGGTCGTCGACCACCATCACGGTGATCCGGTCCGCCGCTTCGCTCATGTCCGCCTCCGCTCTCATTGTGGCCGTTCGACGGGAATCCGGAACTCCCATTCCGCGCCCGCCCCCTCGTCGCCGTCCTCGGGTACCGCCTCGAACAGCAGCTGCGCGGTGCCGCCGAGCGCGGCGACCCGGCCGATGATGGAGCGCGAAACACCCATGCGCCCTTGCCCTTCGGCCTCCGCGAGCCGCCCGGGCGGAATACCCGGACCGTCGTCGCGCACGCTCACGACGATCTCGTCACCCATATCCTCCAGCAGCACATAGGCTTTCGCGCCCGGTCCGGCGTGCTGGACCACATTCGCCAAGGCGGCGGCGACGGCCGCGGCGACCTCGCGGGCCGCCCAGTGCCCGAGCAGCACCGGATCGCCGGGCGTGGAGACGAAGACGGACGGCGTGGTCTGCGCGGTGAGCAGCGGCCGCAGGTCCTCGTCCACCCCGCTGACGTCGGCGGGTTCGCCCTGTTCGGAGATGAGCACCCGCAGCGCGACCTCCTGCTCCCCCGCCCGCTGCGCCAGTTCCGCTGTCGGCCCGCCGATCTCGTTCCCGCGCCGCTTGATGTAGCTGAGCACCTGGAGGACGCCGTCGTGCACCTGGCGGGCCAGCCGTTCGCGTTCCTGGGCGGCGGCGGTGAGCCGGATGGCCCGCTGGAGCTGCGCGTGGGCGCGGCGGGCGGTGTTGGAGGCCAGGCCCAGGGCCAGGCCCACCGAGATCAGCACCGGCAGCGTGGCGTCGCGCCAGACATCGACATCCCATTGGGCGCGGGCGGTGATGACGGCGGCGGAGACCAGCAGCCCCGAGCAGATGCCGCCGAACGGTCCCCACAGGATCGCCGCGGAGACCACGGCATTGGCGGCCCACAGCGTGGTGGGCAGGGTCTGGTGGCCGTGGTACCAGTCGTACGGCGCGACCAGCCGGGTGGCGAAGATGAGGGCGATCACCACCACGTGGTCGCCGATCACCACACCGGTGCGCACCCGCGGCTCGTGGCGGATCCGCCACTGCGACAACAGGATCGCGGAAATGCCCGACCACACCGCCATGACGGCGATCAGCGCCCAGCTCAGCCGCTGATTGGTGTAGTGCGGCACCGAGGCGATCTGCTGGCCGACCGCGTACAGCAGGGTGACCAGCCGGAACGCCTGCACCGCCCGCCACAGCGGCGCGGTCGCCCCCCAGGCGGGATCGGGTTCAGGCCCCGGTGTCACCCTCGGTCCCCGGTGTCGCCGTTCCGCCCGCGGGCTTCGGAGCGGGGATCGCCGGGCGCTCGTCCGCGGCCGCCGGCAGCGGGATCTTGTACCGGTCGGGGTCGGGCCGGTCGGGTTCGGCGCTGAACATCGGTTTGTCCGGGTCGCCGCTGTGCAGCTCCTGGTAGAGCTCCTGCGGCGAATCGGCGAGCAGCGAGCGGATGGCGGTATTGAGCACCGCTACGAACGGGACCGCCAGCAGACCGCCCGCCAGCCCGGCCAGCACCACGCCCGCCGCGATGGCCAGCACCACGGCCAGCGGGTGGATGCGCACCGCGCGGCCCATCAGCAACGGTTGCAGCACATGGCCTTCCAGCTGCATGACCGCCACCGTGATGCCCAGCACGATGAGCGCGGTGACCAGGCCCTTGGTCATGAGGGCGATGAACACCGCCACCGAGCCGGCGATGAACGAACCCACGATGGGGATGAACGCGCCGATGAAGACCAGCGAGGCCAGCGGAAGCGCCAGCGGCACATTGAGAATGGCCAGGCCGGCGCCGATGCCGATGGCGTCCACGGCCGCCACCAGCACGGTGGCGCGGACGAAGCCGGTGAGGGTGCCGAAGCCGAGCCGTCCGGCCGCCCGCACCCGCGCCCGGTGCGCGGTCGGGACGATGCGGGTGCAGAACTCCCAGATCTGGTCGCCGCCGTAGAGGAAGAAGATGAGGATGAACAGCGTCAGGAACGCGCCGGTGAAGAATTCGCCGATGACGGTGGCGGTGGTGAGCGCCCCGCTGGTGAGCGCGTCCTTGTTGGATTCGACGGTCTTGACGATGGTGTCGCCGGCGTTGCGGATCTGATCGTTGCTCAGGTGCAGCGGCCCGTTGATCAGCCAGTCCTGCACCTGGTGCACGGAGGTCTTGAACTCGTCGGACAGCTGCGGCACACCGGAGACGAACTGTTCCACGACGAAGGTCATGATCCCGGCCAGGATCCCGAGCGACCCGATCAGCGCGACCAGCACCCCGATGGCCCGCGGCACCCCGAACCGCTGCATCCAATTGACCAGCGGCGCCATCAGAGCCGCGCCCAGCAGCGCGATGGAAATCGGAATCGTCACCGTGGACAGCCGCCGTGCCAGATACGCGACCGCGACCACCGCCGCGAGAATGAGGAGCAGCCGCCAGCTCCATTCCGCGGTCTGCCGGACGAGCGGGTGCACAGCCTCCGCGTCGCGCCGCCGTACTCCGCCGGGCTCGTCGGATCTGCTGGACAGTGCCTGCTCCTCGCTCACACCGGCGAGCCTACTGTGCCCGCACGGCTCCCCGTCCTAGGCGCGTGCCGGGAAACACCGTTCCGACCTGCCTATCTCAGGCGATTCCATGGAGGTTCGCGGCGCGTCTCGTTCTGGACCGACGAGACCTCCAGCGCCGCGAACCCGCCCGCAGCGAAGCGGAGGGCAATCGAGCACCGCTAGATTGGAGCTCGTGTCAGCGCCCCTGGAAGCGGTCAAACAGACCATGCATACCCGCTGGCCGCTGTACTTAGCTTCGATGCTCGCGGCCAACGCGTTCGGCGCTGTCCTGGTGTGGGCGTTCATCGAGTACGGGTTGCCGGTGCCGGAGGGCGGCACCAGCGCGACCCGCGAGACCGGGCTGCTGGTGCCCGCGCTGGTCTTCGTGATCGGCGGATTCCTGAGCGTGACGGCGTCGGCGCTGATGCTGCGGCCGGTGATGCGGTGGCAGATGCGGGGCGGGCCGCCGTCGCGGCAAGAGCAGATGGCGGCGCTGCACGCCCCGTTGCGGCAGGCCATCGTGCATCTGGTGTTGTGGCTGATCGGCGGCGCGGTGCTGGCCTCGCTGATCATCGTGCGCACCCCGGAGCTGGCGGCGGCGGTGATCGTCACCGAATGTATGGCCGCCACCATCGTTTTCGGCTTCACCTACATGCTGGGGGAACGGATTCTGCGGCCGGTCGCGGCCGAGGCGCTGACCGTGGGGGCCTTCGACCACACCCTGACCGCGGGTGTCGGCACCCGGATGGCCATGACCTGGGGGATGGGCACCTTCGCGCCGACCATCGCCATCGTGCTGCTGTGCGTCACCCAGATTTCTTCTCGCGTCCAATTTTCCGCGCAGTCGCTGGCGGTCTCGATTCTCTTGCTGTGCGGCGTGGTGATCATGCAGGCGCTGGCGCTTTCCATGCTCACCGGCTCGTCCATTTCCGATCCGATCCGCCAGCTCAGCCAGGCCATCGACCGGGTGCAGGAAGGCGCCCGGGATGTGCAGGTGGAAGTTTTCGACGGCTCCGAGATCGGGCTGCTGCAGGTTGGCTTCAACCGAATGATGGGCGAGGCCGCGAAACGCCGGGAACTGCAGGAATTATTCGGTCAGCATGTCGGCGAGGATGTGGCCCGGCGCGCCCTGGAGTACGGCACCGAACTCGGCGGTGAAACCCGATTCGTGGCGGTCCTGTTCGTGGACATGGTCGGCTCGACCGCGACCGCGGCGGAACGCCCGCCGACCGAAGTGGTCAGCCTGCTCAACGAGTTCTTCCGGGTCGTGGTCGATGTCATCGACCGCCATCACGGGCTCATCAACAAATTCATGGGCGACGCCGCGCTGGCCATCTTCGGTGCGCCGCTGGATCGCCCCGACGCGCCGACCGCGGCCCTGGCCGCGGCCCGTGAACTGCGTGAAGCCCTGCGCGAGGTGGTCGGCCTGGATATCGGGATCGGCGTCTCGGCCGGGCTCGCGGTGGCCGGGAATATCGGCGGTGCAAATCGTTTCGAATACACCGTGATCGGCGATCCGGTGAACGAGGCGTCGCGTCTGACCGAACTCGCGAAAGATCGGCCCGAACGCGTCCTGACCTCGTCGAGTGCCCTGTTCTTCGCCGATGAGAACGAACAGCGGCATTGGCAGACCGGAGAAGAAGTGCAACTGCGTGGCCGCCGCCGGAAAACCCGGCTGGCGTGGCCGCGGGAAAGCACCGACCCCGCTGCTGCAGACGAGGCGGCGGCGAGTTCGTTAGGCTGACGACGTGACGGCCCATGGTGAGCTGGACGGCGAACCCACGCCGCCCGCGGACAACGCGCGCCGTGGCAGATTCTGGTGGGCCAAATGGGTGCTGGGCGCCGCGCTCGTGGGACTGCTGATTTCCGAGGGCATTTACCTATATCCCCGCCTGCACGAATCCTGGAAGAACCTCACCGAAATACATTGGGGCTGGGTCGCCGCCTGCATCCTCATGCAGGCGGTTTCCATGTCCGGGTTCGGTCGCATCCAGAAACAGCTGCTGCACGCCGGCGGCGTGGAGGTGAGTCAGCGCAAGTCGGTGTCGGTGGTGTACGGCTCCACCGGTATGTCGCTGACCTTGCCCGCCGGTCAGGTGTTCTCGACCGCCTTCACCTACCGCCAGACCCGCCGCTGGGGAGCGAGCCCGATCGTGGCGTCCTGGCAGCTGGTGATGTCGGGCGTGGTGGCGGCGGCGGGGCTGGCGCTACTGGGCCTGTTCGGCACGGTGCTGGCCGGGGACCGGGTGGGTCCGGCCAAGGTGATCTTGACGCTGGGCACGGTCGCGCTGCTGATCTGGGCGGTGAACTACGTGTCCCGGCACCCGGACGGGGTGCAGGGCCTGCTGCAGCGAATCCTGCACCTGGTCAACCGGATCAGACGCAGACCCGCGGACGACGGCATGGACAAGATCGAGGAGATCATGTCCCAGCTGGAATCGGTGGACCTGGGCAAACGCGATGGCGCGTGGGTGGTGGCCTGGGCACTGGTACACCGGCTCGCCGACGTCGCCTGCCTGGGATTCGCCTGCTACGCGGTGGGCGCGGACCCGCGCTGGGCGGCGCTCATGCTGGCTTTCGCGGCCGGAAAGGCCGTGGGCACCATTCCTTTGGCTCCCGGCGGCATCGTCTACGTGGACGCGACCCTCATCTACTCGCTGACCGCCGCGGCCGGGCTGCCCGCCGCGCAGGCCGTGGCCGCCGCCTTCCTCTACCGGCTGGTGAGCTTCATCCTGGTGGCGATCGTCGGCTGGATCGTGTTCCTGTTCCTGTTCCGCAAGCCGCAGGCCGGTGACGCCGAACTGGAGAAGGAGTTCGAGGAGCGCGGCAATTCGCTGGTCACGGACCGCCGCCGCGCAGCGCCTCCCGCGGACCCGGGCTCCCCCGCCGCCCCGGATCTTTAGCGTGGTGTCCCTGCACGAGCGTTCGCGGGCGGCCCGATAGCCTGTCCCGCGTGAAGAAACTCGTGCCCTTCGTCGTGGATGTCGCCCTGGTGATCGTGTTCTGCGCGATCGGGCGGCGCAGTCACGACGAGGCGATCGCCGCGGGCCTGCTGCGCACGTTCTGGCCGTTCGGCACCGGGCTGCTGCTGGGCTGGGTGCTCGCGGCGGCGGTGGCGGCGGGCCGGGAAGGCGTCTCGGCGGCACGGCGTTTCGACGGCCGCACGGTGTGGCCGACCGGCGTGATCGTGTGGCTGAGCACGCTGGCGGGCGGCATGCTGCTGCGCGCGGTGTCGGGTCAGGGCGTCGCGGTCAGCTTCGTCATCGTGGCCGCGACCGTCCTCGGGCTGTTCCTGGTCGGCTGGCGCGCGGCCGCGCAGGCGGTGTCCTCCCGCTGAACCGCCGCTAGTCCGGGGTGGCCAGCGACTGCAACAGCCGGGCGGCCACCCGAGCGGTGAGGTCGCCGCTGTCGGGATCCTCGATGTGGATGGCGAAGGCCAGATCCCCGAGGGTCGCGACCAGCCACCCGTTGTTGCCGGTGGTGGCGCTGTAGACCTGGACATCGCGATACCGGCCGAGGGCGGCCATCTCCGGCGCGCCGCCGCCGTCGTGCAGCATGGCGCGCAAGCGGTCGGTGGCCTCCGGCGGCAGCGCGGCCAGGTCGGCCTCGGTGGTGGCCGGCTGGCCGATGGCGATCATCGGCTTGGGCACCTGCCCGCGCGCGACCGCGGCCGCCGCGATGGCCATGCCCCAGGGGCTGGCCAGCAGCGAGTCGGCGGCATTGCCGCGGCCGACGTTCTCGGCGGTGTTCTTCCCGGTGGGCAGACGGCCGGTGGTCTCGTCGAGGCCGGGCACCCGGAAGTCGATGCCGATGCCGAGCAGGCTGGCCGCGTCGGCGGCATCGCCGACCGAGACATCTTGCGGCGCTTTGTGTTTGGTGACCGCGGCGACATTCTTGAACAGCTCGATCATGCCGCCGACCGGGTACAGCCCGGTGAAGGCGATATTGCCGCGCTCACTGGCCTGACTGTTCTGGGCGACCGCGACCAGGGCCCCACTCGAGGGCTGGATGGCGACGATGGAGGTCGGCGAGCCGGTGCTCACCGCGGCGTCCTCGGCGGCGCGCTGCAGGTGCTGGTCCATGGTGCCCGGAACGTCGGGTCCTGGCGGGCCCTGCTCCCCGGCGAGCTGGGTGACCATGGCCCCATCGGGCTCGAACAGCTGCACGCCCCAGCCGGAGTGGCTGTCGCGGTTCTCGTCCCACACCTTGGTGAGCGCGTCGAGCATGGGCGACCACACCCGGCGGTCGGCGGAGATGAGCTTGGGCTGCTTCTCCAGCACCACGCCCGGGATCGGGGCCATGCGCGGTTCGAGGATGGCGAAGTCGCCGTCGCGCAGGTTGACCGCGGTGATGGGTTTGCCCTGCGCGGCCGAAAGCTGTTGCATCAGGGCCGGTCCGTCGATGAGCGGGGCGACGGGGGCGATGGCGGCGGCGAGCGCGTTGGTCGAGGCGACCGGGTCGGCGATCTTGGCCGGGTCCAGCTTGACCACATTGATGGTCTGCTCGGTCATGAGCGGCTGGCCGACGATGTCGTTCACCCGCGGGGAGGGGTGGGCCTCGGTGCGGACCAGTTTGGCGGTCCGCTTGGCGTCGAGCTGCGGCATGACCAGGGCGGGATCCCACGAAATGCGCCAGCCCACACTGAGTTTGCGGACGGTGCCGTTGAGGTCGTACTTCCAGTTCCGGTTCTCGCCGAAGTTCCAGGCGCCGGTCATGGAGAAGAGGCCAGTCGTACCGTCCAGTTTGATGAACTGGGTCACGCGGTAGTCGGGCTTACCCGACCCCAGGCCCTCGAAAACTTGCTTCAGCGTTGCCGAAGCGCCCGCCGGATAGGAGGTCAGTCGCGACGCTCCGTCGTAGTCCTTCTTGTCGATCAGCGAGGTGAACTGTTCGACCACGTTCTCCGCGCCCGTCGATTTGTCCCGAAACCCACACGACCCCATCGCGATCGCGACGGCCGCCACACCCGCGAGTGCGATCGCACCCCGAACTCGGAAGCGGCGGGATCCCCACACATCCATATCGCCCACTCTTCACTCTGGCCACATCAGCATCAGGTCCACGGTACCGCGCTCCGAACGCCGCGGCGCCACCTTCTCCACCAGGTGCGCACATACTGAGCATCACCATAGTGCCGAAATCGTTCAGCAGGGACCAGTTACATGATCACCGGTCGGTTACAGCACTGGCGTGTTCGAGACTCGGTAGACCATTCGGTTCTCACTGGTGACAGCCCCGCGCGCGATTCGTGACCATGCCTCGAGACCCCGTTCTCCCAGAGCGGAACCCACGCCCTCAATTTCGACGTAACGTTGTAATCAGCATTACAACTCCATGCCGTAAGTGAGTGTGACCAACATGAGACACGGACATCGTGGACCCGGCTTCGGACGCACCGGCGGTTGGCAGCAGGCCGACCTCCCTGACGTCTCGGACGCCCCCGACTGGTTCGCTGGCAGATTGCCAGCCGACTGGTTCACCGGTCCCGCAACCCTCGAGGTCGATCGCGACGAAATCGTCGTCCTCGGCGAACTCCCCCTCCCCCCAGCCGAATCCGCCCCCGCCGCCGAACCCGGCGCGGACGCCCCCGCCGCCGACGCGGCCCCGGCCGGCGTCCCACAGGCCACCCGCGAGGGCCTGCTCGCCCGCTTCCGGGAGTCCACCCGGCCCGCCCGCATGCAGATCGCCCAGGAGGCGCAGGCCCGCTACGGCCGCAATGTCGCCTGGGGCGTGCTCGTGGACGGCGAACGAATCATGTTCACCCATCTGGCCGTACCGGTCATGACCCGATTGCGCCAGCCCGAGCGCAAGGTGCTCGACACCCTCGTCGACGCCGGGGTCGCCCGCTCCCGCTCCGACGCGCTGGCCTGGACGGTCAAACTGGCCGGCAAGCACGCCGAGGAGTGGCTCGGGGAATTGCGCACGGCCATGCGCAAAGTCGACGATCTGCGGACGGAGGGACCGCGCGGCCTGTGATCGCCGGACCGGCCGATAGAGTGGGCGCATGCCTGCTACCGGTCCGATCCTGGTGCTCAACGGCCCCAATCTGAACATGCTGGGCACCCGTCAGCCCGAGGTGTACGGGGCCGACACGCTCGACGATGTGGTCGAACTGTGCCGCAAGACCGCGGCCCGGTTCGATCGCGAGATCGTGGCGTTCCAGTCCAATCACGAGGGCGCGCTGATCGACCGCATCCACGCCGCCCGCGGTGTGGAGTCCGGCATCGTCATCAACCCGGGCGGGCTCACCCACACCTCGGTGGCGCTGCGGGACGCGCTGGTGATCCCGGAGGTGCCGATCGTGGAGGTGCACATCAGCAATGTGCACGCCCGCGAGGAGTTTCGGCACCACTCGTTCGTGTCCCCGATCGCGACCGCGGTGATCGCGGGCATGGGCATCCAGGGCTACGCGGCGGCCATCGAGTTCCTCAGCACGCGCTGACCGGTTCCCCAGCACGCGCCGATCGGCGCGAATCCTTCGACGAAGGGCCCGGCTCTCCCCAGAGCCGGGCCCTTTTTTACGTTCTGGACAAATAGCTTGAGCACCTCAAAATATAGTAGTTATGCTACATAAGATCCGTCTTCTACTACCGAGGGGTGTCATGACGGTCGGCGAGGACGTTGTACTCGACGTCGAGAATCTGCGTATGCGCTACGGCACGCGCGACGTGCTGCACGAGGTCGGTTTCCAGGCGCATCGCGGCGAGGTGCTGGCCCTGCTCGGTCCCAACGGCGCGGGCAAGACCACCACCATCGAGATCCTCGAGGGCTTCCGCATGCGCTCGGCGGGCCGGGTCGAGGTGCTCGGCACCGACCCCGCGCACGGCGGCGAAGCCTGGCGGGCGCGCCTGGGCGTGGTGCTGCAATCGTGGCGCGACCACGGCAAATGGCGGGTGCGCGAACTCCTCGACTACCTGGGCATGTTCTACGCGCCCTACTCCACCCCCGCCATCCGACGGCCCTGGGACACAGACGAACTGATCGCCGCCGTCGGCCTCACCGAGCACGCGGACGCCAAGGTGATGACCCTGTCCGGTGGCCAGCGTCGCCGCCTGGACGTGGCCATCGGCATCGTCGGCCGCCCCGAACTACTGTTCCTGGACGAGCCGACCGCGGGCTTCGATCCGCAGGCGCGCCGTGAATTCCACGACCTGGTGCACCGTCTCGCCGACGACGACCACACCACCATCCTGCTCACCACCCACGATCTGGACGAGGCCGAGAAGCTGGCCGACCGCATCCTGATCCTGGCGGGCGGCCGCATCATCGCCGACGGCTCCGCCGATCAGCTCTCCCGCCGCATCGCGGGTGAGGCCGAGGTGAAGTGGACCCGCGACGGGCAGCGCTTCGTGCACACCACCACCGAGTCCACCAAGTTCGTCCACGAGCTGTTCAAGCAGTTCGGCGAGGCCGTGGAGGAGCTGGAGGTGCGCCGCGCCTCGCTCGAGGACACCTACATGACCCTGGTCCAGCGGTTCGAATCCGGTCAGGGCGACATCGAATTGCACAGTCTGGAAGAGGTGGCCCGATGAACCCGACGACCATGGCGATCCGGGCCGGGCTCCGGCGCGGGCGCATCGAAGTGGTGCAGACCCTCACCAACGGGATGGACATCTTCTCGCAGTTCTTCTGGCCGGTGGCCACCATGGTCGCGGTGTTCTTCATGCGGCACGGCGACTTCGAGGGCACCGGCGTCGGCCTGGGCGCGCTGGCGCTGCCCAGCGTGCTCGGCATGCTGGTCGCCTTCACCGGCATGTTCGGCATCGCCCAGGGCCTGGCCATGGATCGCGAGGACGGGACCCTGTTGCGCGCCAAGGCCACTCCCAACGGGATGCTGGGCTATCTGATCGGCAAGGTCACCGCGGTCTCCGGCGTCACCGTGGTGCAGGTGGCCCTGATCCTCGGTTTCGGCCTGTTCGCCATCGGCGGGGTGAGCCTGGACAGCGTCGGCGCGTGGGCCACCCTGATCGGCATCCTGGCGCTCGGTCTGCTGGCGTGCCTGCCGCTGGGCGCGATCATCGGCTCGGCGTTCGACAGCCCGCGCAGCATCGGCTTCGTCTCGTTCCCCATCATGGGTCTCGTGGCGATCTCCGGAATCTTCTACCCCATCACCGGCCTGCCCGGCTGGCTGCAGGTGGTGGCGCAGGTGTTCCCCATCTACTGGATGGGCCTGGGCATGCGCTCGGCCATGCTGCCCGACAGTGCTTCGGTGGTGGAGCTGACCCACTCCTGGCGGCACCTGGAGACCGTCGCGGTGCTGGGCGTGTGGGCGGTCGCGGGCATCCTGATCGCGCCGATGGTGTTGCGCCGCATGGCCCGCCGCGAATCGGGTGCGGCGGTGGCGGCCCGCCGCGAGAGGGCCATGGCGCGTGCCTACTAACAGCGAGGTCATCTACAACCGGATCGCCATGTTGCGGGCCGAGCGCGGTATCTCGCGGCGGGAACTGGCCGAGGCCCTGGGCGTGCACTATCAGACGGTCGGCTATCTGGAGCGCGGCGAGTACAGCCCGAGCCTGCACCTGGCGCTGCGGCTGGCGACCTATTTCGAGGTGCCGGTGGAGATCATCTTCTCCACCACCCCATTCCCGCGCATCGGCTCCGAAACCGCCTGAGCCATCAGCTCATAGGTCGACACCGGGTTCCCGGCCGCCAGGCTGGCGGCCACCGCCCGGCGCCAGAACTCCTGGGCGGTGTGCGAGAGCGTGGCGTCCACGCCGGCCTCCTCGCTGGCGTCGATGACGTGCTGGGCGCCCGCGTCCATCATGCGCAGCCCCGCCAGGTCGGCCCAGCCGCCGCTCGCGTTCCGCACCGAGAACTGCTCCATGAAGTACGGGAAGGCGGCATTGGAGCGCACCGCGAACGGCACGAACTGCGCGATGTCGTGGCCTGCCCGGGCGATCATGGCCGTGGCCTGGTCGAAGGCCAGCAGCCAGGGATGGAAGATGGTGAGCAGGCCCTGGTAGAAGACCTGGGCCAGACCGTCATCCGCGCCCAGGTATTCCTGCGGGCCGAGTGGGCGCAGCAGCTCGGCGTGCGCGTCGAAGACCGCGCGCGGGCCGCTGTAGAAGATGTACGACGCCGGGTGCTCGATATTGTTGCCCGCCGACATGACGCCGCCGGACAGGAATTCGGCGCCGCGCTCCCGCACCCACGCCGCGCCCCGGCGCGACTGCTCGGGTGAATCCGAGGACAGGTTGGCGATCACCTTGCCGCGCAGGCGATCCGCGTCCGGCCCGAGAACGTCGTACATGGCCGCGTAGTGGGTGAGGCTGAGCACCGTCACCTCGTTGGCGTCGAGCGCCTCGGCGACGGTGCCCGCCCGCTTCGCCCCGAGCTCGACCATGGCGTCCGCCTTCTCGGGGCTGCGGTTCCAGACCGTCACCTCGACCCCGGCCTTCAGGAATGCCTTCACCATCGCCCGGCCCATCGGGCCCAGGCCGATGACGGTGACGGAATTGCGCTGATCGGACATGCTGTACCCCTTCGATTTCGGCTGTTCTGTGGTGGCGCGCCGTAATCGATGGTGGCCCGGGATCGGTAGCCTCGGGAAGACCGCACCCGCGGGTGCGGTTGCTTACCTGGAAGTTGGCGATCTGGTCAGGAGGGCGCGATGAGTACCGGCGGTGACGGGGATCACGAGGTGTGCGGCATGTCCATCGCCATCGGCGCGGTCGGCGGCAAATGGAAACTGCACCTGATGTGGGTGCTGGCCGAGGGCACGCAGCGCTTCGGGCAGATCCGGCAGCTGCTGACCGGCGTGAGCGAGAAGGTGCTCACCGAGAACCTGCGGCAGATGGAGGCGAGCGGTCTGGTGCACCGGGAGATCTTCCCGGAAATCCCACCGCGCGTGGAGTATTCGCTGACCAAGCTGGGCGAGGAGCTCAGCGCGGCCCTGCGACCGCTGGAGGAGTGGGGCGACCGCAATCGGAACCGGATTCCCGGCCGCGCGCTCACCCCGTCCGCCTAGGCTCCGCCGATCCGCTCACCGATCCGTTCCAGTAGATCCGCGGCATCCGCCATGCTGCGGGCCGGGTCGGGCTCCAATTCCGACAGCGCGTAGGCCGCCTCGAATCCGGCGCCCCGCACCTGGTCCGGGGTCAGCCGCACCCGGCCCGCGACCGCGATGACCGGCAGGCTCGCCGCCCGGGCCGCGCGGCAGACCCCGATCGGGGCCTTGCCGGACAGGCTCTGCGCGTCCAGTGAGCCCTCCCCGGTGACGACCAGGTCGGCGTCCTTCAGCTGGGCCGGGAAGTCGATGAGGTCGAGGATCAGCTCGATGCCCGGGCGCAGTCGCGCGCCGAGAGCGGCCAGCGCCCCGAATCCGGTGCCGCCCGCCGCGCCCGCACCCGCCCGGTCCGCCCATTCCGGCCCGAGCACGGCGGCCCAATTCTTCAGTGCCGCTTCGAGAGTGGTGACCTGCTCGGGGTCCGCGCCCTTCTGCGGGGCGTAGATGGCGGCCGCGCCGTCGGGACCGAGCAGCGGGTTGTCCACATCGCTGGCCAGGGTCACGGTCGCATCGGCCAGGCCGGGATGCAGATCGCTGCGGTCCACGCGTACGGCGCGCGCGAGAGCCGCTCCCCCGCAGGGCAATTCGTGGCCGTCGACATCGAGGATGCGCAGGCCGAGGGCTTGCAGCAGGCCCGCGCCGCCGTCGGTGGAGGCGCTGCCGCCCAATCCGAGCACGATGTCGCGCGCACCCCGGTCGAGCGCGTCACCGATCACGTCGCCCACGCCGTAGGTGCTGGCGTGCAGGGGATCCGGTTGCCCGTCCGGCAGTTTCGCGAACCCGCTCACCGCGGCCAGCTCCACCACGGCGGTCCGACCGCGCACCGCGTAGGAGGTGGTCACCGGCGCGAGGGTGGGCCCGAAGCTGTCGACCTCGATCCGCTCCCAGCCCGCCGCCACGAAGGCGTCCACGGTGCCGTCGCCGCCGTCGGCCACCGGTGAGCGCCGCACCTCGGCGCCCGGGTCGGCGCGGGTGATTCCCGCCGCGAGTGCGTCCGCCACCTGTGCGGCGGTCAGTGAGCCCTTGAATTTGTCCGGGGCGAGCAGCACCCGGCGCGGCCGTGGGTCCGTCATGCGTCCAGTGTGATCGCTGCGGCGGAAAGCGACACGCCAGGCGACACGGTTCGACCAAACGGACAAATTGCCAGGGCCGGGGAACTAGCGTCGCACGCATGCCGAGTCAGTCGATCGAGGTCCGTAAGAATTCCGCGCTGGAGCGGTTCGAGTTGTATATCGACGATTACCTCGCCGGGGTCGCGGCGTATCAGGACACCGCCAATGAGCGGGCCTTCGTGCACACCGAGATCTATCCCCAGTTCGAGGGGCAGGGGTACGGGCGCAAGCTGGTGCAGGGCGCGCTCGATCAGACCCGGGACGCCGGGTTCGGGATCCTGCCGCTGTGCCCGATGGTGCACCACTTCGTCGAATCCCGGCCCGAATACCTGGCTTTGGTGCCGCACTGGTCCCGGGAACGGCTCAATCTGCCGCAGCACTGACGCCTAGTACTCCTTCACCGCTCCGTCCAGCGCGACCTGCAGTTCGTCGCGGACCACCCGGGTGATCTCGGCCGGTTTGGCGGGCAGCCCGGCGACCGGCACCCCGAAGTAGAAGCTGGCCGAGTACGCCTCCTCCTTGGTGGGCTCCACCGCCGGATCCAGGCGCGGTCCGTAGCTGAGCCCGAGGCTCACCAGCGCCGGTTCGGCGCCGAGCTTCTTGGCTCGGAAGGCGATGTGCCCGATGCCGCTTCCGATGGTCTGCACCTGGGTGGGGTCGACATCGTTGCAGGTCCCCTCCGGGAACACCGCGATCCCGTCCCCGCGGGCCATGCGCTCGGCGCAGATGTCGATCATGCGCTGCCCAGCCGCGTTGACCGCGCGCAGCCCGTGGTCCTTGCCGCGGAACACCGGGATCCCGCCCATCATGTCGATGCGTTCGCGCAGCTTGGGCTCGGTGAACAGCTCGTCCTTGGCCAGCACCCGGGTGCGTCCGATGACCGGCCGCAAGGCGCTGCGCCAGGCCGCGGCGGCGACCGTGTACGGATCCAGCTGGGAGAGGTGGTTCACCGCGATGAGCAGCGGACGCCGCTGGGAGATCAACTCGCGCAACTTCTCCCGCGCCCCGGCCGCATAGGTCACGCGGGGCCGGTAGCGACGACCCAGCAGCCAGTAGGCCGCCTTCGCCTTCAGCAGGTTCTGCTGATGGTCACGGTAGAAGTCGTACACGATATCGGCGTTCTCGAGGATGACCTCGGGGCGTTCCATAGCGCCCACCCTAGCTACCAACCGCAAGGTATGCGGGACAAGTTCTTCCGCCCCCCGACGGCACAAAAGGGTAACCAGCAAATTAAGCAACGCAATTACCCAGTCTCAGTGCGATGATGACTGAGTGGCACGTGCAGAGGAACACGGTGACCGATCTCGACGCGAATTCCGGCATGAGGACCAGGTGGTTCGGCCAGGAACTCTGCTGGTGTCGGCAACCGATCTGACCGAGCCGTCCTTCCGGCGCTCGGTGGTCTACATCCTCGAGCACAATGACGGCGGCACCTGGGGCGTGGTGCTCAACAAGCCCAGCGACACCGCCCTGCACGATGTGCTCCCCAACTGGTCCGAACTCGCTGCCGGGCCACGCGCCCTCTACATCGGCGGCCCCGTGAAACGCGATGCGGCACTCTGCCTGGCCACCATCAAGGTGGGCGCGTCCATCGCCGGGGTGGCCGGCGTGCGGCGGGTCGACGGCCGGGTGGCCCTGGTGGACCTGGATTCCGACCCCGACCAGATCGACGGTCTGGTCGACGGCATCCGGGTCTTCGCGGGCTACGCGGGCTGGACCTTCGGCCAGCTGCAAGGCGAATTGGACCGCGGCGACTGGATCGTGCTCTCGGCTCTGCCCACCGACCCCCTGGCGGGCCGCGTCGACCTCTGGGCCCACGTCCTGCGCCGCCAACCCCTCCCCCTCTCCCTCCTCGCGACGCACCCGATCGAACTGGAACGCAACTAGGATCGTGGATCCGGTATGGCACCCACTGCCGTCCCGAACGCGACAACTGATCTGGTGATCCATGGGTAACTCACCGGGTACGCCCAGAACTCCAGCTTCACACCGCCGGTCCGGTGCGCGACCGATGTGGCACCCCGCCGTCGGCGAGAGTCGCGGAGAGGCGGGTTAGCGCGATGCCGGAGGACCAGGCCGCCCTGCTCCGAGCGCTCTACGAGGAGCACGCGGGCGCACTGTGGCGCTACACCTACGGGTTGGTCGGAGATCCGGGCCGGGCCGAGGACATCGTGCAGGAGACCCTGCTACGCGCCTGGCAGCGGCCCACTGTGCTGGATCAGTCCACCAGTTCCGCGCGGGCGTGGCTGTTCACCGTCGCCCGTAACCTGGCGGTGGACGAGCATCGCAGCGCGCGCAGCCGGCGCGAGTTCCGCACCGATCACCCTCCGGAGGTGCCCGAACCGGACAAGACGGATCGGGCGCTGGACGGGTGGCTGGTGGCGGACGCGCTGGCGCGACTGAGCGTCGATCACCGCGAGGTGATCGTCCGTGCCTACTACCGGGGCCTGTCCACGCATCAGATCGCGGGGGAACTGGAGATTCCGGAGGGCACGGTCAAGTCGCGCATGCACTACGGCATGCGGGCGTTGCGATTGGTGCTGCAGGAGATGGGGGTGACGAGATGACCGAGGGCCATGAGCTGTGCGATGGCTACACCACGTGGGATGGCGCATATGTGCTCGGCGCTCTCACCCGGGACGACCGCCGCGAGTACGAGGAGCATCTGACCGGATGCGACACCTGCCGCGCGGCCGTGTCGAAACTGGCGGGACTGCCCGGCCTGCTGGCCCTGGTGGACCCGGAGACCGCGCTGTCGATTGCGGCGCAGGAGGATCCGGCCGCGAGCGTGCCGCCGCCGCCCGAACGCCTGCTGCCCGCCCTGGCGAACCGGGCGCTGGCGAGCCGCCGGCGCGGCCGCCGGCGGTCGATCGGCGCGGCGGTGGCGGCGGCGGCCGCGGCGGTGGCCGTGGCGGTGCCGGTGACCGCGACCGTCGACCGATCCGACCGTCCGGCGGTGGTGCAGCAGGTGGTGGCGCAGGGACCGCTGAAGCCGCAGACCGACACCCCGATGCAGGCCACCTTCAAGGTGGTGTCGATCAACGGCCAGACCCGGGTGGACATGTGGTGCGCCTACCCGCCGTCCGACGAGAAGGACGAGGTGTACGCGTGGACGCTGACGATGTGGGTAACCCGCGTCGACGGCGTACAGTCCAAACTCGCCGAGTGGACGGTCAAGTCGGGCCAGAGCCTGACCCTGGACGGCACCGCGTCGGCCTCGCCGGAGCAGTTGAAGACGGTGGAGATCCGCAACCTGTCCGGCAAGGTCCTGATGGCGGCCGGGCTCTAGGCGGTCTTGCGACGGAAAGTCGTGGTGGCCCAGAAGTATCCGGCGACGGTGATCACCACGCACCAGCCGATGGCGAGCGCCCCGTTGTGCCCGATCGGCCCGCCCATCAGCAGCCCGCGCAGGGTTTCGGTGATCGGCGTGAACGGCTGGTACTCGGCGAACTGCTTCACCCCGGCGGGCATGGTGTCGGTGGGCACCAGCCCGCTGCCGAGGAAGGGCAGCAGCATGATCGGCATGGGCAGGTTGGAGGCGCTCTCCGGAGTCTGGGCGACCAGGCCGAAGCCCGCGCCGAGCCAGTTCACCGCGAACACCATCAGCCCGAGCAGTCCGAACGCCGCCAGCCATTCCAGCGCGTTCGCGTGCGGCCGGAAGCCGATGGCGACCGCGGCCAGCGTCATCACGAGCACCCCGGCCATGCCCTGGATCCAGGTGCCCACCACGTGCCCGGTCAGCACCGACGGATGCGAGAAGTGCATGGTGCGAAAGCGATTGATGATGCCCTTGGTCATATCGGTGGACACCCCGACGGCGATGCCCGCGACCATGTAGGCCGGGATCAGCAGCATCATGCCGGGCGTCAGATAGTCGATGTACCGGCCGCCGGTGGCTGACTTCAGCGCGCCGCCGAATACGAAGTTGAACAACAGCAGCAGCACCACCGGCATGATGACCAGCGCGAAGGTCATGCCCGGATACCGCTTGGCGTGCACCAGATTCCGCCGCAGCATCGTCTTGGAATCGGCGAACGACGTGGTGAGAGTGCTCATTTCAGGTTCTCCTCGATGGAAGCGTGGCCGCCGGTGAGGGCCAGGAAGACATCGTCGAGGTCGGGGGTGTGCACGGACAGTCCCGCGGGCTCCACCCGCGCCGCGTCCAGCCGGTCGAGCACCTCGCGGACCGAGCGCACCGCGCCGTCGCTCGGAATGGCCAGCGTGAGATCACCGTTGACCCGCGCCGCGTCGCCGAACAACTGTGCGGCGGAGTCGAATTCACGGCGTTCGAGGAAGTCGAGCCGGATGTATCCGCCCGGCACCATGCGCTTGAGCTGATCCGCCGTGCCCTGGGCCACCAGCCGCCCCTGATGCAGCACGGCGATGCGATCGGCCAGCTGATCGGCTTCTTCGAGGTACTGGGTGGTGAGGAAGATGGTGACGCCCCGCGCGGTGAGGTCGCGAATGATGTCCCACATGGCCCGGCGGCTGCGCGGATCCAATCCGACGGTGGGTTCGTCGAGGAAGATGATGCGCGGATCGCCGACCAGCGTCATGGCCAGATCGAGTCGCCGCGTCATACCGCCGGAGTAGCTGGACGCGATCTTGTCGGCGGATTCCTCGAGATCGAAGGTGGCCAGCAGTTCCGCTGCGAGCCTGCGGTTCTCGGCGCGCGGCAGCTGGTGCAGGTCCCCCATCAGCAGGAGATTCTCCCGCCCGGTGAGCAGTTCGTCGACGGCCGAGAACTGGCCGGTGACCCCGATGACCGACCGCACCCCGCCGGGATCGGTGACCGGATCGTGCCCGCCGACGCTGATCTCGCCGCCGTCGGGCCGCTTCAGCGTGGACAGGATCTCCACGGTGGTGGTCTTGCCCGCGCCATTGGGCCCGAGCAGCGAGAACACGCTGCCCGCGGGCACGGTGAAGTCGATGCGGTCGAGCACGATCTGCTCGCCGAAGGATTTGCACAGGCCGGTGACGCTGATGGCCACCGGACCGGGTTCGAGGTTCATGTCTCCCTCTCATCAATTAATAGGCATGAATGCATGCGTCATCTACGCCGTGACCGCCGAAGCTTGCGGTCAAGGTTGTCGGTTACAGCTGTTCGGTTGTGTTACACGGATTGTCGAATCAGATGTCGAGGTCCTCGACGTTCGGATGTTCGGTGGCGTCGATGACGCGGGCGTAGAGCCGATCCGGGATCTTGCCCCTCAACTCCTGCACGGTGTCGAAGACCTCGAGGGTGAAGTCTCCCCAATTCTGTTCCCCCACACCGAGGAAGCGCCGCCATTGCCGCCAGTCCTTGAGGATGTTGGTGTCGGCCGGGAACTCCGACCAGTTGGAGAAGTGGCTGTGCACCGCGTACGCGCCTTTGCGTGTGCGGTACACCCGGATGTCCTCGATGCGCTCATTGGTCACCTGATGCCAGTCGGTCAGCAGGGTGGCGGAGAATCGAACCTGCCGGATCCCGTCCTTGCCGACCTTGAGGACCACCTCGTCGTAACCCTGCTGGCGGCCCTCCTCGAGCTCGATGAAGCGCCGCAACGCCGTCACGATCGCCCCCGAGAGATTGCCCCCGACCAGCTCCTGAGCCCGCTGAAAGAGTGTGAGGTCGTCATCGGAAACGTAGATCGTCTTGTTCGGCATGACCCAACTATACGTAGACGTATACATACACGGCAAGAGTTGATCCAACTCTCGGAACTCTCAGGGACTTCACCCCTGAAACCCCACGAACACCGGCAGTCGAGCAGCAGGATTGAACCGCTGCCTACCGGGATTTCGTATCCCGAGTGAGCGGTACTCGGTCACCGGTGGCGACCACCGAAAGGAATCGCCCATGCATAGCGGTACACGGGTCGCGGACCGGCTGGTCCAGGCGATCTCGACGCTGGGCGTACGGCACCTGTTCGGGGTCGGCGGCGCCAATATCGAGGACCTGTACGACGCGGCCTACGAACAGCGCGACCTGATCACCGCGGTCGTCGCCAAGCACGAGTTCGGCGCGGCCACCATGGCCGACGGCTACGCGCGCTCCACCTCGGGTCTCGGGGTGGTCTGCGCGACGTCCGGCGGCGGGGCCGTGAACCTGGTCGCGGGGCTCGCCGAATCCTTCGCTTCCCGGGTGCCGGTGCTGGCCCTGATCGGCCAGCCCCCGACCGCGCTGGAGGGCCGGGGCGCGTTCCAGGACTCCAGCGGGCAGGCGGGCAGCTTCGACGCGGTCGCGCTGTACTCGCCGATCTCGCAGTACTGCGCGCGGGTGGAGGCTCCCGCCGACCTGCCCGCGCACCTCGCCCACGCCGTCACCGCCGCCCGCCGCGGTGGCCCCGCGATCCTGTTGCTGCCCAAAGATATTCAGCAGGCCGACCTGGTCACCCCGGATTTCGTGCCGCCCTCGCGCGACTACCGCCGGGAGATCGAGAGCCTGTGGCGGGTGGTGCACATCGTGCGCGGCGCCCGGGCCCTCGGCAAGATCGTGATCATCGCCGGGGACCAAGTGGCCCGCGACGACGCCCGCGACGAACTGGCCCGCTTCGCCGCCCGGCTGGACGCGGCCGTCGGGGTCGCGCCCGACGCCAAGGACGTCTACCACCACGCCGACCCGGGGTTCTGCGGCGTCTCCGGCAGCATGGGCAATCCGGAACTGCTCGACGCGCTGCAGGGCGCCGCCCTGTGCCTGCTGATCGGCACCCGTATGCCGGTCACCGCCCGGGCGGGTATGGAGGACGCGCTGGCGGCCGTGCCGCTGGCGAGCGTCGGCGCGCTGCCGCCGTACCTGCCCGCCGCCCACGCGCACAGCAATTACCTGGCCAAGACGCTCAACGAGCTGATCGCCGAATTGGATTCCGCCCCGGCCGAGAACACCGCCCGGATCATTCCGCTGCGACCCCATCCGCACCGCGAGCCCGCCCTCACGCCGCTGCCCGTCCCGCCCGCACACGGTCCCGGACTGCGGTATCGCGAGGTGGTCGAGATCATCAACGACGCCCTGCCGCCGGGCGCGGACGTGTTCGCCGATGCGGGCAATACCGGTGCGGCCGTGGTGCATCACCTGCGGCTGCCGCGCGGCGGCCGGTTCACGGTGGCGCTCGGCATGGGCGGCATGGGGTACGCGTTCGGGGCCGGCATCGGATCCGCGTTCGCCCGCCACCGCCGCCCCGACGGCGGCTCGCGGCGCACCTTCGTGATCGCCGGGGACGGGGCGTTCTTCATGCACGGCATGGAGATTCACACCGCCGTCGAGCACCGGCTGCCGATCACCTTCATCGTCCTCAACAACAACGCGCACGCCATGTGCGTCACCCGCGAACAGCTGTACTACGGGGATCGGTACAGCTTCAACCGATTTCGTCCCGCGTATCCGGGCGCGGGGATGGCCGCCATGTTCCCGGATCTGTGCACCCACGCACCGGAGAACCGGGCCGAGCTCGCCGCGGCGCTGCGGCACTGCCTCGACCGCCCGGGTCCGTCGTTCGTCGCGATCGACTGCGATCCCGACGAAATCCCGCCGTTCACACCGTTCCTGACGCCACCCAGGAGGTAATCCGTGACCACCCGTGCCCTGCCCGCCCTCAGTGACATTCCGGACGCGGTCGTGCCCGGCGTGCTGCGGATCGAGAACTCCGATCGCGACGCCACCACCCCGATCATCCTGGACATGCTCCGCTCGGTGTACCCCCACGACCAGATCTTCGGCGACTTCTGCCCGGTCCAGGGCTATATCGACGCCCCGCCCCGGGACCTGTACGAGTACCTCGCCGACACCCGGTGCCTGGAGGAGTGGACCTACAGCCTGCGCGGATTCACCGAGACCGAGGAACCCGGACTGTGGGAGTCCTACGACCGGCTGGGCGACAACACCCGGATCTACACCCGCACGGTGGCCAATCCCGAAGCCATGACCGTGGACTACCACTGCGCCTGGGATCAGCGCGAGCACCTGTGGATGGTCTATCTGATGCGGGTGGTCGACGCCCAGGTGGTGTTCGACAAGCCGGGCTCGGTGGTGCTGTGGACGAACTGCCATCACCCGTTCTACGACAAGAACCCCTACAAGGACACCGCGCCCGACAAGCGCAAGGTGTGGGTGGGCGACTTCTGGGAGATGTTCTCCGCCGGGCACCAATTGGAGCTCGACAACCTCCGGGGCATCGCGGAGTACCGGGCCTCGCACGGGCTACCCATCAAGCCCGCCTGGATGAAATGAGGACGCGCCATGGACTTCACCGATCCCGCCCTGCGGATGCCGCCCGCGGTCAGTCTGGTCGATGTCGCCGGGTACCTGCCCGGTGATCCGGTCGGCACCGAGTACTTCACGCAGTTCTCGCGCTCGGACCGGATGGCCAAGAACGTCATGTTCCGCGCTCCCCAGGGCCGTCACCATGTGGGTCGCGACGAGACCGCCGTGGACATGGTCGAGCAGGCCGTCGCCCCGCTCATCGAACGCCATGGGGCACAGGAGATCTCGAACATCGACGTGCTGCTCACCCACACCCAGCTGCCCGACAACCCCGTGCTGGGGGCCGGCCCGGAAGTGGCGCGGCGGCTGAACATGAAGCCGCGCTGGGTCTTCGACATCCACAACGGCGGCTGCGCGGCGTTCGTGCACATGATGTGGACCGCCCGCATGATCCTGCAGACCACCGACGCGCGCACCGCGCTCATCGCCTGCACCCAGAACTGCGCGGGCCCGGTGTTCACCCAGCCCGATATCCGCGGGCTCGCGCAGGCCCCCGTCCCCGGCGACGGCTGCGGGGTCGGGCTGCTGGTGAAGGACGGTTCCGCGCCGATCCTCGACATCGAATGCCGCACCTATCCGGAGTTCGCGGGCGATATGGAATTCAGCACCAACGGCGACCGCAAGTACTGGGAGCCGGGCGAAGGCCAGGGCTGTGTCAGCTTCACCGAATCCAAAGTGGCCAAGGTGATGACGCGCGGCAATCGGCTGGTGCCGGAGGTCGCGCAGGCGGTGTGCAAGCGGATCGGCGTGAAGTCCAGCGATCTCGACACCTTCGTCACCAACCAGCCCAACCGGCTGTTCCTGCGCAATTGGAACGAGGCCATGGAACTGCCGCCCGAACGGCATCCCGACACCTTCGACAGCTGCGGAAACCTGTTCGCCGCGGGCATTCCGGTGACCCTCGACGCCGAGAACCGGGCGGGGCGGCTGCGCAACGGCTCGGTGGTGCTGATGGCCGCCTTCGCGCACGCGGGCGACTTCGCGGGTGCGGCGGCCGTGCGCTGGGGAGCCGCCCGATGACCCGCCCCGTGCCGTGGCCGACGGGGCTGCGCGCCGACTCGGGCGCCGTCCGCTTCGACCTGAGCCTGAGCGAGAATCCTTTTCCGCCGCTGCCTTCCGTCATCGCCGCGATCGACACCAGTCTCGGCGGGGTCAACCGGTACCCGGAATTCCTGCCGCAGCGGCTGCCCCGGCTGATCGGCGAGCACCTCGGGGTGGACGCCGACCGGATCGTGGTGGGGGCGGGCGCGACCGGGGTCGCCATGCAGATCATGCAGACCCTCCCTCGCCCTGGATCCGAATTCGTCTACGCCACACCGACCTTCGATGGCTATCCGATCATGGCGAACATGGCGGGACTGCGGCCGGTGGCGGTGCCGCTGGACGGCAACGGCAACCAGGACCTGTGGGGCATGGCGCGTGCGGTCGGCGACCGCACCGGACTGATCGCGGTGTGCCGCCCGCACAATCCGACCGGCACCGTCGTCGGGGCCAGCGAGTTGAAGGCGTTCCTGTGCTCGGTTCCGGCGCGGGTGCCGGTGATCCTGGACGAGGCGTACGTCGAATTCCTCGGCGCGGCCGACGCACTGGACCCGCTCGAACTTATCCACAGGCATCCCAATGTGCTGGTCCTGCGCACTTTCTCGAAGGCGTACGGGCTGGCCGGGCTGCGGATCGGCTACGCCTTCGGCGCGGCGGAGCCGGTGCGGCGGGTGCGGCGGCTGCAACTGCCGTTCGGGGTGCCAGGCCCGGCGGTGGCCGCGGTGCGCGCCTCCTATGCCGCGGAAGCCGAACTGGGCGAACGGATTCTGCGCATCGCCACCGAACGCGAGCTACTCCGGACAGACCTGCGCCGCGCGGGCATCCGGGTGCCGCGCTCGAGCGCCAACTTCCTGTACCTGCCCGGCCGCGACATCGCGCCCGCGCTGGCCCGGGCCGGGATCGCGGCCAAGCGCTACCCGGACGGCAGCGCCCGCATCGCGGTGGGTCATCCGGGTGCGCACCGCGCCGTGCTGCACGCCCTGGCCGACCGGCCCTCCGCCGGACTGCGCCGCGCGCTGCGGCGCGAGGACAGCCGGCTGCTGTCACTCACGGCGCGGTACGAGCCCAGCGTCCTGCGAGAGCGGCACAGGTGATCAGCTGAATCTGGTGGAACATCATGAGCGGCAGCACGACCAGGCCCACCGAGTGACCGGCGAACAGCACCGTCGCCATGGGCAGCCCGGTGGCCAGGCTCTTCTTGGAACCGCAGAACACCACCACGATCCGGTCGGCGCGATCGAACCGCACCGCCTCGCCGAGGAAACCGGTGGCCGCCAGCACGATCGCCAGGATCACGCAGCACACCACCGCCAGCCCCAGAATCCGCCACGGCGACATGGCGTGCCAGATGCCCTCCACCATGCCCGCGCTGAAGGCGCTGTAGACCACCAGCAGGATGGACCCGCGATCCACCAGCTTGGTCGGCTCGGCGTAGCGGGACAGGAAGCCCTTCACCTTGGGCCGGATCAACTGGCCCACGAAGAACGGCACCAGCAGCTGCAGCACGATGTCCACCACCGCGGACGGATCCACGCTCGCCTGGCCGGTGGTGTTCATGAGCAGGATCACCAGCGCGGGGGTCAGGAACACGCCCAGCAGGTTCGACACCGTGGCGCTCACGATCGCGCCCGCCACATTGCCCTTGGCGATGGAGGTGAACGCGATCGAGGACTGCACCGTCGACGGCACCAGGCACAGGAACAGCACACCGGTGTAGAGGTCGGGGGTGAGGATGTGCGGCACCAGCACCCGCGCGGCCAGGCCGATCAGCGGGAAGACGATGAACGTGCAGGACAGCACCGTCAAGTGGAGTCGCCAGTGCTTGAGGCCCTCGATCGCCTCGTGCGGCGCCAGGCGGGTGCCGTAGAGCAGGAACAGCAGCGCGATGGCTATCTTCGTCAGCCAGTTCACGACCTCGGCGGCGTCGCCCCGGGCCGGGAAGATGCTGGCCAGGACGACCATCCCGAGGATCGACAGAATGAAGCCGTCGATGTAGAACTTGCTGAGAAATCGCACCGGATCAGGCTAATCACCGAAATTTTCTTCGGATGACCACCCCGAGGTCGCTCGGATAACACGGCACCCGCGCAGCCGCGATACTGGAGTTGATCGACTGTCACGACGACTCCCGAGGGGAATCGCCATGGTCCATGGGACCGTCGCGGCCGCCACCGCGACCAACACCTGGGGGATATCCGGCCCGGCCTTCCTCTTGTTCTATGTCCTCGCCGGGTTGCTGGCGATCGCTGCCGGATACGCGATCCGCGCGAGCGTGCTGCGGCGGATCGACCCGGCCTGGCCGCCCGCGGGACCGCTGACGCCGAGCGAGACCGCCCTGCTCGTCGACGACCGGCGGCCGGTGCTGGCGGCGCTCGCACAGCTGCGCGGCCACGGGATCATCGATTCCAGCGGCAGACCGGTCCGGCCCTACAGCGCCGGCGAGGCCTCGGAGCTGGATCAGATCTCCCGCACCCTGTGGGCGAGCCTGAGCCGATCGGACCAGCTCAACATGACGTCGATGCTGGTCGCGACCGCCGGCGTCACCGATCGGATGCGCAAGGACCTCAGCTACCGCGGCTACCTCTTCGGCGACCAGCAGCGAAAATCTCTGCGGACGGCCCGGTTTCCGCTCTTCGCCGTGCTGCTGCTCGGACTTGCCCGGCTGATCGCTGGTGTGGCAAGCCATCATTCGGTGGGCTTCCTGGTGATCGTCATGATCGTGCTGAGCGTCGTCACCGTCGTGGTGGGTCGCGCGCCGCGGCTGACCCGACGCGGCCGCGACACCATCGAGCACGCCCGCAACAACAACCTGCATCTGAGACCCGCCAACGCGCCCGCCTACGCGGCGTACGGCGCCGGTAGCGCCGCCCTCGCGGTCGCGCTCTACGGCTCGCTCGTGTTGTGGACCCTGGACCCGGCCCTCGCCGGGGCCGCCGATCTCGCGGCCGGAACCAGTGGCGGCGGAAGCAGCTCGTGCGGCAGCGGATCCAGCTGCGGCACCAGCGACAGCGGAGGCGGCAGCAGCTGCGGGAGTAGCAGCAGCTGCGGCAGCAGCTGTGGCGGAGGAGGCTGCGGCGGATGACCGGATCACCGCTTCCCGAGGGCGCGCTGGGCATCGGCTGGCGGCGCGAGATCTGCGGCATGGTCGCCGCGCTGGACGGCATCGGCTTCTGCGAGGTCATCGCGGAGACGTTGGCGCCGAGCGGTTCCGGGCGCAGGCGCGGGCGGGGCGCCGGGGCCGTGGTGCCGGAGGAACTCGCCGCGCTGGTGGCGCGCGGGATACCGGCGGTGCCGCACGGTGTTTCACTGTCCCTGGGCGGCGCGGAAGGGGTGGACGACCGGCGGGTCGCGCATCTCGCCGACTGCGCGCGGGCCCTGGGCTCGCCGCTGGTGAGCGAGCACATCGCCTTCGTGCGCGCGGGCGGACTGGAAGCCGGTCACCTGCTGCCGGTCCCGCGCACCCGCGAGGCGCTGGATGCCTTGGAGCGCAATATCTTCCGCGCCAGCAGACAGCTGGACGTACCGTTGGCGGTGGAGAATATCGCGGCGCTGTTCGAATGGCCGGACGCCGACTACACCGAGGCCGAGTTCCTGCAGGAACTGGTGGAACGCACCGGCGTCTATCTACTGCTCGATATCGCGAATGTCTATGCCAATGCCCGCAATACGTCACGTGACCCGCTGACCGAGCTGTTGCGGCTACCCGCCGAACGGGTCGCCTACTGCCATGTGGCGGGCGGCCACGAGTCGGACGGACGCTACATCGACACGCATGTGCACAGCGTCCCCGCCGAGGTCCTGGACCTGGTGGCCGAGTTCACCACCGGGCGATCGGTCCCGCTCATGCTGGAACGCGACGGAAACTACCCGCCCGCAACCGAACTCGCCGCCGAGCTGAACGCCATCGCCGCGGCGTCCGGCCGCGCGCCCGTCACCCTGCACCCGGAGGCGATTCCGGCATGACCATCGAATCGCAGCGCGCCGCGGGCACACTCGCCGAACAGCAGGCCGCGATCGTGCGCGCCCTGGTCGCCGGGGACAGTCCGCCGCCCGGCTTCGACACCGGTGACCTGGCGGCCACCGCCCACGGCCTGCTGCACAAGCGGGCCGACGAGGTGGCGCGGCGCTTCCCGGGACTGGCCGTCGCCGCCGGTCCCGACTTCCGCACCCGGTATCTCGAGTGGGCGCGCACCCGCCCGAAGACCAGCACCCCCGAGGACGCGGCCGCCTTCGCCGCGTCGGTCGGCCTGCCCGACCCGCGCCCGCGCCGCGGCCTGCGTGCGCGACTGCTCGGCCGCGGTCGGCACTGAGGCCACCCGGATCGGCAATGATGGATCGTGGTCTTCTCCAGGCGTGATCCGCGACACGGCTTCCGGCCCAATCCCGCACCGGCGGCCGGGACGGCCAGCCGGGTGCTGTTCCGATTCGGTGTGGCGCGATGGGAATTCGTACTGCGGCAGACGATCCTCGAGCCGGGCGGCCGCACCGGCTGGCACTACCACGACGGAACCCTGTTCGTGCTGGTCACCGGTGGTGCGCTCGATCATCCGCGAGCGGATTGCACGCCTGTCACCGTGCGGCCGTGGCGAGTCTTCCGCGAGCCCAGCGGTCCCCGGCACGCGCATCTGGCGCGCAACAGCGGCGGACGGCCCATCATGCTGACCGTGTTCTACGTGAATCCGAAGGGCAGCCCGCTCTCGCGGGGCATTCCGACCCCGCCGTGCGCGGGCGAACCCTCGGCGAGTGATCCGGCGCACTGAGGCATGCTGAGTTCATGATCGAGGTCGTCACCGTCAGCACCGAGCGGGAACTCGCCGACGCCTACGCCGTGCGGTTGAAGGTCTTCGTCGCCGAGCAGGGCGTGCCGGAGGAGATCGAGATCGACGAGCTCGACGAGGTCGCCGATCATTTCCTGGGACTGCTGGACGGCAGGCCCGCGGGGGCCGGGCGGCTCATCGTGCGGGACGGGATCGGGATTCTCGGGCGGCTGGCCGTGCTGGCCGAGTCCCGCGGCACCGGACTCGGCGCGGCCCTGGTCCGGGCCATCGAGGAGCGGGCGCGGGCCCGTGGACTGGTCGCGATCGAACTGCACTCGCAGACCCACGCCACCGGCTTCTACGAGAAGCTGGGCTACGTGCGGTTCGGGGAGATCGGCATGGACGCGGGCATCCCGCACATCTGGATGCGGCGCTCGCTCACCGAGTGAGTCAGGCGGTCTCGCAGGTGTCGCGCAGCGAGCACCCGCCGCATGCGCTGCCGCACCCGCCGACCTTCTCCTCCGGGAAGGCGTTCGCGATGGCCTTCTCCGCCGCCGCCGCGCCCGCACCCATGGTGAACAGCGCGATCACCACGGCGACCACCGCGAGCGCCAAGGCCGGGACGCCCCCGGCCACCAGCGCCACCGCGCCGCTCGCCGCGAGCAGCAGACCCGCCACGATGGAGGTCGGGCCGGCCACCTTGTTGGCCAGCTTGAAGGCCTCCTCGGTCTTCAGCGCCGCGTCGGAGTGCACCCCGAAATAGCGATTGCCGGGCAGGGTGCCGGTGAGTCCGAGCACGCCCGTGACCACGGCCACAGCCGCGAGGACAAAGAGGATCAGCGCCACGACGAACACCCCGCCACGGTACCTGTCAGGCCGGTGCGGACCCGCCGCGGGCCTGCTCCGGACACCGTCGGCGGGAGCAGCCTCGACCCTTTTTGGGGCCCGAGGTACCGACGTTTTACCCTGGTGAGCGACCTTAATCGGGGATTGGCTGGACAAGCGAAGGCAGGACCGTGCAGGACACCCGTGCAACCGAAACACCCACCGCGACCGCGGCGGGGGGCGGCGACGTTCCCGCACACCGCTACAACGCCGACCTCGCCGGCCGCGTCGAGCGCAAGTGGCAGCGCAACTGGGAGGAGCGCGGCACCTTCTTCGCGCCCAACCCGGTCGGCCCGCTGGCCGCCGGCGTTCCCGCCGACAAGCTGTTCATCCAGGACATGTTCCCGTACCCGTCGGGCGCGGGCCTGCATGTCGGACACCCGCTGGGCTACATCGCCACCGACGTGTTCGCCCGCTACCACCGCATGCACGGCCGGAATGTGCTGCACGCGCTGGGCTATGACGCCTTCGGCCTGCCCGCCGAGCAGTACGCGGTGCAGACCGGCGCGCACCCGCGCGACACCACCATGTCGAACATCGCAACCATGCAGCGGCAGCTGGACCGGCTGGGCCTCGGCCACGACCGCCGACGGTCGTTCGCGACCACCGACCCCGAGTACTACAAGTGGACGCAGTGGATCTTCCTGCGCATCTACAACGCCTGGTACGACGAGGGCCTGAACAAGGCGCGCCCGATCACCGAGCTGATCGCCGAATTCGATTCCGGCAAGCGGTCTCCCGCCGACGGCCGGGCCTGGGCCGGCCTGTCGCCGGTCGAGCGCAATGCCGTGGTCGACTCCTATCGCCTGGTGTACCAGACCGATTCGATGGTCAACTGGTGCCCGGGCCTGGGCACCGTGCTGTCCAACGAGGAGGTCACCGCCGACGGCCGCTCCGAGCGCGGCAACTTCCCGGTGTTCCGCAAGCGCCTGTGGCAGTGGATGATGCGCATCACCGCCTACTCCGATCGCCTGGTCGACGACCTGGACGAGCTGGACTGGCCGGAGAACGTGAAGTCCATGCAGCGCAACTGGATCGGCCGCTCGCGAGGCGCGCAGGTCAGGTTCGAGGCCGGCTCGGACATCATCGAGGTCTTCACCACCCGCCCCGACACCCTGTTCGGCGCCACCTACGTGGTGGTCGCGCCCGAGCACGAGCTGGTGGACCGGCTGACCGGCAGCACCTGGCCGTCCGGCACCGAGGCCCGCTGGACCTTCGGCAATGCCGACACCCCGGCGGAAGCCGTTGCGGAGTACCGCAAGTCGATCGCCGCCAAGTCGGATCTGGAGCGTCAGGAGAACAAGGAGAAGACCGGCGTCTTCCTGGGCACCTACGCCACCAACCCGGTGAACGGCGCCCGCGTGCCGATCTTCATCGCCGACTACGTGCTGTCCGGCTACGGCACCGGCGCCATCATGGCCGTCCCCGGCCACGATCCGCGCGACTGGGAGTTCGCCACCGCTTTCGGCCTGCCCATCGTGGAAGTCGTGGCGGGCGGCGACATCTCGCAGGCCGCCTACACCGGTGACGGCACCCTGGTGAACTCCGGATACCTGGACGGCCTGGACATCGACACCGCCAAGGCCAAGGTGATCACCCAGCTGGAGTCCGACGGCCACGGCAAGGGCACCGTCCAGTACAAGCTGCGCGACTGGCTGTTCGCCCGCCAGCGCTACTGGGGCGAGCCCTTCCCGATCGTCTACGACGAGGACGGCGCGCCGCACGCGCTGCCGGAATCCATGCTGCCGGTGACGCTGCCGGAGATGGAGGACTTCGCGCCGGTCACCTTCGACGCGGACGACGCCACCTCCGAGCCGTCCCCGCCGCTGGCCAAGGCCACCGACTGGGTGCACGTCGAACTGGATCTGGGCGACGGCCCCAAGAAGTACCGCCGCGACACCAATGTCATGCCCAACTGGGCGGGCAGCTCCTGGTACCAGCTGCGCTACGCGGACCCGACCAACACCGACGCCTTCTGCGCCCCCGAGAACGAGAAGTACTGGCTGGGCCCCCGGACCGCCGAGCACGGTCCGAAGGATCCGGGCGGCGTGGACCTGTACGTCGGCGGCGTGGAGCACGCGGTGCTGCACCTGCTGTACGCGCGCTTCTGGCAGAAGGTGCTGTTCGACCTGGGTGACGTGTCCGGCTTCGAGCCGTACCGCCGCCTGTTCAACCAGGGCTACATCCAGGGCTTCGCCTACACCGACGCGCGCGGCGCCTACGTGCCCGCCGCCGAGGTCGTGGAGCGGGACGGAAAGTTCTTCTGGACCAACGCCTCCGGCGTCGAGGAAGAGGTCTTCCAGGAGTACGGCAAGATCGGCAAGTCGCTGAAGAACGCCATCTCCCCCGACGAGATGTGCGACCTGTACGGCGCGGACACCTTCCGCTTCTACGAGATGTCGATGGGTCCGCTGGACACCTCGCGCCCGTGGGCGACCAAGGACGTCGTGGGCGCGCACCGCTTCCTGCAGCGCGTGTGGCGCCTGACCGTGGACGAGGAGACCGGCGCGCTGAAGGTCACCGACACCGAGCCCTCGGCCGAGGCGCTGCGCCTGCTGCACAAGACCATCGCCGGGGTCGACGACGACTACGCCAACCTGCGCGACAACACCGCGGGCGCGAAGCTGATCGAGCTGACCAACTACCTGACCAAGAACTACGGCGACGGCGCGCCCCGCGCCCTGGTCGAGCCGCTGGTCCTGATGCTGGCTCCGATGTCCCCGCACGTGGCCGAGGAACTGTGGGAACGCCTGGGCCACCACACCGCCCTGGCGCACGGCCCCTTCCCGAAGGCGGATCCCGCACTGCTGGTGGAGGATTCGGTCGAGTACCCGATCCAGGTCAACGGCAAGGTCCGCAGCCGGATCAGCGTGCCCGCCGACGCCGATCAGGCCGCGGTCGAGGCCGCCGCCCTGGCCGACGAGAAGATCGCCGAGCTGCTGGGCGGCAAACCGCCGCGCAAGATCATCGTGGTGCCCGGCCGCCTGGTGAACATCGTCGCGTAGCCGACAGCCGAATCGGTCCCGGCGTGCAGTGCACGCCGGGACCGATTTCCTTTTGTCCCAGGCTTTACCGCGGCGGGATGAGCACGTCGTTGAGGGTGACCAGTTGCAGGTTGCGTTCGCGGACGATGTCCATGAGCTGGTCGTAGATGTGGGTGACGGTGGGGCGGTTGGCGTGGCCGATGACGATGGACTGGGCTCGGAACCATTGGCGGGCGGCGTCGAGCAGGATGCCTTCGTTGATCACCGTGTTGGTGTCGCTGAGGCTGCCGTACCACATGGTCGGGACGGTGTAACCGCAGTCGGCGGCCACCGCGTCGACACCGGCATTGTGCCTGCCGAAGGGCGGGCGGTAGTACGGCGTGGTGTCGACGCCGTACTGGTCCCAGAGGAAGTCCTTGCAGCGGTTCAGCTGGTCGGCGATCGCGCCGCCGGACAGCCGGGTCAGGTCCGGATGGTCCCAGGTGTGGTTGCCGAGCTGAATCTGCCCGGAATCGACCATGGGGCGCAACGCATCCCGGTGATCGAGCCAGCCCGGGTAGTAGGCGGTGACGAAGAAAGTGAGACGCGCACCGGTAATGCGCGCGAAATCGATGAACCCGCCGATGGTTTCGGAGCTGGCGCCGTCATCGATGGTGAGCGCCATATGGTTTCCGTCGCCGGGCAGCCCCTGGATGGTGCCCGGCCCGATCGGCGTCTTGGGCCCGAAATCCGGTGTCACCCCGGGCACTGGCGGAACGATCCCGGAAGACCCGGTATCGAAGGGGAATTCGGCGCGGGCTTCCCCCGCTCCCAGCAATCCGGCGACCCCACCCGCAGCCAGCAACGTCAACAGCCGACGTCTGTCCATCTCGACCTTCAATCACTCTTCCGAACGAAACTCCCGCGCCCCCCGGCGCAGCCGTCAGGCCGGTGACACCAGCACGTCGTTGAGGGTCACCAGCGAGAGGTTGCGCGCACGGATGATCTCGACCAGACGGTCGTAGCAGTGCGTCACGGCGGGGGCGTTGGCGTGGCCGATCACGATGGCCTGCGCGTTGAAGTACTTCTGCGCGCACTCGATCAGATAGTCCTCGGTGATGACACCGGAGTCGGACAGCGAGCCGTACCACATGGTGGGGACGGTGTAACCGAGATCGGCTGCCACCTTGTCGACGGTAGCATCGTGGCGACCGAAGGGGGGCCGGAAATACGGGGTCCCGTCCACGCCGAAGTTGTTGTGCAGGAAGGTCTTCGCCTTGGTCAGCTGGGCGGCGATCTCGGTGGTGGACAGCTTGGTCAGGTCCGGGTGATCCCAGGTGTGATTGCCCAGCTGGATCTGCCCGGATTCCACCAGCGGCCGCAGAGCGGCCTTGTGGGTGGTCCACGAGTCGTAGTACGCGGTGACGAAGAAGGTGAAGCGGGCCCCGGTGTCCTTGGCGAACTTCACGTAGGCCCCGACCACCTCGGGGCTGGCGCCGTCGTCGACGGTGAGGGCCAGGTTGTTGCCGTGTCCGGGCAGCGCCGTGATCGTGCCCGCGGGAATCGCGGACTTCTGCGCGGGCGGCGCGGCGATCGACTTCGGCGCCGCGGACGGCGCAGGCGTCGCGACGGGTCCACTGATCCGCGGGGTCACCTTGGGGGTGGGGCCCTCCGAAGAGCACCCGGTCAAGGCGGCCGCAGTGCCCGCCGCGAGCATCGCGAGCAACTGTCGTCTATCCATCGCGTTCGTTATATCCATACGGCGTGAACCGGGCACCAATTCTGTGCGAAATGATCGCAATTCAGCACGGAAATTCAGGTTCCTCTCAGCGGGCGATGGGACGCAGCACGATCTCGGTCGGATGGGCGTCACGCGGCGTCTCCACCGCATTGCGGACCGCCCGCGCCACCGTCTCCGCGGTGAGGAACTCGTTCGGGTCGTAGTCGCGGCCCTCCCCCGCGATGATCTCGCGCTGCATGTCGGTGTCGATCCGGCCCGGATGCACCGAGGTCACCCGCAGCGCCGGTTCCTCCAGCCGCAGCGCGTCACCGAAGGCCCGCAACCCGAACTTGCTGGCCGCGTAGACGCCCCAGCCCGGATTCGCCCGCAGTCCGGCGCCCGAATTGATCAGCACCACATGGCCATTGGCGGCGCGCAGCGCGGGCAGCAACAGTCTGGTCAACTCCGCGACCGCGATCAGGTTGGCTTCCAACGTATTCCGCCACTGCGCCACCGACGAATCGGCTATCGTTCCCAGGTCGGCGATCCCGGCATTGTGCACCAGGACATCCAGCCGTTGGATGCCCTCCACCGCGCGCGCCACCGCCGCGTAATCGGTGAGATCGACCGGCCATCCGGCGCTGCCGGGCAGCTCGCGCAGCACCGGTTCCAGGGCCTGCCGCGTGCGCGCGCCCAGCAACAATCGATGTGCCGGAGCCAGTTCCCGCGCAATCGCCGCCCCCAGCCCCCGGCTGGCCCCGGTGATCAACGCGATCGGCCGGTCGGATTCGGGCCTCGCGGAATTCGCCATGTGATCACCGTAACCGGCCCCGCCGGTCCGGCGATGCTCCGGACGGGCACACCACCGCTAGCTGATTCACGAGAAGGCGAACGAAGTGCAATCTGGCGATCAGGAGTCGTCCACAGGCGATCAGGAGTCGTCCACGGGCGACCCAGCGCAGTCCACTGTCCACGCGTCATCCCCGATCCACCGAGCGTCGAGCCACACCTCCTCGCCCTACCGCGCATACCTCCGGGTACCGGCGCAGAATAGGGCGATGACGCACCCGGGATTCACGCCCACCCAGCTCGCGGCCCGCGCGGCCTACCTGCTGCGCGGCAACGACCTGGGCACCATGACCAGCGCCGCGCCCAAGCTCTATCCACACATGTGGAGCTGGGACGCGGCATTCGTAGCGGTTGGTTTGGCGCCGCTCAGCGTCGAACGCGCGGCCCTGGAACTGGACACCCTGCTGTCGGCGCAGTGGCGCAACGGGATGATCCCGCACATCGTGTTCGCCAATGGGGTGGACGGCTACTTCCCCGGACCCGCCCGATGGGAATGCCGCCGCCTCGCCGCCGACGCGCCCGACGGGCCCGACACGTCGGGAATCACGCAGCCGCCCGTGCATGCCATTGCGGTGCAACGGATTCTGGACCACTCGCGCCGGCACGGGCGCAGCACCCGCGCGGTCGCCGAGGACTTCCTGAACCGGCGCTGGCCCGACCTGATGCGCTGGCACCGCTGGCTGGCCTACGCGCGAGATCCCAAGCAGCACGGGCGGATCACGCTCTACCACGGCTGGGAATCCGGCATGGACAACTCGCCGCGCTGGGATCGGGCCTACGAGAACGTGATTCCCGGTCCGGACCTGCCGCCGTACCAGCGCGCCGACACCCAGGTGGTGGGCGATCCCACGCAGCGCCCCTCCGACCGCGAGTACGACCGCTACCTGTGGCTGGTCGAGCAGATGCGCCGCGCCGGGTACGACGACTACCAGCTGGCCTCCACCATGAGCTTCGCGGTCGAGGACGTGTTCGTGACCGCCATCTTCGCGCTGGCCTGCGATGTGCTCGCCAATATCGGCGAGGACTACAAGCAGCCGCACGCGGACGTGCGCGAACTCTACGAGTGGGCCGACTACTTCCGCGCGGGCGTGATCGCCACCACCGACGCGCGCACCGGCGTGGCCCGGGACTTCGACGTGCGCGCCGACAAATGGATCGAGACCGAGACGCTCGCGTCCTTCGCGCCGCTGCTCAGCGGCGGACTCCCCCGCGACGCCGAACGGCGGCTGCTGCGGCTGTTCGAGGGCCCGCGCTGGTGCGGGCACCCGGATCTGCGCTACGCGCTGCCGCCGTCGACCTCCCCGGTGGCGCGGGACTTCCGCTCCCGCGAGTACTGGCGCGGACCGGTGTGGCCGGTGATCAGCTGGCTGTTCTCCTGGGTGTTCGCCCGCCGCGGCTGGGCCGAGCGCTCGTTCATGCTGCGCGCGGAAGGACTGCGCCAGGCCAGTGACGGCAGCTTCGCCGAGTACTACGAGCCGTTCACCGGTGAACCCCTGGGCAGCATGCAGCAGTCCTGGACCGCGGCGTCGGTGCTGGACTGGCTCGGCTGACGGCCGGACAGATCGGCTAACGATTGGCGAATTAGACAGTCGCGCCTTCACCGCTCCGGCGGCGGTTCGGCCTAGCGTTTTTGTGCATGACCGGACGCACACTGATGAAAGTGCTAACTGTCGCGGCTACAGGCATCCTCATGGCTACCCCCGCCGGGGTGGCTGCCGCCGATATCGAGGGCCCGGACGTGGCCTCGTGGCAGCACCCCGGCGGCGGCAGCATCAACTGGTTCGGCGTACGCGCCGCCGGATACTCGTTCGCCATGCTCAAGGCGACCGAGGGCCTCAACTACGTGAACCCGTACTTCGTGCAGGACAGCCTGTCCATGCGAGTGGCCGGCGTCGCGCGCGGCACCTACCACTTCGCGCGCCCGAACCTGCTCCCCGAGGCGCAGGCCGCGTTCTACTCGGCCATGGTGCTGGGCCAGAACGGGCCCATGGACCTGCCGCCGGTGCTGGACCTCGAGGACTCCGGCGGACTGCCCCCGGCCGCGCTCATCGACTGGACCCACCGGTACCTGAACACGGTCCGCGCGCTGACCGGCCGGATGCCGATCATCTACACCTATCCCCGCTTCTGGCAGACGGCCATGGCCGACTCCACCGAGTTCACCGCCTACCCGCTGTGGATCGCCGACTACCGCGGCAACGACCAGCCCGAGGTCCCGGGCGGCTGGCCGCACTGGACGTTCTGGCAGACCACCGACGCCGGCCGGATCCCCGGCATCGCCGCGGGCGTGGATCTGAACATCTACAGCGGCGCGCAAGGCGACTTCGGCCGCTACGCGAACCTGCCCTTCGCGGGCAGCAGCTGACCAGCTCGCCGAGAGTCGGTCACAGCACCTGGGAGAGGAACTGGCGCAGCCGAGGGGTTTCCGCGTTCTCGAAGAGCGCCTCGGGTGTGCCGGTTTCCACCACCCGGCCGTGATCCATGAACACGACCCGATCGGATACCGAACGGGCGAAGCTCATCTCGTGGGTGACCACGATCATCGACATGCCGCCGCTCGCCAGCTCCGACATGAGCGCGAGCACGCCCTTGACCAGCTCCGGATCCAGCGCCGAGGTGGCCTCGTCGAAGAACATGATGTCCGGCTTCATGGCCAATGCCCGGGCGATGGCGACGCGCTGCTGCTGACCGCCGGACAGTGACGAGGGGCGCACGTCCGCCTTCCCCGCCAGTCCGACCGCCTCCAACTGCTGCAGCGCCAGCGTGCGCGCCTGCTCCTTGGACAGCCCGTGCAGTTTGCGGGGACCGAGCGCCACATTGTCGGCGACGGTCCGGTGCGGGAACAGGTTGAAGTGCTGGAACACCATCCCGATCCGCTGCCGCAGCCGGTCCGGGTTCTCGCCCAGCACCGACGCGCCGTCCAGCAGGATGTCGCCGGAGTCGGGTTCGTGCAGCCGGTTCAGCACCCGCAGCAGTGTCGACTTGCCGGACCCGGACGGCCCGATCACCGTGGTGGTCTTGCCCGCGTCCACGTGCACGTCCACGCCGCGCAGGATCTCGGTGCGGCCCAGCGTCAATCGCAGGCCGGTGCCGGTGAGGGAGGCACTCATGCTCCACGCCCTTCCGTGATGACGGCCTGTTCGACGGGTTCGGCGGGATCGCCGGCGGCGGGGCGGCCGTCACGCATGCGCTTGTCGATGTGGTTGACCAGGTGCGTGAGCGGCACTGTCAGCAGCAGGTACACCAGGCCGGCCGCCACCAGCGGCGACAGATTCCCGGTCTGCGCGTTGAGATCCCGGCCCACCGCGAACAGTTCGCGTTGCGAGGCCAGCAGACCCAGGAAGTAGATCAGCGAGGAGTCCTTGATCAATGCGATGAACTGGTTCATCAGCGCGGGCAGCACCCGGCGCACGCCCTGCGGGATCACCACCAGCGTCATGGCCTGCCGGTAGCCGAATCCGATGGCGCGGGCCGCCTCCAGCTGCCCGGCCTCCACCGACTGGATGCCGGACCGGAAGATCTCACCGATGTACGCCGAGGCCAGCAGCGCCAGCGCCACCGCGCCCAGCCAGTACGGGTTGTTGCCGGTGATGCCCTTGACCACCGGTCCCACGCCGAGACCGATGAGCAGGATGATCACCACGGCGGGCAGACCGCGGAAGATGTCGGTGTACACCCGTGCGGGCCAGCGCAACCAGCGGGTGCGGGAGATGCCCGCCACCGCGAGCAACATGCCGAGCACGGTGCCCAGCAGGCCCGAAACCAGCGCCAGGATCAGGGTATTGGGCAGACCCGTCTTGATCAGATCCGGGAAGGCCTTGCGGTACAACGACCAGTCGAAGAACGTGTCCTTCAACTGCCGCAGCGTCGACTTCGGCTGTGCCGTGCCCGCCCCGGACCGGTCGCCCGCGTGTTCAGCTGCGATCTTCGCGAAGTCCGGAAGCTGCGGTGCCGCCGCGGCTTTGGAGCCCGGCTTCCAGCCCGGCGGCAGTTCGCGTGGCACCCAGTTCTCGTACAGCTTGGCGTAGGTGCCGTCCGCGATCACCGCGTCCAGGCCCGCGTTGAGCGCGTCGGTGAGCGGCTGATGGCCCTTGCGCACCGCCCAGGCGGTGAAGTTGTTGACGCTGAACGTGTTCTGCGTGATCGAGGTCGGGTCGCCCGGCTTGATCGCGCCGATGGCCTGCTGCGACGGCGCCACCCAGGCGTCGATCTGTCCGGACTTCAGGTTCGCGTAGGCGGTGTTGTAGTCGGGGAACTTCACCGGATCCAGGTGCAGTTCGTTGACCACATACTCGTCCTGCACGGTGCCCTGCACCACGCCGATCCGCTTGCCCCGGTTCAGGTCCCCGAAGCCGTGGATGGCGCTGCCGTTCGGCACCACCAGGGAGAAGTAGCCGAAGTCGTAGCCGTTGGTGAAGTCGACCAGCTGCCGCCGGGCGTCGGTGGTGGTGATGCTGGACGAGCCGATGTCGAAGCGGCCGTTGGCGACCTGGGCCAGCAGGCCCGCGAACTCGGTGCCGGTGAACTCCACCTGCAGGCCGAGTTTCGCGCCGATCGCCTTCAACAGCTCGTTGTCGAAGCCGGTGAACGTGCCCTTGGAGTTCACGCAGATGCTCGGCGGGGCGTCCGACAGGGTTCCGACGCTCAGTTTGCCGGGCGTGAGCAGCCCCAGCTTGGTGATGTCGATCGTGTTCAGCGGCACCGTGGTGGGCGTCGTGAACCGGTCCGCGCTCTGGTTCTGCCGCCCCGAGGCCAGGTTGGTCGGCGCCGCGCTGGCCGCCGCCGGACCGGGCGGCGAACACAGATCACGGTCGTCGGCCGCCGCGCCGCCCACGCCGAGCGTGGCGACGCCGACCAGCCCTACCAGCAGGACACCCGCCAGGTGCCGCAAGGAAACCATGGCAAATCACCCTAGTGCCGGATGTTTGCCACTCCAGGTTTAGCCTCACGCCGATTCGGAAGCGTCACCTTCCCGAACCCGATCGACCCGGTCTACCCCTGATTGACGCGATCGCGCCAGGTCACCGCCTCCTGGATCCGGGCGGTGTCGTAGTCGGGTCCGCCGGAGCTCACCGTGAACAGGGTCACGCCCGCCGCGTGATAGTCGTCGGCCGCGTCCAGGCCCGGCCAGGCCACCGACTTCTCGATCGCCGCGGCGTCGGAGCCGACCTCGGCGCAGTGCTCGCCCAGGATGCCGATCTTGCGCTGCAGCACGTCGATGTCGGAGAAGCTGTGCCAGATGTCGGCGTACTGGGCGACCAGTCGCAGCGTCTTCTTCTCCCCGCCGCCGCCGATCAGGATGGGGATGTCGCGCACCGGCTGCGGGTTCAGCTTGGCCAGCCGGTCGGTGATCCGGGCCATCGATTCCTTGAACAGCGCGAGACGGCTTCCGGCCGTACCGAATTCGTACCCGTACTGGTCGTAGTCCTTCTCGAACCAGCCCGCGCCGACACCGAGCACGAGCCGCCCGTTGCTGATGTGGTCGACGGTGCGCGCCATATCGGCCAGCAGGTCCGGATTGCGGTAGCCGCCGCCGGTGACCAGCGCGCCGAGCTCCACCCGCTCGGTCTGCTCGGCGATCGCGCCCAGCATGGTCCAGCACTCGAAGTGCGCGCCCTCGGGATCGCCGTACAGCGGATAGAAGTGGTCCCAGTTGAAGACGATGTCCACCCCGATGTCCTCACATCGCCGCACCGCGTCCCGGATCAACCCGTAGCCGGGCGCGTGCTGCGGCTGAAGCTGGACTCCGATACGAACCGGTTTGCTCATGACGTACTCCTCATCGCGGGGCGGAGATCGATTCGAGGCTACCGAGGTAGGGCGAACCGGGTGCGCCTACCATGTCCCCGGAACCGCTCCCGGGGGTTCGGGGGCGCAGCCCCTGAGAGTCCCGAGAGTCGGGTCCATCCCCTCTACTACGGATCGTCCGGCACGTTCCTGCCGGTGAAGGGAAGTGCTAACCGTGGCAACGGTGACTTTCGACCAGGCCACCCGGCTGTACCCCGGCTCGGGCAAGCCCGCCGTCGACGCGTTGAACCTGGAGATCGCCGACGGCGAGTTCCTGGTGCTCGTCGGCCCCTCGGGCTGCGGCAAATCCACCTCGCTGCGCATGCTCGCGGGGCTCGAGGAGGTGAGCGACGGCCGAATCCTGATCGGGAACAAGGACGTCACGCACGCCGAGCCCAAGGAACGCGATATCGCCATGGTGTTCCAGAACTACGCGCTGTACCCGCACATGAGCGTGGCCGAGAACATGGGCTTCGCGCTGAAGATGGCCAAGGTCTCCAAGGAGGAGCGGCAGCAGCGCGTGCTCGAGGCCGCCAAACTGCTGGACCTGGAGCCCTACCTGGACCGCAAGCCCAAGGCCCTGTCCGGCGGTCAGCGCCAGCGTGTCGCCATGGGTCGCGCCATCGTGCGGTCCCCGCAGGTGTTCCTGATGGACGAGCCGCTGTCGAACCTGGACGCCAAGCTGCGCGTGCAGACCCGCACCCAGATCGCCCAGTTGCAGCGCCGGCTCGGCACCACCACCGTCTACGTCACCCACGACCAGGTCGAGGCGATGACCATGGGCGACCGGGTGGCGGTACTCAAGGACGGGCTGCTGCAGCAGTGCGCGTCCCCGCGTGACCTGTACCGGGATCCGGCCAACCTGTTCGTCGCGGGCTTCATGGGCTCGCCCGCCATGAACCTGTTCACGCTGCCGGTCGGCAACGGCTCGGTGACGCTCGGCGGCTGCCCGCTGCCGCTGCCGCGCTCGGTGGCGGCGGCCACCGGCGAGCGTGTCGTGGTCGGCGTCCGGCCCGAGCACCTGGACTTGGTCGGCACCGGGGCGGGCATCGCCATGGAGGTGGACGTGGTCGAGGAGCTGGGCTCCGACGCCTACATCTACGGCCGCACCTTCGGTGAGGGGGAATCGATTGTGGCGCGCGCGGATTGGCGCAACCCGCCGACCAAGGGCGCGCAGCTCTCGCTGGTCGCGGACCCGGCGCACACCTACTTCTTCCACCCGGAGGACGGCAGCCGGCTGCACTGACGGGTCAGGTTCGCACTGACGGTTCAGGTTTCAGGAATGGCGGCGGGCTTTCCGCCGCCATTCGTCGTTCACCCGGATGCGCAGATTCTCCAGCGGAACCTCGTTGCCCGAGGCGCTGCGCAGTTCGGCGCGGACCGGCTCGCCGCTGGAGTCCTCCAGCCGTTCCAGCGGCGCGGGCCCGTCCTGCAGATATTTGTCACCCCACTGCCAGAGCGCGACCACGGCGGGCAGCAGGTCCCGCCCCATCTGAGTGAGCACGTACTCGTTGCGGGTGCGCTTGCCCTCTTCCTGGTAGGGCCGCTTGGCCAGCAGTCCGGCGTCGACGAGTTTGCGCAGTGCGCTGGAGGCCGCCGCGTCGGTGATCCCCACCCGCGCCGCGAAGCCGTCGAACCGTGTGGTGCCGTAGTACGACTCCCGCAGAATGAGCACGGCCGAGCGGGTGCCGACGATGTCCATCGCCTTGGCGATCGAACACTCCTCGGGCTTCCACGAGCTCAGGTCGCTGAGTTTTCCCTCCAGTACGGCCGACATGGCGTACATCATACCTTGCTGACTTGCCCTAACTATGGCCAGCTTCTACCCTGACTTTAGAGACATCTAGTCAGATGCCCGCTCGGAAGGGAACGTCAATGAGAGACGCAGTCATCGTCGAAGCCGTCCGCACTCCCATCGGCAAGGGCAAGGCCACCGGCGCACTGCACGGCGTGCACCCCGCCGACCTGCTCGCGCACAGCCTGCGGGAAGTGGTACGACGCTCCGAGATCGATCCGGCGCTGATCGACGATGTGATCGGCGGCGTGGTCACCCAGGTCGGCGAACAGGGCTCCAACCTGACCCGCCGCGCCGCCCTGGCCGCCGGATATCCCGAATCGGTTCCGGCCACCACCGTGGACCGGCAGTGCGGCAGCAGCCAGCAGGCCATCCACTTCGCCGCCCAGGGCGTGATCGCCGGGGCCTACGACATCGTGGTGGCCGCGGGCGTGGAATCCATGAGCCGGGTTCCCATGGGGGCCAACCTGATCGGGGCCGAGGATATCGCCGGGGTCGGCTTCGCCGAACGCTATCCGGACGGCCTCGTACCGCAGGGCATCAGCGCCGAACTCATCGCCGCCAAGTGGGGGCTGACCCGCACCCAGCTCGACGAATTCGCCCTCGCCAGCCACGAGAAGGCCGCCGCCGCAACCAAGAACGGGGCCTTCGAGGCCCAGCTGTCGCCCTTCGACGGACTCGCCGAGGACGAGGGCATCCGCCTGGGCAGCACCCTCGAGACCCTGGCCGCCTTGCGCCCCGCCTACTACAGCGAGGAGATGGCTGCCCGGTTCCCGCAGATCGGCTGGAACATCACCGCCGCCAACGCCAGCCAGATCAACGACGGCAGTGCCGCCACCCTCATCATGACCAGTGAACGCGCCGCCCAGCTGGGCCTGCGTCCGCTGGCCCGGGTGCACAGCGTCGCCGTCGCGGGCGACGACCCGCTGCTCATGCTCACCGCGGTCATCCCCGCGACCCGGAAGGTGTTGCAGCGCTCCGGACTCGACCTCGCCGACATCGACCTGTTCGAGGTCAACGAGGCCTTCTCCTCCGTCGTCCTGGCCTGGGCCCGGGAGACCGGGGCCGACCTGTCCAAGGTCAACGTGAACGGCGGCGCCATCGCCCTCGGCCACCCCCTGGGCGCCTCCGGAGCCCGCCTGGCCACCACCCTCGTCCACGCCATGCACGACCGCGGCGCCCGCTACGGCCTGCAAACCATGTGCGAGGCGGGCGGTCTCGCCAACGCCACCATCTACGAACGCCTCTGAAACCGAACGCCGCCCCGGCAACCACCGGGGCGGCGACTCACCACATCGCGAGACGCTCCTCAGCTGATGGCCGTGGCCACCAGTACATGCCCCGCACCGCCCGCGACGACGATTACCGGCAGCGCGATGGCCGTCCAGATCCACGCGCGACGACCGGTCATGGCCGCTACCGAGGCCAGCACCATGGCCCCCACCAGCGCCAGGAACATGCCGCCCCCGCCGATCAGCAAGCCCCACAGGGCCGAGGCGGGCGGGCGGATCACGATGCACTGCACCGAGAAGTCCTTTTTCGCGGTGCAGCGGTTGTGGACCAGATCGAACAGTTTCGCGAACAGATCGTAGGCCCAGCCGAACGCCGCGACCACGCCGAGCAGATACAAGCCGGCCGCGAGCGCGATATCCCTGCGGGCCAGCGGCTTCCGCTCCGGCGCGGCCGCCGCCTCGACCCCTGACGGCCGCAGCGGCGCGGGCATGGTCCGATCGTCCACTTGCGGCGCTTCGGCATGCGGCGCCGGACCGGGAGCCGGGGCAAAGCTCGTGTCCGGGTTGGGGAGTGACTGTTGCGGCGGCCCGGGCGGCCACGCCGGACCGCCCGGCTGACCGGGACCGACGGGACCGGCCGCGGGCGGGCGCGAGCCCGGCGCCATACCGGCCGGACCGCCCGATCGCGGTGGGACACCGACTATTTCGGGAGCCTGCGGCGGCACTCGCGGCGGCGGGTTCTGCCGGCCGCCCTTGGGAAGAGTGGGCGCGGCCTGATCGACAGCACCGGCCCGCGGCCCGCCGGGCGGCTGTGGGGGTGGGGGCGGCGGCGCCTGCCCACGCGGTCCGGGCAGCGTCGGCCCCTCCGGGCCGGCCAGGTGGGCGGCGTCCTTCGCCCCCGGTCCACCGGAGCCGGGTAGCGAGCGCGGCGATCCGGCGGCGCGCTGGCCGGGACCGGCCTGGTGCCGGCGGCCGTCCGGTCCGCCGGGCCCGGGCGGGGGAAAGTTCTCCGGCGCTGGACGTCGGGGATCGTTGGGCGGGTTCATGATGCGGTCTCCCCCACGGCGCAGGTCTGCGAAGCCGGACATGGCTCCATTTCGCATTGTCGCCGGGGGCGGGCCGCGCCGCCACCTCGGGTCCGCGCGGGCGGTCGGTAGGGTGCGACGGATGAGCGACAGTGCGGTGGATTTCGAGTCGGCGGTGGTCTACGCGATTCCCATGCGAACCCGATTCCGGGGGATCACTGTTCGCGAGGGCATGCTGATTCCCGGGGCCTCGGGATGGGGAGAATTCTGCGCGTTTCCCGAGTACGACGACCGGGAAGCGGCGTCCTGGCTGGCCACGGCGGTGGAACAGGCGACGATGGGATGGCCGGAGCCGGTGCGGGATCGGGTGCCGGTGAACTGCATCGTGCCCGCGGTGGGGCCGGAACGGGCGTACGAGATCGTGGCCGGGTCCGGCTGCCGCACCGCGAAGGTGAAGGTCGCCGACCACCCCGACTCGCTGGGCGAGGATCTGGAGCGGGTGGCGGCCGTGCGCGACGCGCTCGGGCTGGACGGCGCGGTGCGGGTCGATGCCAATGGGCTCTGGGATGTGGACACCGCCATCGACCGGATCGGGCGAATCGACCGGGCCGCAGGCGGTTTGGAATATGTCGAGCAGCCGTGCCGGACGATCGAGGAATTGGCGGCCGTGCGCAAACGGGTGAATGTGCGCATCGCCGCCGACGAGTCGATTCGGCGGGCCGAGGATCCGCTGCGCGTGGCCGTGGCGGGCGCGGCCGATGTCGCGGTCCTGAAATGCACTCCGCTGGGCGGGGTCCGGCGCGCACTCGAGGTCGCGGCGGCCGCGGGGCTGCCGTGCCTGGTGTCCTCGGCGCTGGAGACCAGCGTCGGACTGGCCGCGCAGGTCGCGCTGGCCGGCGCACTCCCCCACCTCGATTTCGCCTGTGGCCTGGACACTTTGTCACTGCTCACCGGCGATGTGGTCACCGCGCCACTGCGCCCGGTCGACGGCCGGCTGGAGGTGCCGCGCACTCCCCCGGCCCCGGATCCCGAACTCCTGGACCGGTACCGCCACCCCGACGCCGAGCGCACCGAGTGGTGGCGTCAGCGCCTGGCCCGGGTCCGGAAATTGCTGCCCTAGCACGCTACTCAGGCGATGCGAACGCCGCACGAATACATCGTGGTGCGCAACAGCAGTGCGGCTTCGGGCCCGATGACGCCGTCCACCAACTCCACATACCGGGCGCAGAACTCGGGGCCGTGCGGCGCGGCCTCGGTCAGCTCCGGGTCCAGATGGTGCGCCAGCTCGTGCAGGATCACCAATTCGCGTAGCGCCCAGGCACTTCCACCGGCGTGCAGCGGCACCGCGAGCACGGCCCCCGCCGACTCGTAGTGCGCGGCCTTGGTCCCCGCCCGGGCGCGCACCGTCACCGGGACCCCCGCCCGATCCCACTGGGCACGCACCCAGTTCAGCGCCAGCACCCGGTCCGCGTAGCTCTGCACCGATTCCACCGACCCGAACCGCCGCTCGATGGGCAGCGTCAGATGCGATCCGTGCACTTCGACCGTCCGCGTGTCGAATTCGTCGGCGCGGTCGAACATTCCGCGCACCAGGCCCTCGGCGTCGTACACCCGGGACCGCTGCGCATCCCGGGCAGCCATGCGCGCGTTCGCTATTCGCCCGAACCGCGCGGCAGCTGCCCGCGCGCGCCACCGAGTTCGGCGGCGCCGCCCAGCCGCGCGGCCTTGCCCGCCCGGTCCCCGGCCCGCCGGGCGGCCGCCGAGTACCCGGCCGAGGCCTGCGGGCCCCGCCAGGTGCCGCGCGCTTCCGAGGTGCGGGAGTAGTAGTCGGTGAGCTCGAGTTCCTTGTCGCGCAACGCGAGCGCGGTGCCCGTGGGCGCGGCCCCGGCGGCATCGGCCCGCACGGCTTCCTTCTCGACCTCCGCCTTCACCTCGCCGAGGCGGCGGCCGATCCGCGCGGCGAAGGCCATCTGAAAGTTCAGGCGCGCCGTCACCGCCGCGACCGGCACCTCCACCGGATGGTGGTAGACGCGGCCGTATTTTCGCTCGACGACGACCTTCTGCGCGGTGGCCGTCTTGTACGCGCCCGATTTGATGTAGTGGTCGGAGGCACGCACCATCTGCACCAGCAGGCTGGTGTACAGCGCCGAACAGGTGTCGATATCGGTGTCGAAACCGTAGGCGTACACCGTCGTCGAACTGCGGGCCACATCACAGCGCACGTCATTGGCGGCGGCGATGGCCACGAACAGCTGGACATATGTGCGTAGACCACGTTTTCCGGGTTCCCCGATCGGGATCACCCGCTGCGTCGGAGCAGGGCGTCGTTCCCGGTTGGCGATATGCGCCCGCGCCACCGCCAGATCCACCGACGAGCCCGTCGCGAGCCGTTGCGCGGCGGCGAGGAAGGCTTCGGCCTCGTGCTCGTTATCGGTCGATTCGGCCTGCCGCAACAGGCCCCCGATCCGGGTGAGCATCTTGTCCTGAGAAGACATCGCGGCCCAGCCTAGCGGCAGCGGTGATCGCCGGGGTCACCCACGCGGAGACCAGGTACTCCCCGCGCACGGTAGCGTCACCATGTATCTTGCCTTGTGCAGCCCCGGCTGAGTGTGCCACTGGTCACTCATCGACCCTGGAGTATTCGCAATGGCTTTGAAGAAGGTGTCCTCTCTACGCTCGACGTTGGTGCCGCGTGCCGTGCTGGCCGTCACCTCCGCGGCTCTGCTGACCGCGACATTCGCCGCGGGCTGCTCGAGCAGCAACGGCGGGAACAGCTCGACCGGTGAGAACCTCACCGGCCGTGGCCCGATCACCTATGTGGAGGGCAAGGACACCACCGAGACCGGTGCGGTGAAGCAGCTGGTCGAGCGCTGGAACGCCGCCCACCCGGACGAGAAGGTGACGTTCAAGGAGCAGTCCAACGACGCCTCCCAGCAGTACGACGACCTCAAGCAGCACATGCAGGCCAAGGCGTCGGACTACGACGTGGTCGCGCTGGACGTGCCGTGGACCGCGGAGTTTGCCGCCAAGGGCTGGATCCAGCCGCTGAAGGACTCCTTCCAGATCGACACCTCCACCCTGCTGTCGCCGCCGGTCGCCTCGGCCACCTACAACGGCACCCTGTACGCGGCTCCCCGCAACACCAACGGCGGCCTGCTGTTCTACCGCAAGGACCTGACGCCGGAGCCGCCCAAGACCTGGGCCGAGATGATCTCCCTGTGCCCGAAGGCCCGCGACGCCGGAATCGGTTGCTACGCAGGCCAGCTGGCCCCCTACGAGGGTCTGACCGTGAACACCGCCGAGGTCATCAACGCCTTCGGCGGCAGCTTCGTCGGCGCCGACGGCAAGACCCCGACCGTGAACAGCGCGCAGTCCAAGGCCGGTCTGCAGACCCTGGTCGACGCCTACAAGAACGGCGACATCCCGAAGGAGGGCATCTCCTTCAAGGAGCCGGAGTCGCAGAACGCCTTCGTCACCGGCAAGCTCATGTTCATGCGCGGCTGGCCGTCCACCTTCGGTGACGCCGGGTCCGACGCCTCCGCGGTGAAGGACAAGTTCGGCGTCGCCCCGCTGCCCGGCAAGGACGGCGTCGGCGCCTCCACCCTCGGTGGCTACAACGCCGCGATCAGCGCCTTCTCCAAGAACAAGGCCACCGCGCTGGACTTCCTGCGTTTCCTGATCAGCGAGGACGCCCAGCACATCGTGGCCTCCGGCGCGCTGCCGTCGGTCCGCGCCTCGGTCTACGACGACCCGGCGCTGATCGCCAAGATGCCGTATCTTCCCGCACTGAAGGAATCCATCGCCTCCGCGGTGCCGCGCCCGGTGACCCCCTTCTACCCCGCGGTGTCGAAGGCCATCCAGGACAACGCCTATGCTGCGTTGACCGGAAACAAGTCGGTCGACGATGCCATCGCGGGCATGCAGAAGGGCATCGAGACCGCCGGATCGTAGGGCGTGCTCGACGGCGAAGCCCCGGAGAACGATCAAGGGCTGAGTCCCGTAGGAGAAGAGAACAGGTGTCACGTCCTTCGGGAGCGACCGATATCGAGTCGCCCGACCGTACGGAGCCGAGCGTGAAATCCGTAGCGCCACAGAACAACGCGCCGCAGACCAAGCGCCGGGGTGATCGGCTGGGCGTCTCGGCCCGGGCATGGATGTTCGTCACCCCGGTGCTGCTCGCCCTCGCCGTGGTCATCGGCTATCCGGTGGTCCGGGCCCTGATCATGTCCTTCCAGAAGGACTCCGGCCTGGACAAGTCCACCGGCATGTTCGTCGAGGGCGGCGGCGCGGGCTTCAGCAACTACACGCACTGGCTGCTGCAGCAGTGCACCAACTCGCTCGGCGAGACGGTGGACTGCCCGACCGGCAACCTGGGCTCGCAGTTCTGGGCCGCCATCGGCGTCACCCTGCTGTTCACCGTCGTGACCGTCGCGCTGGAGGCCACCATCGGCCTCGGCATGGCGGTCATCATGGGCAAGACCTTCAAGGGCCGCGCCCTGCTGCGCGCCGCCGTGCTCATCCCGTGGGCCATCCCGACCGCCGTCACGGCGCGGCTGTGGGAGTTCATGTTCCAGTACGACGGCGTGGTGAACCGCATCTTCGGCACCCACATCCTGTGGACCGCCGACCCGTGGCCCGCCCGCTTCGCCGTCATCGCCGCCGACGTATGGAAGACCACCCCCTTCATGGCGCTGCTGATTCTCGCGGGCCTGCAGGTGATTCCGGAGGACGTGTACGAGGCCGCGCGCGTGGACGGCGCGTCCGCGTGGCAGCGGTTCCGGCACATCACCCTGCCGCTGCTGAAGCCGGCGCTGCTGGTGGCGGTGCTGTTCCGCACCATGGACGCGCTGCGCATGTACGACCTGCCCGCGATCATGACCCAGTCCAACCCGGCCACCCGCACCATCTCCATGCTGGTGGTGGACCAGGTGCGCCAGGGCCCGAACAGCGCGTCGGCGCTGTCGGTGATCACCTTCCTGCTCATCTTCACCGTGGCGTTCTTCCTGGTGAAGGTGTTGGGCGCGAACGCCGTTCGCACCCAGGAAGAACAGCGGGAGGCCCACTGATGAGCACCAACGTCGTCGAGCGGGCCGCGAACAAGCCCGCGCCGCAAGCGGTTCCGTGGAGCAAGCGGCTCGCATCCGGCCGCGTCTACCTGGGCGCGCTGATCGTGCTGGTGTGGGGTCTGGGACCGTTCTACTGGATGGTCGTGACCGCGCTCCGCGATCCCGCCTACACCTTCGACAACACGCCGTGGCCCACCCACGTCACGTTCGAGAACTTCCGCAACGCCTTCGACACCAGCCGCGGCAACAACTTCGGCCGGGCGCTGGGCAACAGCGTGATCATCGGCGCGGCCACCACGGTGGTGGCGCTGCTGATCGGCATCATGGCCGCCTACGCGCTCGCGCGGCTCACCTTCAAGGGCAAGTACCTGGTGTCCGGACTCATCCTGTCCGCCTCCATGTTCCCCGTGGTGGTGCTGGTGACGCCGCTGTTCCAGCTGTTCACCGACCTCGGCTGGATCGGCCACTACCAGGCCATGATCATCCCGAACATCTCGTTCGTACTGCCCATGACCGTGTACATCCTGGCGTCCTTCTTCGCCGAACTCCCCTGGGAGCTCGAAGAAGCCGCACGGATCGACGGCGCGTCGCGGTTCCAGGCGTTCCGGCTGATCATGCTGCCGCTGGCCGCCCCCGCGGTGTTCACCACCGCCATCCTCGCGTTCATCGCGGCGGTCAACGAATACCTGCTGGCGCGACTGCTCTCCAGCGACAAGACCGAACCGGTGACGGTCGCGGTGGCCCGCTTCTCGGGCAACAACCCGCTGGTCCAGCCGTACACGGCGATCATGGCGGCGGGCACCATCGTCACCATTCCGCTGGTCATCATGGTGCTGCTCTTCCAGCGCCGCATCATCTCCGGCCTCACCGCGGGCGGCGTCAAGAGCTGAGCTGATTGCCTCCGCTTCGCTCCGGCGGGGTTCGCGGCGCTGGAGGTCTCGTTCTTCCCTCCCTCCGCTGCCCCGCTTCGCTCCTCCGCTCCACTCGGTCCAGAACGAGCGCTCCGCCACCCCGCGCTTGCGCCGCGAACCACCGGGTCTTCCGAGCCCGGTGGCGTAGCCTCCGGCCCCGTCAATTGCGCCGAGTGGCCGGAGCGTCGATTAGCATGGGGCGAGCCGCGGCCGGTGTCACGGGGTTTCAGTGTGCCCCCCACCCCGGTGGGGTCGAACCGCGCTTTGTCGACGCTCCGGAAGGAGATGCTCGTGAGCTCGTCCCGCGACCGGCACGGAGGAGAACCGGAAGCGTCCGCCACCAGGGCGGAGTGGAACGAGCTGGCGGCCAGCGCATCCCATCGGCAGCGGCATCCCTCGCCGAGCCGCCCACGGCGGCGGGCCAAGCCGCCCGTCAACCCTGATCACCCGGGTACTCCACCGGCGCACACCCGCGGACAGCAGATCCGGCGACTGGTCCTCGCACTATTCCTGGTGCTGGTGGTCATGCCGACCACCCTGCTGGGCGTCGCCTATTGGAGCGCCGAGATCCCGGACCCGAACGCGGTGCAGACCAACCAGATCGCCACCATCTTCACCTCCGACGGCGCCACCGTGATCGCGAAGGTCGTTCCGCCGCATGGCAATCGGGTGCCGGTGCCGCTCACCGACGTGCCGCTGCCGGTGCGCCAGGCCGTGCTGTCGGCGGAGGACCGCAACTTCTACTCCAATCCGGGCTACTCCACGTCGGCGTTCCTGCGCGCGGCCCGCGACAACCTGCTCGGCCGCGACGACGCCGGCGGCGGCTCCACCATCACCCAGCAATACGTGAAGAACGCCTTCCTGAGTTCGGAACGAACGCTGAGCCGGAAGATGCGCGAGCTCATCATCTCCGCCAAGATGGCCCGCGAATGGAGCAAGGACGAGATCCTCGCCGCCTACCTCAACACCATCTACTACGGTCGCGGCGCGTACGGCATCTCCGCCGCGGCCCACGCCTACTTCGGCAAGTCGGCCCCCGAGCTCACCCTGGCCGAGGGCGCGGTACTGGCCTCGGTCATCCGCACCCCGTCGCTGCTGGACCCGGAAACCCACCTCGACCAGCTACGCGCCCGCTGGGCCTACGTGCTCGACGGCATGGTCGAGATGGGCACGCTGACCCGTGACGACCGCGCCGCCACCCAGTTCCCGCTCATCATCCCGGGCACGGCGTCGGACGACGGCACCCCGCGCGGCCCCGAGGGCCTGATCCGCGCCCAGGTGCTGCGCGAACTGCGCGCCTCCGGGATCAGCGAGCGCGAACTGAATACCGGTGCGCTGCAGATCATCACGACCATCGACGCCAAGGCCCAGCAGGGCGCGCAGACCGCGGTCGGCAACGCGCTGTCCGGGCAGCCGAGCGAACTGCGCTCGGCGGTGGTGTCGGTCGACCCGCGCTCGGGCGCGGTGCGCGCCTACTACGGCGGACCCGACGGCATCGGCTTCGATTTCGCGCAGGCCCCGCTGCAAACCGGTTCCGCCTTCAAGACTTTCGCGGTGGTCGCCGCGCTGGAACAGGGAATTCCGCTGACCTACCAGCTCGACAGCGCGCCACTCACCGTCAACGGCGAGAAGATCCAGAACGTCGGCGGCGAGTCCTGCGGCACCTGCTCGCTCGGGGAGGCGTTCAAGCGCTCGCTCAACACCAGCTTCTACCGGCTGTCCGGAACCCTGTTCGAGGGCCCGAAGGCGATCGCCGACGCGGCCCACCAGGCCGGTATCCCCGACCAGATCCCGGGCGTACGCGGCAAGACCCTGACCGAGGACGGCGGCGGCCCGCCGCTGCCCGCCATCGTGCTGGGCGCCTACTCGGTGCGCCCGATCGACATGGCCTCGGCCTACGCCACCCTGGCCGCCTCCGGCGCCTACCGCGCACCCTATTTCGTGCAGAAGGTCGTGACCGGCGACGGCCGGGTGCTGCTCGACCGCGGCGCCGCGCCCGGCGGGTCCGAGCAGCGTATCCAGGCCGACGTCGCCGACTCCGTCGCCCAGGCTATGCTCCCTATCGCCGCCTACTCCAACGGCCACGGCCTGGCCGGCCGCCCGTCCGCGGCCAAGACCGGCACCACCCAGCTCGGCACGACCGGCCAGAACAAGGATGCCTGGATGGTCGGCTTCACCCCGGCTTTGTCCACCGCGGTCTGGGTGGGAACCGAACAGCCCCAACCCATCCGGACCGCCCGCGGCGCTGCCATCTACGGTTCCGGCATGCCGTCCGACATCTGGAAGCAGACCATGGACGCCGCGCTGGCCGGAACACCGGTCGACCAGTTCCCCGGTCCGGCGCCGGTCGCCGGAAATCCCCCGGCCAACAGCAATTACGACATCCTGAACCCGCCGGCCCCGGCCCCCGCGCAGGAACCGGTCCTGGTCATCCCGCCCGCTCCCGCGCCTCGCGAGGTCGAGATCTTCCCCGGCCTCAGCGTCCCCGTCCCCGGGTAGCGTTCATAACATTCATGTCCTGTTGATCATGTTTCGTGCCTACCGCTCCATCCGCGCGCGGCCGCGGATATTGTGGAACCCGCTACCGGATTCAGCGACTCCGAATGCCGGTGGCAGGATGCGGGTTGGGAGCAGGGTGGGGTCGGAGACAGCACGAGACTTAGGGGCGACGCCGGTGGAATTCAATGTTGTTGAACGCCACGAAACGCTGGTAGCCGGAACGGTGCTACGCAGCCCGGCACTCGCGGTCGAAGGGCCGCGCCGCGCGAAGGTCGAGGAGGCCTGGAAAAGAACGATCGCACGCGATCTGCCGGGCCCGCCCGCGACCGCGTACGTGGATCACGCGCCCGAGATCGGTTCGTATCTGACCCATATCGTCGGCTACGAATGCAAGAATCCGGACGACCTATTGCCCGGCGATGTACTGGCGCGTATCCCGGGCGGCGTTTTCGCCCGCTTCATTCGCAGCGGCGACAATCTCGGCGACGTGATCGTGTCGATCTGGCGGACGGTCTGGGATCTCGAGGCGGCCGGCAGCCTGGTGCGCGCCTACACCGGGGATTTCGAGCACTATCCGGACAACCGGACGGTGGAGGTTTTCGTCGCGCTGGATCCGAGCGCGGAGGGGTAGGGGAGCAGTGGACTTCGAAATCGTCACCCTGGAGGAATTCCTGGTCGGCGGGCTGACCATCCCTCTGGCGGGCCGTGAGGTCACCGCCCGCGACCTGGACCTGGTGAACTTCACCTGGGACCGCTATCTGGCCCGGGAGAAGAAGGCCGAACGCGTCGCCGCCTACATCGGCCAGAACGATCACGCGGTAGCCGTTCTCGGATACCAGCTTTCGGGCCTGCCCGACCTGGACACCGGCGACGTCATGACCCGCATCCCCTCGGGCCGCTACGCGAAATTCGTTGTCTCGGACAAGCCTTACGATCTGCTCCGCACCGCCTGGGCCCAGGTCGCCAAGGCCGAGAACGCGGGCACCATCACCCGCTCCCACGCCGCGGAGATCGAGCGATACACCGGTCCCACATCCGTCGAGGTCTACGTCTCCCTCGACTGACGTCGAAAAACCGATAAAGGGCGGCATCGCGATTGCGATGCCGCCCTTCGTGTTCGGTGCGTCGGGGCGGAGCCCCCACGTCTCCCATCGAGGGTTCGGAGGTGCGGCCCCCGAGAGCGGTGCGAGTTATTCGGCGTCGATGATGAAGGCCTCGAGCTGGGCGCGGGCCACGTCGTCGGCCAGCTGCTTGGGCGGCGACTTCATCAGGTAGGCCGAGGCCGGGAGGACGGGTCCGCCGATGCCGCGATCCTTGGCGATCTTGGCGGCGCGGACGGCGTCGATGATGATGCCGGCCGAGTTCGGCGAGTCCCACACCTCGAGCTTGTACTCCAGGTTCAGCGGCACGTCACCGAAGGCGCGACCCTCGAGCCGGACGTAGGCCCACTTGCGGTCGTCGAGCCACTCGACGTAGTCCGACGGGCCGATGTGCACGTTGCGGTCGTACACCTTGCCCGAGAGCGGGCCCTCGAGGTTGGAGGTCACGGCCTGGGTCTTGGAGACCTTCTTCGACTCCAGGCGCTCACGCTCGAGCATGTTCTTGAAGTCCATGTTGCCGCCGACGTTGAGCTGGTAGGTGCGGTCCAGCACGACGCCGCGGTCCTCGAACAGCTTGGCCATCACGCGGTGGGTGATGGTCGCGCCGACCTGGGACTTGATGTCGTCGCCGACGATCGGCACGCCGGCGTCGGTGAACTTCTGGGCCCAGACCGGGTCGGAGGCGATGAACACCGGCAGCGCGTTGACGAAGGCCACGCCCGCGTCGATGGCGCACTGCGCGTAGAACTTGTCGGCCTCTTCCGAACCGACCGGGAGGTAGGAGACGAGGACGTCGACCTTGGCATCCTTCAACGCCTGGACGACGTCGACCGGCTCGGCCTCGGACAGCTCGATGGTCTGCGCGTAGTACTTGCCGATGCCGTCCAGCGTCGGTCCACGCTGCACGGTCAGACCCGACGGCGGCACGTCGGAGATCTTGATGGTGTTGTTCTCGCTGGCGAAGATCGCGTCGGACAGGTCGAAACCGACCTTCTTGGCGTCGACGTCGAACGCGGCGACGAACTTCACATCACGGACGTGGTACGGACCGAACTTCACGTGCATGAGTCCGGGGACGGTCGAATTCTCGTCGGCGTCCTTGTAGTACTGCACGCCCTGAACCAGGGAAGATGCGCAGTTACCCACGCCGACGATGGCCACCCGAACTTCGGTGTTGATCTCACTCATGGCCGATATTTCCCTCTTTCTGTGGTGCCGCCTTCGTCGATTGCTCCGCAGCAATCAACTCGTTGAGCCAGCGCACTTCGCGCTCGCTTGATTCGAGACCGAGTTGATGGAGCTGGCGGGTATAGCGGTCCAGTTGCCCACTGGCTCGCTTTATCGCTTCCCGCAGTCCTTCTCGGCGCTCCTCGACCTGCCTCCGCCGCCCCTCCAGGATTCGCATCCGCGCTTCCGCGGGGGTGCGGCCGAAGAAGGCCAGATGAACGCCGAAGCCGTCGTCGGTGTAGTTCTGGGGTCCGGTGTCGGCGAGCAGTTCGGCGAACCGCTCCCGTCCCGGGTCAGTCAGGTTGTAGACACGCCGCGCACGGCGCGTTGCAGAGCTCGACCACGAGGCTGTCGCAGGGCCCTGCGGACTCTCCTCCGCGATGAGGCCGTCGGCCTGCATGCGCCGCAGGGTCGGATACAGCGACCCGTAGGAGAAGGCCCGGAACGGGCCCAGCAGACCGGTGAGCCGCTTGCGCAGCTCGTAGCCGTGCATCGGCGACTCGAGGAGCAGCCCGAGGATTGCCAACTCCAGCACCGGGCTTCACCCCCTGACTGTTGTGTTCAGACCTAACCGATGGATGCAGTTACAAACTATATCGCGCCGATATAAACGGCGCACCGAACCACCGCGACCCGGCGTGTGGCGACCCGCGTTACGCCGTGTGGCGAATTGATCAGAGTCCGTCCGGGGCGTGCGGGCCGAGGGCCACCGCAAGTACTCTGGGTCGCGTGCGAATACAGCGGCAGGTAGTGGACTATGCGCTCCGGCGCCGGTCCCTGCTGGCCGACGTCTACGCGGGGCGGGTGGACGTCGCGGATGTGTGCGATGCCAATCCGTACCTCCTGCGGGCGGCGAAGTTCCACGGGCGGGGAAGCGAGGTCACGTGCCCTATCTGCAGGAAAGAGCAGTTGACACTCGTCTCGTGGGTCTACGGCGACGGCTTGGGCGCCGTCGCGGGCTCCGCTCGCGCGCCGGAGGAACTGGTCCGGTTGGCCGAGACTCGGGAGGAGTTCTCGGTGCATGTGGTCGAGGTGTGCCGGACCTGCAGTTGGAACCATCTGGTGCAGTCCTATGTGCTGGGCCTAGCCCCGGCGCCGACGGGCCGACGCCGCGCCGGCACCCGTCGTACGGCCGCCGAGTGAGAGGCCACGTCGACTGCTGATCCGCGGGCACGCATGCCCGCCGCGGTACACCGACAGTGACCGCATCGAGCCCTGCCCGGGGACCCGGACCGTATCGAGAAGTAATTGGAGAGCCAGGCTGTGACATCGCCCTATGACGACGGACCGCACGGCGGCCGCCCCCGTGGCGGTTCGCAACCCGGCCCCGGTGGTTACCCGCCGCCGGCCCAGGGGGGACGGCCCGCGGGGCCGCCGCCCGGGGCGCGTCAGCCCATGGGGCCCGGTGGCCCGCAGCGCGGCAACGGCGGTGGTCCCGGCGGGATGCCGCCGCGCGGACCGAACGGCCAGCCGCAGCGCGGGGGCGCGCCGCAGGGCGGACAGCCGGCCCGTCGGCCCGGACCGCCCGGGTCGCCGCCCAGACCCGGCAATCCGGATGCGACCCGCAAGCTTCCCAACCCCGCCGCCGATCAACGCGTGAACACCGGCGCGCGACAGGCGGTTCCGAATCACGTCTCCCGGACGGCCGCCTCGGACCGCCCCCAGCGGGTCGCCGATCGCGGGATGCGCGCGGGCGCCGCGGCGGGCGCGGGCGCGGCGACGCGGACCCGCCCGGCCGAGGGCAACCGGCCGCCGACCGGTGGCCAGCCCGCCACCCGGCGTCCCCAGGGCGGCACCCCTCCCGGCCCGCCGCCGCGGCGGCCGGGCGGCAACGGTTCCGGAGGCGGCAAGGGCGGCGGCAAGGGCGCCCCCCGCAAGACCTCCATCTGGCGGATCATCCGCCGGACCATCTACGTGGGCATGGCGCTGGTGCTCGGCCTGGGCAGCACGGTCTTCCTGTACGCCTATTCGACGGTCAACGTGCCGCAGCCCGGCGACCTGAAGAACAACCAGGTGGCCACCATCTACCTGGCCGACGGCAATTCGGTGCTGGCGAAGATCATTCCGCCCGAGGGCAACCGGACCGATGTGACGATCGATCAGATCCCGCCGCACGTCCGCAACGCGGTCATCGCGGCCGAGGACCGGTCGTTCTACACCAACCCGGGCTTCTCGATCCAGGGCTTCGGCCGCGCGTTCGTCGGTCAGCTGACCGGCAATTCGAGCGCCGGTGGTGGTTCGACGATCACGCAGCAGTACGTGAAGAACGCGATGGTCGGCAACGAGCACTCGCTCACCCGAAAGCTGCGTGAGCTGGTGATCTCGGCCAAGATGGCCAAGCAGTGGTCCAAGGACCAGATCCTGGCCGCCTACCTGAACACCATCTACTTCGGCCGCGGCGCGTACGGCATCGACGCGGCGGCCAAGGCGTACTTCAACAAGCCGGTGCAGGATCTGAGCGTGGCCGAGGGCGCGGTCCTGGCGGCCACCATTCAGCAGCCGTCGAACCTGGATCCGGAGAAGAACCCGCAGGGCGCGCAGACCCGCTGGAAGTACGTGCTGGACGGCATGGTCGACGGCGGCAACCTGCCCGCCGCGGACCGCGCGAACATGCAGTACCCGGCGGTGATCTCGGCCGCCGAGGCACAGCACGACAAGACCCTGGACGCGGGCCCGGAGGGCCTGATCAAGACCCAGGTGCTCAAGGAGCTGGAAGCCGCGGGCATCTCCGAGCACGACCTGAACACCCAGGGCCTGCAGATCACCACCACGATCGATCAGAAGGCCCAGGACGCCGCCGTCAACGCGGTGAACAAGGTGATGGACGGCGAGCCGGAGAAGCTGAAGGCCGCGGTGGTGTCGGTGGATCCCAAGACCGGTGCGGTGCGCGCCTACTACGGCGGTTCCGACGGCCAGGGCTTCGACTTCGCCAATGCCGGTCTGCAGCCGGGCTCCTCGTTCAAGGTGTTCGGCCTGGCCGAGAACCTGGAACTGGGCAAGCCGCTCTCGACCATGTACGACAGCTCCTCGCCGTTCAAGGTCAACGGCATCGAGATCCACAATGTCGCCGACGAGAACTGCGGCATGTGCACCATCGCCGAGGCCACCAAGCGGTCCTACAACACCAGCTTCTACCGGATGATGCTGGACATGCCGGGCAACGGCCCGCAGAAGATCGCCGACATGGCGCACCGGCTCGGCATCCCCGCGAACGTCGACGGCATCGGCAAGACGCTGGTGGAGCCGGACGGCTCGTCGCCGAACAACGGTATCGTGCTGGGCCAGTACAACGTTCGCGTGCTGGACATGGCCTCGGCGTACGCCACGCTGGCCGCGTCGGGCATATACCACGCGCCGCACTTCGTGACCAAGGTGGTCGCCTCCGACGGCACCGTGCTGATGGATCGCGGCGACGTGGCCGGTGAGCGCAAGATCTCTGCGGCGGTGGCCGACAACGTGACCGACGCGATGAAGCCGATCGCGCAGTACTCGAACAAGCATCAGCTCGCGGGTGACCGCCAGTCCGCGTCCAAGACCGGTACCGCCCAGCTGGGCGACACCATCGAGAACAAGGACGCCTGGATGGTCGGCTACACGCCGTCGCTGTCCACCGCGGTGTGGATCGGCACGGCCGCCGGAAACGAGAAGCTGCGCAACGTCAATGGCGGCATGATCTACGGTTCGGGCCTGCCGTCCGACATCTGGAAGTCGACCATGGACGGCGCCCTCAAGGGCACGACGAACGAGTCCTTCCCGAAGCCGGGCAATATCGGTAGCTCGCAGGGTGGTGTGCCGTCCTGGTCGGCCCCGTACACCGCGCCCTCGACCACCGAGGCGCCGCTGCCCCCGGTCGTCACCACCAGCCAGATGCCGATCCCGGGTCTGCCCGGGTTCTCCATCCCGGTGCCGGGCCTGGCGCCGAATCCGCAGAACCAGCGGCAGCAGACCCAGCCCGAACCCACCCAGGAACAGCAGGGCGGCGGCACGGGTCCGATGTCCGGGCAACCGGTCGCGCCCGCGGACGGGGGCGCCACGACCACGGCTCCGAACAGCGGTGGCGGTACCGGCAACGGCAATGGGCGGCCGAATCGGTAGCCTGCTGGCGTGATCGAGCAGCAACTGGCGCACCGGTCGGCCGCCGCGAGCGGCCCGGCCGGCGCGGCGCCGGAGCCGGGGGAGGCAGCAGGAGTGGAACAGGCTCGTGCGCAGCGTGATACACCGGTCGGCTACGAGTCGCCGGCGCCGCTGGCGGCCGATCTGCGATCGGCCGACGACCGGGACAAGCCGAGTCGCACCGACACGCTGACCGCGCAGCTGTGCGATCCGCTCGGCGGCCCGGTCGGCGACCACGCGGTGATCGGCCGGGTCCGCTTCTGGACCCCGATGCGGGTGCTGATGGCGTTCGCGGTGCTGTTCCTCGCGTTCGGCTGGTTCGGCAAGGCGGCCTGCATCCAGCAGCGGCCGGACTCCTCGGGAGTCATGGGCCTGGACTGGAACAACGGCCGCCAGTACCTGGCCATGTGCTACTCGGACACGGTGCCGCTGTACGGCGCCGAGCATCTCAACGAGGGCGCCTTCCCGTACAAGAAGCAGTGGGTCGAGTTCAGCGACGGCAAGCCTCAGGTCCGCTACATGGAGTACCCGGTGCTGTCCGGGATGTACCAGTACATCTCCATGGGAATCGCCAAGGCGTGGAAGGTCTCTCCGCTGCCGGGCAGCGGCGCGCTCGAGGTGGTCATCTACTTCAATGTGGTGGCGATCGGCCTGGCGCTGGCCTGGCTGGTGACCATCTGGGCGACCGCGCGATCGGCCGGGCGGCGGATCTGGGATGCCGCGCTGGTGGCGCTGTCACCGCTGGTGGCGGTGCACGCGTTCACCAACTTCGATTTGCTGGCAACGGCTTTCGCGGCGGGCGGCCTGCTGGCCTGGGGCCGCCGCCGTCCGGTGCTGGCGGGCATCCTGCTGGGCTTGGGCGGGGCGGCGAAGCTGTATCCGCTGCTGCTCCTGGGACCGATCCTGATCCTGTGCGTCCGCGCCGAACGGCACGATGAGGACGACGCGGCCTTCGGCGGCCTGACGCCGATGCGGGCCGCGGGTGCCGCGGTGGCGTCGGCGGCGATCACCTGGCTGGCGGTGAACGCGCCGATCGCGGCGCTGTACCCGAACGGCTGGTGGGAGTTCTTCCGGCTCAACACCGAACGGCACGCGGACCCGGATTCGATCTACAACGTGATCACCTCGTTCACCGGCTGGGCCGGATTCGACGGGGTGCTCGGCTCACAGGATGTGCCGACCGTGCTGAACACGGTGTCGCTGCTGCTGTTCATCGCGGCGTGCGCGGGCATCGGCTGGATCGGCCTGACCGCTGCGCGGCGGCCACGGCTGGCGCAGCTGGCCTTCCTGGTGGTGGCGGCGTTCCTGCTGACCAACAAGGTGTGGAGCCCGCAGTATTCGATCTGGCTGGTGCCGCTGGCCGTGCTGGCGCTGCCGCACCGGCGGATCCTGTTGGCCTGGATGACGATCGACGCCCTGGTGTGGGTGCCGCGCATGTACTACTACCTGGGCCCGGATCACAAGGGCCTGCCCGAGCAGTGGTTCACCGGCACCGTGGTGGTGCGCGATCTGGCGGTGATCGCGTTGTGCGTCCTGGTGATCCGCCAGATCTACCGTCCCGCCGAGGATCCGGTGCGCCGCGACGGCGCCGACGATCCGGGCGGCGGTGTGCTCGACCGCGCCCCGGATCCTCAGCATCCGTGGCTGCCGTCCTGGCTGTGGCCGCGCCGGCCGGAACCCGTGCCCTGAGCCGACGCTCAGGGCCGGGACCCGCTCACCGCCTCAGAGGAAGCGGGCCAGCTGCGGAACGGCCTCGCCCGGGTGCTTGGCCTGGAAACCCTCACCGAGGGCCTGAAACTTCCAGTCCCCGCCGGGAGCCGGGCGGAACATCTTGCCCATGGCCATGCCGGTGAACGGCATGCCGCCGGCGAGGGTGAAGCGTGCCATCTCGGCATTGGTGGCGCTGTCCACCAGACGGCAGTAGGCATTGGCGAGCTGTTCGAAGGTGTGGCCCTTGTAGGAGGTCACGATGAACAGCAGGGTGGTGACCGACGGCGAGATGCGCGACAGGTCGACGCTGATCTCCTCGTCGTCGCCCTCGCCCTCACCGGTCAGGTTGTCGCCCTGATGGCGGATCGACCCGTCCTTGGAGGTGAGGCTGCCGTAGTACACGACGTCGACCGGGCCGTGTCCGGCGAACATCACCACCGAGGCGTCCAGGTCCACGTCCACGGCCTTGTTGCCGAAGATGCCGCCGCGCTTGACCGGGTCCCAGCCCAGACCCATCTTCACGTAACTCAGTGCGGCGCCGCCCTCTTTGCGCAGGTTGATGCGCTGGCCCTTGACCAGGCTGACGACGTGGCCGGTGGGCAGATCGCGATCGGCCTGCGGCGCGGGCGGCGGCGGAGGCGGTGGCGGCGGGAAGCCGCCGGTCGGCGCGGGGGGCGGCGGGTAACCGCCCGTGGGCTCGAATTGCGCGGGCGGGGGCGGATATCCGCCCGTGGCCGGGGCGAACTGCTCAGGAGCGGGTGCGGACACGGGCGCGGGCTGCGGCGTGTCGTCGACGCGCACGCCGTGGTCGGTGACCAGCGCGGCGAAGCCGCCCGCGTACCCCTGCCCGACCGCGCGGGCCTTCCAGCTGCCCTGGCGGCGGTACAACTCCAGTGCGATGACGATGGATTCGGTGCTCAGGCCCTCGATCCGGTACTCGTACAGCGAGTTTCCGGCGGCGTCGGAGACCCGGGCCACGGGCGCGGACAGTTGCCCGAAACTGCCGTTGGCGTCGTCGAGGGTGATGACGGCCCGAAGCTGTTCGATATCAGCGGGAATCGCGTCCAGCGACACCGCCAGCACGGCGGGCGTGCCCGGCGCGCCGGGGCGCAGTGTCACCCCCGGCCCGGAGGGCTGGTTGAAGAACACGAAATCGGCGTCGGTGCGCACCGTGCCCGCCGGGGTGACGAGTAGCGCGGACAGGTCGGCCGGTGCGGCCACCTCCACGCTGATCACCAGTTCGTGGACACTCAGCGGACCGTTCTGGCCCTTCACCAAAACTGCGGACACGATCGACCCTTCGCTTGACGGTGCGGTCGCTGCCACTCTACGAGAATGTGGCGACACGGGCCGGAGGCGTGGTGGCCGAGTATGCCGGGAACGCGTGGCAGTATCGGCACCGTGAGCGACGGTGAGGTGGAACCCGCGGAAGCGCACGAACAGTACCTACGCGCCTTCCGGCACCCGGCCGTGTCCCGCGACCAGCTGCGCGACCTGCTCGACGCGGTGAACGCCTTCCTGGACACCATCACGCCCAAGGAGGGCGAGGTCACGCCGCGCGGCGGCTGGGCCCCGGAGTCCACGGCCATGGCATTCCAGATCGGGCGCGCGGTCGAGCAGGTGCTCTCCGAGCGCGAGGACGCCGATCGGGAGCTGGTGCGCCGCCGCGATATTCGGGACCGCCTGGTGGCGGCGCTGGACGCGGTGCTGGACTGCCTGCGCACCCTGCCGGAGCTGGCCGAGGCCGAGGTGTCGCTGGGCACCCTCTGCGTGAACGAGGGCTTCCAGGTCTACGACGACGGTTCGGTCCGCACCACCCCGGAACAGGAGGCCACAGCGGACGCGGGTCTGCTGGAGCGCCGCCGGATCGAGTTGGACGAGCAGATGACGGCCGCGGTGGCCGCGCGCACCGCCCTGGTGGAGGACACCACCGATCTGATCCGGGAACGGCTCGGCGTGGCCGAGGTGGGGATTCCGTGGGTGATCCTGGCCGCCACCCAGGGCGGCCTGGATGTCTCCGAGCCGTTCGAATTCGCCGCCGACCATCTGCCCGACGGTGAACTGCGGGATCTGATGGTGCAGCTGGTCACCGATATCGAGCTGGCCCGCACCCTCGAGGAACCCGCGCAACCGCTGGCTTAGCCCGCATCCCGTCGCAAAAGCCCGAAACCACATCGCCGCCGCACCGGCGGTGCGAGTCTGACTCGCAGGGACCCGAACCGGCCTTCCGACGGGAGATTTCGGTGAAGAAGCTCATCAACGATCCGGCCGATGTGGTGGACGCCGCCCTGGCCGGGATGGCCGCGGCGCATCCGGAACTGCGGGTGGACACCGAACGACGCATCGTGGTGCGCGCCGACGCACCGCGCCCGGGCAAGGTCGGCCTGGTCTCGGGCGGCGGCTCCGGACACGAACCTCTGCACGGCGGCTTCGTCGGCCTCGGCATGCTGGACGCGGCCTGTCCCGGCGAGATCTTCACTTCCCCGGTGCCCGATCAGATCCAGGCCGCCACCGCGGCCGTGGACTCCGGGGCGGGCGTGCTGCACATCGTGAAGAACTACACCGGCGACGTGATGAATTTCGAGATGGCCGCCGAACTGGCCGCCGCCGAATCCGGTGCGGAGGTCCGCGCGGTCGTGGTGAACGACGATGTGGCGGTGCAGGACAGCACCTACACCGCCGGACGGCGCGGCGTCGGGGCGACGGTGATCCTGGAGAAGATGGCGGGCGCGGCCGCCGAACAGGGCCGGCCGCTCGACGAGGTGGTGCGTGTCGCGGAGGTGGTGAACGCGTGCTCGCGCAGCATGGGGATGGCGCTGACCTCCTGCACCGTCCCCGCCGTCGGGCACCCCACTTTCGAGCTGGGCGACGCCGAGATGGAGATCGGCATCGGCATCCATGGCGAGCCCGGCCGGGAGCGGGTGCCGCTGGCCTCGGCCCGCGATGTGGCGGGGATGCTGCTGGAGCCGATTCTCGCGGATCTGCCGTTCGCGGCGGGGGATCGGGCGCTGTGCTTCGTCAACGGCATGGGCGGGACGCCGCTCATCGAGCTGTACCTGATGTTCGACGAGGTGTCGCGGATCCTGCGCGGGCGGGGGATCCGCGTCGAGCGCTCGCTGGTGGGACCGTACATCACGTCACTCGACATGGCGGGCTGCTCGGTCACCGTGACTCGCCTGGACGAGGAGCTGACGGCGCTGTGGGACGCGCCGGTGCGGACTCCGGCGCTGCGGTGGGGCATCTGATGGCGGCGGTCGACGTGTCCGCGTGGGTGCGCGGATTCGCGGCGCTGGTGGACGAACACGCCACGGAGTTGACCGCACTGGACGCCGCCATCGGTGATGCCGATCACGGGACGAATATGCGGCGGGGTATGACAGCGGCCGTTGCGGCACTGGATGATTCGTCGTCACCGGCCGACACCATGAAGCAGACCGCGCTCGTGCTGATCCGCACCATCGGCGGCGCCGGCGGGGCGCTGTTCGGCACGTTCTTCCTGCGCTTCGCCGGCTCCATCGACAGCGGTTCGGACATGGTCGATTTCGCGCGGGCGTTCCGGACGGGCCTGGACGGTGTCATCGCGCGCGGAAAAGCCGAGCTCGGGGACAAGACCATGGTGGATGCCCTCGCTCCCGCCGCCGATGCCTTGGACAGGGAAGTCGCGGGTGGCGCCTCGGCCGAGGTGGCCCTGGATGCCGCGGTCGCTGCGGCGCAGGGCGGCCGGGATGCCACGACGCCGCTGGTGGCGCGCAAGGGCAGGGCGTCGTATCTGGGTGAACGCAGTGCGGGACACCAGGATCCGGGCGCGACCAGTGCCGCCCTGCTGGTCCGGGCGGCGCGGCGGGCATTGCGATGATCGGACTGGTGGTGGTCTCGCACAGCCGGGCGCTGGCCGAGGCCGCGGTGGCGCTGGCCGCCGGGCTGCTGCCCGATCAGGGTGTGGCGGTGCGGATCGCGGCGGGCCTGTCCGCGGCGGAGTTCGGCACCGACGCGGTCGCGGTCGCCGACGCGGTCCGGGAGGCCGATTCCGGGGACGGCGTGCTGGTGTTGATGGATCTGGGGAGCGCCGTGCTGTCCGCCGAGACGGCGCTCGATCTGCTCGAATCCCCAGTGCGGGTGCGTCTCTCCGCGGCACCGCTGGTCGAGGGTCTGGTGGTGGCGCTGGCCGTGGCGGGTGGGGGCGCTGATCTGGAGACCGTCGCCCGCGAGGCCGAGGGCGCGCTCACCGCGAAGCGGTCGCAGCTCGGTTCATCCGTGGAACCGGGGGCGCGACCGATCCACATCTATCCACAGGTAGTGCACCTGTGGATAACTCTGCCGTCATCGAGATATTCGAGGTGACCGGTCGGCACGGATTGCATGCCCGCCCCGCTGCCGAGTTGGTCTCGGCCCTGCGGGATTTCGACGCACACGTCGAACTCCGCAATGACACCACCGGCATCGGACCGGTGCGCGGCGACAGCCTGACCAGCGTCCTCACCCTCGGCGTACTTCCCGGTCATCGGCTGGAAGTGCGCGCGACCGGTCCCGATGCGGCCCTGGCCGTCGCGAAAGTTCGTGCCCTGACCGTGAATTGACGCCTAGCGCGGTACCGCCGCGCCCAGGAAGAAGTCGACGATCTCCTCGGATGCCCGGATACCGGACGCCGCGGTGATCGCCACCCGGGGATGAGTCCAGTTCCGCTGTTCCAGCTCACCGTGGCGGGGCCGGATGGCGGCGTCGGCGGTGATCAGCATCTCCGCGTCGAGCGAGCCGTCGCCCGCGGCCAGCAGCGGCGACCCGGCGCGCAGTTCACCCGAGTCGAGCATGCGGTGTCGAACCTCGCGCACCGCATGGCTTTTGCACACCGGGGTCGGCATGGCATAGATCTTGCGGCCCTGCTGCGAGGCCGACCAGCCGCGCGGGCGGCACCAGGCATCCCAGTCGGCGAGGAATCCGGCGGGCAGCCGGTCCTGGTCCACGACCAGGTAGCAGAACAGGTCGTCGGCCTCGCGCAGTCGCAGCGCGAACGATTCGTCCACGCGGGCCCGCAGTTCCGCGCGCACCTCGACGAGGGTGGCGCATTCGGCGCGCACCCGGGCGTCGAGGGCGGAACGCCAGCGCCGGTCCGGCAGGCCGTTGCGCAGGATGCTGCCGCCATTGCTGGTGACGGCGTAGGGCCACGGCCCGCCGGGCAGGCGGATGCGCTGGAACTGTTCGATGGTGCGGGTGGTGACCGGTACCACCGCCGAGGTCTCGGCCAGGATCTCGAGCCGTTCGGCCGCCGTCACCGTCATGTACGAGAGCGGCTGTCCCTCATACTCTTCCACGCACACCTTGCCGGGGTTCGCGTTCCCGAAGGCCGCTCGCGTATAGATCAGCGTCCGATCGAGATCGGTCGCCACCATCACCTCGCGCTGCTGCACCCGCTACCCCTTCACTTCCTTGATCAAGCCCATACAGGCGTACGCCAAATCCGGCACGACTTCGACCGGCACGCCGCGCGCCGCGGCGAGCAGCCGGATGTGCGCGTGCTCGCCCGCGTCGGGTTCGCGTACCAGCACCCGCCACGGCACCCGCCGCAGCAGCACCCGGGTGGTCTCTCCCACACCGGGTTTCACGAAGTTGACGCTCGAGATCCCGTACTCGGCCCGCACCCGCTCCACCGAGGCCCAGCCGGCCCAGGTGGGGGTCCGGTCGGCGGTCAGCAGCTCGCGCACCCGCGCGTCCACCTGCGGGCGCACCCGGTCGAAGCAGCCGCTCACGGCGTCCAGCAGGCGGTTGGACTGGTCCTCGCCCGCGAGGTCGCGGTAGAACTTGGCGCCGTGGAATTGTCCGGGTGCGAGCAGCCGGTCATTGAGTACCGTGCGCGAAATCAGCCCCGACACGGTCGAATTCAAGCACGCGGAGGCGATCAGGAAGTCGTCGCGCGTGCCGAAGGTCCGCGCGCAGCCGCCCGGATCGGCCAGTACCGCCAGGTCCGGGTCGAACCGGGCCCCGCCCGCCGCGTGATACGCCGCCAGCGCCGCGTCGAGTTCGCGGGTGATGGCGCCCTTGCCGGTCCAGCCGTCCACGAACACCACCCGCGCCGGATCGTGGTTGCGCGCGAGGTGATCCAGTGCGGCCGCGTCGATTCCGCGATCCCGCACGATCGACACCGCGTAGTGCGGCACCTCGATTCCCCGGCCGCCCAGCCACCGGCGCATGAGCACCCCGACGGGCGTCCCGGCCCGCGCCAGGGACGCCAGCACGATGTCGTCCCCGCGCTCGGCGACCACCAGCTCCGCGACGGTCGCCACCGCCAGCGCCAGCCGCTCGGCGCTCTGCTCGAGCACCCGGTCGAACAGCTCCCGATACTCGGCATCCGGCTGATATTCCACCGGCAGCGACTCCGCGTAGTGCGCCGCCCCCGATTGGATCCGCCGCTCGCGTTCGGCGACATCGGCTTCCAGGGCGACGCCGGACAGATCGGTGAGCAGCCACGCCACCTCGTCGCGCGCGTACGACCCGAATTCCGGCCCGTACAACGGTTCCGGCGGCGCCGAACGCGTCGCGGCGAGCGCGCGCGGGTCCGATTCGGTCAGCACGGCCAGCAGCACATCGGAACCCGACGCGGTGAGCACGTCGACGAGTCCGCCCGCGGCCGTGAGCCGTTCGGTGTCCGCCGGAGTATCGACGACGACCAGCAGGATCGGATCGACCGCCGCCCGATCCTCGCCCGGCCACCGGGCGTTGTACAGATATCGCGGAGCGTCCTCGCCGGTCTCGGGCGCGGTGAAGCGGAATCCGCGGCGCAGCGGGTACCCCGGCTCGTCGAGAACATAGGCCGGTGAACGCGTCGTCGTCTGATAGCGGGCGGGAATCCCGTTGTCCGCCAACCCCGCCGCGATGCGCAGCGGCAGGTACATGAGTTCCTCGTGGGCGATGACGATGACCGGCCGCGGTTCGGCCAGTTCGGCGGAGAGGGCCTTGGTGGCGCGGGCGAGCGCCGCCTCGAAGGGTTCGGTGTCCGAGTCGAGGAAGCCGTGGCGACCGCCCTCGGGAACATCGTGGGGCCAGGGGATCTCGACCCGGGTGCAGGCGCCCCGGAGTTCGGCGACCGGGTTCAGCACGGGTTCGGGCAGTGCGGCGACCGCGTCGATCAGGTCCGCGGGCAGCACCGTGCTGCCGCCCGCCAGACAGACGGTGTCGATGCGCGCGCCGAGGTCGGCGGCCGCCTGCTCGAAGGCGCGGCGGTCGGCGTCGGTCCGCATGTCCACCAGGGACGCCAGGATGTAGTGCGTGCGCGGGGTCAGGGTGTGCAGGGCGCGGACGGCGTCCAGTGCCGTTGCGCCGGTGGAGATCTCGTCGTCGACGAGCACCATGGGCAGGTCGTTGTGGAAGACCGCGGCGGGCATGGGTTGCAGCAGGTGGGAGGTGGCGTGCGAGTGGCCCTCCTCGAAGCCCGCGAGGGTGTCGGCGGTCGGCACGTCGCGGCGGGTGGAGTGCAGGTAGCAGCGGGCGCCGATGCGGGCCGCCACGGTGTGGCCGAGTCCGGTCGCGGTTTCGGCGAAGCCGAGCACGACCGCGCTGCCGGGCCGGTCGCCGGACGCGGCGAGTACGTCGAGCACCAGGTCGCCGAGCCGGTCGCCCGCCTCGAGCACCCGGTGCGGGTCGGTGGGCAGATGCTTGCCGAGCACCGTCGAGACCAGCAGGTGGGCGCGGCGCGGATTGCGGCGCAGCCCGGGTTCGACGAGCGTCTCCACGCGCCAGTCCGGACCGGGCAGGCGGGTGCCGGTGTGGTGCAGGGTGAGGCCGAGTTCCCTGGTGGCCCAGGGGAGTTCGCGGGTGGCCGAGGGTAGGGCGGGGTCGGCGGTCACGATTCGACCAGGGCCTTGAGCAGGTCCACGAAGGAGACTCCTTTGTTGGCGACGCCGAAGACCCGGGCGCGCAGCATGATCTGGTGGGCCCAGCTGCGGTGCGGGCGCATCTCGTTCATCTTGTTGCGGTATTCGGAGGCGGCGACCCCGCCCGCGCCGGTGCTGAGAATGTCGGCGGCGTCGGCGTATTCCTCGTGGGTCACGATGGACAGCGCGTGTACGACCGCGACGTGGGTGGGGTGGATGACGGTCTTGCCCTGGATGCCGTTGGCGCGGTCCAGGGTGATCTCCCGCAGCAGCCCGTCCATGTCGCGGCTGACCAGCGACTGCCGGAACGGGACGGCGTCCACCTCGGCGAAGGGCGCGGTGCGCAGCAGCGGCCGGAACATACGGGTGTGGTCGGCGAAGTACTCCCAGACCGGTCCGGTGATGGTGAATCCGGTGCCGTCGGCGCGGCCCAGATAGTTGACGATGTCGGCGATGACGTCGGCGACCACGCGCACGTCGTAGATGGTGAGGTCGCGGTCGCGGCGAATCCCGAAGGTGGAGCACATGTCCGTGGCCCCGATGCGGACGGCGAGGATGCGGTCGCGGTGCGCGGTGAGCAGCTCACCGATGCGCCCGAGTTCCCGATCGCGGGTCTCGCGGTGTACCAGCGCGGGAGATTCCAGCACCGGCATACCGAGGACGGTGCGGCCCAGCCGTTCCGAGGCGAGTTCCAGCGCGTGCAGGTAGTCGGCGGCGCAGGCGCTGTCGAACTTGGGCAGCACGAATCCGGTGAGCGCCGTCGCGCCCGCCCCGAGTCGTGCGGCGATCTCGCCGATGCTCTGCGGGTCGCGTACCCGCACGAACAGCAGCGGGTAGGCCTCGCCGCTGGCCGCCAGTTCGTCGAGGGTGGCGGCGGCCTGCCACTTCCCGTACTCGACGGCGTGGTCGGCGACCGCGTCCTCGAGGTCGATGACCATCGAGCAGACGCCGCGTTCGGCGCGGCGCAGGATGGTGGCGGTGAGGTCGGCGCGGGTGGCGGGCACGTACAGGGTCGCGCCCAGCGCCATGGCCAGCAGGTCGCGATCGCGGGAACCGCCGAAGGCCTCGGGCAGGCGGTGGAACAGCCGCCGCAGCTCCGGGCCCGGCACCTGCCGGAAATGCCGCAGCGGGAAGCGCTTCCGCAAGGAGACCGGTGCGACGTCCGAGTCGCTGGTGATCATCGCGGTCATCGTCGCGGACGTCCTCCTGGTGACTGTCGTTCTATCTGTCGGTATTTCGCATGCGTTCGACGACTCCGGCGACGAACGCGGTGATCGCGTCGAGTTCGGACACGTACGCCCAATAGTCGGGATGGCGCCCGGTCAGGCCCGCGGTGGCCCGGTCCAGGCGTTCGGCCTGGGCGTCGAGCACCGAACCCCATTGCGGGACGACGCCCTTGTTGACCGCCAGCATCTGCGCGTCGCGCAGTTTGAAGCGAACGGCTTTGGCGCGCTCGGCGGGTTGCTCCCGGACCGCGCGTAGCTGGGCGAGCCGGTCGGTGACGGCCTCGGCGCTCTCCTCGGCGGCGGCGAGGCGGGCGCGGGCGGTGGTGGTCAGGTCGAGCGCGTCCTCCGGGTCGTGGGCGGCCAGGGCGGCCCGGGCGCGGGCCAGGTCCGCGTCGGCGGCCTCGACGGCCTCCCGGGCTTGTCGCTCATTGTTGGCCAAATCGTTCGATGACGCAGCCGCGAATTCCCGCAGCAGCGCGGACATGGCCGGGGCGACGCGGTCCAGACGATTACGGGCGGCGTCGAGCCGGGTGGCCGCCGATGCCAGCGCCGTGGTGGCCGAATGCTGTTTGCCGGGAGCGGCTTCCAGGGCGCTGGACAACTCCCGGGTGCGGGACTCGAGCCGGGTCGCGGCGTCGCGGGCGGGGCCCCCGGCGCCGCCGATCGCGGCGGCCTCGAGTGTGAGCAGCGCCTCATCCAGAGCCGCCGCGCATTGCCGGACCGAGGGGTAGGCGGCGTACGGGGAGGCGTCGGCCTGCTGCCGGACCCGCTGCGCGTCGGCGCGGGTCTGCGAGACCAGTTGCGGCACCGAGCCGAACACCGCGACCGCGTGCTCGAGGTGGGCCTGATCCCCGCGGTAGAAGTCGTCGACCGCCCGCGCGGCGTCGGTGAGCCGACGGACCACGCCGTCGATCTCGGGCTGCGGAATCACCCCCGTGCCCTCGCGTTCGACCTGCTCGAGGCGCTCATCGAGGGCGAGGTAGGCGCCGGACGCGTCGTAGCAGCGGGCACGCACCGGTTCCCAGCGCGCGGCCGCGCCACGTTCGGGGAACAGCGCGGCGGACGCGGCGACGGCGGCCTCGGCGATGCTCTGCCGCCGATCCATATCGAGGAAGGCCGCCGTCAGCATCGACCGGGCCTGTTGCACCCATTCGTTGTTCCGGGGTGCCCGGAACCATCCGCTTCGACGGCCTGCCACGCCACGATCGTAGGCAACCCTGGACGATCACGGCGACCGTGCGTCGGCGAACATCTCGGCCACGCGTTGACGATTGCCGCGACCGCGGCGATGGAGTGTGTGACCCTGTCCTGTGACAGGCTGTCGTCGCACAATGTTCTTGACCCATTCCTACCCATGGCTTGGGGAAACCATTACTGTCGACGACGGCGGAACCTGGACAGTGGGCGAAGCCGTTAGACAAGAAACGCTTCGAACGCTAAACAACGGAAGGATCCCCGCAATGGGTGTCAGTTTGTCCAAGGGCGGTAACGTTTCACTGACCAAGCAGGCGCCGAACCTGACCCAGGTCGCGGTCGGCCTGGGCTGGGACGTGCGCACCACCACCGGCACCGACTTCGACCTGGACGCCAGCGCCATCGCGACCGGCGGCGACAAGAAGGCGCTGTCGGACAAGCACTTCGTGTTCTTCAACAACCTGCAGTCCCCGGAAGGCACCATCGTGCACGCCGGCGACAACCTCACCGGTGAGGGCGAGGGCGACGACGAGGTCATCAACATCGACCTGGCCAACACCCCGCCGGCCGTGGAGTCCATCTTCTTCCCGGTCTCGATCTACGACGCCGACTCGCGCGGCCAGAGCTTCGGCCAGGTCCGCAACGCCTACATCCGGGTCGTGGACCGCGCCAACGGAACCGAGCTGGCCCGCTACGACCTGTCCGAGGACGCGTCCACCGAAACCGCCATGGTGTTCGGTGAGCTCTACCGCAACAATGGTGAGTGGAAGTTCCGGGCCGTCGGCCAGGGCTACGCCTCGGGCCTCTCGGGCATCGCCCGGGACTTCGGCGTCAACGTCTGACGCGACCAGCTCGCGACCGACGCGAAGTACCAGCGTCTCAATAGAACACACGGCGACACGTCGAGGGCTCGGTCGCACGAGCCCTCTTCGTGTGTCCGCTCGACCGGCATGTCACCCGACCCCGGCACAACGAAAGGCCCACTGCGGTGCGAATATTCGGCCTCTCCATCATCGTCACCGTACTGTCGCTGATCGCGGCGCTGGTGTACGGCGGACCCACGGCCCTGGTGCTGTGCGCCATCCTGGGCATCCTCGAGGTGTCCCTATCCTTCGACAACGCGGTCATCAACGCCAGCATCCTGCAGCGGATGAGCGAGTTCTGGCAGCGCATCTTCCTGACCATCGGCGTGGTCATCGCCGTGTTCGGTATGCGCCTGGTGTTCCCGCTGGCCATCGTGTGGATCACGGCCGGGCTCAGCCCCGTTCGCGCGTTCGACCTGGCCATGAACCCGCCCGCCGACGGCGCGCTCACCTTCCCCGACGGCAGCGCCTCCTACGAGAAGCTGCTCACCGACGCGCACCCGCAGATCGCGGCCTTCGGCGGCGCGTTCCTGCTGCTGCTGTTCTTCAACTTCATCCTCGAGGAGCACGAGGTCACCTGGCTGGGCTGGATCGAACGCCCGCTGGCCAAGCTCGGCAAGCTGGACATGCTCGCGGTGGTGCTCACCCTGGCGGGCATCGTCATCGCGGCGGAGTTCATCGCCCATGACGACGACCGCGGCACCGTGCTGCTGGCCGGCATCCTCGGCACCGTCACCTACATCGTGGTCGACGGACTCGGATCGCTCTTCCACACCGAGGAACACACGGGCGAAGGCGGACCCTCGGAGGTCGTGAAGGCCACCGGCAAGGCGGCGTTCTTCCTGTTCCTGTACCTGGAAGTGCTCGACGCCTCGTTCTCCTTCGACGGCGTGATCGGCGCGTTCGCCATCACCTCCGACCCGATCCTGATCGCCCTGGGCCTCGGCCTGATCGGCGCCATGTTCGTCCGCTCGATCACCGTGTACCTGGTGCGCAAGGGCACCCTCTCGGAGTACGTGTACCTCGAGCACGGCGCGTTCTGGGCCATCGGCGCCCTGGCGGTCATCCTGCTCATCACCATCGGCGTGCACGTCAACGAGGTGATCAGCGGTCTGGTCGGCGTGGCGTTCATCGGCGCGGCGTTCATCACCAGCATCATTCGCAACCGGCGCGAGGAAGCGGAAGCCGACGATGCGGAACCCGAACTGGAGAAGTCGCCCAGCCTGAGCTGACCCGCACACGAAACACGAAGCCCGCCGTCCGATTCCGGACGGCGGGCTTTTCTGTTCACACCGGGGGTCACACCATGCGGCGCGGGACGGCCAGATGTTTGGCACGCCGCACCGACACCCGCGACCACAGCGCCTGCTGCAGCCACAGGGTCAGCCATCCCGCCACCGCCATGCCCACGATGTTCACCAGCAACTGCGCGACACTGCCCCAGACCGTCGCGCCGTCGGCGACGGCCACACCGAGCGCGATATTGCCCGCCGCGGGGACGGTGGTCACCGAGATGAAAACCCCTGCCAGGCCGAGAGATTTCGCCGAGGTGATGGACAACACCCCGGCCGCGCCCGCGACCACCGCGACGATGAACGACCACTTGTCCGGCGTGTAGATGAACGCCGTGGCCGGGCGCGGCCCGGTCACCTGCGCCTCGGTGATCCAGCCCAGCGCCCGCGCGAGCAGCGCCAGCACGATGGTGACGCCGATGGCGGCCACGAAGCCGAACACCAAGGTGCGCAGGGCCAGTCGCAGGAGCACGAAACGCCGCCGGACCAGGGCGACCCCCAGCGCCGCGATCGGGCCGAACTCCGGACCCAGCACCATGGCTCCGACGGTGAGGATCTGGGAGTCGGTGACGATGGCGATGCTCGCGATCACGATGGCCAGCGTCAGGAAGCTCAGGTAGGTCCAGTTCAATTCGGATTCGTCGTAGGCCCGCTGCGCCACCTGCGCCCACACCACCGAATCCGAACTGCTGCCCGGGGTGCGCACCTCCGCCTCGAAACCGCTGCGCGACAGCCAGGTTCCGACCTGCTCGACCTCGATGCTGCCCTCCTGATGCACCCGCAGGTCGCGCAGGCGCTGGATGACGTCATTGGCGGCCTCGCGAGCGAGCTGCGCGGTGATCAGGTCGCCGGCCGGGCGCACCGCCGCGCCGCGCAGGACCACCAGGCCCGTCACCGCGTCGTCGTCGAGCACCTCGAGTACCGGGTCGGTCAGGGTGGCGGGGGCCAGGATCCGCAGGTGCAGCATGCGTCCAGTCTGCCGTGCCCGGGTATCCGGAACCGTCAGGCCCGCACGGGCTGTCGCAGGGCGATGCCCGATCGTCCGGTGGCGGGTGCGGCCGGCGCCCGCCGCGACGCCAGGACCAGGCCGAGCAGTCCGACACCCAGGCCCGCGATCGTCAAGGGCCGCAACGGCTGATCGATCACCAGCCAGGCCATCACCGCGGTGACGGCCGGAATCGCGAAGAAGAAGCGGCCGACCCGGGTGGTGTCCCAGCGCTGCAGCATGGTGTTCAACAGCAGGAACGCGCCCATGGAGTTCACCAGCACCATCCACACCATGGAACCCGCGAAGCGGGTCGGGTCGGCGACGTGGAATTCCCCACCGGCCCAGGCCATCACACCCGCGAAGGGCGCGCTCACCGCTACATGGAGGGCGGTGCCCGTGCGCGGATCGAGCGCCGGGGTGAAGCGCTTCTGGTACACGGTGCCCAGGCTCAGCCCGAGCAGCCCGACCACGCACAGCAGCAGCCCCGGCAGCGAGAAGGCCGGCTGATCCAGCACCGCGAGGCCGACGCCCACCCCGCCCACGCCGAAGCCCAGCCACTGCCGCGCGCTCACGGATTCGCCCAGGGCCCCGGCGAATACCGCGATCACCACCGGGCTCAGGCCCTGGACCAGGGAGATCACCGCGGCGGTGACGTGCTCGTGCATGGCGGTGTAGAAGGCGCCGAACTGGACCATCTGCATGAGCAGGCCCGCCACCAGGGTGTGCGCGAGCACCCGGCCGCGCGGCCAGACCGCACGGGTCAGCAGCGCGAACACGATGAGCAGCGCGCCCGCGATGCCGAAGCGGGCGAAGAGCACCAGCATCGGCGGGGCCGCGCCGACGCCGATGATCCCGGCGATGAAGGCGCTGCTCCACATGAGGATCAGGGCCGGTGGGCCCGCGACGTCCAAGAGCCGGTTCTCCATGATCCCTCCAAGCACTAACCCGTTCAGGTGGTTATCACCGTCGCACCGCGCCACATAACCTGTCAAGGGGGTTATGATCGGGACATGTCATCGTTCGCCGACCCGCACCTGTTCGTCAGCGGCAATCTCGCGCTGAACTTCATCGGCACGGCGCAGGAACGGCGTACCACCTTCATCGAACGCCTCACCAGCGCCGAAGAGCTGGGCGAATGGACCGTCGCGGCCGGAATCCTCGACACCGCGCCCGACTGCGCGGACGCCCTCGAACCCGCGCTCGCGCTACGCGAGGCGGCCTGGCGGCTCATGCAGGCCACCCTGCACGGCGAACCCCTCGCCGACGCCGACCGCACGCTGCTCAACCGGCACGCGCACGCCGGCCTGCCCGAACTCACGCTGCGCGCGGACGGTTCGGTCACCCGCGGCGGGACCATCGAATCCGCGCTCACCGCCATCGCCCGCTCGGCCGTCGAACTACTCGGCGGCCCGGAACGCGAACGGCTCAAGGAATGCGGGCGAGACGCCTGCACCCGCCTCTACCTGGACACCTCACGCGGCGGTTCGCGCCGGTGGTGCGATATGGCGGTCTGCGGAAACCGAGCCAAGGGCAAGGCTTTCCGCGCCCGGAACGCCGATACGGAAGGGTGACCGCTCCGAGGCGGACACGAACACGAAGAAGAACACCAGCAGCAGCACCGCCCGGCCCCACACGCCGATCTGCACCAGGTACTGCTCCACCTCGTACGGGTGACCCGACCCGAGCTCGTAGAAGTAGCGGAAGACGCCGACGCCGATACACAGATCCGCCAGCAGATACGCGATCACCAGGCTCCACGGCACCCGCAACAGCACCAGGAACGGGATCAGCCACAGCGTGTACTGCGGCGAATGCACCTTGTGGAACAACAGGAATCCACACAGCATGGCGCCGCTGACCCCGATCCACGGATACACCCCGGCCAGCCGATACCGGCGCACCCCCAGCCAGCAGGCCAGCACGAACGACGCCACCACCAGCGTCGGCGAGAGCACCGACACCACGTGCTGGAAGGCCGATTCCGAATCCTGCGACGGACCGAACAGCGGGCGCAATCCCCAGTACCAGATGGAATTCGTGGTGATATCGGCCTGCCGCAATTGCTGGAAGGTGATCGACGCGCGCCAGCCGTCGTAACCCGCGAGCGCGAACGGCAGATTGATCGCGACCACCGTGCCGATCGCGGTCGCGGCCACCATCAGCGCGCCGCGCACATCGAATCGTTTCTCCCGCAAGGGATGTTCACCGAGCAGCACGTAGATCAGCAACGGCAGCACGAAGATGCCCGGATACAACTTGAAACAGAAGCCGATCGCCAGGAACACCGCCGCGGCGATCGCGCGATCCCGCAGGGAATACCGGGTCAGCGTCGTCATCACGTAGAACGCGGCGACCGCGGTCGCGACCACCGGCAGTTCCCAATTGTGAAAGGCGTAGAGCACCAACGGCGGTGCGGCCGCCCACAACAATGCCGCCGGACCGGCCATACGGGCCAGCAGATACGCGGTCAACACAGCGAACGGGGCCAGCAGCAGCGCCGAATGCCACAGGAAGGCCGCGTCGGTGTGCGCGCCGATTCCGCCGATCCACATGAACAGGCCGCTGAGCACCGGATACTCCACCGCGCCGCCGGTCAGCTGACCGTCCGGGGTGATGCCGCCGGTTATATAAGGAAAGACGTGGTGATCGATGCCGCGACCCAGCCACAAGTACTGGATGTCGGAATAACAGACGTCCGAATCCTTGATCACGTCGAAGAGCGCGCTGCGCCCGGATTCGTCGTACGGGCCGACCGCGCAGCGCGCCTTGTTCACGAACGCGATCAGCAAGGTGAGCCCGCACACCAGCGTCGAGACGACCGCGATCATCGACCCGCGCGCATCGCCACGGCGGGGAGCGGCTGCAACGCTGACGACGGGTCGATTCGGCATGGGCATCACCCTAGGTGGCTGGTCGGCGTGTTCGCCTGTTCAAAATCTGGACGGGCCCGATTTCGCAGGCCACGCCTTGGTTATCTACCCCGGATCCGGCGCCGTGAACGCCGTCCGGACCCCTTTTCCGTTCATCGCGGCCGCTCATGTAGCCTTGTCGGGTTGCTGACGCAACGAACCCTCCTGCCCACGGACAGTCCGTGGGCCGTTCACAGTCCACAGGAGGTGATGAGGTCCGTGCGTCATTATGAAGTGATGGTTATTCTCGATCCAGCGATGGATGAGCGCACCGTCGGCCCGAACCTGAACAACATGTTGGGTGTTGTCGGGTCCGAGGGCGGCAAGGTCGACAACGTCGACATCTGGGGTCGCCGTCGTCTCGCCTACGAGATCGCCAAGCAGGCCGAGGGCATCTACGCGGTCGTCACCCTGACCGCCAAGTCCGAGACCGTCAGCGAACTCGATCGCCAGCTGGGCCTGAACGAGTCGGTGCTGCGCACCAAGGTGCTGCGCCTCGACAAGAAGTAAGACCAGTCCTCCCGCGACGTCGCTCGTAACCGTCGGTGCCAATCTCTAGGCTGACCGGTGAACGCGAGCGCATTGCGGACTGCACCGGAAAGCAGGAGGAACCATGGCCCAGGGCGACACGGTCATCACCGTCATCGGCAATTTGACGGCTGACCCCGAGCTTCGATTCACGCCCGCGGGAGCGGCCGTCGCGAACTTCACGGTCGCGTCGACTCCCCGTGTGTTCGACCGTAATACCAATGAATGGAAAGACGGCGAAGCGCTTTTCTTGCGCTGCAACATCTGGCGTGAAGCTGCGGAGAACGTTGCCGAGAGCCTGACCCGTGGCTCGCGAGTGATCGTGAGCGGACGACTGAAGCAGCGCTCCTACGAAACCCGCGAGGGTGAGAAGCGCACGGTCGTCGAACTCGAAGTCGACGAGGTGGGTCCCTCCCTGCGGTACGCGACCGCGAAAGTCAACAAGACCACCCGTGGCGGTGGTGGCGGCGGCTTCGGCGGTGGCGGACAGGGCGGCGGCGGCCAGCAAGGCGGCGGCGGCTTCTCCGGTGGTGGCAGTGGTGGGGGTCGTGGCGGCCAGAGCGCCGGCGACGACCCGTGGGGCAGCGCCCCCGCGGCCGGCTCCTTCGGGGGCGGGCCCATGGACGACGAACCGCCGTTCTAGACAACGGCTTTCCCCGGAATCCGCTTCGGCGGGATTCCCAAAATTACGGAGTTGAAAGACCATGGCCAAAGCACCGGCACGCGAAAAGGTGCTGAAGAAGAAGGCTTGCACCTTCTGCAAGGAAGACAAGGCCGGCAAGAAGAACAACACGGCCGGCGCGAAGATCGACTACAAGGACACCGCGCTGCTGCGCAAGTACGTGTCCGACCGTGGCAAGATCCGCGCGCGCCGGGTGACGGGCAACTGCGTCCAGCACCAGCGCGATATCGCTGTCGCCGTGAAGAACTCGCGTGAGGTCGCTCTGCTGCCTTACGTGTCCACCGCTCGCTGAGAAAGGAAGACACAGCTATGAAGCTCATCCTCACCGCTGATGTCGACAACCTCGGTGCGCCCGGCGACACCGTGGAAGTCAAGGACGGCTACGGCCGTAACTTCCTGCTCCCGCGCGGCCTGGCGATTGTCGCCACCCGTGGCGCGGAGAAGCAGGTCGAGGGCATTCGCCGGGCACAGGATGCCCGCCGCGTGCGCGACCTGGACCACGCCAACGAGCTGAAGCAGGCCATCGAGGGCCTGACCGGCGTGTCGCTCGCGGTCAAGACCGCCGGCACCGGCAAGCTCTTCGGTTCGGTCACCGCGGCCGACGTCGCCTCGGCGATCAAGACCGCCGGCGGCCCGGTCGTCGACAAGCGCAGCATCGAGCTGCCGAAGGCCCACATCAAGAGCACCGGCAAGCACGGTGTCGTGGTGCATCTGCACCCGGATGTGGTCGCCAAGGTCGACCTGCAGGTCACTGCCGCCGAGTAATTCGGTTGATCGGAGGCCGCCTCACCCGTGGGGGCGGCCTCCGATTTCTTTTGTTTGCTCAGGAATCGCCAGATTTCGGATCGGTTGTGGATTGCCCAGCAAACCAACCGTTTTCGTTGTGCGACCAGTCACACCAGTGTGACCGTTCGTTAACCCAACACGCCCGGCCGTTGCCGTCCAGCGACACGCCGCACGAAATTGATCCACAGCTGCGAACAATGAGAATTACGCCACTACCAGCGCTTTGAGCAGCGCAATCGACTGTTGTCCCCAAGTTTTCCACAGGGGGTGCACAACAGGCGGTGAACAATACCCACGTTATCCACAGGTGTGTACACAGCTCGGTTTGGCGGGTCACCGTCCGGTCGCCTAGGTTCGCCTTCGAGGTCGTGACCACGGCTCGAGCGTGGCGGTCCCAACATGTCGGTGCGCTGGCGTACAACGGGTCTTGCACGCCGTTGCGGCGCGAGCAGAGAGGACGGTCGAGCCCATGGCAGTCGTCGATGATCGCGGCCACGACGATCACGCGCACTCCGACTATCCCGACGCTCCCGGTGAGGATTTCGGCCGTCAGCCGCCTCACGACATGGCGGCGGAACAATCCGTTCTCGGTGGCATGCTGCTGTCCAAGGACGCCATCGCCGACGTCGTCGAAGTCATCCGCCCCGGCGACTTCTACCGCCCCGCGCACCAGGCCGTCTACGACGCCATCCTCGACCTCTACGGCCGCGGCGAACCCGCCGACCCGGTCACCGTCGCCGCCACCCTGGACCGCAAGGGCGAACTCAAACGCATCGGCGGCGCACCGTATCTCGTCACCCTGACCCAAACGGTCCCCACCGCCGCCAACGCCGGCTACTACGCCGAGATCGTCGCGGAGAAGTCGGTGCTGCGCCGCCTCGTCGAAGCGGGCACCCGCATCGTCCAATACGGCTACGCCGGCGCCGACGGCCAGGACGTGGCCGAGGTCGTGGACCGCGCCCAGGCCGAGCTCTACGACGTCACCGAACGCCGCTCCAGCGAGGACTTCGCACCCCTCACCGACATCCTCCAGCCGACGATGGACGAACTCGACTCCATCGCCTCCCGAGGTGGCATCTCCCTCGGCGTCCCCACCGGCTTCACCGAACTCGACGAGATCACCAACGGCCTCCACCCCGGCCAGATGGTCATCGTCGCGGCCCGACCCGGCGTGGGCAAGGCTCTCGCGCTCGATACCCCGCTGCCGACACCGGGCGGCTGGACCACCATGGGCGAGGTCAAGGTCGGCGACGAGTTGCTGGACGCGCAGGGCCGACCCACACGTGTGGTCGCCGGCACCGAAGTGATGCTGGACCGCCCTTGCTACGAGGTCGAATTCTCGGACGGCACAGTCATAGTCGCGGACGAACAACATCAGTGGCTCACCGAGACACGATCCTCGCGCCGGTCGGCGCAGCAGGCCGCCACCGGCCAGAACCGGTATCGGAATCAGAAGACCTTCGCGGAAGTGCGGACGACTGCCGAAATCGCGGCCACTGTGCGCTGCACGACCGCCGATCGACGGCTCAACCACTCGGTGGTCAACACCAAGGCACTGCAATTGCCCGAGCGCGAGCTGCTCTTGCCCCCGTACACATTGGGTGCTTGGCTCGGCGACGGTAGTTCGGCATGTGCACAGCTGACCACGGCCGACCCCGAGATCGTGTATCGGATCGAGAACGAGGGCATCGTGGCGACGCACTCGGATTCCGCACCGCTGCGCTACAGCCTCCGGCTACCCGAGGACGCGCCGATCGATCCGCGCGACTGCATCGTCTGCGGTACGGAGTTCATCCCATTCACCAGTGAGGTCCGCACCTGCGGCCGATCCTGCGGTGGTAAAGCTCGTTTCGTCTCCGGTCCGGCGCCCAGCCCGACCTGCCCGCAGTGCGGCGGCCCGTCCATCGGACTGCGTCTGTGCCAGTCCTGCCGCAATTCCGTCGGCAGCGTGCAAGCTCGGCTGCGCACCATCGGGGTGCTCAACGACAAGCACATTCCTGCCGAGTACCTGCGCGCTTCCGAGACGCAACGACGCGCCCTGCTCGCCGGCCTGCTCGACACCGACGGGACCGTCACCAAGGGCGGCTCGGTCCAGTTCGCAGTGACCAACGAGCAGCTTGCCCGGGATACCGAAGAGCTGATCGTGAGCCTCGGCTACCGCTGCCGGCTGTCGACCAAGCGAGTCCGAGGCCGTACCGAAGCGAGTTCGACCGCCTACACCCTGACCTTCGCCACCGAAGACGAGGTCTTCGGTCTGAGCCGAAAAGAGCTGCTGCACAAGCAACGACGTGGCGCGGCCACTACATCACGCTCCAGCTCGCGGTGCATCGTGGATGTCCGTCCGATCGCATCGGTCCCCGTTCGCTGTGTGGAGGTGGACAACGCGGATCATCTCTACCTCGCGAGCCGAGCGATGATCCCGACTCACAATTCCACCCTGGGCATGGATTTCATGCGCAGCTGCTCCATCAAGCACGGCATGGCCAGCGTCATCTTCTCCCTGGAAATGAGCCGCACCGAAATCGTCATGCGCCTCCTATCCGCGGAAGCGAAAATCAAACTGGGCGATATGCGTTCGGGGCGTATGAGCGACGACGACTGGACCAAGCTGGCGCGGCGCATGAGCGAGATCAGCGAAGCGCCGCTGTTCGTGGATGATTCGCCGAACCTGACGATGATGGAAATTCGGGCGAAGGCTCGACGGCTCAAGCAGAGGCACGATCTGCGCCTTATCGTGGTGGACTATCTCCAGCTGATGAGTTCAGGTAAAAAGGTTGAATCGCGACAGCAGGAAGTTTCTGAATTTTCGCGAAGCCTGAAGCTCATGGCGAAGGAACTGGAGGTGCCTGTGATCGCGATTTCGCAGCTCAACCGCGGTCCTGAGCAGCGGACGGATAAGCGGCCCATGGTGTCCGATTTGCGCGAGTCGGGATCGCTTGAACAGGATGCCGACATGGTTATTCTGTTGCATCGCCCTGATGCATTCGAACGAGATGACCCTCGCGGCGGCGAAGCGGATTTAATTTTGGGTAAGCACCGAAATGGTCCTACTGCGACGATTACCGTTGCTCACCAATTGCACCTGAGTCGCTTCGTCGATATGGCACGAGGTTAGCATAATTCGCTGCCGTCGAACACGGATTCGAGATACATTGAGTTCGTGCAGACAAACCATGCTCCCGAGGAGTCATCCGGTAGACGCACCAAAACCTTTGGGTCCTGCAGACTGGGCGGTCTAGCAGAATCGGCACAAGTCTTCCGCGCCGATAATGGGACTTCTATATCACTGAAGAAACTTCTGGACAGCGGTGAACGCCCACCCGTGTGGTCCCTCGACGAGCGGATGCGCTTCGTCCCGCGGATGATCGAGAAGATATCCCGAAGCGGCCGCGCCAAAGTCGTGCGCCTTCACGTGGCGTCCGGCCGTTCGCTGGAGATGGCAGCCGATTCACAGCTATTGACCGTGAGCGGCTGGCGACCGGCAGAGGCACTCGGAGTCAACGACCGGGTTGCCATCCCACGTTGGATCCCGCAGCCCGTGAGCGCCATCGAAATGCCCGATCCCGAGGTGATCCTGTTGGCTCACATGATCGGTGATGGGTCCTGCGTGAAGCGCCAGCCCATCCGCTACGCCAGCATCGACGAGGAGAATCTGGCTGCCGTGACAGCGGCTGCCTCCCACTTCGGTATCACTGCGGTCCGCGATGACTACGCGGCAGCGAGAGTGACTACGCTCCGCTTGCCCGCGCCATACCGCCTCGCACGAGGAAAGCGGAATCCAGTCGCAGCGTGGCTCGACGAACTCGGCCTGTTCGGTTTGCGCAGTTATGACAAGTTCGTTCCGGCACCGGTCTTCGCCATGCCCACCGAACTTATTGCAATATTTCTGAGACACCCGTGGGCAACTGACGGGTCCGTCCGCTGGAACGCACGTGGACGCCAAGCGCGGATCTACTATGCCTCGACCAGTCACCGATTGATCGACGACGTCAACGACCTACTCCTCCGGCTGGGAGTCCACGGCCGGATCAAGCGAGTCCCGGAAGGCCGGATACCGCGACTGCTGGCACCTCCTGGTCGACGGCGGCGAGAACCAGACAACCTTCTGCGAGGACATCGGAGTCCATGGCGCACGCGGCAAGTCAGCGGAGGCTGTTCTGACCGAACTCGACACGATGACGTTCAACACCAACGTCGACACGATTCCCAAGGAGATCTGGGATACCGTGCGAGCGCTTCTTCCGGCACGCAATATGACTCATCGGGAATTCCAAGCGGCGATGGGGACCAAGTTTTGCGGGTCCACCATGTGGAAGCACGCACCAAGCCGGCTGCGCCTCGCTCGTGCGGCGGAGATCCTGGATGCACCCGAGCTGGCGATGCTCTGCACCAACGATGTGTTCTGGGATCGGATCGCCGACGTGACCGATCTTGGAGAACAGGACATCTTCTCGGCATCCGTTCCAGGTACTGAGAACCTTGTTGCACAGGGGTTTCCGTCTACGCCGGAAACTAGCCTGTCCATCCGCGGGGGTCCTATTCGTCGGTTCGGTCGAACCTGCGAAAGGACCTACCGTGGATATCACCGACAAGACGGCGGCTGCTGGGCGGCGGGAGTGGCTGGGGCTGGGTGTGCTGGCCTTGCCTATTCTGTTTGAGCGATTGTCGGCCGGTGGGGGTGGGGGCGGCGTTACCGTCGATTCATGACCCGGAGTGGGCGACGGCGTGGCCGGATCGCACAGGTGGGCGTGGTGGTCGGCGTGGTCGCGCTGATCGCCGCCGGGTGCGGGAGCGGCGGCGGGTCGGGGCCGCAGGACGCGGGGAGCTGGCCGCCCGCGGGTGGGCGTGGGGCGTGCGCGGTGGACAAGCAGGAGGACGTACCCGCGACCATGCGGGACGGGGTGGTGTTGAAGTCCGATGTGTATCGGCCGAGGACCGGTGATGCGGTGCCGGTGGTGCTGATGCGGACGCAGTACGGGAAGGCGTCGGCGCAGATCCAGCCGTACCGGTATCGGACGCCGGAGTGGTTCGCTTCGCACTGCTATCTCGTTGTGGTGCAGGATATTCGCGGACAGGGTCGGTCGGCGGGGGTGTTCACCGAGTTCGGGAACGACATGACCGACGGCTACGACTCGGTGGAGTGGGCGGCCGCGCTGCCGGGGACGAATGGCAAGGTCGGGATGTATGGGTCGTCCTATGTCGGTGCGACGCAGTGGCTTGCGGCGATCAGCACGCCGCCGCATCTGACCACGATCGTTCCGGCCAATACCGCCTCGGATTACTACGACGGGTGGACTTACGAGGGCGGAGCGTTCCGGTTGGGGTTCGTCGAGCCGTGGGCCATGGAGACGATCGGGGCGAGCGCGGCCGCCAATCGCGGCGATACCGGCACCGCCAAGCAGCTGGCGGCCGACGGCGCGAACTACACCCGGTGGCTGGGTTTCCGCCCGTATCAGCAGTTTCCGCCGCTGCACCCGGGGGATCCGGTGATCGCGCCGTGGTTCTACGACTGGGTGCGGCATTCGACCCGCGACGACTATTGGAAGCAGTGGAGCATTCGGGACCGGTACGCGAGTGTCACAGTCCCCGTCTTGAATTTCGAGGGCTGGTACGACGCGTTCCTGGCCGGTGGCGTGGAGAACTTCACGGGGATGGTGGCCGGGGGCGGTTCGCCGGAGGCACGGGCAGGGCAGCGGCTGGTGCTGGGGCCCTGGGATCACCTGGGATGGGGTCGGCCCGGAAGCGGGGTGACGACGCCCCTGCTGGCCGCGACCGGGGCGGCGGGCGACAGTCCGATCAATGAGCTGATGCTGGCCTGGTTCGACCATTTCCTGAAGGGCGAGGACAACAAGGTTTCCGGGCGGCCGGTGGTCGACTATTTCGTGATGGGCGCGAACAAGTGGAAGTCGGCGTCGGCGTGGCCGTTGCCGAATACCCGCTGGACCACCTACTACCTGTCCGGGAACGGCGGCAATTCGATGCTGGGGCGGACGGGCGCGCTGACCGCCGAAGCGCCGAAGGATCCGCAGCAGCCGGATCGGTTCGAGTACGACCCGTTGAATCCGGTGCCGAGCGCGGGCGGGCATTCGTGTTGCGGGGCGTCGTCGGGGCCGCAGGGGCCGGTGGATCAGTTCGTGGTGGAGCAGCGGTCGGATGTGCTCACCTATACGACCGCGCCGATGCCGGGGAATACGGAGATCACCGGTCCGGTTCGAATGACGTTGTGGGCGGCCTCGAGTGCGCCGGATACCGATTTCACGGCGAAGCTGGTGGCGGTGGCGCCGGACGGGTCCACGGTGAACCTCAACAATGGGATCATTCGGGCGGCGTTCCGGGATTCGCTGGAGCATCCGACGCCGATCGTGCCGGGGCAGCCGTACAAGTACTCGATCGATATCTGGCCGACGAGTTATCTGGTGAAAGCGGGATACAAGATCCGGGTGGAGGTGTCGAGCAGCGATTTCCCGCAGTTCGCGCCGAATCCGAATACCGGTGATCCGTTCGGGGAGAACACGAATACGCAGGTCGCGACGCAAACCGTCTATCACGACCTGGAGCATCCGTCGGCGCTGGTGCTGCCGATCATTCCGGCGGGCGACGCGGGAAGTTCGCGATTCCCGACCGAGCATTGAAGACCGTGGCCGGGCTTCCCGTGAGTTGTCCGCCCCGTGGGAAGCGCCGGCCGCTTACATAATAGTCGCGGCCGCGTAGTTTCCCGACATGGCCGGGCCGGGGTTAGTGTCGCGAGGTGGGATTCGAGGTGCGGGTCGATATCGCGGGTGCGGTCGAGATCGTCGGTGCGGCCGCGGGGTTCGGCTGGCGTTGGGGTTCCGGGAATGCCGCGGAATTCGCCCGACTGGTCGGTTGGACCGGGCCGCAACCGGTCGGCACCCTCCGCAACGGTCCGGTCTTCTCGCGCACCGGGCTGCCGGTGTGGTGGGACTCGGCCATGTTCTGGGGCAGTGACCGCGGCCTGGACCATGTGCGCGTGGCCATCTCCGATTGCCCGGATCCCGCGGACGCCCGCAGCCGGGACCTGCTCGCCGCCGCCATGGCCCGCGCCGCCGCGGAGTTCACCACCCGCTGGGGCGATCCGGAGACCACCGCCGCGGGTCCCGCCGAGGGCCTGGCCTGGCGTTTCCCGAATGTCTTCGCGGGTCTGACGATCGGCGCGGACACCGTGGACCTGCTGCTGGTGAACCCGACCGCGCAACGGTATTGGATGGGGCGCCGCCACGAGGCCGCCCGCCGCCGCGCCGCCGTGGGCCCCTGGATCCGGTTCGCCGAGAGCCTGGCGGGATTCCTGGAGACGCTGCCGCTCGACGGGCGACTGCTGGTGACCGCGCCCGGTGGGCGCTTCGTGCAGTTCGAGTCCGGGCCGGAGCAGCTGGCGGGCGAGCTGGCCCGCAGCGAATTCATCGATCCCGCCTGGTATTACGGCCCCGAACTGGAACGACAGCTCATCGAGCTGGGCTGGACGCCGCCTCGCGAGGGCAATTGGACGCGCGCCCTCTCCCGGCGCGCGGGCACCGTCGCCATGAGCGGGCTGGCCCTGCGCACCACCGACACGCTGCGCGCGGTCGGGGTCGCCGCACCGACCGAACTGGTGGCCGACGCCTGGGTGGAGGGCGGCACCGATCTGGAGGTGAGCACGCTCGGCATTCCGCCGCACCCGACTTCCCGCACCCAGCGCGCGGAATTCCTGCGCCGCCACGCCGTCTCCGAATTCGATGCCGGGCCGCTGCGCGTGGATGTGCCCGCCGGCGTCGAGATCGCCCGTGCGGCCCGCGCCTTCGAGTGGACCTGGACCCGCGCCGACCTGGACGGTTTCGCCGCCGCCGTGGGCTGGAAACCGGTGCACGACACCGATGTCGGGGTGCGCACGGTGTGGGCCGACACCGCGCTCCGCGTGGACGATCCGCGCGCCCGCTTCTGCTTCGACGGCGACCGGCTCGAGGCGGTCTGCGTCACGCTCAGCGACAGCATCGAATCCTTCCTCTACGACGAGGGGCTGCCCGCCGAGGTCGCGGCGCAGCGCACCGCCGCTCGGGCCCGTGCGCTGGACGGGTTCCGCGCCGAATTCGGGGCGCCCCGGCACGCGGTGCTGGGCCAGGCGTACGGACCGGCCTGGCCGGAGGGCCGCCTCACCTTGGGCCTGGTTCCGGAGACCGACACGGTGGAGCTGTATCTGGTGCGGCCGGGCGAACGCGACCGCCGCCTCATCATCGAGCAGCAGCGGGCCGCGTATCGCGCGCACGATCGCGAATGGGAGCAGTGCTACGAGGAATTGGCCGCTCTCATCACCGATCTGGCGGACTCCGGCCAGCTCACCGTGGATGCCGGGGACCCGCATCGGGCCCGGGTCGACCGGGACGGCGACCTGCTGCGCCTGGAACTTGCCACCGCCACCGCCCGCGAATTGTCGCCGCGCGTGTTGAAGTTCATGCTGCGCGACGGCTGGCAGCATCCCGATCACCGCTATCCGCTGTGGCACATCGACCTTCAGCTGCCCGCGCTGCCGCGGGACCTGCGCCGTCTGGCTCGGCTGGCGATCCTGCCGCTGCGCACCCTGATGCCACCGCAGGCCCGGTTGCGGGTGCTGTTGAACGGCGAGTACCTGCCGGTTCGGGCACCGTCCACGGGCGCGATCGGGGCACTGCCGACGGAGGCCTAGAGTCGAAACATGGTGGACAGTGCGGACATAAGGGTTACCCGGGACGCGTACGACGAGGTCGCGGAGCTGTACACCGATATGTTCCGGCGGCAGTTGCGGGACAACCCGTTCGACGCCGTGATGCTCGACGCGTTCGCCCACACGGTGCGGGAGCACGGGGCGGGACCGGTCGCCGATATCGGCTGCGGTCCGGGCCGGATCACCACGCATCTGGCGGCGGCCGGACTGGAGGTGTCCGGAATCGACCTGTCGCCGGAGATGATCCGGATCGCCCGCGAGCAGTACCCGGACCTGTCCTTCGAGGTCGGCTCGATGGAGCGGCTGCGGTTCGAGGACGAGTCGCTGGCCGGAATCGTGGCCTGGTACTCCATCATTCACACCCCGCCGGCCCGGATTCCCGATGTGCTGACCGAATTCGCCCGGGTGCTGCGACCCGGCGGGCACGCGCTGTTCGGCTTCCAGGCCGCCGACGAACCGACCGGCGTGCACGACTACGACCACAAGGTCGCCCCCGCCTACCGCTGGGCTCCGGTCACGTTCGCCGAAGCGCTGGCCGCGCACGGCTTTCGCGCCACCGCGACGCTGGCCCGGGAGGCCCGCCCCGACGAGCGCACCCCGCAGGCCACCGTGCTGGCGGTCAAGGTGTGAGCGAACCCGGGTTCAGGAGCTGACCGGTTCCGGCTCGCGGGCCGCCCGTTCGTCGAAAGCGGCTCGGGCGACGGCGATCTCATCGGCGTGCCGCAGCGCCCACTGTCCCATGGCGTGCGTGATGTGCCCGAGATCCGCGCCGAGTTCGGTCAGCGCGTACTCGACCCGGGGCGGCACGGTCGGGTACACGGTCCGCCGGACCAGCCCGTCACGTTCCAGGTCTCGCAGCGTGCGGGTGAGCACCTTCTGGGTGATGCCGTCGAGGCGGCGGCGCAGTTCGTTGAACCGGATCGGGCCGCCCTCCTTGCGCAGCGTGCCCAGCACCAGCAACACCCATTTGTCGGCGAGCACCGCGAGCACATCGCGGGCGGGGCAGCGCCGCAGGTAGCTGTCGACCAGATTTCCGGATGGCTCCCAGTCGGAGACGGTATCCATGAGGTACCTCGGGATCAAAAGAGTGCCTTCTTCCCGATGGAGACTATCCCGCGCAGGATCGAGATCATGAAAGCGATCAGTCAGCGCACCCTCGGCGGACCCGGCGTTCTGGAGACAGTGGAGGTCCAACGGCCGCGCCCCGGCGCACGTGAGGTGCTGGTGCGGGTGGAGGCCACCTCGATCAATGCCGCTGATTGGAAACTGCGCTCCGGCGCGATCACCAAACTGGGCCCGCCGCCGTTCACCCTGGGCCTGGACCTGTCGGGCGTGGTCGCCGAAGTCGGGGCGGAGGTCACCGAATTCCGGCCCGGGGACGAGGTTTTCGGCAATGTCGTCAGCCGTTCGGGCGCGAACGCCGAATACACGGTGACCCCTGCGGAATTCCTCGCCGACAAGCCCGCCGGACTCGATCACGTCCGAGCCGCCGCGCTGCCCACCGCGGCACTCACGGCGTGGCAGGCTCTCGCCGACGTCGAACCGGGACAGCGGGTTCTGGTACACGCGGCAGCGGGTGGCGTCGGCCATCTGGCGGTGCAGATCGCGAAGGAGCGCGGCGCGTACGTGATCGGCACGGCCCGCACCGCCAACCACGAATTCCTGCGCGACCTGGGCGGCGACGAGCTGATCGATTACACGACAACCGATTTCACCACCGCCGTGCGCGACGTGGACCTGGCCTTCGATTTGGTCGGCGGCGATTACGCGGCCCGATCTCTGCGCGTGCTCACCCCGCGCGGCAGGGTGATCGACGCCCAGGGCGAGGAAGCGCTCGACGATCCCCGCTACCACCGTCACTACTTCACCCCGTCCGGCGCGGACCTCGCCCGGGTGGCCGAGCTGGTGGTGGCCGGTCGCCTGCGCGCGGTGATCGACCGGGTGCTGCCGCTCGCCGACGCGGCCGCGGCGCACGCGCTGGGCGAGTCCGGGCGGGTGCGCGGCAAAATCGTGCTGACCTCCTGGAACCGATCGGCTATCCGGCCATTGGGATAGTTGATGCGCCGGGCGCGCCCGCCCGCATACCGTCGCGCGGAGAGACCGCGTCGATCAGGGAGCAAACGGTGACGGACTGGAACGAAGAAGTCGATGTCCTGGTGGCAGGGTCGGGCGGCGGCCTGGCCGGGGCCTATACGGCCGCCCGCGAGGGGCTGAGCGTGGCGGTGGTCGAGGCCACCGAGAAGTTCGGCGGCACCACCTCGTTCTCCGGTGGCGGCGGCGTCTGGTTCCCCTGCAACCCGGTGCTGCGGCGCGAGGGCGTGGACGACACCGTCGAGGACGCGCTCACCTACTTCCGCGCGGTGGTCGGCGACCGCACCCCGGCGGACCTGCAGGAGACCTACATCCGCAATGGCGCGAAGGTCATCGAGTACCTGGAGCAGGACGACGCGTTCACGTTCCAGATGTTCCCGTGGCCGGACTACTTCGGCAAGGCCCCGAAGGCGCGTCTGGACGGCAAGCGGCACATCGTGCCCGCGCCGCTGAAGGCCGCCAAGCTGGGTGAGCTGAGCGAGTCCGTGCGCGGACCGCTGGCCACCGAACGGCACGGCGACCCGCAGCCGGACTATCTGATCGGTGGGCGCGCCCTGGTCGGCCGCTTCCTGCTGGGCCTGTCGAAGTACCCGAACGTGGCGCTGCACCTGAACACCGCGCTGGTCGAGCTGGTGACCGAGGACGGCGCGGTGACCGGTGCGATCGTGGAGCGCGACGGTCAGCGCATCGCCATCCGGGCCCGCAAGGGCGTGCTGCTGGCGGCCGGTGGTTTCGAGGGCAACGACGAGTTGCGCCGGCGCTACGGCGTGCCAGGCGTGGCCCGGGACACCATGGGGCCGTGGGGCAATCAGGGCAAGGCGCACGTGGCGGGCATCGCGGCGGGTGCGGACACCGACCTGATGGATCAGGCGTGGTGGTCGCCGGGCCTCATCCATCCCGACGGACGCGCGGCGTTCGCGCTGTGGTTCACCGGCGGCATCTTCGTCAACCAGGCCGGTGAGCGGTTCGTCAACGAGTCCGCGCCCTACGACCGGCTCGGCCGCGACATCATCGAGCACCTCGACGACGGCTCGGTGACCCTCCCGTTCTGGATGATCTACGACGACGCCGAGGGCGTGGTGCCGCCGATCAAGGCCAGCAATGTGCCGATGGTCGAGGCGGAACGCTTCATCGAGGCGGGCCTGTGGAAGACCGCCGACACGCTGGAGGGTCTGGCCATGGAGATCGGCGTGCCCGCCGACGCGCTGATCGCCACCGTGGCCCGCTTCAACGAATTCGTGACCGCGGGCGTCGATCCGGACTTCGGCCGCGGCGACGAGGCCTACGACCGCGCCTTCTCCAATGGCGAACCGCCGCTGGCCCCGATCGTGCGGGGCCCGTTCCACGCGGCCGCCTTCGGCATCTCCGACCTGGGCACCAAGGGCGGTCTGCGCACCGACACCGCCGCCCGCGTCCTGAACGAGGCGGGCGAACCCATCCCGGGTCTGTACGCCGCCGGCAACACCATGGCCGCGGTCAGCGGCACCGTCTACCCCGGTGGCGGCAACCCGATCGGCGCGTCGGTGCTGTTCAGCCACCTCGCCGCGCTCGACATGAGCTCCCGCTAGAACACCCCGGAGAACACCCCGGAGGTTCGCGGCGCAAGCGCGGGGTGGCGGAGCGCTCGTTCTGGACCGAGTGGAGCGGGGGAGCGCAGCGGAGGAGCGGAGGGAAGAACGAGACCTCCAGCACGCCGCGAACCCGCCCCGGAGCGAAGCGGAGGGGCAAATCGAGCACAGTGTGATGCGATGGAGGCATGACGCAGGCGGGATACGACGTGATCGTGGTCGGCGGCGGCCACAACGGGTTGGTGGCCGCCGCCTACCTGGCCCGGGCCGGGAAGTCGGTGCTGGTGCTGGAACGCGCGGACCATACCGGCGGCGCGGCCGTTTCCGAGCGGGTGTTCCCCGGCTTCGACGCGCGGCTGTCGCGGTACTCGTATCTGGTGAGCCTGCTGCCCGAACGGATCGTCCGGGACCTGGATCTGAGTTTCGAGACCCGCAAGCGCCGCATCTCCTCGTACACGCCGATCGGCGATGCGGGGCTGCTGGTGGACAACGGCTCCGAGGCGGCGACCCGCGCGAGTTTCGCGCAGGTCACCGGGTCGGAGCGGGATTACAAAGCGTGGCAGCGGTTCTACGCCATGACCGGGCGGCTGGCCGAGCGGGTGTTCCCGACTCTCACCCATCCGCTGCCCACCCGCGCCGAATTGCAGCGCACGGTCGATGATTCCGCCGCCTGGGAGGCGATCTTCGAACGGCCCCTGGGGGAATCGGTGGAGTCCGCCTTCACCGACGACACCGTGCGCGGCGTGGTGCTCACCGACGCGTTGATCGGCACCTTCACCCACGCCCACGATCCGTCGCTGCTGCAGAACCGTTGCTTCCTCTATCACGTGATCGGCGGCGGCACCGGCGACTGGAACGTGCCGGTCGGCGGCATGGGCGCGCTCACCGACGCGCTCGCGGCGGCGGCCCGCCGGGCAGGAGCGGAGATCCGGACCGGCCGCACCGTCATCGGCATCGACACCGACGGCGACACCGCGGAAGTCCGCTTCACCCACGGCGATCGCACGGGCACGGCCGGCGCCCGGCACGTGCTGGTGAACGCCGCGCCGTACACACTGGCGGGCCTGCTGGGCGAGTCGGCCGACAAACCCGAAGGCGCGCAGCTGAAGATCAATATGCTGCTGCGGCGGCTGCCGAAACTCCGTGACCCACGCGTGGATCCGCGCACCGCCTTCGCCGGGACCTTCCACGTCTCCGAGTCCGCGGCCCAGCTCGACCGCGCCTATCGGGAGGCCGCGGCGGGCGGGCTGCCCTCGGCACCGCCGTCGGAGATCTACTGTCACACCCTCACCGACCCGTCGATCCTCGCGCCGGAGCTGATCGAGAACGGCTTCCACACCCTCACCCTGTTCGGCCTCCACACGCCCGCACGGCTTTTCGCCGACGATCCGCGCGGCGCGAAGCGGCGCTTGGTGGACGCCACTCTGGCGCAGCTGGATTCGGTGCTGGCCGAACCCATCGGTGACTGCCTGGCATTGGATGGTGAGGGCAATCCGTGCATCGAGGCCCGCACCCCGGTCGAACTCGAACGCGAGGTGGGCCTGCCTGGCGGACATATCTTCCACGCGGACTTGGCTTTTCCCTATCGCACCGGCTCCGCCGACAGCCCGGCGGAGCGTTGGGGCGTCGCGACCGGGCATCGCAATGTCCTGCTGTGCGGGGCGGGCGCGGTGCGCGGCGGCGGGGTCAGCGGCATCGGCGGGCACAATGCCGCCATGGCGGTCCTGGAACAGGACTGAGCGGGTCCCGTCACCGCGAGGGCAGCAGCTGGGTGACCCGCCACAGCCGCCGCGGCAGCTCGCCCTCCTCGAACGCGTGCCGGTCGCGCAGTTCCCAGCCCGCGGCCAGGCTGTCCACCAGCGCCTCGGAGAAGAAGTGCACCGCGAACCCGCCGTGCTCGTAGATGTCGTCGCCCAGCGCCTTACCGGTGCCGAAGTGCGCGTCGTCGGTATTGCGGACGGTGTAGACGAACGCCCCGCCGGGCTTGAGCACCCGGCGGATCTCCGCGACCAGGTCCCGCAGTTCCTGGGTGCTGAGGTTCATGCACAGCAGCATGTGCGCGTAGACCGCGTCCACGCTGCGGTACGGCAGCGGAATCGGCTGGCGGACATCGTGTTCCAGGGTGGTCACCCGCGCGCTCAGCCCGGCCGCGTCCGACCACTCCCGCAACTGGGCCAGCCCGACGGCGCTGAAATCGGTGGCCGTGACCCGAAAACCGCGGCGCGCCAGATAGATCGCGTCGCGGCCGTGGCCCGCGCCCAGTTCCAGCACCTCGACGGCGCCCTGCTCGCGGAACAGGTCGGCCGCGTACACCGCGGCCTCCGAGGGCTGCTCGCCGTACATGCCCGGATGCGTGCGGTAGGTGCGCTGCCAGTGTTCGTGCTGGTCGCTCATGCTGCGTCCTTTCGAGCATGAGCGGAGCGCTGCGTGGTTACGCTGCGCTGCCGCCTCCGCGCTTGACCACTCATGCTGCGTCCTTTCGAGCATGAGCGGAGCGCTGCGTGGTTACGCTGCGCTGCCGCCTCCGCGCTTGACCGCTCATGCTGCGTCCTTTCGAGCATGAGCGGAGCGCTGCGTGGTTACGCTGCGCTGCCGCCTCCGCACTTGACCGCTCATGCCCCCATCATGTCCGACCGGCGGCTGCCCGGGGGCTAGGACGTGCGGCGGCCGTCCGCGCCGTGCTGGCCGCCCATGATGTCGGAGCAGCAGCGAATGAAGTAGCGCACCACCGGATCGGCCTCGGAGGCGTCGGGCCACACCACCGCGACCCGGGTGGGGCCGATGCCGTGCACGGGCCGGAACACCACGCCCGGGAATTCGGTGCGGGAGGTGGAGGCGGGGGTGAAGCTCACCCCGAAGCCGTTGGCGATGGCGCGCAGCCATTCGTCGGTATTGCGGGCGATGGCGCCGATGATGGCGGTGTCCGCGGGCCGCGAGTCCAGGCCCATCCAATAGTCTCGCCACCAACCGGTTTCGGCGGGCGAGGCGACGTAGGGCTCGTCCCACAGTTCCCGGAACGCGATGTCGTGGCGGTCCGCGAGCGGATGGTCCTCGGGCAGCGCGATCCAGCGCGGTTCGGCGAACAGTTCTCGCAGGTGGTATTCGTCCTGACCGGGAAAGGGCAAGCGCAGCAGGGCGACATCCACATCGCCCTCGTCGAGTCCGGCGGTCGGGTCGGTCCAGCCGCCCTGGTGCAGATCGACCTGCCAGTCCGGGTGCAGCCGATGGAAGACCCGGATGATTTCCGGGATGTGGCCGTCGGCCGCGCTGTTCACGCAACCCAGCCGCAGTACCCGGGAGGCGCGGCTGGAGTCGCTCTTGGTGGCGCGCAGGATCCGGTCCCAGGACGCGAGCAGCGCGGGCAGCTGCTCGGCGAGCACCTTGCCGGCCGCGGTCAGGGTCCAGCCCGCCCGGGACCGGACGAACAGCTCCACACCCAGCTGCTGTTCGAGCTGTTTGATCTGGGTCGCCAGCGCGGGCTGCGCAACATGCAGTCGCTGCGCCGCCCGCGGCAGGTTCTCCGCATCCGCGACTGCCAGGAAGTAACGCAGTAGTCGCGTGTCGATATCCATGCCACCAGGTTAGGAACAGGGCAATGCCACCAGGTTAGGAACCAAGGCAACCGGTAGGCATACCGTTCACGGAAGGTGTTGTCTAGTTCCGTGACCTGCGAGATTGCTCCGGCAGGGTTGGCCCGCAACCGCAGTTTCGGGTCTTCCCGTGGCGATACCACCGCCCGGCGAGCCGGGTCTTACACGGTTTCCAGCGGGCATCTTTACCGTCCCGACGCAACTCGCCGAGGACACCAACGCCGCCAAATTATGGGCAGCGTTCACATCACGATCCAACACCAGACCGCAATGATCACAACGGAATACGCGCTCACCCAAAGCCAGCTTGGTTTTCACTGTCTTGCAGGAAGAGCACGTTTTGGAACTGGGGTACCAGCGGTCGGCGGTCACCAACCGCCCGCCGTACCAGCGGGACTTATATTCGAGCTGGTGGCGCAGTGTGGAGAACCCGGCCGACCAGATCGCCTTGGCCAGGGACCGATTGCGCAGCATCCCCGCAACATTCAAGTCCGCCACCACGATCGTCCCGTAGGTGCGGGTCAGGCGGGTGGTGAGCTTGTGGAGCCCGTCACGGCGCATCGCGGTCACACGATGCTCGAGGCGGTTGGCATTGGCGTTGGCCTTCTCCCACCGCCGCGACGGCCCCACGCCGTGCTTGTGGTCGGGGCCTCGGCGGCGAGACCGCACCCGCCCAAGCCGGCGACGCCGCTGCTGGGTCTTCTGGTAATGCTTCGGGTCCGGGACAATCTCGCCCGTGGACAGGACGGCCAGGGAGTTCACGCCGACATCCAACCCAACCCCGGCGTCAGGCCGCGCGGGTTTCGGATCGTTGCGCTGGACCCGGACGGTGAACGACACCCACCAGCGGCCACCGCGCCACGACAGGGTCATGCCGCCCAGTTTCGCGGTCCCGTTGCGCAGCCGCCTGGCGAGCTTGCGCGTCGATTCACCGGTCCGGACGACCCCGATACGGGGAATCTTGACCTGCCGCGACCCGTCGCCGAGACCGTAACTACCGGTGGTGACGGTGAACGACTGGTGCGAGTGCTTCTTCTTCCGGGCCGGGACGCCCATCCTCGGGCCGGTGCGGGTGCCGCGTTTGGACTTCGAGTGGTTGGCGAACGCATCAGCAACGCGCGCAAGCCCGCACGAGTACGCCTCTTTACTGTTCTCCACCCACCACGGCGCGACCGTATCTTTCTCGGCGTTCCAGGCTTTGCGGAGACTGTACGCGGATTGGTTGACCCACGGTGTCAGGTCTTCGTCGGGGATGCCGTAGGTGGCTTCGGCCTGCCGCTGCGCCCAGTTGGCGAGGACCTTGCGGCGGCCCCAGTTGTAAGCGAACCGGGTTGCCCCGCAATGGGAACGCAAGGCTTGTGCCTGGCCGTGAGTCGGTTCCAACGCGAACCGGTACGCCTGAATCTGCCTCACCCCAGCCTTCCCGGGGCGATCGTTCGACGACGATGGTTCGCTCACCTGTTCGACAGTAGAGAAGCCGGACCAGACACGACAACATCGAAACCGAAGACACGCCAATCGAATTACAGCCACCGCACCGAAGCCCGACCGTCCCACCGCAACGCGCAACGCGCAACGCACAACGGCACGAAACATCACAAACCACCCAACAGTTTGACTATCCCCTGGCTTGGAGGATGGGATTCGGACGGCATGCTACCGGCGGTTCCGGGTCGGGAGGGGCGGCGCGCGGGGAGTGACGGTGGTCGCGTCCGGCGATTCGTGGACCAATGGCTGGGCCCCGGCGAGAATCAGCGCACGACAGGCAGTTCCGAGCCCGGATCGGCGAGCCAGAGCAGCCAGTGAGGGGCGAGCAGGGCGGCGAACTCGTCGTATCCGGTCGCGCTCGGGTGGTAGCCGTCACCGGCGGCGATGTCGCGCATCCAGATCTGGTTCTCACGTAAGGGCTGATGGGCCCGCAGGTAGGGCGCCTGCGCCTCCTCGCACAGCTCGGCGTAGCGGACGTCGAGGTCCAGCAGCCGGGCATTGTGCTCATCGTCGACATTCGGGGGCGGCGCGACCACCATTGCCTGCCAACCCTTTTCCCGCGCCCGGCGCAGGATCTCGGCCAGATTGCGCACCGACTCCGCGGAATCGACTCGGGGACGCCCGTTCTCGAACTGGGTGTCGTTGACGCCGGTGGAGATCACCACCCGGCAGTCCGCGCCCGCGGGCAGCCGGGGCGCGCATTCGGCCTCCCACCGCCCCCGTAGCTCGGTGCTGTTCTCCCGGCGGATCCCCAGGTTGTAGTAGGTCAGGGGCTGCCGGGCCGCGGCGGCGCGGGCCGCCAGCCGCCCCGCCCACCCCAGGCATTTCTGATCACCGACCCCGGCGACGAACGACTCCCCCAGAAAGCAGACACGCAGATCGAGCACCACGGGCAGATCCTCGCACGCCGGTCGAACCGCCGCCCGACGCTCGGAACAAGCCGGAAAAACCGATACCCGGAACCGGGCGCGGCGGACGCTTCGGGCCAGGCTTGTCGGGCAGTGTCCGGCGCACGGGTTACGGTTAGCGGCGTCAGCCGACCCTGGGACCACAGCCGTTCCCACGATCCGAAAGCGCGAATAGGACATGCGAGTCGACGGGCGGGAGATTCCCGTCTCCGGCAGCCTGCTGCAGCCGCGGATCCGCCGGACCAGTGACATTCTGCGCGTCGTGCTGTCCGCGCTGTCGGTGGCCGTGGTCATCGCGGGATCGTTGATCACCAGGCCGCAGTGGGAGGATTTGGAGCGGTCGGTATCCACCATCGTGGGTTTCCTGACCCCGGAACAGTCCAACCTGGTCTACATCGTCTACGGCATCGCCGTGCTGGTGCTGCCCTTCGCCATCCTGGTGCGGCTGGTGCTACGCCGGCAGTGGAAGCTGCTGGCGGGTTTCATCTCCGCGGGCCTGATCGCGGTGGCGCTGTTCTCCATCACGGACAGCGGGTTCTCCGCGCCCCGCTGGCATCTGTCCGAACCCGACCAGGTCAACACCTTCCTGTCGCAGTTCCTCGACGACCCGCGCTGGATCGCCATGCTGGCCGCGACGCTCACCGTGGCCAGCCCGTGGCTGCCCGCCCGGGCCCGGCGCTGGTGGTGGACGCTGCTGCTGGCGTTCGTGCCGATCCACCTGTTCGTCTCGCTGGTGGTGCCCGCCCGCGCGGCTCTGGGTCTGGTGGTGGGCTGGCTGGTGGGCGCGGTGATCGTGCTGGTGGTCGGCACCCCCGCGCTGGAGGTGCCGCTGGCCGCGACGGTGCGGGTGCTGGCCCAGCGCGGCTTCCGCGTCACCGCGTTCACGGTGCTGCGCCCGGCCGCCCGCGGGCCGCTGGTGCTGTCGGCCTCGACGACGCCGCAGCCCGAGCTCAGCGCCTCGCCCAACGGTCCGTCCGGTGCGGCCGAGACCGGCGAATCCCATTCACCGGACGATGAATTGATCATCGAGCTGTACGGCGCGAACCAGCGCAGCCGCGGCATGCTGCAGCAGCTGCGGCGCTGGCTGACCATTCGCAGCGGCGAGTATCCGGCCCCGTTCGCGTCCATGCGGCGCGCGGTCGAGCACAAGGCGCTGATGGGTTTCGCCATCGCGGATCTGGGCCTGGCCAGCTACAAACCGCTCACTGTCGCGGCGCTGGACCGCGGCTGGACGCTGTACGCGCACACCGTGCCCCAGGGCCGTCCGCTCGCGGCCGCCGACGGGGAACCGGCGCTGACCCGGGCGTGGCAGGCGCTGCACCGCATGCACCAGGCCCAGATGTCGCACGGGGACCTGCGCACCGACGAGATCCGCATCCTCGACGACGCGGTGCTGTTCGGCGGCTTCGTGCAATCGGAATTCGGCGCCTACCAGGTGCGTTTCGATTCCGACGTGGCCCAGCTGCTGCTCGGCTCGTCCGCGTTGTTCGGCACCGGCCCGGCGGTGCGGACCGCGCTCGAGGTGCTGGACAAGCAGGCCGTGCTCGACGCCTCGGCGCGACTCACCAAGACCGCCATGCCCACTCACGTCCGCAAGGCGGTGCCCGACGCCGGCGAGCTGATGAAGTCCATCCGCGAGGAAGTGGCCGCGCAGACCGGGCAGGACAAGATCGAGGCCGCGCAGATCAACCGCTTCTCGCGCAACCAGATCATCCAGCTGGTCCTGCTGATCGGCCTGGTGTACGTGGCCTACCCGTACATCAGCGCGGTGCCGACCTTCGCCTCCGAACTGGGCAACCTGAACTGGGGGTGGGCGCTGCTCGGCCTGACCGTGTCCGCGCTGACCTACGTGGGCGCGGCGATGGCGTTGTGGGCGTGCGCCTCCGAGGCCGTGAAGTTCGGCAACCTGCTGCTCATGCAGATCGCCAACACCTTCGCCGCGACCACCACCCCGGCCGGTGTCGGCGGTCTGGCGTTGAGCGTGCGCTTCCTGCAGAAGGGCGGGCTCGGCGCGGTGCGGGCCACCGCGGCGGTCGCGTTGCAGCAGACCGTTCAGGTGGTGTCCCACGTGGTGTTGCTGCTGATCTTCGGCGCGCTGGCCGGAACCTCCACCGACCTCTCGCATTTCGTGCCCAGCGCCACCGTGCTGTACCTCGTGGCCGGCGCCCTGCTGGGCCTGCTGGGCGTGACCATGTTCGTCCCCAAGGTGCGCAAGTGGCTGCTCAACGAGGTGCGCCCGCAGCTGGCGGACGTGGTCGGCCAGCTGAAGGACCTGGCGCGGCGACCGGGGCGGCTGGCCATGATCGTGGGCGGCTGCGCCACCACCACCCTCGGCATGGCGCTGGCGCTGTGGGCCAGTATCGAAGCCTTCGGCGGCAGTACGACTTTCGTGACCGTCACCATCGTCACCATGATCGGCGGCACGCTGGCCTCGGCCGCGCCGACACCCGGCGGTGTGGGCGCGGTGGAGGCCGCGCTCATCGGTGGTCTGGCCGCGTTCGGAGTGTCGGCGGGGATCGCGGTCCCCGCCGTGCTCCTCTACCGCGTGCTGACCTGCTGGCTGCCGGTGTTCTGCGGCTGGCCGATCATGCGCTGGCTCACCGCGAAGGACATGATTTGACAGTCGCGCCCGGCGCGGGAGCAACGGGCGCGGGCGGCTAGAGCACAGCTGTCGGGTCAGGCCGAATACTGGTCGCGCAGTGCGACCTTCACGACCTTGCCGCTGGCATTGCGGGGCAGCTCGGGCACCACCACCAGATGCTTGGGGTGCTTGTAGCGGGCCAGGGACTCGTTCAGGAACGGCTCCAACTCCTCGAGGGTCAGCTCGTCGATGCCCGCGGCCAGCGCGACCACCGCCACCGGCACCTCGCCCCACTTCTCGTGGGCGCGGCCGACCACGGCGGCCTCATGGATCTTGGGGTGCGCGAAGAGCACGTTCTCGACCTCGGCGCAGTAGATGTTCTCGCCGCCGGAGATGATCATGTCCTTCTTGCGGTCCACCACGTAGACGAAGCCCTCCTCGTCGCGGCGCACGAGGTCACCGGAGTGGAACCAGCCGCCGTGGAAGGCCTCCGCGGTGGCCTCGGGCTTGTTCCAGTAGCGCTGCATGAGAGTCGGTCCGCGGTAGACGATCTCGCCGATCTCACCCGGGGCGACATCGTTCATCTCGTCGTCGACGACCCGGACCTGCAGGGTCGGGATGGGCAGGCCGACCGAGCCGAGCTTGCGCAGCGCGTCCTTGCCCTCGAGCACACAGGTGATGGGCGACAGCTCGGTCTGACCGAAGACCGCCACGTTGAAGGCGTCCGGGAAGCAGTCGGCCATGGCCCGCAGCACCGTGTCCGAGGCGGGGGCCGCGCCCCACGACAGCGCCCGCAGAGCCAGCTTGCGCTGCTTGACGGTGGGTTCCTCGCAGATGAGCTGCCACTGCGCCGGGACGCAGAACGCGGTGGTGGCCTGCTCGGCCTCGATGGCGTCGAGGAATTCGGTGGCGTCGAACGCGCCCAGCGGGTGCAGCACGGTGGTGCCGCCGAGCATGAAATACGGTGCGAGACTACCCAATCCGGCGATGTGGAACAGCGGGGAGGTGCAGAAGCCGATCGAATCGGGGGTGATCTCCAGGGCCCGGATACAGGTCAGCGCCTGCGCGTTCATGTTCGCGTGGGTGAGCACCGCGCCCTTGGGGCTGCCGGTGGTGCCCGAGGTGTACATGATCAGGCAGGGCGTGTCCTCCGGAATGTCCAGCGGCGCATGGGGTTCGCCCGGCTCGGCGAGCAGCTCGTCGTAGCCGAGCACGCCCTCGCCGGTCCGCCCGTTGATCACGACCACGGTGGACAGCTCCGCGGCCTGCCCGGCCACGCCCACCGCGAGCGGCTGCAGCACCGAGTCGGTGACGATCGCCTTCGCGCCGGAGTCGGCCACGATGTAGGCGACCTCGGGCGGGGTGAGCCGGAAGTTCACCGGCACCGCGATGGCGCCGAGGGCGTTGATGCCCATGACCGCCTCGATGTACTCGGTGTAGTTCAGCGCCAGGATGAGCACGCGATCGCCGAACCCGACCCCTCGACGGGACAGCGCGTCGGCGAACTTCTCCGACCGCTCGTGCAGCCGCTTCCAGGTGGTCTCCGCGCCCTTGAACGTGAAGGCCACGTGGCCGGGCCGCATGGCCGCGTGCGTGCCGATCTGGTTCACCCAGTGGTTGCGAACCGATCGAATCGGCTCGTCTAGCGGCTGGAAGGTCATGCGGTGTCCTTTCACGCTGATCGACCGTGAGAATACCGCTTAACTTTCTGACGTGACAAGGGTTACAGAGAAGGATTAATCGATACGTTCTCACCCAGTCATACAGCAGTTCAGAGGCTGTATTCGGGGGTGCACCACCCTGTTGTCCGCAGGCAACCATCCACAGACCCACAGGTGACGGCACTGCGTTTATGCAAACTCTGACTCACATCAGGGTTGTCGCCCCATATGCAACTATGCGAGTATCGGGGCAGTTGCGAGAGGCAGGAAGAGGACAGCGCCCATGGCACTGAAGACCAGATTCACCGAGACCTTCGGGGTGGAGCACCCGATCGTGCAGGGCGGCATGATGTGGGTCGGCCGCGCCGAGCTCGCCGCGGCCGTCTCCGAGGCGGGCGGCCTCGGCATCATCACCGCGCTCACCCAGCCCACGCCCGACGACCTGCGCCGCGAGATCGACCGCGCGCGGGAGCTGACCGACAAGCCCTTCGGCGTGAACGTCACCATCCTGCCGTCGATCAACCCGCCGCCGTACCAGGAGTACGCGCAGGCCATCATCGACTCCGGCGTGAAGATCGTGGAGACCGCCGGGTCCAACCCCGAGCCGTTCCTGCCGTACTACAAGGACGCCGGGATCAAGGTGCTGCACAAGTGCACCAGCGTCCGGCACGCGCTCAAGGCCCAGAAGATCGGCGTCGACGGCGTGTCCATCGACGGCTTCGAATGCGCCGGCCACCCCGGCGAGGACGACGTACCCGGTCTGATCCTGATCCCGGCCGCCACCCAGGCGCTCGATATCCCGGTCATCGCCTCCGGCGGTATCGCCGACGCCCGCGGCCTGGTCGCGGCGCTGGCGCTGGGCGCGGACGGCGTGAACATGGGCACCCGCTTCATGTGCACCCAGGAGTCGGCTATCCACCAGACGGTCAAGGAGCAGATCGTCGCCAACTCCGAGCGGGCCACCCAGCTCATCTTCCGCACCATGCACAACACCGCGCGGGTGGCCGACAACGAGATCAGCCGCAAGGTCGTCGAGATCGAAAAGGCGGGCGGCAAGTTCGAGGACGTCCGGGACCTGGTCGCGGGCGCCCGCGGTCGCCGGGTGTTCGAGGAGGGCGACCTGGACGCCGGCATCTGGTCGGCCGGTCAGGTGCAGGGCCTCATCGACGACATCCCGACCTGCGGCGAGCTGGTGTCGCGCATGGTCGCCGAGGCCGAGGCGCTGATCGGGCAGCGGCTGGCGGGCATGCTCGGCTGAGCCCTTCGGGATGTTCGGCGAAAGTCGGTACGTCCCAGACAATTACGACAAGAGCCCTTGGCACTCGTGCCGAGGGCTCTCGTCATTCGGGGTATCCCCGGACGCTGGATCCGTCATGCTTTTCAGTAACGACGGATGCGGCGGAGGTGCCTGAAATGGCAATCACTCGAATCTATCTCGACGACGACGCGCTGCGCCGGACCATGGCCATCTCCGGTGTGTACACCGAACAGGACGCGGTGAACCTAGCACTGCGGTTCTTCAGTACCCACGCCACGGCCGAGGATTTCGACCAGCCCTTTCACTCTCGCACCGCCTCGTAATCCCAGGTGGCGGTGAGCCTCGCGCCGGTCGCGGGGCCGTGCCTGCACGAAAGGTCTTCAGACCGCGAGGAAATCTTGGCAGAATCGCCGGAGTACCTCGACGGCCGACAGCGCGCGGACACGGGAGGGCATTCCTGTGCACCACAGTACGAGAGCGACCACCGATCCCACCCCGGCGACGAGGGTGTCGATCGTCGGTGTCGGTTGCCGGGCCACCGGCACCGACTTCGACCACGCGTGGTTCGGGCTGGACCGGCTCGCCGCCGTCGGCCTGACCCCGCGCCAGCGCACCACCCTCGAGGCGGCCGTCGAAGCCCTCGACGACTCCGGATTGGGTTGCCTGGCAACGGGTTCCCGGGCGGCGGTCGTGTTCGGCGCGATTGGCGGCACCAACACGGCACACCACCTGTCGCGGGCGCTCGACCTGCGCGGGCCCAGCCTGACCGTGGACAGCCAGCGGGCCTCACCGCTGGTGGCGGTGGACATGGGCGTCCGGCTGCTGGCCGACGAATCCGTGCCGTTCGTCCTCGCCGGGGGCGTGGATCTCACGCTGCTCCCGGACATCTCGGACCTGCGCCTGCCGCTGCCACGGGGCGCGGGACTCGAGGGCGGCGACCGCGCGGGCGGTGGCGCCGGGGTGTGCACCGTCCTGGTGCTGCAACGCACCGGCGACGCGTTGCGCACCCGGACCCGCCGGTACGCCGAAATCGGGGGCCCCGGAATCGGTTTCCGTGAGACACGCGGGGTGGACGCGCACATCGCGCTCGACGATCCGCGCCAGGGCGGATCGTCCGACACCGACCGCGGCGAGGAACCGCCCATCCTCATCCCGGTCTCCGGACCCGACGCCGTCACCATCCGCCACCTGGCCCTGCGCTGGGCCGTCGCGCTCGGCTCGTACCGATCCCTGCGCGAATTCGCCGCCGCCACGGCCAGACTCGTGCCCGAACCGGCCCGCGCCGCCGTCATCGCACGGGACGGCATCGAGGCCGCCGCCCAGTTGCGCGCGCTCGCCCGCCGGATCGAGGCGAGCACCGCGACGGATCACGCACGGGCACCGCTGGCGACGCCCGGCACCGGCTCCCTGACAGCCGCTCCCTTCGTGACGGTCTCCGGGCCCGATGTCTTCACCCCGGTCCGCGAACGTGCCGACGGCGGTGTGCTTTTCCTGTTCCCCGGGACCGGAGACCATCCGCGCATGGGACGCGCCCTCACCGCGCGCTACCCGGTCTTCGCCGCGGCCCTCACCAGGGCTGTCGACGTGGTCGTCGAGGTGGGCGGCCCGCGAGTATGGACGCCGCGCTATGGATTCGGGCGGAACGGGCACGTCGCGGTGTCGGCCTCGACCCCGCACCCGGCGTCGGACCATTCACCGCCGTCCACGGCCGCGGCCGCGTCGGGTCGCGGCGATGACCGAGCAGACGCTGCGGAGCTCGACGAGACACCGTGCGCGGGTGCCCCTCCCGATAACGAGACCGGCAGTGGGATCCACGGCGATCTCCGCGACTCCAGTAGGCACGACGGGGGAGTGACGGGCATCCCGGATGGCCGCGATGGGATCGTTTCCAGACAGATTTCGCTGTTCGTCTTCCAGTACGCGCTGACGGAACTGCTGGAGTCGTGGGGGATTCACGCGGACGGGGTCGCCGGGCACGGTGCGGGCGAGGTCGCGGCGGCGGTCGGGTGCGGCGCGTTGTCGCTCGAGGACGGGGCGCGCGTCGCGGTGGCACGAGCGCGGCTGGTGGCCCGGGCCGGTGGCGGCGGGACCGCGGCGGTGCTGGAAGCGACCCCCGCCGAGGTGAATCAGCTGGTCACGCCGATGAGCGCGGAGGTCGCGGTGGCAGCCGTGGACGGCCTGGCGATCACCGTGTCAGGTGAGCCACGGTATGTCGATGCGCTGGTCCGGCGAGCCCATCGGCGCGCCATCTTCGCACAGCGGGTACCCGCCGGATCGGACCACGAGCCGCCACACCTGCCGATGGTCCGCGGCCGCGCCCACGAATTGCGCGGCGAGCTCGCTGATCTCGCGCCCCGGCACCCGTGGTGGCCGCTCTATTCGACCACCCGACGCGGCGCCGTGTTGCGCCCCGACAGCCCGGATTGCTCGCCCCTGATGGACGGCGAGTATTGGACCGCGAACGTCTCGCAGGCGGTCGAGCTCGCGGCGGCGTTGGACGGTGTTGTCGCGGACGGCTTTTCGACCGTGCTCGAGGTCGGTCCCACCTCGGTGCTGACCTCCGCGGTGCGGGAGCGGATCGCGCTGCGGGACGGCGCGTGGCCCGTGCTGGCGGCGGATGACGAGGCGGGGAGTCTGTTGCGCACGATCGCGCGGTTGTATCTGGAGGGGCGGACCGTGGATTGGACCGCGCTGGGTCCGCACACGACCGCACCGCCGCAACGGCAGTGGCGGCGACCGGATTCCGGTGATTCGGGCAGTTGGCCGCGGCCCGGGTTCGCCGCGGACGGACATCCGCCCGGTCCGGTGTTCCCCGAGGTGGAGATCCGTCCCGAGGGGACATATGTGGTAGCGGGCGGGCTGGGGCCGCAGGGCGAAGCCGCGGTGCGGTGGCTGCTGGCGGCCGGTGCGCGGGACGTGGTGGTGTTGACTCGCACACCGCGGCCGCTGCCCGCCCGATTGACCGGCATGGAGGATCGGATCGTCATGATGCGGTGCGACTGCGCCGATCGCGCCGACCTCGCGACGGCCCTGCAGGACATACGCGAATGCGGGTCGGTGGTACGGGGTGTGGTGCACGCGTCCGGCGCGACGCGACTGGTGGCGGCGACCAATCTGCTGGAGCTGACCGCGGCCGATCCCACGGACTTCACCGTGCTGCTGACCTCGGCGCCCGGCGCGGGCGGGCCGGAGGCGGTGCGGGAACTCGCGGACGCGCAGGCGGATCGGCGGGTCATCTGCGTGGAGTGGGAGGTCGGGCCCGCAGCCTGAACGAGTATCGGCGCCGGCTCAGGCATGATGACTGGATGACGGATCCCGAGATCACGGTCGAGTGGAAGAAGGAGCCGGACGAGCACGACTACCCGGCCGCCGCGGACTACCTCGAGATGCTGGCGGAGCCGGACGTCATCGAGCAGGTCGTCCAGTCGCTGCGCGACGCGCCGGTGAGCCACAAGAAGGCCAAGGACCTGTTGCGGGCGTCGCACCTGGAGATCCTGCCCAGCTACAACCCCTACGTGCGGCGTGACCTGGCCAAGATCACTGCCGGGAAGGCGCTGTCGCCGATCCTGGTGGTGCGCGGCGACTTCCGCAAGGGCGTGCCCATGCAGATCGTCGACGGCTACCACCGGGTGTGCGCCATCTATTACACCGACGAGAACATCGCGATCCCGGTGAAGATCGCCCCACTGCCGTGAGATCGAAGTGAACTTCCAGACCCTCACACTGATCACCGTCCTCGGACTGGCCGGGCCCTGGCTGGCCTGGCGGCAGTCCTGGCATCTGCCGGTGATCCTGGGCGAGCTGCTGGCCGGAATCGTCTTCGGCACCACCGGCTTCGGCCTGCTGCACCCGGCCGACCCGACCTTCACCTTCCTGGCCGACGTCGGCTTCGCGGTGGTCATGTTCGTGGCGGGCACCCACGTGCCGGTGCGCGACACGGCGATCCGCTCGGCGCTCGGGCGCGGCGCGGCGCGCGCGGTGGCGGTGGGCGTGCTGGCCATGATCGCGGGGCAGGGCATCGCGGTCTGGTTCGACACCGGGCACGGGCTGCTCTACGCGGTGCTCATCGCCTCGTCGTCGGCGGCCATCGTGCTGCCGATCATCGACTCGCAGGGCCTGGGCGGAAAGCCGGTCCTGGAGTTGACCGCTCAGGTCGCCCTCGCCGACGCGGCCGCGGTGATCGCGTTGCCGCTGGTGATCGATACGGGCAATGCGGGCCGGGCCGCCATCGGCGCGCTGCTGGTCGCGGCGGCCGCGCTGATCGTCTACTTCTTCCTGCGTTGGCTCGAGGAATCCGGTATCCGGCACCGGCTGCACACGGTGTCCGAGGATCGGAAGTTCGCTCTCGAATTGCGGGTCAGCCTGGCGCTGCTGTTCGCCCTCGGCGCGCTGGCCACCCGCAGTCACGTGTCGATCATGTTGGCGGGCTTCGCCCTCGGTCTGGCGGTGGCGGCGGTCGGCGAACCGCGCCGGGTGGCCAGGCAGCTGTTCGCCCTGAGCGACGGATTCCTCGCGCCCTTGTTCTTCGTCTGGCTGGGTGCGCGTCTGAACCTGCGCGAGTTCGGCGACCACCCGTACCTGATCCTGCTCGGCCTAGCCCTCGGGGCGGGCGCGGTGCTGGCCCACGCGCTCATGCGGGTGCTGGGTCAGCCGGTTCCGTTGGGCGCCATCGCCTCGGCGCAGATCGGGGTCCCGGTCGCGGCGGTCACGGTGGGCACCCAACTGCATGCGCTGAAACCGGGCGAACCGGCCGCCCTCATGCTGGGCGCACTGGTGACCATTGCCGCGGCCGCGTGGGGAGCACGGTCGGCCGCGGCGACGCAATCGGGGAATCTCGCTCCGGCGCAGGGCGATAAGAAGTCCTGAGCGTCCCGATCAGTCGGATTCGCGACCGAGGAGTTTGTCGGTCTCGCGGCGCTCCCGCTTGGTGGGGCGTCCCGCACCGCGATCCCGGCGCGGTATCAGCGCGGTCAGTTGCGGATCGGGCGGCGGCGGGCTCTTGTCGATCATGCACTGTACGGCCACGGCCGCGCCCACCCGTTTGGTGATGAGCTGCTCGACGATGACGATGCGTTCGGTCCCGTTGACGCGCACCCGGATCTCGTCACCGGGTTTCAGCGAGTGCGCGGGTTTCACCGGCACGCCGTTCACCCGGACATGCCCGGACCGGCAGGCCGCCGCGGCCGCCGATCGGGTCTTGAAAATGCGGACGGCCCAGGTCCAAGAATCAACTCGGGCCTGGGCCGTAGTGCTCAGTGGAGCAGGGGTCACGCTCTAAAGATTACGTGTCACGCGTTGACGACGCGGCGGGCGGTGACCACCTGGCTGGCGTGCAGCGGGGTGTAGGAGACCGGGGTGCCGGACTGCACGGCGTTCAGCAGCTTGCCGTCGCCGGCGTAGATGCCGACGTGGCCGCCACCGTTGGTGATGACGATGTCGCCGGGCTGCAGGTCGTCGAAGGCGACCGGGGCGCCGACATTGGACTGCTCGAAGCTGGTGCGGGGCAGCTCGATTCCGGCCTGCTTGTAGGCCCACTGGACCAGGCCGGAGCAGTCGAAGCTGTAGGGACCGGTCGCACCCCAGGAGTACTGGGCGCCGACCTTGGTCTCGGCCGCGTGCAGGGCGATGTCACCCACGGAGCTCGGCTTGTTGAAGATGGTCGGCAGCTGGAACTGCGGAGCGGGCGCGACCGCCGGAGCGCCGACCTGGGCGCCGCCGCCCAGAGCGCCGGGGGTCTGCAGCGCCGTCGCGGCGTCCTTGACCGTCTGGTTGAACTGCTGCACCTGGGGCGTGAATTCGTCCGGCACATCGAAGTTTCCGATGCCGGGGATCTCGACGGTGGCGGCCGTGGCGGTGATCGCCGGGAAGACACCAGTAGTCGTCGCCGCCATCGCACCCATGACGATGGCACCCTTCACGGAAGCCGGAAGCTTCGATTCCTGCTGCAAGCTGTGCTTACCCACTGAGACGCATCTCCGATCGTGCTGCTTGTAACTTCGCGGGCTGCCTCTCCGATGAAGCAACAGACTCCGCTAAGTCACGAGAAGATTACGACTCGGTCGCCCGGTTGTCCACCCGACACAGGCGGCGCGTCCAATGTTTCCGAAAACGTCCCGCTAAGCGGTCATTTCGGTGTAAAGAGCCGTGGATCACGAGACGGTATAGGCGATCGTTCCGGCCGTTATCAACCCTTCGCCTGAGCGCCCCGCTCCAGTTCGGCAATCCGCCGGCGCGCGTCGGCGAGGTCCACTTCCAACTGGCCCAGGGCCATCACCAGCGGTCCCACCGCGAGGTCGGCCACCAGCTGCGGATCGTCGTACCCGCGCTCGATGGCGACCAGGATGTTGTTGCGGATGCGTGCGGCGACCACCGCCTCGGCGGGGACGTTCCAGGACTCGACCACCTCCGCGACGGTGGGGGGTACGACTTCTTCCGACATGAACCCTCCTGCCCTGGATCCCAACGAATCAGGCATAAGGGTAGAGACCCCGGGCGACACCGCGGGCACATGTGCCACATGCCGGTCGATAGCTGCGTCTAGGGCCCGCCATAGATACCCGGATAATCCGTGATTCCCGCGCTACGGTTGGGCCGCATGGACCCCGTCAAGAATCCGTACGCACCCGGCGCGGGGCAGCGGCCACCGGAACTCGCGGGCCGGGGCCGGCAGCTCGCGGCCTTCGACATCGTGCTGGAACGGGTGGCGAAGGGCAGGCCGGAGCGCAGCGTCATGCTCACCGGACTGCGCGGGGTCGGAAAGACGGTGCTGCTCAACCAGCTTCGCTCCGCCGCCCGCACCCGCGGATGGGGCACCGGCAAGCTGGAGGCGCGGCCGGATCAGGAACTGCGGCGGCCGCTGGCCTCGGCGCTGCACATGGCGGTGCGTTCCCTGGCCGTGGGACACCGCAATCCGGAGCAGGTGGACGATTTCCTGGGGATTCTCAAGGCTTTCGCGCTGCGCTCCACCGCCGACAAGGGCATGCGGGACCGCTGGAACCCGGGCATCGACGTGCCCGCGGTGACCGGGCGCGCCGACTCCGGCGATATCGAGATCGACCTCGTCGAGCTGCTCGTGGAGGCCGCGGCGCTGGTGCGCGATCACGGCATCGGGATCGCGGTGTTCATCGACGAGATGCAGGATCTCGGGGCCGCCGACATCTCCGCCATCTGCGTGGCCTGCCACGAATTGAGCCAGGACGCCGCGCCTTTGATCGTGGTCGGGGCGGGGCTGCCGCACCTGCCCGCGGTGCTGACCGCGTCCAAGAGCTACTCCGAGCGGTTGTTCTCCTATCACCGGATCGATCGGCTGGATCGGGAGTCGGCGGATCAGGCGTTGATCGCGCCCGCCGAGCGGGAGAGCGTGGAGTACTCGGCGGAGGCGCTGGACGCGCTCTACAAGAAGGCCGACGGGTATCCGTATTTCGTGCAGGCGTACGGCAAGGCGGTGTGGGACGCGGCGGCGCGGAGTCCGATCTCGGCCGAGGACGTGGCGGTGGCGTCACCCGCCGCCGAAGAAGAATTGGCGGTCGGTTTCTTCGGTTCCCGCTACGAACGCGCTACGCCCGCCGAGCGTGAATACATGCGCGCTATGGCCGATCTGTCCGGAGACGACGGACCGGTCGCGACCTCGGCGGTCGCCAACGAACTGGGGCGAAAACCCGCATCTCTGTCCCCGGCCCGGGACGGGCTGATCAAGAAGGGACTCATCTATTCGGCCGAGCGCGGCACCATCGGTTTCACGGTTCCGCATTTCGGCCGCTATCTCCGTGGTGTGCAATAGGAATGGTGAACGATCGATATACCCCTACCGGTGGGTAACAAAGGCTCCTACACTCGAATGTGATTCTCATCACGGTCGAGGAGGACATCATGGCGACTGTCGCCAAAGTCGACGCCACCGAAGAACAGGCCCGGGCACTCGTCGAGGAATCCCGCGAAACCACCTGGGCAAAGCCATCCTTCGCCAAGGAGATGTTCCTCGGCCGATTCCGGCTCGACCTCATCCATCCCTTCCCCCGCCCCAGCGCCGCCGACGAGGCCGCGATCGAGGCCTACCTGACCCGGCTGCGCGCGTTCTGCGAGACCATCGACGGCCTCCGCATCGAGGCCGAGGGCCGCATCCCCGACGAGTACGTGCGCGGGCTGGCCGAGCTCGGCTGCTTCGGGCTCAAGATTCCCGCGGAGTACGGCGGGGTCGGACTCTCCCAGGTCGGCTACAACCGCGCGCTCATGCTGGTCGGCTCCGCGCACGCCAGCCTCGGCGTGCTGCTCTCGGCGCACCAGTCCATCGGCGTGCCGGAACCGCTGAAGCTGGCGGGCACCCCGGAACAGAAGCGGGAGTTCCTGCCGCGCTGCGCCCAGGGCGCGGTCAGCGCGTTCCTGCTCACCGAACCCGATGTCGGCTCCGATCCGGCGCGCATGGCCTCCACCGCCACCCCCACCGCCGACGGCGAGGCCTACGAACTCAACGGCGTGAAGCTGTGGACCACCAACGGCGTGGTGGCCGAACTGCTGGTGGTGATGGCGCGGGTGCCCAGGAGCGAGGGGCACCGCGGCGGCATCTCCGCGTTCATCGTGGAGGCCGACAGCCCCGGCATCACCGTGGAACGCCGCAACGGGTTCATGGGTCTGCGCGGCATCGAGAACGGCGTCACCCGCATGCACAATGTGCGGGTCCCGAAGCGAAACCTGGTGGGGCGTGAAGGCGACGGGCTGAAGATCGCGCTGACCACCCTCAATGCCGGTCGCCTGGCGATTCCGGCCATGTGCACCGCGGCGGCCAAGTGGTCGCTGAAGATCGCGCGGGAATGGTCGGCCACCCGTGTGCAGTGGGGCCGCCCGGTCGGCGAGCACGGCGCCGTCGGCACCAAGCTGTCCTTCATCGCCGCAACGACTTTCGCGCTGGAGTCGGTGCTCGACCTGTCCGCCACCATGTGCGACGAGAACCGCAACGACATCCGCATCGAGGCCGCGCTGGCCAAACTGTGGGCTTCGGAGATGGCCTGTCAGATCGCCGACGAGCTGGTGCAGATCCGCGGCGGCCGCGGCTACGAGACCGCGGCATCGCTGCAGGCCCGCGGCGAAAGGGCGGTCGCCGCCGAGCAATTGGTGCGGGATCTGCGGATCAACCGCATCTTCGAGGGCTCCAGCGAGATCATGCGCCTGCTCATCGCCCGCGAGATGGCCGACGCCCACATGGCCGCCGCCGGCGCCCTGGTCGACCGCAATGCCGAACTGAAGGACAAGGCCAAGGCGGCGGTCGGCGCGAGCGGCTTCTACGCCAAGTGGTTCCCGCAACTGGCCGTCGGCGCGGGCACCGCCCCGGTGAGTTACGGCGAATTCGGCCCCCTCGCACGCCACATGCGCTACGTCGAACGCATGTCCCGCAAGCAGGCCCGCGCCCTCATGTACGGCATGGCCCGCTGGCAGGCCAAGCTCGAATACAAACAGGGCTTCCTCGGCCGCATCGTCGACATCGGCGCCGAACTGTTCGCCATGGCCGCCGCCTGCGTCCGCGCCCAGTCCCTCCGCGTCGCGGGCGGCCCCGACGGCGAAGCCGCCGAGGAGCTGGCCGAAGTCTTCTGCCGCCAGTCCCGTCTCCGCATCGAGCGCCTCTTCGACGCCCTCTGGTCCAACACCGACGACGCCGACACCGACCTGACCCGCGGCATCCTCGACGGCCGCTATCGATGGATCGAGGGCGGCGCCCTGGACCCGAGCGAAGGCACCGGCCCCTGGATCGCCGAATGGCAGTTCGGCCCGTCGGTGGAGAAGAACTTGATCCGCCCGTTCCTGCCGTCCACGAAAACGGAGGCCGCGACCTAGCCGACGGCGCGCGCGATAAAACTCTGCCGCTATCTAGCGAATTGCCTAGATAGCGGCAGATTCTCAGGACGAGGGGTGGGGTGCCAAGGCGCGGGCCCAGATCTCGCGGAGGGCGATGGCGACGAGGACGATCGGCAGGGCGGGGAGGACGGCGGAGGTGCCGTGGCCGCCGCAGCCGGTCGGATTCACCGACCAGAGCACGATGGCCGCGACGAACGGGGTGCCGACGGTCATCAGGCCCGGGGCGAGGCGGCCGACCGCGGCCGCTTCCACCGCGGCGGCGATGATCAGGACCAGGAAGGCTACGACCGCGATCGGGCCGGCCATGCAGAAGCCGTCGGAGGGGAGGTAGTCGGCGTATCCGCGGGGCAGGTCGACGTCGCCGGTCCAGCTGAAATCGGCGCTGCCCGGCCACAGGGTCGCGACGACGAAGACCCACCAGCACGCGTGGCCGGTGACATGGACGAACCGGAACAATCGGTCTCGTGTCACCGGGTCAACTTTAGTCGTGGACTATCTAGAGGTTTCTATTGTTTTTGATAGATACAAGTAGATATTCAGGAGGTGCAAGTTGCCGAGGCGGGGGAGGATCCGTCGGCAGGCTGTATAGATCAGCGGAGACAGTTGGACAACTTGTGCATAACGCCTGGTGTGGGGGGTTAACGCCGGGGGCATCCATTCCGACAACCGGGCAAGAAGGCGCACTCTTCAGGAGGACGTCATGTCCACGCTCAACTCTCGCGCGGCCGATTTCGACGGCCGCCACATCACCGTCACGGCGGATGACGGCGTGCCGCTCGCGGTTCGCGAGTTCGGCGCCACCGATGCCCCGGTCACCGTGGTGTTCGTGCACGGACACTGTCTGCGCGCGGAATCGTGGGCGTTCATGCGCGGGCATCTGATGGAGACCTGGGGCGAGGACACCCACATGGTGTTCTACGACCATCGCGGACACGGGGATTCGGGCAATGCGGACCCCTCGACCTACACCATCGAGCAGCTGGCCAAGGATCTGGACGCGGTGTTGCGGGCCGTGGTGCCGACCGGACCCGTTGTGCTGGTGGGACATTCGATGGGCGCCATGACGGTGCTGGCGTACGCGCGGCTGCACCCGATGGCCATCGGCACCCGGATCGTGGGCGTCGGCCTGATCTCCAGCGCCGCCAATGGCGTGACCCGGGTGGGGCTGGGACGGCTGCTGAGCCCGCCCGCGGTGAGCTCGCTGCGCGCTGCGGTGAAGCGCGCGCCGCGGGCCATGCAGGCCTCGAAGCATCTGAGCCGCAGGATCTTCGAGCCGATCATGCGTGACGCCACCCTGGGCACCCGGAAGGTGAGTCCGCGCATGCTGGCGGTGGCGACGGCCATGCTCAACGACACCTCGCTGCTGACCATGGCCAGCTTCCTGGAGTCGTTGATCCAGTTCGACGAGTCCGCGACCCTGCACCGGCTGGGCGAGATTCCGGTGCTGGTGCTGGCCGGGTCCGCGGACATCATGATCCCGTTCGCGCATTCGGTGGTGCTGGCCTCCCAGGTCGCCGATGCCGAGCTGGTGCGCCTGGACGGGGCCGGGCACAGCGTGATCCTGGAGCGGGCCGAGGAGGTGGCCGCGGCGGTGGTCGGGCTGGTGGCGCGCGCGACCGCGGCGATGCGCGCCGAGAACCCGGATTTCGGCCCGGACGGCGGGCCCGAGTACGCCATCGCGGGGTAGCCGGAAGCCGCTCGGCGACGGCCCGATTCGTGGATCTGAAACGTGTCAGACCCCGATTCGAGCCCTCTCGACAGGCCCTCGAACAGCAAATATCCATCGCGGACGAGACGAATCCCGCATGATCACGTACTGTGTTGTAGATCACGATGTGTGGTCTGTCACACAGGTCGAGGAGGTTTTCGATGACACGCAGCGAGATTGCGGAACTCCGCTACGCGGTTGGCCAGCTCCGCCAGTGCGTGGGCGCGCTGCGCTCGCACTACGGAGACGCGGGCACCGTTCGCCGGCTGGAGAACGATCTGGAGCGGCTCAGCATCGATGCCGACGAGTTCGAGCAGACCCCGCCCCCGGAGTCCCCGGCCGCGAAGCAGGAGACCATCTACGTCCCGGACGCCAAGCACGACGAGGCGGCCTGGATGGGCGCGCAGGACGAGGGCCTCGGCTTCCACTCCCGTCCCCGCACCAAGTAGCCGAACCGTCGTTTCGAACAGCAGCTGAGCCACCTCGACAATGGCGTCGGGGCTCGGTGATTCGGCCAGCGCGTCGGGTGAGCTCAGTTGCCGCTGTAGCGCGCCGATGAGCCGCGCATGGGGATCAGTCAGGGGCGGTGACGACCTCGACCGGAGCGCCGGCCGCCCGCGCCACGGAAGCGCGCACCGCGCGGCGTCTCGGAAACCGGTGTTCGATCCGGTGATTCGAAGATCGCCGCCAGGGCGGTGTCGGGGCCCGCGGGGGTGACCGCCAGGCCGAGTCCGCCTTCCCGGCGAGCCAATTCGTACAGCATGGTGGTGACCATGCGCAGGCCCGCGGCGCCGCCCGGCTCGCCCAGGGCGATCGACCCGCCGTGCACATTCAGGCGGCCATCCGCGGGGTCCGCGATACCGCCCGCGTGTTCCGCCGACCCACCGGCGTGTTCCGTCAGGCCCAGCACGCGGGCCAGCGCCAGAACCTCGACGGCGGACGATTCCTCGACCTCCAGCAAGGCCAGATCGGACAATTCGAATCCATTGCGCCACAGGGTCTTCGCGATCGCACCGGTGGCGGCCGGAGCGGTGGCGTCGGCGGGCGCGGCGGCGCTGGCCCAGTCCATCAGGTAGGCCAGGGGTTCCAGGCCCAGGTCGGCGAGGCGGTCCTCGGCGACCACCAGGCAGGCCGAGGCGGCGAGGCCACGGGTGCTGCTGTTGGCGGCGGTGGTCACCCCGCCGGGGCGGAACGGGGGCAGGGCGGCGAAGGCGCGGTGCGAGACATCGTCGCGCAGGCCCTCGTCGCGGTCGACCAGACGCACCACCTCGGAGTTCGGGTCGTCCGGTCGGGCACACACGACCGTCGGCGCGATCTCGGCTCCGAAGACGCCCTGCCGGTGAGCGCGGGCCGCGCGGCGGTGGCTGACCGCGGCGAAGTCGTCGGCGGCGGTCCGGTCCAGGCCGTGGTGGCGGGCCAGCTGTTCGGTCCGCACCGAATCCGCTTGTCCGCGTGCCGGTTCCGTGGCCCACAGCGCGATCTGCTCGTCGGTGCTGGGGCCGGCGTCCGGAGCTCCGGGCCCGGCGGCGGGCGTCCGGACGCTGGCGAATTGCGCGGCAAACGACGGTGCGGCACAAGGATATTCGGCCCCCACGGCCAGCACCACGCCCGCCGCGCCGGACCGCACCATCATGGTGGCGGTGATCAGGGCACGCAGGCCGCTGCCAGGTCCGGATCCGACGGTGAATTCGCCGAGCTCGGGGGACAGCCCGCAGCGTGGCAGCGCGGGGCGGATGACGCCGGGGTCGGGCACGGCGGTGACCAGCTGTTCCACCCGGAGCGGGTCGATGCCGGACCGGCCGAGCACCGCCCCAATAGCCGTGCCGACCAGACGGTTCGGCGGCACCGCGGCGAGCGCGCCGCCGGGCAGGCCCACCGGTGTGCGCATCGGCATGACGATGGCGGCACGTCTCATCATCGGCTCCCTTCCAGCCCTCATCAGGGGGACAGGCCACCACACCCTTGTTGCTGCCGTGTGACGGTGTGTAACCGGCGAAAACAACCCTCCGGAGCTGCGCAGTCACGCCACGGCCAATCCCGGTGACAGCCCGCCGAGTTCGCGCGATTGCCGTTTGTTCACTACACGAACGAACCGCGAAAGTTCGCAGGAAATGTGGCGTAAATCACTGGATCACGAAATAGCTGATGCGAGCTCGAGTAATAGCACTCCTGTCGTAGGGTGCTCACCATCACATTCGATGCCGGAGGTAACGATGACGTTCCACGGGGTAGAGCAGCGAGGCAGGCCGCAGTGAGCGCCGCACCAGTCAAGGCTTCTGAATCGAGTACCGGGGTTTTCAGCAGGGGTCGGGCCGCCATCGCGGCACGCACACTGCGCACCGACCGGTGGTGGTTGCCGCCGGCATTGACGGTGCTCGGACTGGGGGCGTTCGTCGTCTACGCGACCGTCAGATCCTTTGTGCGGACCGCGTATTGGGTGAACGACTTCCACTATCTGACACCGTTCTATTCGCCCTGCCTGAGCGCTTCGTGCGTCGAGGGCTCGAGCCACTTCGGCACCCCGATCGGCCACCTGCCCATGTGGATTCCGCTGGGCTTCCTGGTGCTGCCGTTCCTGTTGCTGTTCCGGCTCACCTGTTACTACTACCGCAAGGCCTACTACCGGTCGGTGTGGATGTCCCCGCCGGCCTGCGCGGTGGCCGAGCCGCACGCCAAATATTCTGGGGAGACCAAGCTTCCGCTGATCATCCAGAACGCGCACCGCTACTTCTTCTACGTCGCGGTGATCATCTCGGTGATCAACACCTACGACGCGGTGATCTCCTTCCACGCCAAGGACGGTGGCTTCGGCATCGGCCTGGGCACGGCGATCATCACCGGGAACGCCCTGCTGCTGTGGGCGTACACGCTGTCGTGCCACTCCTGCCGGCACATCGCGGGCGGGCGGCTCAAGCACTTCTCGCAGCACCCGGTGCGCTACCGCTTCTGGACCGTGGTGTCGAAGCTGAACACCCGGCACATGCAGTTGGCCTGGACCACGCTGGGCACGCTGGTCCTCACCGATTTCTACGTCATGCTGGTCGCGAGCGGAACCATCTCCGATCCTCGCCTCATCGGCTGACAGTCCTCTATTCCTCAGTCTCCCAGGAGTATTCGGTTCCATGCCTGAAGTCGAGCGGCACAAGTACGACGTCGTCGTGATCGGTGCCGGCGGTGCCGGTCTGCGTGCGGTGATCGAGGCCCGCGAACACGGGTTGTCGGTGGCGGTGGTCTGCAAGTCCCTGTTCGGCAAGGCGCACACCGTCATGGCCGAGGGCGGCTGCGCGGCCGCCATGGGCAACGCCAACGAGAAGGACAGCTGGCAGGTCCATTTCAAGGACACCATGCGCGGTGGAAAGTTCCTCAACAACTGGCGCATGGCCGAACTCCACGCCCAGGAGGCGCCCGACCGGGTGTGGGAGCTGGAAACCTATGGGGCGCTGTTCGATCGAACCCCGGACGGGCGGATCAGCCAGCGCAACTTCGGCGGCCACACCTATCCGCGGCTGGCGCACGTCGGTGACCGCACCGGCCTCGAGATCATCCGCACCATGCAGCAGAAGATCGTCTCGCTGCAGCAGGAGGATTTCGCGCAGACCGGCGACTACGAGGCGCGGATCAAGATCTTCGCCGAGTGCACCATCACCGAACTGCTCAAGGACGGCGACAAGATCTCCGGGGCCTTCGGCTACTGGCGGGAATCGGGCCGCTTCATCCTGTTCGAGACGCCCGCGGTGGTCATCGCCACCGGCGGCGTCGGCAAGTCCTACAAGGTGACCTCGAACTCCTGGGAGTACACCGGCGACGGCCACGCGCTCGCGCTGCGCGCCGGGGCCTCGCTGATCAATATGGAGTTCCTGCAGTTCCATCCGACCGGCATGGTCTGGCCGCCCTCGGTGAAGGGCATCCTGGTCACCGAGGGTGTGCGCGGCGACGGCGGGGTGCTCAAGAACTCCGACGGCAAGCGATTCATGTTCGACTACATCCCGCCGGTGTTCAAGGGGCAGTACGCCGAGAGCATCGAGGAGGCGGACCAGTGGTTGAAGGACAACGACTCCGCCCGCCGCACCCCGGACCTGCTGCCCCGTGACGAGGTGGCGCGTGCCATCAACGAAGAGGTGAAGGCGGGACGCGGCACCGAACACGGCGGCGTGTACCTCGACATCGCCTCGCGGCTGCCCGCCGACCAGATCATCAAGCGGCTGCCGTCCATGCACCACCAGTTCAAGGAGCTGGCGGACGTGGACATCACGAAGGAGCCGATGGAGGTCGGGCCGACCTGCCACTACGTCATGGGCGGCATCGAGGTCGACCCGGACACCCAGGCGGCGAAGGTGCCGGGCCTGTTCGCGGCCGGGGAGTGCGCGGGCGGCCTGCACGGATCCAACCGGCTCGGCGGGAACTCACTGTCGGACCTGCTGGTGTTCGGCCGTCGCGCCGGACTGGGCGCGGCCACCTACGTGGAGCAGCTGGCCGCACGGCCCAAGATCTCCGACACCGATATCGCCGCGGCCGCGAAAGCGGCGGTGACGCCGTTCGATCCGCCGGACGAGGGCCGGGGGGAGAACCCCTACACCCTGCACATGGACCTGCAGCAGACCATGAACGACCTGGTCGGCATCATCCGCAAGGAACACGAGCTGAAGCAGGCCGTGGAGAAGCTGTCCGAACTGCGCGACCGCTACGACCACGTCACCGTGGAGGGGCACCGGCAGTTCAACCCGGGCTGGCACCTGGCCATCGACCTGCGCAACATGCTGCTGATCAGCGAATGCGTCGCGCAGGCGGCGTTGTTGCGCACCGAGAGCCGCGGCGGTCACACCCGCGATGACCACCCGGGCATGGATCCGGTGTGGCGGAATCAGTTGCTGGTCTGCACGATCGGCGAGGACGAGGTCGGCTTCTCGGTGCCCGCGGTCACCGTCACCTCCGAGGCCCAGATCCCGATGCGCGCCGAGCTGCTGCGGCTGTTCGACCTGGCCGAACTCGAAAAGTATTACACCCCCGCCGATCTCGCGGAGCTGCGGGACGACGCCGGAAAGGCGGAATAGCCATGGGTTATCAGGCGAAGTTCAAGGTGTGGCGCGGCGATACCGAGGGCGGCGGCCTGCACGACTTCACCGTGGAGGTGAACGAGGGCGAGGTGGTGCTCGACATCATCCACCGCCTGCAGGCCACCCAGGCCCCGGATCTGGCGGTGCGCTGGAACTGCAAGGCGGGCAAGTGCGGTTCCTGCTCGGCCGAGGTGAACGGCCGGCCGCGGCTGCTGTGCATGACCCGGATGTCGACGTTCACCGAGGACGAAGTGGTGACGGTGACGCCGATGCGCACCTTCCCCGTGATTCGCGACCTGGTCACGGATGTGTCGTTCAATTATCGGAAGGCGCGCGAGGTCCCGTCGTTCACACCGCCGGTGGATCTGAAGCCGGGTGATTATCGGATGCAGCAGGCCGACGTGGAACGGTCACAGGAATTCCGCAAGTGCATCGAGTGCTTCCTGTGCCAGAACACCTGTCATGTGGTGCGCGATCACGAGGACAACAAGCACGCGTTCTCCGGCCCGCGTTACCTGATGCGTATTGCGGAACTCGAAATGCATCCTCTCGATGTGGCGGATCGCCGTGATCTGGCGCAAGAGGACGCCGGGCTGGGCTACTGCAATATCACGAAGTGCTGCACCGAGGTGTGCCCCGAGCACATCAAGATCACCGACAATGCGCTGATCCCACTCAAGGAACGCGTGGTGGACCGGAAATACGATCCGATCGTCTGGCTGGGAAACAAACTGTTCCGTCGCTGACGATCACCACAGAAAATCTGGCACCGGGGCCCCGCGCACCAGTGCGGGGCCCCGGATTCCCAGCGCTGAGAGTTGATCACGAAACGGCAGCCGTTCAGCAACGAAACCATGTTTACGCGCGTTAAAACATGGGTATCCAACTATTCGTGGACCGAGGACTGAAGAATGCACGTCCCCGGTACCGCAAATTGGGTCCTGACGACTGGGTCGAACGGCTGATCGTAGGGATGCTCTTCGCGGTATCGGCGATGGGCGTATACATACTGACCGGCGCTTTGATGCCTTCGGTCGCGATCGGTGTGCTGGTGGCCGCCGTCGCGATCGGAGTAGTCGCGATTCTCTGAGTGTGATCGTGAACGACCGATGCCGAGGTGTGCGGGCAATGGAGCCCGCGCACCTCGTTCAGTTTCTCAGCGCTCGCGAATCGTCCGCCGCACGTGAATCACCTGTCGAAGCACCCGTTTTCGAGGCCGGCGGTGAACGACGACCACTCCGCGGCGCCGAACACCAGCGCCGGCCCCTGCGGATTCTTGCTGTCCCGCACGCCGACCCGGCCCGCGGGCAGGAACGCCACTTCGACGCATTCCTTACCGGCCCCGCTGCGGCTGCTCTTGAACCAGCGGGCCCCGGAAAGCTCCACACTCATGCCGAATACTCCTTCGCCACCTGCCGCAGCAGGCTTCTGCTGTCCTGAACGTCCAACGCGCAGCGTTCCAGCCCCGCCTGGGCCCGGCGATAACGCTGAACGTCGCCCTGTCTCTCGAGATACAGATCGCCGGTGAACCCCTCCACGTAGACCACCGGGGGCTCCACCGGCTGCCCCTTGCCGTCGGATCCGAACTCCAGGATCACGAACGGGCCGGTCGAAAGTCCCAGGGGGACACCGGCGGCGAAGGGCAGAATGCGCAGGACGACATTGGACCGGGTACTCAGTTCCGCCAAGTGCCGCACCTGCGCCGCCATCACCCTTGCACCTCCCACCAGGCGGCGCAATACCGATTCGTGCAACACCATGGCGATCGCGGCCGGGCGCATGCGCCGGGTGATCATGGCCTGGCGCTGCATACGCAGCTGAACGCGCCGATCCACCTCGGCCGCCGTCTCTTCCGGGTATCCGAGCCGGTTCAGGGCCCTTGCGTAGTCGGAGGTCTGCAGCAGGCCCGGCACCAGTTCCGATTGGTAGCAGGACAACTGCTGCGCGGATGCCTCCAAACCCACGTAGACGTCGAAGTTCTCGGGAATCAGGTCGCCGTAGGAGTGCCACCAGCTCTTGACGGCCGCCTGCTGCGCCAAACCCTTGAGTCCGTCGGCGATTTGGGCGGGGATCCCGTAGATCCGGCACAGCTCCTGGATGTCGATGGTGCGGATGCGGTCCGCGTTGCCCTTCTCCAGCCGCTGCAGGGTGCTGGCGCCCCACTCCATCAGCTTGGCGGCCTCGGCGATGGTCAATCCTGCCTGGATACGCCAGTCCCGTAGGTAGCGGCCGAGCTGGCGGCGCGGCAGGGTGGATGACGCGGGACCTTCTGACACAACACGCTCCATTCGCGTTCGCGGGCATGGATCGGGGGACGCGAGGTTCGTCCACTATGGAGAATCGTCCTCTCCCAAGTGGATTCGCTGCTGGGAATTCGCGCAATTTTGCGTTCTCCTTGTCGAAATTCGCCCGCTTGGCGTCTGCTCGTGGTGTGCTAGATATGTGCCCGGAGCGGTGTAGCTAGGCCCCTTTCCTTTCCTGAACCTCCGGGCACTTCAGGAACCAGCGGGAACGAGGAGTGGTCTGGACATGCAACTGACGTCCCTCAATTTGCACATCGCCGTTTTGTCGCGCTGCCGCCGGGATCCGGGGGTGATGACCGCCGAACAGGCACACGCAGCAATGCAATTGCACCTCGATTGCACCGTGCAGACCTGCAAGGTGCGTCGACGAGCCCGGGCCACCCTGGTGGAGGAGGGACGGTGCGTGCTCGACGAGCGCGCGTTGCCATGACGTCCATCGAACCGGCGCACTCGGGCTTCGACCGGGTCGTGTATCGGCTGTTGTGGCTGGTGCTCGACACCCGTTCCACGCGCCATCGCACCCGGAAGTTTTCGCGGTCCGGGACATACCGGGGAATCCCCCGGCCGCGATAAACGCTGCGGCACAGCGCTTTCGAACGCCCCGCGCCTAACCTCCGGGCGACGGCGGCGTGGTCCCCACCGCGTGCAGCAGCGCGGTTCGGCCCGTTCGTTCCACAGACGGCGAGCGGGCCGAACCGCACCCATCCTTCGGCGTGACGCTTACCCTGGAATCCATCGCACTTGCGCCCGGGGTGGAGGGGAACACCGTTGTTGGCCTTCGAAGAGCCGGATATTCCGGTATGTCGGACTGCGTCGCTGGCGGATCTGGACGCCATTCGAGCGCTCGAGGTGGTCGAGTTCGAACATCTCGCGTATCCGTATTTCGTTCTGCGGCAATTGTTCGAATTACACGGAGCAAACTGGACGGTTGCTGAAGATGCGGGGGAGGTGTGCGGGTATGTCCTCACCGCCATCGACGGCGACGGCACGGCGTGGTTCCTCGGCTTCGCCGTGGCTTCCGCCTGCCGCGGCCGCGGTTTCGGCCGGGTCCTGCTGGAAGCCGCGCTGGCCCACTGCCGCAAGGTCCACGCCGAACAGGTCTACGTGACCGTGAAGCCGGGCAATCGCACCGCCTATCACCTGTACAAGGAGGTCGGGTTCGCCTGGGCGGACCACGAGCCCACCTACTTCGGCGCCGATGAGCCCCGAGATGTGCTGGTGCACAGGATCTACCATTGATCATGCTCGAGAGAAACGCGCCGTCGTCACCCTTCGTGGCCGATATGAGCATGCGGATCGAGCGCCACGCCGACGCCTACGGCGAGAGCATCACCGAATTCCTCGCCCAGCCACACGGATTGCGGCGGCGCGCCACCGAGCAACCCCTGCTGGATCTGTTCACCCGGCACACCGAGGCGGTGGTCGCCACCTACGATCCGCCCGGAATCCGCCGGGCCGGCGACAGTCTCGTCTTCGGCCACATCTACGCGCCCGCGCTGCTCCGCCCGGCCGGGTCGGATCCGCAGGCCGTGCCGGTCAACCAGCTGCTCGCGGCGCTCATCGCCGCGGAGGTCGAGTTCCGGGGCCCGCTCCGGCTGAGCCGCACCCAGAATCGGCTGCTCGCCGAGGCGTACGAACGTCTGGGACGTCCGCTCGTCCAGGCCGGACTGCCCGGCCACGCCGCCCTGGCCTATCGGCGCGCGGGCAGTCTGTACCGCATCGACGAGGACACCGACGCCGAGGACCGCTGCGGGCTCGCGCTGGCCCGGGCCCGGCGGCAGGCGCAGCCGCAGGCCTGGAGGCGGCTCGGCGGCCTGGTCCCGGATCTGGTCTGCGGCTACGGGTATCGGCCGTTCCGGATGCTGTGGTTCGTGGTGTTCCAGCTCCTGGTCTTCACCGGCGCGGTGGCGTTGCGCGCGGAGCAGCCGGTGGCCGTGACCGTGTACCAGGTGCTGATGAACTACCTGAACCCGCTCGGTATCGGCGACACCGATCACCTGCGGGTGGGCGGCCGGGCGGTGTTCGTCACCGAGGCGTACACCGGTGCGGTCACCATGTCGGTGTTCTTCGCCCTGCTGGTGCGCCGCTGGTTCCGGCTCTGAGCACCGCCATCACCACTGCACGGTGCTGATCTTGGAGCTGCGCAGCGCTTCCAGGGTGGCCACCGCCAGCCGGTCGCGCAGGTGCCCGACCTGCGCGGTCCACTGCCGGGTGAAACCGGGATCGGATTCCAGCCGGGTCCACAGTTCGCGCAGCCGGGGCGGGGTGTGCGCACCCGGCATCCACAGGTGCACCAATTGTTCGAGCAGCGGAGCCAGTTCGCCTGTGGGATCGCGTTCGAGCACGGGACGATTCGCGTCCGACAACGCGGCGGCGAGGGTGGACAGCAGCCAGTCGTGGACGGCGAGGTCTTCGCAGAAGCGCTGAACCCCGGCCAGGTCCCGGACAGTCGGCACCATGATCCGGACAGACCGGGTGTTCTCGTCCTCCAGCCGGAAGGCGAACAGCGTCCGCCCCCGCGCGCTCCCATCCACCGGCGGCGCGACGCGCGCGGCCCAGCGCAGCCGAGTCGCCCCGGAGTGCACCGGCGGATCCTGGTCCAGCCGCGGATCGGTGCGCACCCGGGTGAGTAGCCGTTCGCTGATCGAGCCGAGGTCGAGGGTGGTGGCGCTGGACGCCTCCAGGAAGCCCTCGGTGAGGTCGACCGCCGTGGCGGTGTCGTCGCCGACGCGGTGCACCAGTTCGACGGTCCCGGCCCGGCTCAGATAGTGCGACCAGGGCCGCCGGTTCTGATTGGCCGCCCGCACCACACTGGAGCAGGCCGAACTCTGGATCACCCGGCCGCCGACCAGTACGGCGTGCGCGGCCACCGTGCCGATGGCCCGGCTGTCGGACCGCGACACCGTCGCCAGTCGGCAGTCCACGCCCACCGGTGTGGTCGGCGAGATGGCCAGCGCCAGTGGGCGTTCCCGCATCAGCACCCGCTGCCCAGGCAGCAGCGAGAGCAGCGCCGACGCTTCCCGCGCCGCCAGTCCCCCCGCATTCGGCAGCAGCGCGGTGCGCACCTCCCCCAGCAGGACCAGCGGATCGCTCATACGGCGGCCACCTCAGACGTCACCGAGGAACAGGTGGTTCAACCGGCGGGTGGCCTGACGCGGCACCGCGACCGGAATCCGTTCGCCCGCACCGCGTTCGGCGAGCTTGGCGTGCACATCGTCGTCGAGTTGCAGGTGGTCCAGGATCACCCGCACCGCGTGCTCGATACCCAGGTAGCTGTAGGGCAACACCGACAGCGCCCGATAGGCGGCGAACGGTTTGGCCTGCGGATTCAGCTGCACCACCGCGGGCAGCCGCGACCACTCCTCGGGCCACGGGTCGCCCCACGCCACCGGGGCGGCCACCATGGCGCCCTCGTCGCGAATCATCCCCAGCCGCAACAACTGCCAGATGGAGGCGAGGAACGGGCAGGACCAGAGGATGCGCTCCACCTGCTGTCCGGCCACCTCCTCGAGCCGGCGACTCCACAGCTGGACGTCCAGGAAGATGGAGTGGTTGCGGGCCCCGAACTCCTCCGGTGGCCGGTACCGCGCGATCCGCATGGCCTGTCCGGCATCGTATTCCGAGGAGCGGCGGCCGTTGCACAGCCAGCCGGATTCGACGGTGGGCGGGCGGCGTCCGGTGCTGTCGCGTTCGGGTTCGGCGACGATGCGCGCCGCCATCATCTCGGCCAGCCGCACCGGTTCGCCCACGGGTTCACCGTCCAGGAACGCCGGCACCTCCGCGCACCCGGCCTCACGGGCCAGGTAGTCGATGCGGACCTCGCATTCCTCCGCGGCGGTCAGCAGTTTCTCGAGCACGTGCCGGGGGTCGGCGACGCGGCGGGCGTCGCGGCCGCGGCCCGGGGTGCGGCCCCAGAAGTAGTCGTCGACCAGGAAGCAGGTGCTGACCCGCGCACCCGGGCCGAATTCCTTTTCGGCGGCCGCGATCTGGGTCTCGACGATGGGCGCGACCTTGCGCAGTTGCGCGCGGATCCGGTCGACGCCGTTCACCAGCTCGTCCATGTAGAAGTGCCCGACCTCGATGGACAGGTGCGAGAGCGGCTGCCCGGCCACGCGGTTGCGTTCGCCGGCCTCGCTGTAATCGGTCGCGGAGCTCATCTGCGTATCTCCACCTGTTCCCAGACGGCGTCGTTCATGAGTTTCTCGGTGAGCGTGCGGAACGCGTCCACGGTCTCGGCATTGGCGACGTGGGCGGCGACATCCACATCCAGGATCACCTGCTCCCGGCATTGCAGCATCGGTTCCACCGGGGTCTGGCCCAGTATCCCGCTCGGACCCATCCCGTGCCGGTTGGCCGCGCGGGTCAGGGTGTTGTGTTGTTCCTGCAGCCAGGCGGCCTGGGCCGGACGCAGCCCGGCGGTGCGGTTCAGTTCGGGTACCGCGATGCGGACGAAGCGCAGCGAGTTCAGCAGTCCGGTGCGGTCGTGTCCCCACGCCTCCCCGGTGGCCAGCACCCCGTGGTCGTCGTGCACCAGGCCGCGGGCGGCGGCGATGTGCTGGCGGGTCCAGCGATGGAAGATGAGCCACCGGCACACCGCGCGCGACAACTGCGACTGCTTGGTCGCGCTGAGCGCGAGCGCCAGGGCGATGGAGCGGCCCGCGCTCAGATCCACGAAGGTGACGTCGAATTCCTGCTCGCAGGTGGCGAACAGAGCGGCGCAGCGGTCGATCATGCGCTCGTCGAGGGTGGTGAACTCGGAGCCCCCGAGATCACCGGGGAACAGCACCAGGCGGCCCGAGGGATGCCGGGACCGGCTCAGTTCCATCCGGTCGGTCTCCGAGCGCACGCTCAGCCGGGCGGGGGAGCCGTTCTCGTTGAGCAGGTACGCGTGCAGGCCGGTGCCGTCACGCACCCCGTTGTCGATGCGGCTGATCTCGAAAGTCCCGCCCGCGGTGGGCGATCCGAAATCGAAGTCCAGATAGGCGACCTTGTGGCCCTTCATGCTCAGCCAGTACGCCATATTGCAGCTGGTGACCGAGCGGCCGGTGCCGCCCTTGTCGGACGCGGAGAACACGAGCACGGTCATTCGCTCCTGGTGGCGTCGAGCCGGGCATAGGCGAGTTCGTCCAGCTCCAGGAGAGCCTGCGAGGCCAGACTGACGGCGGTGCCCGGGCGCTCGTCGATGAGTGTGCGGGCCCGTTCCAAGCGTTGCTCGGCCAGCGCCAATGCGGTACGGCCCGCGGTGATGTCGGTTTCGCTGAGCTCCAGTATCTCCCGGTTGAGCAGGTGTTCGGCCTCGGTGAGCAGCTCCATCGCGCGGGTCGCCGAGTTCGGCGCGCGCAGTGGCGGTTCCCGGTACATGCGGGCGGCGGTCACCATGCACTCGACCACACGCTCGGTGAGATACCAGGACGGCAGATGCGAATCGCTGCCGCCGAAGATGCGGCTGGGGTCGTCCCAGAGGCCGGTGGCCGGTCCCTCACGGAAGGCGCGCAGATCGAGGTGGTCCATGGTGGCCTGGGCCAGCGCCATCAGCTGATCCCGGGTCTCGATGGTGCCGGAGAGCCGCGCCGCCTGCAGGGTGCGCTTCAAAAGCACCGTGGCGTAATCGGATACGGTCCACAGCAGCAGTGGGCCGTCCAGCTCCTCGCTGCCCAGCAGGCGCAGGCTCACGCCCGGGGTGTGCATGGTGCGGGCCGGGTCCCCGGCGGTGAAGCGGCGGATGATGCGGCCGCGGCGGGCCAGTTCGTCGAAGATGGTGGCGGCGCGATCCAGGTCGTCGTCATTGGCCTCGCGGTTGAGCAGATCCTGCATGAGGACCGCGGACACGATGAGACTGAAGTAGTCGGACTCCTCGCCGTCGGAGGTGCGCCACGGAATGTCCTCCAGCGGCCAGCGGCCATTGCCGAAGCGGGCCACCGCCGCCCAGTAGCGCTGAGCCAGATCCCAGCGCAGCTGCAGCGCCTCGGCCAGACGCCGCTGCTCGGGATCGAGCAGGTCGAGTTCGCGGGTGCGCTGCGAGGTGAGGTCGTTGATGCCGTCCAGCGCCACCACGGTGAAATGCAGGTAGGGGCGGGCGACGGCGTGGCCCGGCTGCTGCGCGACGGGCAGGTCGACGAAGTCGATGTCGGCGGCCTTGCGCACGATGGCCCAGCTCCAGCCGCATTCGAACAGCATGTCCGAGCTGTCCAGGTCGACGCCCTCGATCTGGCTCAGGGTGGCGTCGTTGCGTAGTCGGATCCGGACCCGGTCCAGGCGGTCCCGCACCGCCCGTACCACCGTGTCGGTGGAACCGCCCGTCTGATTCAGCATCGACAACATGGCCTGCCCCGCCGGGGACTTGGGCGTCACCGTGTTCACCACGAAACTGCGGATCAGCCCCACCATCGCGGCGGTCAGGCGGGTATTGATGTGCGCGTCGAGGCGGTCGATGCGGGGGCCCAGGTCGATGGCGGTCCGGTTTCGCCGGCCCACCGCCAGCGCCGACACCGGACCGCTGAAGCCGCGCAGGAACTTCAGGGCGGCCAGGCACAGGGTCAGCGACATCGAATAGGAGTCGACGACTTCGAGCGCGTGCTGGTCCGAGGTCGGCTCGGCGCCGTCGGAGGAGGCCAGATAGCTGCCCGCGGCGAAGTTCGGCAGTTCCTTGCCGGTATCCGGATCGTGGTCGGTGTGCCGTTCGACGTACTGCTCGAGCAGCCACACCACCCGCTCGCCGATCCGCAGGCCGTCATCGCCCAGTGGGGACAGCACCGCGAGGATGTCGTCGGCGATCTCGTCGGGCGTCTCCAGGCCGAATCCGTCGATCTCGGTGGCCGGATACAACAGGCACAGCAGCTGTTCGGCGTCGCTGATGGAGTTGGAGCCGTTGCGGCCGCCCCAGACCCAGGCCCCGTCCTGGTAGCACGCGGTCAGCAGCGACCGCCAGACTCCGAGGATCTGTTCCCGTGGCTTGATTCTCATCGACGCCGTCCCCTGCCCTGTCGTGGCCAGCCTCGCCGTCATCGCGATGTACGAGCGCGGCACAAACTATCATGCGCCGACGCCGCGCACCGGGTGGAAAGCCGGCTCGAAATCGCGTCGCGCACAGCGCAATATCGGACATCACACAATATCGGGCAAGTCGGGCGTGGGACGGCGCGCGCACCCGCGCCGGGCCGGTAGCGTCGCCCATCATGGACCGGACGGCCCGCCGCGCCACAGCCGGCACCAGGCACGCCGCGGTCGGCTACGCGCTGCTGCTGCCCAGTCTGCTCGGGGTCGGCTGCTTCCTGTTGCTGCCGATCGCGGTGGTGCTATGGCTGAGCCTGCACAGCTGGAATCTGCTGGGGCCCATTCGATTCACCGGCTGGGACAACTGGCGATCCGTCCTCACCGACCGGCAATTCGGACATTCCATCCTGGTGACACTGGTGTTGACGGCGCTGGTGGTGCCGGTGCAGACGGTCTTGGGGTTCGCGGTGGCGGCGCTGCTGGCACGACGCGGGCGGGCCGGAACCGTGCTGCGGGTGGTGTACGCGCTGCCGTGGATGTGCGCACCCGTGGCGGTAGGCGTGGTGTGGCAGTGGATCTTCGCGCCGACCGGCGGGGCGCTGAACGCCGTCCTGGGGCATCGGGTGGAGTGGTTGAGCTCGCCGAGCCTGGCGCTGCCCGCCGTGGCCGCGGTCATCGTATGGATGAATGTCGGATATGTGGCTTTGTTTTTCGTGGCCGGGATCCGGGCCATACCGCCCGAGATCCTCGACGCGGGGGCCTTGGACGGGGCCGTCGGGTGGCGGCGGGTGCGTTGGCTGATCCTGCCGTTATTGCGGCCGACCATGTTCTTCGTGCTGGTCACCGGGGTGCTCAGCGTGTTCCAGACCTTCGATGCGGTGTACGCGCTGACCAAGGGCGGGCCGGGGCACCACACGGATGTCGTTGCCATGCGGATCTATTCGGAGGCGTTCGACGCCGCGCATCCGGGGCGGGCGGCGGTCATGGCGGTGGTGGTGTTCGCGGTGATGTTCGTGATCACGGTGGCGCAGCACCGGTACTTCCGGAATCGGACCAGCTATGAGTACTGACCGGCGGACGGCGGCGCGGGCGGTCGCCGCGTACGGGGTGTTGATTCTCGGGGCGCTGCTGACGGTCGCGCCGCTGGTGTTGAGCGCCATGACGGCGTTCAAGACACCCAAGCAGTTCGCGGCCGAATCCGCCATGGCCACACCGGATCCAGTGACTGTGGATAACTTCCGCACAGTGCTGGATCAGGGGCTGGGCCGGGCTGTCGCGGTCACCGCGCTGATGACGGTGTGCATAACCTGTGGACAACTCGTGACGTCGATCATGGCGGCATATGCGTTCGCACGCACCAGGTTTCCCGGACGGGACGTGCTGTTCTGGGTATACCTCGGGACCATGATGGTGCCCAGCGCGGTCACCCTCGTGCCGCTGTACCTCATGTTCGCGAAACTGGGGTGGCTCAACACCTTCTGGGCGCTGGTGCTGCCGTTCCTGTTCGGGTCGCCGTACGCGATCTTCCTGCTGCGCCAGTACTTCCTGGCCATCCCGGGGGAGATCATCGACGCGGCGCGGGTCGACGGCGCGAACACCCTCGACATCCTGTTCGGCGTGGTGGTGCCGATGAGCAGGCCCATTCTGGCCACCCTCACCGTCATCACGGTGGTCTCGCAGTGGAACAGCTTCATGTGGCCGTTGGTCGCCGCGTCCGGGGCGAAGTGGCAGGTGCTGACGGTGGCGACGGCGAACATGCAGACCCGGTACAACGCGCAGTGGACGCTGATCATGGCCGCCACCACGCTCGCGATCGCGCCGCTGGTGCTGCTGTTCGTGGTCTTCCAGCGGCAGGTGCTGCGGTCCATCGCGGTGACCGGACTCAAATGAGGAGCCTCCACGTGAAGGACTCGACCCGGGCGGTCCTCGGAATCATCGCGGTCGCGGTACTGCTGGTGGCCGCGGCGCTGTGGCTCGGGCGGGATGCGGAGAGCGGCGGGCGGACGGTGGTGCGGCTGCGGATCTGGGATCAGAGTTTCGTCACCGCCTACCGGGCCTCGCTGGATGATTTCCAGCGCGCCAACCCGGATGTCGAGGTGCGAATCACGCTGGTGCCGTGGGCGTCCTACGCGCAGAAGCTACGGCTGGACGTGGCGGGCGGGATCGCCGATGACCTGTTCTGGACCAACCTCTACGAGGACTACGCCGACAGCGGACACCTGATGGATATCGGCGCGACGCTCGGACCGGAGGCCGCGCGCGGTTGGGATCCCCAGGCCGTCACCCAGTTCACCCGGAACGGGACGCTCTGGGCGGTACCGCAATTCGTGGACGGCGGTAGCGCGGTCTACGTCAATCGTGACCTGCTCGGGCAGGCCGGGGTCGATCCGGGTGAACTGGCCGGACTGCGGTGGAATCCGGATCCCGGGCAGGACACCTTCCGGCCGGTCCTGCGGCGGCTGGCCGCGGTCTCCACATGGCCGTACAACGCCGCCAACGACTTTCAATCGATCGCGCTGCCGTATCTGGGCTCGGCGGGCGGGCAGCTCCAGCGGGACGGGCGGTTCGCGTTCGACTCTCCGCAGGGGCGCGACGCCTACGGATACACCGTGGGTCTGGTGGCCGACCGGCTGTCACCATCGGCCGCCGACACCAATACCAGCGGCGACTTCGCCAAGAACGCCTTCTTGCAGGGCCGGATGGCCTTGTTCCAGTCCGGCACCTTCAATCTGGCCACCATCGCACGGAATGCCGGATTCCCATGGGGATTGGCCATGATTCCCGAGGGACCGGCCGGTCGGGTCAGCGCCAACAATGCCATCGGGGTCGCGGGCAATGCCGCCACCGCACATCCGGACGCGGTGCGGCGCGTACTGGCATGGCTGGGCAGCGCGGCCGGCAACCGCTACCTCGGCCTGGACGGGAACACGATTCCGGCGGTGGTGTCGGAGCAGCAGGTGTATCGCGACTACTGGGCGCGGCGCGGTGTGGACGTGTCGCCGTTCTTCGACGTGCTGCGCGGCCGGACGATCAGCGCCGGTGGTGGGCCCGGATTCCCGGTCGCGCTGCAGGCGATCACGCCCATCTTCGACGAGATGTACCTGGGCCGAATCCCGGTGCCCGAAGCCCTGACCCGCGCGCAGCGGGCGGCGGACACCGCCGCCGAACAGCGGTGATCGGCGTTCAGATGCGGCTGTGATCGGTATAGGGCGTGCGCGGACCGAACTTCGGCTTGTGCGCGAAACCGGCCAGTCCGAGCAGCCGCACCGCCCGATACCGGTGCGGGCGTAGCGGTTCCAGGTATTCGACCATGGCGTCGTCGTCGATCGGCTCACCCAGCAGAGTCCAGCCGACCGTGGCGGCCAGATGGAAATCGCCCACCGACAGGGCGTCCGGATCGCCGAAGGCGCGCTGCGCGATCTCGGCGGCCGTCCAGATCCCGATCCCCGGCACGGTACGCAGCCGGTGCGCGGCGTCGGCGTGACCCAGGGTGGCGGCCTGCTCCAGCTTCGGCGCCATCCGGGCCGCCAGCACAATGGTTTTCGAGCGCTGCGGCCCGACATTGGCGCGGTGGTAGACCCACGACGGGATATGCCGCCAGGTCTCGGCGTCCGGCATCACCCGCAGACCGGCGGGGGCCGGTCCGGGCGCGGGAGTCCCGTAGCGCCACACCAGTTTCCGCCAGGAGTCATGGGCGGTCCTGGTGTGCACCTTCTGCTCCAGCACCGCGGGAACCAGCGCCTCCCACACCAGACCCGTGCGCAGCATGCGCAGGCCCGGATTGCGGCGGTGTGCCTCGACGATCTTGGGATGTTCGGGAGTGAAGTCGCTGACGTCCTCGTCCAGGCACAGCATGCGCGGCAGCTGCGCGAGGAATTCCTCGCTGCCCGGGCCCCAGGCGCGGGCGTCGACGGTGTGCCGGTCGCGCTGACGCAACCGGTAGGTGACCTCGCCGGACGGCATCCGCGAGGCGTGCCAGTGCGAGCCGTCGGGCGTTTCGCGGTGGCAGGGGTCGCCGAATCCGCGGCGCAGCGGGGAGATGGTGGCGGCCAGATCCAGCGGCCGGTCCGAGCTCAGCGTCCGGCTGTGCTCCGCGGCGACAGCCACCGGCCCGCGAGCGGGCTGGGCGGACGGCGGGGAAGTCACCGCGTCATTCTAGGGACGCCTCACCGGTCCAACAGGAACTGGGCGAGATGGCGGGAGGAACGCCCGGTCAGCTGCGCGGCCTGGGTCCGGCAGGAGAAGCCGTCCGCGAGCAGGATCGCGTTCGCGGGCGCGGTGCGCAGAGCCGGGAGCAGGCCGCGCTCGGCGACCGCGACCGAGACGTCGTAGTGGCCGCGCTGCATGCCGAAGTTGCCCGCGAGTCCGCAGCAGCCGATGACCTCGATCACCCGCGCGCCGGTGCGGTCCAGGATCCTGCGGTCGGCGGCGAATCCGAACACGGCGTGCTGGTGGCAGTGCGGCTGCACCAGCACCGTGCGGCCGGAGCGGTCCGGGGGCTGCCAGCCGGGCTGGGTCTCCAGGAACTCGGCGAGGGTGTGCACCGCGGCCGCGACGGCGGCGGCGCGCGGGTCGTCCGGGAGCAGGCGAGGGAGGTCGTCGCGGAGGGCGGCGGTGCAGGACGGCTCCATGCCGACGACCACGCCGCCGGATCGGACGTGGGCGTCGAGCGCGTCGACGGTGGCGCGCAGTCGCTGTCGCGCGCCGTCCAGTTGGCCGGTGCTGATCCAGGTCAGGCCGCAGCAGACGCGCCGGTCCGGGATGTGCACGTGATGGCCGAGCGATTCGATCAATTCGACCGTGGCGGTGGCGATCTCGGGATCGAAAGCGTCGGTGAAGGTATCCGTCCACAGCAGCACGCCCGGCCCGTCCTGCGGAGGCGCCGAAGGACGCCAAGTCCGGCGGAAGCTCTTCTTCGCGAGTGCGGGCACCGTGCGGCGGGAATCCATTCCGGCCGCCCGCAATCCGAGTCCGCGCAGCGGACCGGCACCGCTGAGCGCGTTGACCAGACCCGGCAATCGCGACGCCGCTGCCAGCCAGCGCGGCAGCTGACCGAGGGTGTAGTGATCGATCGGCCGGGGCCTGCCCCGATAGCGGCGGTACAGCGTCTCCGACTTGTAGGTGGCCATGTCGATGCCGGCCGGACACTCGGAATGGCAGGCCTTGCAGGACAGACACAGGTCCAAAGACTCCGCGACGGCCTCCGACCGCCAATCCAGCTCGCCCCTGACGACATCCTGGAGAACTCGGGCGCGGCCCCGGGTGCTGTCCTTCTCGTCGGCGGTCGCCAGATAGGACGGACACATGACGCCGCCGGGAGTATCCGCGCGGCACTTGCCGATACCGACACAGCGGTGCACCGCGGCGGCCAGATCACCGTCGGCGGGGAAGGCGAATCCACCCGTGGTGGGCACCGGGCGCAGGCCCGCCAGGCGTAGGTCGGCGTCGAGCGGGCGGGGATGAACGAGGACACCGGGATTCAGGACCGCGTCCGGATCGAACAGCGCCTTGAAGCCCGCGAAGGCGTCGAGCGCGTCCTGGGAGTACATGAGCCGCAACAGATCCGAACGGGCGCGGCCGTCGCCGTGCTCACCCGACAGCGAGCCGCCGAACCCCACCACCTGCCGGGCCGCGTCCTCGAGGAAGGCGCGGAAGCGTTGCGGCGCATCGGCTATCGGCAGATCCAGGCGCACGTGGACGCAACCGTCGCCGAAATGGCCGTACAACAGGCCGTCCACGCCGTGCTCACGGGTGAGCCGCTCGAAGTCGCGCAGGTAATCCCCCAGGCGGGCGGGCGGCACCGCGGCGTCCTCCCAGCCGGGCCAGGCCGGATGACCGTCCGGGGTGCGTCCGGCCAGGCCCGCGCCATCGGCTCGGATGCCCCACAGTGCGCGAGCCACGGCCGCGTCGGTCACCAGCCGGGAGTCGAGGGCGTGGGCGGACGCGCGCAATGCCTCGGCCTTCTCGCGCGCCTGTTCCGTTGTGTCACCGTCGATTTCGATCAGGAGCCAGCCGCGGCCGCGCGGCAGTTCGGGCACCGCGCCCCGGTGCACACGCACCACATCGACCAGGCGGGCATCCATACCTTCCACGGCGATCGGCCCGGCGGCCATGATCGTGGCGATATCGTCGGCGGCCGTGGGCATGTCCGGGTAGCCGAGCACGACCAATACCGTCGCCGCGGGCACCGGGACCAGATCGACGGTCGCGTCGAGCAGAAGTCCACAGGTTCCCTCGGTGCCGACGAAGGCCTTGGCCGCCGACGAACCGCGTTCCGGCAGCAGATGTTCCAGCGCGTATCCGGATGCCTGCCGTTCGAATCTGCCGAGTTCGGTGCGGATCAAGGCCAGGTGTGCCCGGGTGAATTCGGGCAGCCCGGCGAGTACCGACGGATCGGCCCCGAGGGTGCGCTCCACGCCGCGCCCGTCGAGAATCCGCAACTCCCGCACCGTATCCGAGGTCCTGCCCCAGGCCACGGCGTGCGGGCCGCAGGCATTGTTGCCGATCATCCCGCCCAGCGTGCACCGGTTCTGGGTGGAGGGATCCGGGCCGAACCGCAGCCCGTGCGCCCCCGCCCGCCGCTGCAACGCGGCCAGCACCACGCCCGGCTGCACGCGGGCGATCCGCCGGTCGGGGTCGAGATCGAGGATCCCGGTCAGGTGGCGGCTGAAGTCGAGGACCAGACCCGGTCCGATGGCATTGCCCGCGACCGAGGTGCCCGCCCCGCGCGCGGTCACCGACAGTCCCTCGGCCCGGGCGATATCGAGGGCGGCCATGACATCGGCCGCGTCGCGCGGAAACACGACGGCCGCCGGTGGCACCCGATAGTTCGACGCGTCCGAGGCGTACTCGGCCCGCCGGCGCGGTCCGGTGTCGACCTCGCCGGTGATCGACCCGCGTAATGCCCGCTCCCACGCCGCGCTCACGTCCCGACCTCGCTTCACGGGTCCAACCCTAGGCGGGTTTCGCTGCGAGCGAACTCCTGACCAGGCCGGAAGCACTTGCCCTCAACCTTTGTTGAGGTCTTAGTGTCGGTGGTGAGGGGTTTGCTGTACCCCGGACAGGTGAGGAGCGGGGATGAGTATCGAATCGGTGGCGTGGAATCAGCTCTATCGGCAGATGCACGCGCCCACGGAGCAGCGGCCGCTGCGGATGGCGACGGCGAAGCGGATCCTCGCTTTCGCGCGCCCGCATCACCGGCAGCTGGTGTCGTTCCTGATCTTCAGCATCGTCTCCGCGCTACTCGCGGTGGCGACGCCGGTGCTGGCGGGACGCGTCGTCGACGCCATCGTGTCGCACGGCGCGCCGCGGACGGTCATCGTGCTGGCGGTGATCATCGCGGTGGTCGCGGTCCTGGACGCCGGGCTGGGCCTGGTGATCCGGTGGCTGTCGGCGCGCATCGGAGAAGGGCTCATCTTCGATCTGCGCACCGCGGTGTTCGACCACGTCCAGAAGATGCCGATCGCCTTCTTCACGCGTACCCGGACCGGCGCACTGGTGAGCCGGTTGAACAATGACGTCATCGGGGCGCAGCGGGCCTTCAGCACCACCCTGTCCGGGGTCGTCACCAATGTGGTGACCCTCGCGCTGACCCTGGCCGTGATGCTGCGGCTGTCCTGGCAGATCACCCTGCTCGCGCTGGTGCTGCTGCCGGTGTTCGTCCTGCCCGCGCGGCGCATGGGCGACCGGCTGGCCGGGATCCAGCGTGAGGCCGCCGGGCTCGACGCGGCCATGAGCACCCAGATGACCGAACGCTTCTCCGCGCCCGGCGCCACCCTGGTCAAACTGTTCGGGCGGCCGCGGCAGGAGTCGGCGGAGTTCGGGCTGCGGGCCGGGCGGGTGCGCGATATCGGGGTGCGCACCGCCATGCTGCAGACGGTCTTCGTCACCGCGCTCACCCTGGTCTCGGCGCTCGCGCTGGCGCTCGTCTACGGGCTCGGCGGCTACCTCGCGCTGAAGGGACAGATGGAACCCGGCTCGGTCGTCGCGCTCTCGCTGCTGCTGACCCGGCTGTACTCGCCGCTCACCGCGCTGGCCAGCGCCCGGGTGGACGTGATGTCGGCGCTGGTGAGCTTCGAGCGGGTCTTCGAGGTGCTGGATCTGAAGCCGTTGATCCAGGATTCGCCGCTGGCCGGGCCGGTGCCGCCGGGTCCGGTGGCGGTCGAGCTGGACGGCGTCAGCTTCGGCTATCCGTCGGCGGACAAGGTGTCGCTGGCCTCGCTCGAGGATGTGGCGACCCTGGACACCCGGGGCGGTGAGGAGGTGCTGCACGAGGTGTCGCTGCGCGCCGAGCCCGGGCAGATGGTGGCGCTGGTCGGCTCCTCCGGGGCCGGGAAATCCACCATCGCGCAATTGGTTTCGCGGCTCTACGACGTGGACTCCGGCGCGGTGCTGCTGGGCGGCAAGGATGTGCGGGAGCTGACCGGGCAGTCCATCCAGGACACCGTCGGCCTGGTCACCCAGGACGGGCATCTGTTCCACGACAGCATTCGCGCCAACATGCTGCTCGCGCGGCCCGAGGCCACCGAGGACGACCTCTGGGACGCGCTGCGGCGGGCCCGGCTGCGCGACCTCATCGAATCGCTGCCCGACGGTCTGGACACCGTGGTCGGCGAACGCGGTTACCGCCTGTCCGGTGGTGAACGGCAGCGGCTCACCATCGCCCGACTGCTGCTCAAACAGCCGCGCGTGGTGATCCTCGACGAGGCCACCGCTTCGCTGGACTCCACCTCGGAGGCGGCCGTGCAGGAAGCGCTGGCCGAGGCGCTCGACGGCCGCACCGCCCTGGTCATCGCGCACCGGCTGTCGACGATCCGCAATGCCGACCAGATCGTCGTGCTCGAGCACGGCCGGATCGTGGAACGCGGCACCCACACCGAACTGCTCGCCGCGGACGGCCGCTACACCGAGCTCTACCGCACCCAGTTCGCCGATTCCAGCGTGCCCGCGACGGCCTGATCGGACTCGGCGGGGTCGGCCTGATCGGACCGGACACCTTGCCGGATCGGCAAAAGGATTCGAGGCGGGTGGGCGCTCCCCGATAGCGTCGGGGCATGAGCGCTCACTCCCACGAACAGGCAGGCACGCACGGACACCAGCATTCCCACGGTCACGGCCACGGGCATGCGCACGGTCACGGTCACACGCACGACGGAATCGACTGGGCGACCATGATTCCCGACCTGCAGCGCGACGACGCCATGTCGGCCGCCACCAATGCCGAGATCGCGCGCCGACTGGTCGGATCGATTCCCGCCGGGGTCGAGGCGGTCGTGCTCGACATCGGTGCGGGCGCGGGCGGTCAGAGCGTGGCGTTCGCGCGCGAACTACTCGCCCGCGGCGGCGGCCGGTTGCTGATCGTCGACGCCGTGCCCGAACTGCTCGAGGTCGCCCAGCAGGCCGTGAAGGTCGCGCTGGACGGCGACGACCGGGTGCACGTCGAGACGGTGACCGCCGATGCCGCGGCCGCGGACTTCGGCGCGGGACTCCCGGCCGCGGACCTGGTGTGGGCCTCCCGCATGGTGCATCACCTGCCCGATCAGCAGGCGGGCGTGGCACGCTTCGCCGGACTGCTGCGTCCCGGCGGGCGGCTGGCGCTGGCCGAGGGCGGGGTGAGCGTGCGGTGCCTGCCGTGGGAACTCGGCATCGGCGCACCCGGTCTGCAGGATCGGCTGCTGGGCCTGCGCGACGCGGGCTTCGCGCAGATGCGCACCGACATCACCGGCGCGGTGTCCATGCCCTACGGCTGGAATGTGGCGCTGACCCGGGCGGGGCTGGCCGAGGCCACCTCCTTCAGCGTGCTCACCGATCACCCCGCGCCGCCCGCACCGGCCGTGCGCGACAGTGTGGTGGCGTGGCTGACCGGTTTGAGCGAGCGGGTCGGTGAACGCCTCGACGCGGCGGACCGGGCCACCATCGCGGCCCTGCTGGATCGAGACGCCGATACGTATATCGGTGCGCGCGAGGACATTTACATTCTCGGGGCCACCACGGTGTTCGTCGGCCGCCGCTGATCCGGCTCCCGCCATGCCGCGGGACGACATGTCGATCGGGCGCGATCGTGATCTGGCCGTGCCCGAACCGACACCGTGTTGTGGCCGCAGAACCCGCTCCGACCTCCCGAAATGCCCTGCTATGCGGCATAATTCGAGCTCCCATGGCATAACCCACATGATCGTTTCACATGCCGGGGGAGGAGTTTCGGTGACCCGTACCAAGGAGCAGCGGCAGACGGCCGCGACCCGCGTCGACGATATCGAGGGCGTGCTCGGTGCACGCCGATATCGGCCCTCGATGGACGCGCCTCCCCTGGAACTACGGGTGACCAGCGGCACCAAACGCACCGACGAGGACTGGATCGTCCCCAAACAGCTGGTCGCCGAATGCGTCTCGGGCAAGCTGGTGGTCGACTTCACCCAGGCCCGGTGCTCCCGGCGCGAGATCGACATCCGGGTCGCGGCCGGTGCGGGCGCCATCGTGCTGATCGTGCCGCGCGGCTGGCGGGTCGACACGGACGGCGTGCGACCCGGCAACGGCACCGTCGCCAATCGGGTCAAGCTGCCGCGGTTCCCGGGCGCCCCGCTGATCCGGGTCACCGGGGAGGCCGATTCGGGTGCGGTGAAGGCGCGCTACGCCTACCGCACGCCCATCGGGCTGCTGCGCCGCTCCCGCTGACCCCGGGCGCGCTGCCACCCGACGGATTCCGCGGATCCCGGCATTCCGGGAAACCATGCGGTATGACGGAAGGGTGACGCGCTGGCTGCTGCACGTCGACCTCGACCAATTCCAGGCCGCGGTCGAATTCCGGCGGCACCCGGAGCTGCGCGGGCAGCCGGTCATCGTGGGCGGGAACGGCGATCCCACCGAACCTCGCAAAGTGGTGTCCTGCGCGTCCTATCCGGCGCGGGCATTCGGGGTGCGCGCGGGTATGCCGCTGCGCACCGCCGCGCGAGTCTGCCCGGACGGTGTCTTCCTGCCGCAGGATCTGGCCACCTACGCCGAGGCGTCCGAGGAGATCATGGCGCTGCTGCGCACCTTCCCCGGACGGGTGGAGGTGCTCGGCTTCGACGAGGCCTTCCTCGCCGTCGACACCGAGGATCCCGAGGAACTGGCGGGCGAGATCCGGTCCGCCATCTCGGAATTGGATCTGACCTGCGCGGTCGGCATCGGGGACAACAAGACCCGGGCCAAACTGGCCACCGGGTTCGCCAAGGCCGTGGGGAAATCGCCGCCGGCGGCCGACGAGCCGCCGCCCGAGCAGGACGCGGGGACCGGGATATTCCGGCTGACCAGCGCCAACTGGGTCGAGTTGATGGCCCACCGGCCGACCACCGCGCTGTGGGGGATCGGCGCGCGCATCGCGAAACGCATGAGCGGGTTGGGCATCGAGACCGTGGCCGATCTGGCCGCCGCCGACCGAGGCTTACTGGCGGCCGAGTTCGGGCCCAATACCGGGCCCTACCTGTGGGTACTCGGGCACGGGGCGGGCGACACCGATATCGCCGAGCCGCGAGAACCGGTGGGGCACAGCCGCTCGGAGACCTTCCCCCGCGACCTCACCGAACGCGACGAGATCGACGCCGCGGTGGTGCGGCTGGCCACCCAGGTGGCGGAGGAGACCTTCGCGGCCGGGCGGGCCGTCGGGCGGGTGAGCGTGACAGTGCGGACCAAGACCTTCTTCACCCGCAGCAAGCAGCGGAAACTACCCGCGCCGACCACCGACGTCGACGAGATCGCGCAGACCGCGTTGGAGGTACTGGGCGGGTTCGAGCTGGATCGGCCGATCCGGTTGCTCGGGGTTCGTGTCGAGTACGCCATGCTGTGATCAGGTCTACCGACGGAAGGCATCCTCTCGATGAGCGACAACTACGAGAACATCCTGTTCGAGCACGACGGCCCGATCGCCCGCATCACGCTGAACCGGCCGAACGCCGCCAATGGCATCGATCAGGCGCTCGCCGAAGAGCTGGAGCGCGCGGCCACCTACTGCTCGGAGGATCCGGCGGTGAAGGTCGTGGTGCTGACCGGGGCCGGGCGGTTCTTCTCCGCGGGCGGCGACGTGCGGGCCATGGCGGCCAGCGGCGACACCGGCGCGTTCATCGAGAAGCTGGCCGGGACCCTGCACCGCGCGGTGTCGGCGCTGGCCCGGATGGACGCGCTGCTCATCGTGGGCGTGAACGGCACCGCCGCGGGTGCGGGCATGAGCCTCGCGGTGGCCGGTGACCTGGTGGTGGCCGCCGAGTCCGCCGCCTTCACCATGGCGTACACCAAGATCGGCCTGAGCCCGGACGGCGGCGCGTCCTACTATCTGCCGCGTCTGATCGGCCTGCGCAAGACCCAGGAGCTCATGCTCACCAACCGCACCCTGCGCGCGGCCGAGGCCCTGGAGTGGGGTCTGTTGCACCGCGTCGTCGCCGACGACGAGCTGGCCGGGGCGGTCGAGGCGCTGGCCCAGGAGTTCGCGGCCGGTCCCAAGGCATCGAACGCGGCGGTGAAGAAGCTGCTGCTGGTCTCCGGGCAGCACAACCTGGAGGAGCAGCTCAACACCGAGGCGGCGTTCATCACCCGTAACGCGGAGTCCGCGGACGGCCAGGAGGGTATCGCCGCCTTCACCGGGAAGCGCGCCCCGAAGTACGCCTGACGTCCGGATTCGTCTGAGCCCGGCCGTTTTCCCCGATCCGGCCGGAGCTCCGCCCCCTATGCTCGGACCATGGGTTTCCAGGCGATGGTGGCACAGGAATCGGACAGCGGGATCGCCCTCATCCGGGAGGAAGTCGCCGACGACTTCCTCATGCCGGGTGACGTGACGATCAAGGTGCATTTCTCGAGCGCCAACTACAAGGACGGACTGGCCATCACCCCGCGCGGCGGCGTGGTGCGGCAGTACCCGCTCATCCCCGGCATCGACCTCGCCGGTGAGGTGGTCAGCTCCACCGATCCGGAGTTCGCGCCCGGCGACCTGGTGGTCGCCCACGGCTACGACATCGGCGTCGCCCACCACGGCGGCTTCGCCGAATACGCCCGCGTCCCCGCCGGCTGGGTGGTGAAACTGGACGGCCTCACCCCGCGCGAGGCCGCCGCCATCGGCACCGCGGGCTATACCGCCGCCATGAGCGTGCAGGCCCTCCTCGACCGCGGCCTCACCCCCGACTCCGGCCCGGTCCTGGTCACCGGCGCGACGGGCGGCGTCGGCACCGTCGCCGTCGACATCCTCTCCGGCCTGGGCTTCGAAGTAGTGGCCTCCACCGGCAAACTCGGTGCGAGCGAATTGCTTTCGGCCCTCGGCGCGACCTCGGTCATCGGCCGCCTCCCCGCCGAAGGGGAAAAGCTCCGCGCCCTCGGCAAGGCCCAGTGGGCCGCCGCCGTCGACAGCGTGGGCGGCGAATCGCTGGCCCACATCCTCAGCACGGTCAAATATGGTGGCGCGGTGGCTGTTTCCGGCCTGACCGGCGGCTCCGACCTCCCCACCACCGTCATGCCCTTCATCCTGCGCGGCGTCTCCCTCCTCGGCATCGACTCGGCCCACTTCCCGATCGCCCAGCGCCGCGACCTGTGGGCCCGCCTCGCCAAAGACTTTAAACCCCAGCACCTCTCATTGCTGGAGAATTACGCCCCCATCACCGAAGCCGAATCCGTCCTCCGCTCCATCCTCGACGGAACCCACTCCGGCCGAACGATTCTCGGCGTCGCAGGCGAGTTCTAGCCGACGATCGCATGAACGAGGTTGTGGTCGGAGGCTCCGGCCACATCTTCGACGACGAGGTCGCGCACGGGCACTCCCTGCGCGACAACATGATCGATGAACTGGGACTTCGACCCCGAGTCGCGAGGGCGGGTCGGGATGGAATCCGACGGGAACTCGGCCACGGTGTATCCGTCGCCCAATCCGGCCGCCAGCACCGCCCTGTCGATATTGAAGTCACCGAGCAGGACCGCCGGTCCGGTCGCGGTGAGTTCACGCAGCTGAGCCAGTTGATCGACGCGACGCTCGTCGCCGGTCACGTGCGTGGCGACAATCCGCAGTCCGTCGATCTCGATGGCGACCCAGCCATTGCCCGGATCGGAGTCGAAGGGCACCGCGCCGACCTGCCGTGCGGATCCGTTCACCATCAGCACGAGATGCTCGGTCCGATCCGCCAGGACATCGGGCACGCGCCGCGGCTTCGGCACCCGCGGGTAATCGAGAACGTGGAATTCCCTGGCCGGCAACGCAGCCCGAAGGCTTGCCAACTGGTCGCCACTGACCTCCATGAGCGCGATGACGCGCTCGGTCCGGGCCGCGAGGGTGGCAGTCACGGCCGCGATGCGCTTCGATTCCTCCGGCCACTTCTCGGCGATAGTACTGGCCCAGTTGTCGGCATGGATGCGGTGCAGGACATTCCAGGTGGCGACGGTAATCACCATTGCACCCTATGAGATCCGAACGGAGCGTGCGGCTTTCGTTTCATGTGAAACATAGAAGTTCGCTCAGAGGTTGCGGGGTATCGGCCCGCCGAAACGAAAGGAGCCGTGTGTCCGCACAGCAGACACACGACTCCGGCTCGATCACTCACGCGGTCGCGCTCAGCTGCCGCCCGTCGTAGGCCGGTTCGGCGACCGGTTCGATGGCGTAGGCCAGGATCTCGGCCACGTCGGCCACGGGGCGGACATCCAGGGCGGCCAGCACCTCGGCGGGGACCTCGTCCAGGTCCGGCTCGTTGCGGGCCGGGATGAACACGGTCTTCAGGCCGGCGCGCTGGGCGGCGAGCAGCTTCTGCTTCACGCCGCCGATCGGCAGCACCCGGCCGTTCAGCGTGACCTCACCGGTCATGCCGACATCCGCGCGGACCTGGCGACCCAGGGCCAGCGACACCAGGGCGGTGACCATGGTGACGCCCGCGGACGGTCCGTCCTTGGGCACCGCGCCCGCCGGGAAGTGGATGTGGATATTGCGATCCAGCACCTTCGGCTCGATGCCGATCTCTTCCAGGTGGGAGCGGACGTAGGTCAGGGCGATCTGCGCGGACTCCTTCATGACGTCACCCAGCTGGCCGGTCAGGGTCAGCGAGCGATCGCCCTCGGCGGCATTGGCCTCGATGTAGAGGACGTCGCCGCCCGCGCCGGTCACGGCCAAACCCGTTGCGACGCCGGGAACCGCGGTGCGTTCCACCCCGTCGGGGGTGAAGCGCGGACGGCCCAGGTAGTCCTTCAGGTCACCCAGTCCGATCACCAGCTTGCCGGACGCCGTCGCGTCGGCGTCGTAGCCCAGATCCTGGTCGTACCCCAGGCCCTCCGGCACGAATTCGCCCTTGCCGACCAGGCTTTCGGTGTCCGAGATGTCCGCGGACTCCGACAGCTTGGTGGCCGCCTTGCGCAGCGCCTTCGCGATCAGCCGCTCCATCTGGCGCACACCGGCTTCCCGGGTGTAGTTGGCGGCGACCTCACGCAGCGCCTCGTCCGTGATCGAGACCTCCTCGGCGGTCAGAGCGTTGCGCTCCAGCTGCCGCGGGATCAGGAAGTCGCGGGCGATGGCCACCTTGTCGGCCTCGGTGTAGCCGTCGACGCTGATCAGTTCCATGCGGTCCAGCAGCGGGCCGGGGATCGTCTCGAGGACGTTCGCGGTCGCGATGAACAGCACGTCGGACAGGTCCAGATCCAGGTCCAGGTAGTGGTCGCGGAACGTGTGGTTCTGCGCCGGGTCCAGCACCTCCAGCAGGGCCGCCGCGGGATCGCCGCGGAAGTCGCTGCCGACCTTGTCGATCTCGTCCAGCAGGACAACGGGATTCATCGATCCCGCCTCCTTCATGGCGCGGACGATGCGGCCGGGCAGCGCGCCGACGTAGGTGCGCCGGTGACCGCGGATCTCGGCCTCGTCGCGCACGCCGCCCAGGGCGACACGAACGAACTTGCGGCCCAGCGCCCGTGCCACGGACTCACCCAGCGAGGTCTTGCCGACGCCGGGCGGACCGACCAGCACCAGCACCGCGCCGGAACCGCGTCCGCCGACGACCTCCAGGCCGCGGGCGGCCCGGCGAGAACGCACGGCCAGGTACTCGACCATGCGGTCCTTGACCTCGTCGAGGCCGTGGTGGTCGGCGTCCAGCACCGCGCGGGCGGCCGAAACATCGGCGGAGTCGGTGGTTTTCACCGTCCACGGCAGTTCCAGCACGGTGTCCAGCCAGGTGCGGATCCAGCCCGTCTCCGGGCTCTGATCACTGGAGCGTTCCAGCCGTCCGACCTCGCGCAGCGCGGCCTCGCGGATGTCGTCGGGCAAGTCGGCGTTCTCGACGCGGGTGCGGTAGTCCTCCGCGCCGTCCGGCTCGTCCTCGCCCAGCTCCTTGCGAATCGCGTTGAGCTGCTGGCGCAGCAGGAATTCGCGCTGGGTCTTCTCCATCCCCTCGCGGACGTCCTCGCTGATCTTCTCGCTGATCTCGGTCTCGGCGATGTGCTGGGTGGTCCAGTCGATCAGCTTGTTCAGTCGCGCTTGGGTATCCGGAGTGTCGAGGATCTCGCGCTTCTGCTCGTTGCTCAGGTACGAGGCCCATCCGGCCGCGTCGGCCAGCGTGGACGGATCGTTCATCTGATTGACCGCGTCGATCACCTGCCACGCCTCGCGGCGCTGCAGAACCGACACGACCAGCTTCTTGTATTCGGCCGCAAGCTCTTTCGTGCGTCCGTCGGCGGCCGGAATCTCCACCGGCTCGGCCTCGACCCACAGCGCCGCGCCCGGCCCGGTCACGCCGTGCCCGATCTTGGCCCGGCTCTCGGCCTTCAAGACCGCCGCGGGCGCGCCGCCGCGCATCCGGCCGACCTGTTCGATGGTGGCCACCACGCCGTAGGCGGCGTAGCCCTCATCAAGGCGAGGCGCGACCAACACCTGGTTGACCTTGCCCGCGCGGGCGGCATCGATGGCGGCCTGCGACGACTCGTCCAGCTCGATCGGCACGACCATGCCGGGCAGCACGATCGGATCGGTCAGGAACAGGACCGGCAGGTTCTGAGGTGTAGTCACGTCTTCGACCCCTTCCAAGGTTGAGCGTCACCCAGTCAACCTCGGAGGTATACCGATTGTTCCACCCCGCTGTTCGCCGGCGGCGAACGTGGCCGCGACCTAGGGAATGAGGATCGGGACCAGGTAGGTCCTGGCGAAAGCCGTGAGCGCGGGTTCGGAGTCGAGGTCGATGCCGCCGGTTGGTTGCAGGATCAGGGAGTGGACTATTCGGCAGACGACTTCGGTGCGGGAGGAGAGGTCCGCGGGCTCGGGTAGGGCGTTGTCGGTCAGGACTTTTCGGAGGAGTTCGGTGGCGGAGACGATGGCGAGGACGAAGGGGGCGGCGCCGTCGGTGGTGAATTGGGGGAGGAGGCGCTCGGGTTCGAGGGTCATCAGGCGCTCGACCAGGGGGTGGGTGCGCCAGCGGGTGACGACGGTGGAGAAGACGGCGGCGACCGTGTCGGCGAAGGTGTCGTGGCGGGACGGGATGTCCTCGAGGTCGTCGAGGAGACGGCGGACCTCCCGGGCGGTGACGGCCCGGACCAGTTCGTCCCGGGAACCGATGCGGCGGTAGACGGTGACGCGGTCGACCTCGGCTTGGCGGGCCACGTCCTCGATCGTCGTCTTCTTGACTCCGACGCGGCCGAATTGCACCAGGGCGGCGTCGAGGATGCGGTCCTCGATGGAGTCCGTTCCGGGGGTGTCTTTCGAGGTGGCGGCTGTCGGGGGCACGGTTCGAGGCTAACAGTCGGATGCAGCGATGCAACAATTTGCGGTGATTTGTGGCTGCAACATTGCCATGGTGTTTGTTGCTTTGTTACGGTCGCGGCATGGCTGAGGACAGTGCAACGAGGCGCTCCTATCAGGACGAGGCCCACGCGATTCAGGCTCGGGACGTGCATTTCGACTTCTCGTCGGTGCCGATGCACTACATCCCCGGGGAGGTGCTGGCGACGCACGTCGTGAATGTCATGCACCTGGTGCTGCCGGAGGGGGAGCGGGCCATGGCGGCCTGCCTGGCCGAGGCGCTGCCATTGATCGACGACGAGCGGTTGCGGGAAGAGGTCGCGGGGTTCGTCGGACAGGAGTCGATGCACGCGAGCAGCCACGAGGGGGCGCGGAAGCACCTGCAGGAGATCGGACTCGACGTCGAGTCGTATGTCTCGAAGATCGCGTGGCTCACCGATCGGGTGCTCGGCGATCACGGCCTCACCGGGCGCGCGAAGCAGGAATGGCTGAAGGAACGGCTCGGATTGTTCGCGGGGATGGAGCATTTCACCGCGGTCATCGGCGAGTGGCTGCTGGAAACCGATGCGCTGCAACGGGCCGGGATGGATCCGACCATGCTGGATCTGGTCCGGTGGCACGGCGCGGAGGAGGTCGAGCACCGCAGCGTGGTGTTCGACGCGTACATGCACGTCGACGGAGGATACGGGCGTCGGGCCCGGACCGGGCTGCTGGCCAGTGGACTGCTGCTGCCGCTGTTCGTGATGTCGACCGCGTACCTGTACCGCCGCGATCCGAGCCCGGACAAGGGCCGGTTCTGGCTGAAACAGTTCGTGAGCGCGACCCGGCGGCAGGTGATTCCGAACTTCACCACCTTCGTCACCGAGATGCCGCGCTACCTGGACCGGAGATTCCATCCCTCCCAACTGGGTTCGATGGACAACGCGCTGCGCTACCTGGCGCACTCCCCGGCGGCCCGCGCATGACGGCCGCGCCGACCTTCGGGCTGCGGGCGCTGGGCGCGGCGGTGGACGTGTACAAGAAGGTGTTCACCACTCCCGCGCTGTCGCGACCGCACCCGGTGCGCCACAACGGCTTCGACATGGACGCCGTCGTCGAGACGGCCGAGGCGGAAGCCGAGGATGTGGTGAGCCTGACCCTGGTGCGGCCCGGCCGGGAACGGTTGCCCGCGTGGCGGCCCGGATCGCATCTGGACCTGTTCCTGCCGTCCGGCCGGCAGCGGCAGTACTCGCTGTGCGGCGATCCTGTCGACCAGCACTGCTATCGGATCGCGGTGCGCCGGCTGCCCGACGGTGACGGCGGATCAGTGGAGATGCACGCGCTGCGCCCCGGCGATCCCGTGCGAATTCGCGGTCCCCGCAACGCGTTCACATTCGTCGAGCGCGCGCCTTCCTATCTCTTCCTCGCCGCCGGAATCGGCATCACGCCGATCCTGCCGATGGTGCGCGCGGCCGGAAAGCGCGGCCACCTCGTCTATCTGGGGCGATCCCGGGACACCATGCCGTTCCTGGACGAACTGCCCGGCGACACCGACATCCGCCCCGATGACGAGTGCGGCGCGCCCGATATCGCGGCGATCCTGCGGACCGCGGAGCCCGGCGCGGCGGTCTACGTCTGCGGCCCGCCGCCGGTCCTGGAGGCCGCACAGCGCACGCTGTTCGCGGTGAATCCGACGGCCTCCCTGCACACCGAACGCTTCTCCGCGTTACCGGTGATCGACGGCCGGGAATTCGCTCTGACTTTGGCGCGCAGCGGAATCGAGGTGCGGGTCGGCAGCGCCGAAACCGCGCTGGACGCCATCCGCCGAGTGCGACCCGACGTCGCCTATTCCTGCCGCCAAGGCTTCTGCGGCACGTGCCGGACGCGCGTGCTGTCCGGCTCGGTCGACCATCGCGACCGGCTGCTCACCGAGGCCGAACGACCCGGTCACATGCTCACGTGTGTGTCCCGCGCGGTCGACGGCCCGCTCGTGCTCGACCTCTGACCAGTGAAAGGCCGAACGGTCTCATGCTCACTCGCTTCCCGCTCACGCCCACCGACGACGCCTTCCTGACCACCGCCGCGCACCGCTACGTCCACGTGGTCGATCTCCCCGGCACCCCGCAGGCGGTCTGGCAGCTGCTGATCGCCGACGATGCCCTGGCCTCCTGGTCGGCGGCGGTCACCTCGGTCGAATGGCTGTCGCCCCGCCCCTTCCGGGCAGGCACCACCCGGGTGGTCACGCTCGGCGGCGTCGTCAGCCTGCTGGAGCGGTTCTACCGCTGGGAGCCCGGTTCGCGAATGACCTTCACGGTCGACGCCGCGTCGATTCCCGGTCTGAAACACTTCGCCGAAGACATTCGGCTCGAGCCCATCTCGACGGGAACACGGTTGACCTGGACCTTCGCCCTCGAAGGAACCCCGGCGCTGCGACCCCTGCTCACCGCGGCGAGCCCACTCCAGCGGTACGTCACCCAGACGATCGCCCGGGGCATCACCCGCCGGGCGCAGCCGGCTTCCGCGGAGGCCCGACGATGACCGACTCCATCGAACACCGGAACATCGTCATCCTCGGCGCGGGCTTCGGCGGGATCGGGCTCGCGATCAAGTTGCGGGAAGCCGGATTCGAGGATCTGGCGCTGCTGGAACGCGCGGCGGATCTGGGCGGGACCTGGCAGGCCAATACGTATCCCGGGTGCGCGTGCGATGTGCCGTCGCAGTTGTACAGCTACTCGTTCGCGCCGAATCCCGACTGGTCGCGCACGTATGGGCGGCAGCCGGAGATTCTGGAGTACATCCGGGCCGTCGCCACCGAACACGATGTGGTGCGGCACATTCGGCTCGAAACCGAGGTGCTGGACGCGCGCTGGGACGAGGAGCGTTCGCATTGGCTGATCGAGACCTCACGAGGGCCGATCACGGCGGACTACTTCATCGCCGCGGCCGGGATCTTCGCGGAGGCGAAGTATCCGGACCTGCCGGGGCTGGACACCTTCGAGGGCACGGCATTTCACTCCCTGCACTGGGACCACTCCCACGATCTGACCGGGGAGCGGGTCGCGGTGATCGGGACCGGCGCGTCGGCGGTGCAGTTCATTCCCGAGATCCAGCCGAAGGCCGCGCGGCTGACCGTGTTCCAGCGTTCCGCGCCCTGGATCGTGCCGCGCATGGACCGGCGAACGCTCGGGATGGAACGCGCGATGCTGCGCCGGATTCCCTTGACGCAGCGCCTGGTTCGCGGCACCTGGTACGCGCTGATCGAGAGCTTCGGCCTGGTCGGATTCGTGGACAATCGATTCCGGCATCCGTTCGAGACGCTCGGGCGGATCCAGCTGCGACGGCAGATCCGCGATCCGGAGCTGCGCGCGAAGCTGACCCCGGACTACATGATCGGCTGCAAGCGGGCGATCTTCTCCGACGCCTATCTGCCCGCGCTGGAGCGGGACAATGTCGAGGTCGTCACCGACGGTATCGCGGAAGTCCGCCCGCACTCGGTAGTGACACGCGCAGGCGTCGAAATCCCGGTCGACACCATCGTTTTCGGCACCGGCTTCGAACCCCTCGCCGCCGCTTTCGAACACATCACCGGCCGCGACGGCCTCAGCATCGCCGAGCTGTATCGCAAACAGCCACGCACCTACCTCGGGACAGCGGTCGCCGGCTTCCCCAACTTCTTCTGCACCCTCGGCCCGTTCGGCGCGGCGGGCAACCAGTCGGCCGTCTACATGATCGAGTCGCAGATCGCCTACATCGTCGACGCCCTCGCCACCGTGCGCGACCGCGGCGCGCGCCGGGTGGAAGTGCGGGCCACGCAACAGGACGCGTTCGTGGCCGAGATGCACCGGCGCAGCGCGGCGACGGTGTGGCTCACCGGCGGCTGCGAGACGTACTACACGACGCCGGACGGCGGCAATGCCGGACTGTATCCGGGCTGGAGCTTCGAGTACCGCAGGCGCACACAGCAGTTCGATTCCGACGCGTACGAGGTGAGCGCCTGATGGAGTACGACATCGACGGCAAGGTCGTCCTGATCACGGGCGCGGGCCAGGGCATCGGCCGGGCCCTCGCCGCCATCCTGTACCGGCGCGGCGCACGGGTGATCGTCGCCGATATCGACGCGACCGCCGCGCGGCGAACCGCACTCGACCTCGGCGAACGCGCCCACGCCGTCACCGCCGACGTCACCGATCGGGCGCGGATGGCGGCCGTGATCACCGAGGCGGTCGAGCGGTTCGGCGGCCTGGACGTGGTCGTCGCCAACGCGGGCGTGACACCGGTGCCCGCCACCCTGCGCACCATGGACCCGCGCGACTTCGACCGCGTCCTCGGCATCAACCTGACCGGCGTCTTCAATACCGTGCACCCCGCCCTCGACCACATCGTCCGCGCCCGCGGACACGTCGTGGTGGTGTCCTCCTGCGCCGCCTTCGCCCCCGGCATGGGCGGGTCGCCGTACATGATGAGCAAGGCCGCGGTCGAGCAGCTGGGCCGCGCCCTGCGGGTGGAACTCGCCGCGAGCGGGGCCACCGCCGGCGTCGCCTACTTCGGCATCGTCGAGACCGCCATGACCCACGACATGCTCGACGCCGACGACCTCGGCCGCCGCCTGGACGCCCTGCTGCCCTGGCCGCTGAGCGTGCGCATCACCGCCGACCAGGCCGCTCGCACCATCGCCGACGGCATCGCGCGCCGCGCCGCCCGCACCATCGCACCGCGCGGATGGACGCCCTACGCCCTGCTGCGCGGCGCGATCAATGTCGCACTCGACGGCCGACTGGCCGCGAATCCCACTGTCCACCAGCTCATTCACGCGATCGAGGACCGCCGATGACCGACACCCTGCCCGCGGCATTCCAGCACACCGCCGCCCTAGACCCCGACGCGATCGCGCTGCGCACTCCCGGCGACACACGCACTCTGACCTGGCGGGACTACGCCCGTCAGGTGCGGGAGGTCGCCGCCGGGCTAGCCACCATCGGCGTCACGCGTGGGGACACCGTGGCGCTGATGATGAGCAACCGGGTCGAGTTCTATCCCCTCGAAGTCGGTGCGCAGCATCTGGGAGCGACATCGTTCTCGGTGTACAACACACTGCCCGCCGAGCAGCTGGCGTACGTGCTCGGGAACGCGGGAGCGCGAATCGTGATGTGCGAGCCGCAATACGTGGAGCGGTTGCGGAGCTGCGGGGTGCCACTCGATCGGATCATCTGCGTCGACGACGCGCCCGAGGGGACCATGACGGTCGCCGAGCTGATCACGTCCGGTGCAGCCAATTTCGACTTCGAGGCCGCATGGCGGGCCGTTCGACCGGAGGACATCGCCACCCTGATCTACACGTCCGGGACCACCGGCAATCCCAAGGGCGTGGAGACCACGCACGCCAATCTGCTGTTCCAGGTGCGCGGGATCGCCGAGGTACTGGGGTTCGTATTCGGCGACACCATCACGTCGTTCATGCCGACCGCGCACATCGCCGACCGGCTCACCGCGCTGTACGTGCAGGAAGTGCTCGGCACCCAGGTCACCTGCGTCAGCGACGCCAAGGAGATCGCGCCCGCGCTGGTCGATCTGAAGCCGACCGTGTGGGGTGCGGTGCCCCGGGTGTGGGAGAAGCTCAAGGCCGCAATCGAATTCAAGGTCGCCAACGAACCGGACGTGGATCGGCGGGCGGCGATGGAGTGGGCGCTGTCGGTGGCTGCCACCCGCAGCGGCTACCAGCTGGCCGGCGCAGCCGTGCCCGAGGATGTCGCCGCGGATTGGAAGCGCGCCGACGACTTGGTGCTGCGACACCTGCGGGCCGCTCTGGGGTTCGACCGGCTGCGCTGGGCGCTGTCGGGAGCAGCGCCGATTCCGCCGCAGACCCTGGGATTTTTTGCCGGACTGGGTATTCCGATCGCGGAGATCTGGGGCATGTCGGAGCTGTCGTGCATCTGCAGCGTCTCCCATCCGGACGACGCGAAACTCGGCACGGTCGGAAAACTATTGCCCGGCATGGCGGCCCGACACACCGCCGACGGTGAGCTCCAGGTGCGCGGACCACTGGTGATGAAGGGGTATCGAGGGCTGCCCGAGCAGACCACGGAGGCGATCGACGCGGAGGGCTGGCTGTCCACCGGCGACATCATCACCGTCGACGCGGACGGATTCCTCACGGTCGTGGACCGCAAGAAGGAACTGATCATCAACGCGGCAGGTAAGAACATGTCGCCCACCCACATCGAGAACACGGTGAAAGCCGCGACCCCGCTGATCGGGGCCATGGCGGTGATCGGTGACGGTCGGCCGTACAACACGGCGCTGATCGTGCTCGACGAGGAGACCGGGGAGCGATTCGCCGACCCGGCGGTGCTCGAGGCGATCGCGGCCGGGGTGGCCGCCGGGAACGAACGCCTGTCCCGGGTGGAGCAGATCAAGCGGTTCGTGGTGCTGCCGACCTTCTGGGAGGCGGGCGGCGACGAGATCACGCTGACCATGAAGCTCAAGCGCAAGGCCATTGCCGCCAAGTACGCGAAGGAGATCGACGAACTCTACGAAGTCAGGGGTTGACGCGGTTGGCTAACTCGATTAGCTTTATAGCTATCGCAGTTAGCTACCCCCAGAGAGCGACAGGACCATGACGCAGTACGTGGACATCGACGGCGGCCGGATCGCATACGACGAGCAGGGCACCGGCCCGCTGGTGGTGCTGTCCCATGGGATGGGCATCGACCGCACCGTGAACCGGCGCCTCGCCCCCCTGCTGGCGGCGGCCGGATACCGGGTGGTCAACACCGATATGCGCGGCCACGGCGAATCCAGCCTGGACTGGGCGTCGGAGACCGGCAAGGCGGCCATCAGCCGCACCGATGTCGCCCACGACCTGCTGGCCGTCATCGAAAAGCTGGGCGGCGGTCCCGCCATCGTGGTGGGCCATTCGCTCTCGGGCGGCTCGGCCACCATCGCCGCCGCGCTGCGGCCGGACCTGGTGCGGGCGATCGTGGAGATCAACCCCTTCACCCTCACCCAGAAGGCCGACGTGGGAGCGCTTTTCACCAACGCGCGCCACCGCCGCGGCATGGTCCCGCTGATGGGGACCATGATGTTCAAGAGCATCGGGCAGTGGCTGAAGTACCTGCGGGTGGCCATGCCGTCCCAGCCCGCCGACCTCGACACCTACCTGGGCGAGGTGGCCGCGAAGCTGAACGAGCCCGGTCGCATGGCCGAGTTCATGAAATGCGGCAAGTCCACCCCGGCCGACGCGGAAGCCCAGGTGCCCAACGTGACCCGGCCCGCGCTCATCCTGATGGGCACCGCCGACCCGGACTTCCCGAGCCCCGAGGCCGAGGGCCAGCGCATCGTCGCCGCTCTGCCCGCCGGACTGGGCAGCCTGGGCCTGATCGAGGGCACCGGCCACTACCCGCAGTTCGAGGCCGCCGAGCGCACCGCCGAACTGATGCTGCCATTCCTGAAGGAACACCATGCCTAGGGTCGGGCTGAACCGGCCCGACGTCATCGCCGCCGGCGCCGCCCTCGCCGACGAGGTCGGCTTCGGCGACCTGGCGCTGGGCGCGCTCGCGCAGCGGCTCGGAGTGCGCACGCCGTCGCTGTACAAGCACATCGAGAGCTTGGCCGATCTGCGGCACGGCATCGCCGCGCTCGCCATGGCCGAACTCGACGCCCGGGTCCGCGACGCCATGCACGGACTCGCGGGCCGCGACGCGCTCACCGCCTTCGCCAACGCCTTCCGCGGCTACGTGGTCGAACATCCGGGCCGGTACGCCGCCACCGTGGGCGCGCGCTTCACCGGGCCGGACGACCCACTGCTGCAATCGGGTTCGCGGCTGCTGGAATCCATGGAGGCGGTGCTGCGCGGCTACGGCATCGGCGCCGACGAGATGGTGCACGCGCTGCGCACGCTGCGCTCCACCTTCCACGGTTTCGCCAGCCTGCAGGCCTCCGACGGCTTCCAGTGGAGCGACGACGCCGAGCAGAGTTTCGTCTGGATGATCCGTTTTCTCGACCGTGGACTCACCGACATCGGCCTACGATGAGCCGATGACGATGCTGGCCGCACGACTCCATCTGGGACCCGAACGCCGACTCGAACTGGACCGGGTGCCGATCCCGGAACCCGGCCCGGACCACGTGCTGGTCAAGGTCGAAGCCGCCGGTGTGTGCCTGTCCGACGTGCACCTCATCGACGGCACCCTCACCCCGCTGTTCCTGCGCGGCGACGTGGTGACGCTCGGCCACGAGGTCGCGGGCACCGTCCACACCCTCGGACCGGGGGTCACCACCGCGAAGGTCGGCGATCGAGTCCTGTTGCAGGCGGGCGAACTGCGCGGCGGCGCCACCTTCACCCGCGGCGTCGACTACGACGGCGGCTGGGCCGAATACACCCTGGCCCGCGTCGACACCCTGGTCCCGATTCCCGACGAACTGCCCTTCGAACAGGCCTGCTTCATCCCCGACGCGGTGTCCACGCCGTGGGCGGCCATCACCGCCACCGCCGAGGTGAAAGCCGGTGAGGCCGTGGGCGTCTGGGGTGTCGGCGGGCTCGGCGCGCACGGGATCCAGTTATTGCGCCTGGTCGGGGCCGCACCCATCATCGCGATCGATCCGCTGCCCGCCGCCCGTGAGCGCGCGCTGTCCTTCGGCGCGGATCTGGCGTTCGATCCGGCCGATCCGGACCTGCGCGCCAAGATCTTCCAGGCCAGCGGCACCGGTCTGGCCGCGGCTTTCGACTTCGCGGGCGTGGCGCCGGTGCGCGAACAAGCGGTCACCTGCCTCGCACCGCAGGGCCGCCTGGTGCTGGTCGGGCTGACGGACAAGCCGATCACCATTACCGGCGGCACCGCGTTCAGCTTCTTCCAGCAGCAGCTGCGCGGGCACTACGGGTCCGCACCGGAGCATGTCACCCAGCTGGTGAAACTCCAAGGGCTGCAACGAATCGACTTCGCGCGCTCGGTGAGCGCCGTGGTGCCGCTCGCCGACGCCCCCAAGGCCGTGCACGCCCTGGAGGCCAAGGAAGGCAACCCGATCCGGATCGTCCTGAAACCGTAGGCGACGAGCGTGCCTGGTGCGGGCTAGCCGAGCCGACGTTGGAAGACGTTGGCGGACTGGCCGTTCGAGAGGTCGACGGTGTAGACCCCCAGGTCCGCGGCGGCGGGGGTCAGGTCCAGGACCATGAAGCCCAGATCGTTGTAGTTCTCGTAGAGCGCGACGTTGGGGCTGCCCTCGCCGCCCGAGGACGGTTCGCCGTGCACGGATTTCGCGGCCGCGCCGGAGATGATCTGCCGGGTGCCCTTCGACGCGGTGGTGGGTTCGAGCACCTGCAGCGAATGATCGTGGCCCGACAGCAGGAACTGACAGCGGCCGACCACGTGCGCCTCGAAGAAGTCCCGCGCGTGGCGGCCGTCGATCGGGCCGATGGTCAATCCGTCGTATTCGCCGGCGTTCCCGTGCGGCCCATTGTTGCGGTACGGATGGTGGGTGCAGGCGATCTTCCAGGGCGCGGGGGACTCGTCGAGAGCGCGGTCCAGCCAGGCCGCCTGCTCGGTCATGAACTGGCCGTCGGCCGCCCAGTACGGCTGGAAGAGCGGGGGCAGGTAAGCGGCGACGGGATTCAGGTCGAGCACGAAGAACTCGACGACCGGATTCTCCTGCGGAACCCGCACCGAGTAATAGCGCGACGGCATGAACCAGCGGGCCGAGCGAGCGTGATAGGCCACCTCGTGATCGCCGCGCAGCAGCCAGCCGCCATCGCCGGGCAGGATCGAGGAATTGTCGTGATTGCCCTGCACCATGAGCCAGGGGAAGTCGAGGTCGTGGTTGGGGTTCTCGAACTTGGCCGCGAACTGGGCGTCGTCGTCGGCCCACGGGCCCTGCTCGTAGACATTGTCGCCGAGGGCGAGGGCGAGCGAGAACGGGTCGCGCGCATGCTGTTCGCGCATGGCGTCGGCGACCTGCCACTGCGGGCGCGCGCCGGTGCCCGCGTCGCCGGTGACGAGCACGCGCAGCCGCTGCGCGTCAGGGAAGGCGAATTTACCGACGGCCGGGGCGTTCTCGGCCTGCGCGGGCGCCGCGCCCACGGTCAGCGCCGCAGCGCCGCCCATTGCCGCGGCGGCGGTGCCGCCGATGAAGGCCCGACGATCGACGGTCATACTCTGCTCCCTGCCTGTCACCCTGGACTCCCCGACTACCACCCTGGTCGGTTGACCAGTATTCCGAACTCCCGGACCCGCCGCAGAGTACGTTGCCATGACCCCGCCCACACCGGCACGACACGACACGTTCTTCCAGGCCAGGACCTTTTGACAGCGACTCGGACCGATGAGAGTGTTGGGGATCTGATTTCTCACCACGAGCTCGGCCGTAGGGGGACCCCGCAATGACGACACTGGCCTCGGGCCTGTTCCTGGATTGGGAACAACTGACGGGCCAGTCCAAACTCGTGGTCGATCTGATCAGCTTCCCCATCTTCAGCGCCATCGCCGGCTGGCTCACCAACTGGACCGGCGTGCTGATGTTGTTCTGGCCGGTCTACTTCAAGGGTTTCCGGGTGCCCGGCCTCGAGATCCTCTACCCCTACCTGCCGCGCCGCGTCCAGGTGCTGCCCACCTTCTCCGGCGACGGCAGGCAGCTCGGCTTCCAGGGCTTCATCCCCGCGCGCGCCGAGAAGATGGCCAGCATCTGTGTGGACGTGGCCATCATGCGGATCGGCAGTCCCAAGGACTTCATTCGCGAACTCGACCTCGAGGGCATCGCCGACCACATCGCCGAGGTGGGCCGCAAACAGGTGCCGGGCATGGTCGACGAGATCATGAGCAAGGAGAACCCTGACCTGTGGGGCGCGGTGCCCAAGTCCGTGCGCAATGCGCTCTACCAGCGCATCGAACGCGAACTGCCGTCGCTGGCCCGGACCGCCTTCGACCAGCTCGGCGACAATGTCGACCAGCTGATCGACATCAAGGACTTCGTCATCCGGTATCTGCGGGAGAACCCGGAGATCCTCAAGGACCTGACCACCACCATCGCCGCACCGGAACTCAAGTTCATGGTCCGCATCGGCCTGCTGGGCGCGCCGTTCGGCCTGCTGCTCGCGCTGTACATGCATGTGCACCAGAGCATTCCGGTGCTGGGCTGGATCCCGCCGTGGCTGGTCATCCTGTCCGCGACCGCGACCATCGGCGTGCTGGTCAATGTCATCGCCGTCAAGATGGTGTTCGAGCCGGGCGATCCCCAGCCTTGGTACAAGTACCTGTGGAAGCAGGCGCTGCTGGCCAAGCGGCAGCCCGAGGCCGCCGCCGATCTGGCCCACATCCTGGCCTACCAGGTGCTGACCCTGCCGAACCTGGCGGGCGAACTGCTCAGCGGCCCCAACGGTGACAAGACCCGGCAGCTGCTGGAACGGCTCATCGCCAAGGAGATCCACCGCCAGCTCGGGCCGACGCACTCGGTGGTGCGGACCGTGTTCGGCAAGCGGCAGTTCGACAATCTGAAGATCGGCGCGACCACCGCGGCGGTAGGGCTGGCCCCGAGCCTGGCCGACGATCCGGAATTCGCGGCCGCGCAGGCCAAGAAGATCGACGAGTTCGCGGCCCGCAAGCTGCAGCAGCTCACGCCGGGCGAGTTCATGGAGATGTTCTACGCCTCCGTCGAGCAGGACGCCTGGCTGCTGTATCTCCACGGCGCCGCCCTGGGCCTGGTGGTCGGGGCCGTGCATCTGATCCTTTTCGGCTGGTAGACAGCCCTTTCGGAGCAACTCTCCGGCAGCCCAGGAAATCAAGCACGCATGCTTGCATTTTTCCGGGACGGCTGCGATGCTGGGCCCGTGGCCGATCTCGAGGCATTGCTCGCCGACTTCACCGCCGAATGCGCCGATCTCGATCGGCTGATCGCGGACCTGGATCCGACCGGCTGGGAGCGCGACACGCCCGCCGCCGGGTGGACCATCGCGCACCAGATCGCCCACCTGAACTGGACCGATCAGGTCGCCGCCATCGCGGCCACCGATGCGGCCGAATTCGACAAGCTGGTGCAGGCGGCGCTGCCGAAGGCCCTCACCTTCGTCGACGAGGCCGCCGAGGAGGGCGCGAAAACCCCTGCGCCGCAATTGCTCGCCGACTGGCGTCGCGACCGTGCCGCCCTGGTGGAGGCGCTGCGCGCCGTTCCGGCCGGGACCAAACTGCCCTGGTTCGGCCCGCCCATGAGCCCCGCCTCCATGGTCACCGCCCGCCTGATGGAGACCTGGGCGCACGGCCAGGACGTGGCCGACACGCTGGGCCTCACCCGGGAGCCCACCGCGCGGCTGCGGCACATCGCGCACATCGGCGTCCGGACCCGGAACTTCGCGTACATGACGCACGGCAAGACCGCTCCCGCCGAGGAGTTCCGCATCGAGCTGACCGCGCCCGATGGCAGTCTGTGGACCTGGGGCCCGGACGACGCCGCGCAGCGGATCAGCGGTCCGGCCTGGGATTTCTGCCAGCTGGTCACCCAGCGTCGCCATCTCGACGATCTGGCTCTCGAGGTGCGGGGCGAGGAGGCGTTGGAATGGCTGGGCCTGGCCCAGGCCTTCGCCGGTCCGCCCGGAAGCGGCAGAACGGCGGGCCAGTTCGGCTGACCCGCCGTCGATCCCGGCCTCCGACCAGAATCCCCAATTCCCACAGGGGCTTTTCTCCCAGCGGTCCGGGCAATGCCCGACCGACCGGGAGGGAGCGAGCGAGCGCCAGCCTGGGTGCGCCGTGCCTGGTGCCGACCGGACGCCGTTGGCCGGAGGTCTCTTCGATGGCAGTCGAGTTGGCGCTCGCCGCTAACAAGTTTTTACCCAGGCTTTCGCTGCCGAAAACCTGATGATGCCCAACCTTTCTCGATAGTGATCCTGGTCTCACCCCAGGCATGTGGTACCCGCCGCCACCGTAATCTGGACGTGCGTACGACTTTCAATGGTGCGGGTCTGCGTTGCGCAGGGGGCCCCAGGGGAGAGGGAGAGGACGCACCAGTCATGTCGCATCAATTGGCGACCCAGGCCGCCCGGTCGACCCGGCGAACAGCCCAGGTGATCCGCTACAGCGCCATCGTCACCGCCAGCATGGCCAGCATCGGGCTGACCGTCGCGGCGGGCTCGTACATCGCCAACGAGATGGCCCAGCGGCCCGGCAAGCTCACGACCACCACACCGGCCGGACGCCCGGCGCTCGCCGCGCCCGGCCCCGCCACCGATCGGCCGGGCGTCCAGCTCGGCGCGCCGATCGCCGAGAAGATCACGCTGACCTCGCTTTTCAGCGGATATCCACTGGATTCCGCGGTGGCGCAGGTGATTCCGGACCACACCCCGGGCACCGCTCCCGCGGCCGAGGCGCCGCGGCCGCTGGCCGGTCAGCTCCGGCTCGGCACCACCTATGTGGGCGCGCAGCTGGCCGGGGTTCAGCACGAGACGGTGACCCTCACCCTCGACACCAACGTCTTCGCCACCGTGGCCGACGTGCTGCTGAACTCGCCACTCGGGCAGCAGCTGGGGATCACCACCGATCCGACCGCCAACACCCGGCTGCGCACCGATGTGAACAGCCGCGGCGACGTGACGCTGACCCTGTCGGATCCGGCGCTGGGCACCTACGGCCTGCAGATCGCCCGGCATCCGGTCCCGGCCGCGGCCGATACGAACGTCGTCCACGGAGCAGACTCCGCGACCGTCACTGTGTGAGACTTCCGGTGTGTACGACTACTGCGTGATCGGCGGGGGCATCGTCGGGGTGGCGACCGCGCGCCGCATTCTCCAGCGTCACCCGGGGGCGAGCCTGCTGCTGGTGGAGAAGGCCGGACAGCTGGGCCTGCACCAGACCGGGCACAACAGCGGGGTCATCCACTCCGGCATCTACTACGAGCCCGGAAGCCTGAAGGCGCGGCTGTGCGTGCGCGGCGCGGAGCTGACCAAGGAATTCGCGGCGGCACACCACATTCCGTTCGAGGAATGCGGAAAACTGCTGGTGGCCACCGATGCGGCAGAGCACGCGCGGATGCTCGCGCTCTACGAGCGGTCGGTCGCCAACGGGGTCGAGGTGGAATTGCTCGACGCCGCCGAACTGGTGCGACGGGAGCCGCGGATCACCGGGGTCGGGGCCCTGTTCGTGGCGAGCACCGGCATCATCGACTACGGCAAGGTGACCCGGGCGCTGGCCGAGGACGTGCGCGCGGCCGGGGGCGAGATCGTCCTGAACGCGGAGATCGCCGCTATCACCGAAACAGACTCAGCGGTAACAATTTCCGGTCCGCCCGGCACCTGGCAGACCCGGCGGCTGGTGGTGTGCGCGGGCCTGCAGGCCGACCGGATGGCGCGACTGGCGCGACTCGACATCGATCTGCGCATCGTGCCCTTCCGCGGCGAGTACTACCAACTGCCGCCGCACCGCAAAGATCTGGTGAACACCCTCATCTACCCGATCCCGGATCCCGAATTGCCGTTCCTGGGGGTGCATCTGAGCCCCACCATCGACGGCGCGCTGACCGTCGGGCCCAATGCCGTGCTCGGCCTGGCCCGCGAGGGGTACCGCAAGGGCAGCGTGAATCTGCGTGACGCCCGGGAGATCCTGGGCTACCGCGGTTTTCACAAGGTGGCCGCCGCCAATGTCCGCACCGGGCTGCGGGAGCTGCGCAACTCCCTGTTCAAGCGCGGCTACCTGGCCGAATGCCGCCGCTACTGCCCGGAGTTGACGGCCGCCGACCTGTTGCCACGGGAGGCCGGTATCCGCGCCCAAGCGGTGCTGCGCGACGGTAGCCTGGCTCACGACTTCCTGCTCGAGCGCACCCCGCGCTCGGTGCATGTGCTCAACGCACCGTCCCCGGCGGCCACCTCCGCGCTGCCGATCGCCGAGTACATCGTGGATCGATTGGGCGACTCCGTTCAATAAATAGGATTGCTGTAGTACTTTTGATGGCAGCCGTGGGACAGGGAGCAGCCTATGGGCCATTTCAAGTACGCGAGTGATGTCGGCGCACCGGTGGAAGTCGCGTTCACATATACGGACAACCATCAGTTCGTGCCGGACTGGGCGTTCGGCGTGGCCGCCTTCGAGCCGGTCGGGGATTCCGACCATGGTCTCGGAGCGGTATTCGCCGCGACGCTGCGCGTCGGCCTGTGGCACCCCACGATCGAGTGTGAGATCACCGACTACCGCCGCAACGCGGTCATCGAGTACACACTGCGCCGACGCCGGAAGGGGAAGCCGGCGTCGGCGTGCTCCAACTTCTGTGTCATCACCCTGCGCTTCGACCCACTCGGGTACGGACGCGCGGTGCTGACCTCGGAGACCGAATACTGGGCGCCGCGCGGTGTCACCGGCAAGTTGCTCTCCGCGGCGCTGGCCGCATTGGTGCAGGCCACGGTCCGGCAGACCGAATCGCAATTGCGCAGGGAGATAGAGGAATTCCACGGCACCGATCTTGTCGGCCGGATCGCGTAGGGTAGGCCGCATGATCATCGTGAGCACCGACGGATCATGCCTGCGCAATCCGGGCGGGGCGATCGGCTGGGCCTGGGTCAATCACGCGGGCGGCTCGGCCAGCGGCGGCGGGCCCTCGGGCACCAATCAGATCGCGGAACTGCGCGCGCTACTCGAGGCCGTCCGGGCCCATCCGAGCGCCGAACCCCTACTCATCGAGAGCGATTCGCTCTACGCCATCAAATGCGCCTCCGAGTGGATCCACGGCTGGCGCAACAACGGCTGGAAGACCTCGACCGGCGCGGCGGTCAAGAATGTCGAACTGATCCAGCAGATCGATCGCGCCATCGCCACCCGCCCCGGTCCGGTCCGGTTCCGCTGGGTGCGCGGCCACGTCGGCAACTACTTCAACGAACAGGCCGACACCCTGGCCGGACAGGCGGCCCGCCAGGCCGCCGCCACCGGGCAGACCACCGACTCCGATGCCGGTCAGCCGGAGCCCTTCGATCCGCCCACCGCGCCGATCCCGGTCGTGGAACCCAAGACCGAGCCGCTGCCGGTGACCGCGCCCGCGGAACCGGCCGAGAAGATCGGCGCGACCGCGCATTCCGCACCGGCCACCCCGCGCCGCCGGGCCGCCGCCGCCAAAGCGCCTGTCACCGAGGCACTCACACTGTTCTGAGAACAGCCCCGAGGACCCGGGTGCAGCGCGCCTACCTGCGACGATAACGCCGCGATACAACCAGAAGGGCCCACCTCCGGAAAGATCCGGGGGCGGGCCCTTTTCGCGCTGTGGCGAACTACTCAGTTGCCGGGCTTGGGAGCCGCGGACGTCGGCGCGGGCTGCGCCGGGGGAGTCGCCTGGCCCGAGGGCTGGACGCCCTGCTTGTCGCCACCCGCGCCGGGGATGGCGCTGTCATCGTTTCCATAGACCGTGCGGTACTTGGTGACCAGCCATTTGTCGCCCTTCTTCTCCAGCTCGACGTAGGAGGGCAGCGGCAGCACGACCGGCTGGGCGTGCAGATCGTTGCTGGCGGTCTGGAGCACGTCCACCAGGATGGTCGCCTTGTTCGCGTCGCCGGACTCGTAGGCGCAGCGCAGCATGCCCAGTGTCGCCTTGGCGTGCTGCTTGATCAGTAGATCCTGCAGGTCGGAGGCGACCGGATCGAAGCTCTGCGCGAACTCGCCGCCGTCGGCGATCTGCGCCTTCATCCGGGCGGCGAAGTCGGGCAGCGACTTCTCGTCGTACGCGGTGAGGGTGCGTACGAAACCGCAGGCCGCCGAGGTGGCGTTGTCGCGGTCGTCGAGCTGCTGGGCGCGGTCGTGGGACTGCCACCAGAATCCGGCCGCACCGGCGATCGCGGCCACCGCCACCACACCGAGGGCGCCGAGCGCGACCAGCGGCACCGGCACGGCGGACAGCAGGCCGGACTTGCCGCCCGCCTTCGGATCGGCGGGCGACTCGGAGCCCGCCGCGGCCTCGGCGTCCACACTCGCCTTCGGCTCGGCGTCCTTGCTGATCACCACCGTTTCGGCGGTTTCGCTCGCCTTCGGCTCGGCGGTTTCGCTCGCCTTCGGCTCGGCGGCGGCCGGCTCGGTGACCTGTTCGGCGTTGCCCTGGCTAGCGGCCTCGGCGATCGAATCGTCTTCGGTTTTCTTGTCCTGGGCAGCGTCGTCCGACATCTATCGATCACTTTCCCGGTGCGCTGCGGACGCACCGTGTTGGTTATGGCCTCACTTGACCGGCGGCAGGGTCCGCTCGTTCGGATCCGCGCCCGCGGGCGGCAGTGCGCCGTTGTTGGGCACGTCCGGTCGCGGAGCGTTGGCCGATCCGCGGATCTGCTGGTCCTGCGGCGGGTTCTGGCAGTAGCCCGCCCACCGCGGGAAGGTGTTCTCGGTGGCCGCATCCGGCCGCACCTTCTTGGTGACGTAGTCGCAGAAGGACCGCGGCCAGATATCGAGAATCGTGTAGAACTCGCCGTCGTGCGCGGGCACACCCATGGCGGAGGTACCGATCACCAGCGACGGGAACAGTGCCCGCAGCGCCGGCGCGCGCAGCTGCGCGGCCCTGGTGATGGCCGCGAAGTTGGTGGCCAGGCTGGTCATCGGGTCCGCGGTCCGGTCCAGCACCGCGCCGAGGTCCCGCATCTGGCCGGGGGCCTGCTCCAGGATCTTCTGGAGTTCGGCATTCGCGTCGTTGAACTGGTTGAACAACACACTCGAATTACGGGTCAGCGTACCCAGGTCCGGTTGCGCGAGCGCGGTGGTGCCGGAAATGACCTGCAAATTCTTGAGCAGGTTGGTGGTCTGCGGGAGCAGATCGTCGAGACCCTTGGTGGCGATGCTGACCGCGTTGATCAGCGAACGCAGCTGGTCCGGGCCGCCGGACAACGCGGTGTCCAGCTCGGTCAGGACGACGCTGAACTTGTCCGGATCCACCTGCGCGATCAGGGCGCTGGCGTTGTCGAGCACCGACCACACCGGGGTGGGCGTCTTGACCTTGGCCGGATCGAACTGCACCAGCGAGCCGTTGTGCAGGAACGGGCCGCTCTCGGTGTTCGGGCGGAAGTCGATGTACTGCTCGCCCGCGCCGGAGAGCGCGCCCACCGCGACCACGGTGTCCGCGGGAATGGAGTACTTCTTGTCGATCTCGGCGGTGGCCGCGATGGCCGCGCCGTTGTCGATCAGCTTGATGTCGTCGACCTTGCCGACCCGGAAGCCGCGCAGGGTCACGTCATTGCCCGCCTGCAACCCGCCGGAACGGTCCAGATTGACCGTCACCGTGTAGGTTTCGCGCAGCGGGTTCACCCGCATCACGCTGATCGCCAGGTAGGACGCGCCCACCAGCAGGATCAGCACCAGCGCGGCATTGGACACCAGGTTCTTGTGTCGCGATACCCAGTTCATCGGTGTCCCCCGTTGATCCGGCCGTAGATGATCTGCAGGACCTGGATCAGGCTGCCGCCGAAATCGTTGAGGTCCTTCAGGTCCGGGAACTTGCTGTTGGCCGGGTCGGTGAGCAGGCCGATATCGAGCATGGTGAGGGTGGCGCCGACGGCCAGGGTGTCGCCCTTGAAGGAGGCGTCGGCCTTGGGCCGGATGTCGTGCAGCGCGTCCAGCGCCGGGCCGAGCGTCTGATCGGTCCGGGCCAGCGCCGACATCAGCTGGTTCAGGTTGTCGAGCAGACTGCCCAGCGAGTCCGACGTGGTGTTCGCGTAATCACCCAGGGCCGCACTGGTCGTCGAGATCTTGTTGAGCAGATCGCCGATGGCCTGGTTGTTCTCGGCGATGGCGCCGATCATGCCGGGCAGGCTGTCGGCCACCTGGCCGAGCTGCTGGTGATTGGCCTCGATGGTGTTGGCCAGCGCACTGAAGCCGGACAGCACATTGTCGACGCGCGCGCTGTTCTTGTTGAGACTGGCCATCACACTGGTCATCTGGGTCAGCACGTGGCCGAGTTGTTCCCCGCGGCCGCCGACGATGGAGTCCATCTCGGAGGTCAGCTTGGACAGGCTGGCGATGCCACCGCCGTTGAACAGCAACGAGACCGAGATCAGCAGCTCTTCGACGGTGGCGCCGGCCGAGGTGTTCTCGATCCGGCCGCCGTCCTTCAGCATCTCCGCGCCGGGCTGGGTCTTGGGTTTGGACACCGCCACGAAGACGTCGCCGAGCGGGGTGGCCTGCCGCAGTTCCGCCGTGCTGCCCTGGGGCAACTCGATGTCCTTGCGGATGGCCAGGTCGACATTGGCCTTGAAGTCCTTGGTGGTGATCTTGGTGACCACCCCGACGTCGGAACCACCGATCTTGACCTTGGCCTGGTCCGGGAGGTTCAGGGCATTGTCGAAGGCCGCGTGAATCGTGTAGGTATCGCTGCCCGGACCGGGTTTGGGCAGCGGCAGGCTCTCCACCGTGACACCGCAGCCCGACGCCACCACGGCCGTCGCGGTGACCGCGACCGCGACGATCGCGCGCCGCGCCCGGCGGCCCGTGCGCTCACCCCAGAGGGCCGACATTCGATTACTCATTTGGTCATCCCCAGCGCCGCCGCCATCAGACCGAAGTCGGGTCCGAAGTCCTCCATCTTGCCCGTCCGGCAGCCGTCCGCCTTCATCTGCACACGCTCGCAGAACAGGCTGACGATCTCACCCGAGAGCGCGGTGCCGATCAGGCCGTGCAGGCGAATGAAGTTGCCCTGCCGGTTGACCGAGCGGTCCAGGTTCTGCATGAGCAGCGGCGTCACGTCGACCACCTCGGTCACCCCGGCCGCGTTGTCGCGCAGCTGCTTGGTGACCGCGGTGAGCCCGGTGAGGGTGCCGTTGAGCTGATCGGAGTACTGCGAGAACGCGCCACTGGTGTTGGCCAGGAAGGCGTTCAGCTGATCGAGGGTGGCCTGCAGGCCGGGGGCCTGGTCGGACAGCAGCCCGGTCATCTGGGTGATCTTGTTGCTGAACCCGCGCACCGAATCGTCGTTCTCGGCGAGCATGGTGGTCAGCTCGTTCAGCTTGATGATGATGGTGGAGATGGCGTCCTTGTTGTCCAGGCCCGTCTTCAGGGCGCCGGACAGCGAGTTGAGCACATCGCGCATCTTCTCGCCGTTGCCGTTCATCATCGGGTAGAGCACCCGGCCCGACAGCGGGCCGATGCCGTCCTGTCCCTCTTGGGGTTTCAGCGCGGCGGCGAACGAGTCGATGGTCTTGATCATGGTGTCCAGCTCGACCGGGGTCTTGGTCTGCTGGGTGGTCAGGTGCGCGCCGTCGCGCAGCTTGTCACCGCCGGTGTAGCGCGGGGTGAGCTCGATGTGCCGGTCGGTCACGATGGAGGGCGAAACCAGCGCGGCCTGAACGTTCTTCGGGATGTCGACACCCTTGTCCACGGTCATGTGGACCTCGACGTACTGACCCTTGGGCACGATCTTGTCGACCCGGCCCACCTCGAGGCCGAGCACGGTGATCGGGTTGCCCTCGAACATGCCCGCGATATTGAGGAAGTCGGCGGTGAAGTGCTGGGTCTGACCCGCGGCGTCCTTCACGCCGAGCGGTACGAGCGAGCACGAGCCGATGGCGGCGGCCGCCACACCGACCATGGCCGCCTGGGCAATTCGTTTCAGCATCATGGGTGGCACCCCTCGTTCACCTGCGCGAAGCACAACCAGTTGTCCGGGAACAGCCAGGGCAGCGCGACCTCACCGTAGTTGCCGTTGCCGAAGACATTGTTGAACTGCCGCACGGCCGGCGGCATGATCGACAGCAGCCGATCCAGGTTGTCCTTGTTCTTCTGCAGACCCTCGGCCATGGTGTTGAGCTGCGTCAGCGTCGGGCCGAACCGGTTGTCGTTCTGCGCGCCGATCTGCTGCAACTGCTTGCTGAGCGTGGCGATATTGTCCAGCAGGCTCTTGAGCAGGCCCTGCCGCTCCATCACCCGGTTGGCGATGGCCTCGCCCTGGGTGATCACCAGCAGCACGCTGTTGCGGTTGTCACCGAGGATCTTGGTGACCTTGTCCAGATCCTTGAGCAGCTGGTCGACCTGGTCCTTGCGGTTGTTCATGGTCTTGGCCAGCGCGCCGATGGCGTCGAGGGCCTGCACCGTCATCTGGGGGGTGTCGCCCATCTGCTGATTGATCAGATTGAGCGAGTCCGCCAGCTTCTTGGTGTCGAGCTCCTCGAACTTCGGCGTGCCCTCCTGGACCACGTCGGCCAGGTTGTAGGGAACCACGGTGTTGGACTTGGGGATCCGGTTGCCCTTCAGGCCCTTGCCGTCACCCGGGACGAGGTCGACGTAGCGCGCGCCCAGCAGGGTCGCCATCTTGATCGAGGCCTTGGCGTCCTGGCCGAGCTTCACATCGTCGTTGACGCTCAGGGTGATCAGCACGTGGTCGCCCTCGAGCTCGGCGGCCGAGACGGTGCCGACCGGGACGCCGGAGACGTCCACCTTGTCACCGACCTTGATGCCGGCGGTCTGCACGAACTCCGCCTTGACGCTCTTGGTGCCGATGCCGACCGACTTGTAGATGGAGGAGCCCATCAGCAGCCCGACGATCACCGCGGCGCCGAGCACGCCGAGCCAGAAATTGCGGTTGGAATTGAAGCGGGACTTGAGTTTCGACATCATGGCCGGCACACCGCCGAGTGGGAGTTGCCGCCGATCTGCGAGAACAGACCGCGCGGGAAGAGGACACCGTACAGCGAGACATCCAGGCCGCACAGGTAGGCATTGGCGTAGGCGCCGTTCTGGGTGAACTTGCCGACATCGGAGAGGATGCCGGGCAGATCCACCGCGGCCTGGTCCAGCTTGGGGCCGTTGGCCAGCAGCAACGCGAGCGCGTCGTTGCTGGAGGCCTGCGCCGCCACCAGCTTGGGCTGGATCTTGCCGAACATGTCGACCAGACCCAGTGTGGCGTCGGCGATCTGGACCGTGGACGCCTGCAGCGACTGCCCCTGGGCGTACAGGCCGCCGATCAGGGCGCGGGTCTGGGTGACCAGCGTCTCCAGTTCGTCGCCGCGCTTGGCCAGGCCGGACATGACGCTGGACAGATTGGTGATCACGTCGGAGAGGATCCCGTCGCGGCGTTCGAAGTCCGAGGCCACCGCGGCGGCCTGGGTGATGAACGCGCTCAACGAGACATTGTCGCCCTGCAACGCCAGGATGAAGGTGTTGGACAGGTTGTTCACCTGCTCCGGCTGCAGCACCTGGAACAGCGGCTGGAAACCGTTGAGCAGACCCGAGACGTCGAACGACGGCTCGGTGCGCTCGATCGGGATCACGCCATTGTTCTTCAGCGCCACGTGATCACCGGTCTTGGGCTTGCCCGCGACCGGCGGGGTCAGCGCGACATACCGCTGACCGATGAGGTTCTGGTAGCGGACCAGCGCCTTGGTGTCGCCGAACAGCGTCTGATCGCGCTGCACGATGAAGGTCACCTTGGCCTGGTTCTTGCTGTCCAGCTCGATTTTGTTCACCTTGCCGACGCGCACGCCGGCCATCCGCACGTCGTCGCCCGGACGCAGACCCAGCACATCGGTGAAGGTCGCGGAGTAGGTGTTGGTGGACCCCTGCACGGTGCGGGCCAGTGTGTTCCAGATGACCGCGGTCACCAGGACGGACACGATCGCGAAGATGCCGAAGCCGATCAGCGGTTTGCGAATGCTCATCGGCCGGCCTCGCTCTGCGTCAGGTGCACGGTCGCATCCTTCAGAATCGGGCTCAGCAGCAGGTATTCCGCCGCGGTGGGACGCCTGCCGAGCATCGCGGTGATGGCGTCGTCACCGCCGAGGGCGATGTCCTTGCCGGTCGCCGGGGCCCCCGGCTGGCTCGCCGGGGCCGCGGGAACCAGGTTCGGGAACATGCCCTGCAGCGGGGTGCCCGCGAGCGGGTCATTGCCCGGCTGCTTCGGAGCCTCACCGGTCGAGGGCGTACCCGTGACGGTCACGCCCGGGATCAGCGGGAAGCCCGGCGGCGGCGCGGTGATCGGCAGACCCGCCGCGGCGTCGATGGACCTGGGCCGCAACGAGTCCGGCAGCGTGCCCGGATCCGAGGTGAGCGGCGCGGTGCCGCAGCTGGGCGCGGCCAGCTCGCCGTACCGCGGGCAGTCCTCGCGGGTGTACGGCTTGTACGGCGTGAACGTGATGCCCAGGTTCCAGATCATCTGGTTCTGCGTGCCCCAGTGGAACGTCGAGCCCAGCTTGCGGACCGAGTCGTTGAGGTTCGCGATGGCCTGCGGGATCGCGTCCGGGTTGTCCGACAGCGCGCCGAACAGGGCGCTGGTGCCATTGGTGACGTCCTTACCGACATTGGGGTTGCGGGCGAAGAGGCCGTTCACCTTGTCGATGGTGTTGGACGTCCCGGCCAGCAGTGCGGTCAGCTCGGCCCGGCGGTCGGAGATGGTCTGCGCGGTCTTGACCGAATCCTGCAGCACCCCCATCAGTTCCGGCGCGGACTGGTTGAGCGCGCGGAAGGAGGTGGAGAAGTCGTCGAGGAAGCCGCCCACATCCGGGACCGCCCCGCGCACCCCGGCGAGCCAGGTGTCGACACGCTCGATGGTGGAGCCGGGCATCCGGCCGCTGCCGTCGAGGGCGTAGGACAGGGTGCCCAGCACCCGGCCCAGCTGCACCGGATCCAGCTTGCCGAGGATGTTGCGGACCGTGGTGAGGGTGTCCTGCAGGGCGATGGTGCCCTTGGAGGTGTCCTCCGCGATCTGCGAGCCCTCTTTGATGTGCGCGGAATCGGCTCCGTTGTAGACCAGTTCGACCGAGGTGACGGCGAACAGGTTGGACGGCACCACGCGCGCGGTGACATTGGCCGGGATGCCCGAGGTGTACTCGGGCTTCATCTCGATGTGCACCTGCTGCAGCTCGCCCTTGGCGGCCACCGACACATCCTTGACCGCGCCCACCAGCACGCCGCGGAACTTCACGTCCGCGTTGGCCGGCAGGCCGTCACCGGTGGTGGTGAGATTCGCGGTGACGTTGACCTTTTCGACGAAGTAGCCCTTGTACCGCGCCATCAGGAAGCCCAGGATGACGGCCATGACGGTGAGGCCGCAGATACCGGCGATGAGCAGCTGCCGCATCGTCGGTCCGCGCCCGCTCGGATCGATGATCATCGTGTGCGCCCCCTATCCCGAGATCCGGATACCGGGGTTGACCCCCCAGATCGCCAAGGTCATGAACAGGTCGGCGAAGACGACCGCGATGATGCAGTACTTGATCGCGCGCCCAGCGGCCACACCCACGCCCTCCGGGCCGCCGGAGGCGAAATACCCGTAGTAGCACTGGATGAAGGTGGTGATCGCGACGAAGATGATCGCCTTCAGCAGTGAGTACAGCACATCGTGGGGGATCAGGAACTGATAGAAGTAGTGCTGGAAGGTGCCTGTCGCGGTACCGCCCACCAGGGACACGGTCAACGAGCAGGAGATGTAGGCCAGCGGCAGCGCCAGGCAGTACAGCGGCACGATGGCGATCATGGCCGCGATCATGCGGGTGCTGACCAGGTACGGAAGCGGCCGGATGGCAACCGATTCCAGCGCGTCGATCTCCTCGGAGATGCGCATGGCGCCCAGCTGCGCGGTGAACCGGCAGCCCGCCTGCGCCGCGAACGCGACCGTGGCCAGCATGGGCCCGAGCTCACGCGTGGTGGCGAAGGCGGAGATGGCACCGGTCAGCGGGCTCAACCCGAGCAGGTTCAGCGAGGTGTAGCCCTGGATGGCGACGGTCATGCCGCCGAACGCCGACAGGATCAGCACCACGCCGATGGTGCCGCCACCGACCACGAGATTGCCGTTGCCCCAGGTGACGTCGGACAGCAGCCGCCACACCTCTTTGGGGTACTGCTTGAACGCCATCGGCATGGAGCCGATCGAGCGTAGGAAGAAGAAGACCTGGTGGCCGATGCGCGCCAGCCAGTCGCGCGGCCATCCGGCCGCGCCCTTGATGCGTGTGAACGGCCGCAGCAGCGGCGGTACGTAAGTAGCTGACACGGCTCAGACCATCGCTGGGGGGAAGAAGGAGTTGTACAGCTGCGTGATGATCAGATTGACGCCGAAGAGCATGACCGCCGACATGACCACGGCGGTGTTCACCGCGTTGGCGACACCGCCCGGGCCGCCCTTGGCATTGAGCCCGGAGTCGCAGGCGATGATGGCCGCGAGCAGGCCGAAGATGAGCGACTTCAGTAGGGCGGCAATCAGATCGGCCGTGACGGCGAAGGACGAGAAGGTCCCGATGTAGGAGCCCGGCGTGCCGTTCTGCGCGAAGATGTTGAAGACGTAGCCGGTCAGGAAGCCGACGAAAACCACGAAGCCGCAGAGCAGTACGGAGACCAGCATGGCCGCGCCGAGGCGGGGGGCCACCAGCCGCCGCATGGGGTCGACGCCCATCACCTTCATGGCGTCGATCTCCTCGCGGATGGTCCGCGAGCCGAGGTCGGCGCAGATGGCCGAACCGACCGCTCCGGCGATCATGAGCGAGGTGACCAGCGGCGCGCCCTGCTGAATGATGCCCAGGCCGTTGGCCGCACCGATGAACGAGGTCGCACCGACCTGTCCGGCAACCGAACCCACCTGGATCGAGACGATGACGCCGATCGGAATGGCGACCAGCAGGGTGGGGGCGGCGGCGACATTGGCCATGAAGGCGCACTGCCGGACGAACTCACCGTAGGGGAAGCGCCTGCGGAAGATGGCCACGAAGAGCTCGGTGACCGCCGCGACACCCATCACCATCATGCGGCCGCCGGTTTCCAGCGACCGTTTCGGATGGTCCCGCCAGTACCCCTTGGCCCAATCCACTGCCGTATTCATCCGTGACGCCGGCGGTGGACTCCCCGGTCCCCCCGGGATCGTGGTCGACTGCACTGACTACCCCTCTCGACGCCGGAGTTACCCGCCTCCGGCGACTGTTTGCTTGACGCACCCTACTACGGAGTTAGGAAAAACACACCACCGATTGTGGTTCCGATCATAGAGCCGGATCACATTCACGCTATGGCTGTGAACAGCCACATCAGGGTTGGTTTTCGTGCAAAAGAACCTGGCAGATATCTAGAACTTGTTCTAGTTTTCGACTATCCACCGGAAGATGCGAACACCTACCGGCAACAATTTGCAGGACTAAATTTATCGGAATTCGATAGCCATTGCGCATTGTCCCGATATACCCATCCAACTAGGTAAGTGCCGCGAAGCCCAGCAGGACACGGCTCGGCAACACAAGGCACTACAACCGCCAACCGGGCCCGAATACTGACAGGATGTGTAACCGCAGGTTGCGATTCGTGCGGTTTCCGACACCTGGAGGGACATGATCAACAAACTGGCCGGGGCGACCGGCGTGCTCGCCGTCGCTATCGGCACCGTGCTCGCCGGCGCCGGAGCCGCTCATGCCGACGGAGGCGCCGTCATCGGCGGCGGCTCCGGGATCATCATCGACGATCAATACGAATGCACCGTCACCACGATCGGTCACGACGGAGCAGGGCGCCTGGTCGGCCTCACCGCCGGTCACTGCGGCGACGCGGGCTCCAAGGTCTGGGCCGAAAAGGACCGGGCCGCAGGGCAGATCGGGCAGTTCGTGTACTCCAACCACGATCTGGACTACGCCGTCATCCAGTTCGATCCGAACCGGGTCATCCCGGTCAACCGGATCGGCGGCGTCACCATCACCGGCATGGGCGGTCCGGCGAGCTTCCCCACCATCGTCTGCAAGGAGGGCCGGACCACCGGCAACACCTGCGGCGTCGCGTGGGGCGACGTCTTCGACACCAATGTCGAGACCTGGAGCCAGATGTGCGTCGTCGAGGGCGATTCCGGCGCGCCGGTCGTCGTCGGCACCACCCTGGTCGGCATGGTCAACGCCTACCTGGCGGTGGCCTGCTTCGGCCCGGAGGTCGGCACCAATATGAGCGCGATCATGGATGACGTCAACGCACGGGGCGGTGTCGGCGCGGGCTACCGTCCCGTCTGACCCGGCCCTCGGTCATCCGAGGCGAGAAATGCGGACAGCGGCGGTGATTCGAGAATCACCGCCGCTGTCCGTCGTACCGGTCCTGGAGCGTTTCGACGCCGTTCTAGAGCGTATTCACGCAGACGACGAAGTTGCGATCGTCGTAGACGTAGCCCTGGTCACCGTCGGGGCAGTCGTCGACGCTGGTGCTGTGCTGCACGATCGACACCACCTTCACGCCCTCGGTGGCCGTCTTGCTGGTGCACGGGATGCGGTGCGCGGTGTCGCCGCCGACCTCCATGCAGTCGCCCACCACCCAGTCGATGGTCAGGCAGAGCGCGCCGGTCTCGGAACCGTTGAGGGTCTCGTAGTAGACCTGGTCGGAGTCCTTGCCGCACTGGGCATTCTTCGGGGCCTTGCCGGTCACCTTGTAGTTGGAGTCCTGGCTGCCGCACACCGCCTTGTCGATGGTGGCGTTCTCGGTGGTGCCGCCCAGCTTCACGCAGTCGCCGATCGAGGCGTGGAAGTCGGTCTTGCCACCGCGATCCGCGCGCGGAGTGGTGGTCGGCGCACCGGGCTTGCCGGGCTTGGTGGGCGTGTTCCCGGGGGTCTTGGTCGTGGTCGGGAGCACGATATCGCCGGGGGCGGCCGTCGGATGGCCGGTGACGGTGCTCCCACAGCCGGCGAGCAGCAGGGCGGCGACGGCGGAGATCGCGGGCACGACGATCCGGACGGAAAGCTGCTGACGCAACACGGGCGAGTCCTATATTTCGAAACAAACAGGTTTGAGTTGTGCGCCCATGAGTACACCACGGGCACCCAGAAGATCGAATCAAGGCTGCGAACCATTTCATCCGGGCACCCGTAGAGGAAGCCATGAGCACCGACATCCTGGAGCGGTACGTCACCTGGCGGCGCGCCCGCGACGGCGATCCCTTCCGAGTGCGCATGCCCACGCTCGGTTCGGTTCTCTTCACCGGCACCGCCGCCGGTGCGCGGGAACTGTTCCGCGCGCCCATGGATCTGCTGGAACCGCCGCTGCCCAATCCGATCGAGCCGATGGTCGGCGCGGCCTCACTCATCCTGGCCCGCGGCGAGCGGCACCGGCGCGAGCGCGCCCTGCTCGCGCCCGCCTTCCACCGCAATCGAATCAGCGCCTACGGCACCGTCATTCGCGACGCCACCCGCGCCGAATTGGATGGCGAACGCACCGGGACGCCGTGGCGGCCGGGCACCCGCGTCGATGCCCGCGCGGCGGCCCGGGCACTCACGCTGCGGGTGATCCTGGCGGCCGTGTTCGGCATCGACGAGCCCGCGCGGCGCGCCGAGTACACCGCCGCCACCACCGCCTTCCTGGAATCCTTCGGCAGCACGCTGTTCCTGGCTCCGGGCCTGCGGCGCAACATGTTCGGGCTGACCGGCTGGGAGCGGTTCGCCGCGGCGCGGGACCGGCTCGACGAACTCGTCGACGCCGAGGTGACGCGGCGGCGCGCGCACGGGGGCGGCGGCACGGATCTGCTGGCGCTGCTGCTGGATACGCGTTACGAGGACGGTGACGCCATCAGCGACACCGATCTGCGCGAGCAGTTGCGCACGCTGCTGGTGGCGGGGCACGAAACCACCGCCACCGCACTGGTGTGGGCGCTGTACCGGCTGCACCGGGAACCGGACACGCTGGCTCGGCTGCGCGACGAATTGACCGGCGCCGGAACCGATCCCGATCCGGCCGAGTTGATGAAGCTCCCCTACCTGGACGCGGTCTGCCAGGAGACGCTGCGATTGCATCCGCCGGTGCCGATCGTGTTGCGCAGGCTCGCAGGTGATTTCGCGCTGCTCGGCAAGCCGCTGACTGCGGGGGACACCATGGGGGTGTCGATGCACCTGCTGCACACCGATCCCGCGGTGTGGCCGGAACCACGGCGTTTCCGGCCCGAACGGTTCCTCGAGCGCAAATACGGCCCGTTCGAGTACGCGCCGTTCGGGGGCGGTCACCGGCGCTGCATCGGCGCCACCCTGGCCGATTACGAGCTGCGCATCGTGCTGGCAACCATGCTGAACGGGGTGCGGATGCGGCTCACGCCGCGCTTCGCGCGCGGGGGCGCGCCGCCGTCGGTGCCGCACACCATCACAGTCGGACCGCGGCGCGCCATCACGTTCGACATCGTCGAGTCGTGAAGCGCCGTCGGTGATTTCGATCACAAGTAGGTTTTGGGAAGCAATCACTCCGAAAGCGGCCGTACCGGTGTCACTTTCGGTGAATCGCCGCCGCCATCGGCGCATACACACCCGGCGAGGAACCGACCCGCGGTGTTGTGACTGAGCGAACACCTAGCAGTCGGTATGAATAAGTCGCAGAAGGCGGTTGGCGCACTCGACAGATCGCTGTAGTAATGGACGCGGGGTTGGGACTACTGCGGGTGAAGTGCGCCCGCGTTCTGCGTGAAGAACAAAGATCTGAGAGGACCAAGCTGTGCGCCATACCCGGTATCGAAAGACGGGACTGATCGCCCTTGCCGCCATCGCGGCAACCGGAGCAGTGGTGGCAGCACCCGCCTCAGCGACTCCGCTATGGCCGGGCGGCCCGGACATTCCGGGCACCCCCTCCGCGGTCATGCCGCAGCCCGAGCCGGGCTCGCTGCCGACCGACCCGAACGCCAAGGCGCCGATTCCGCCCGCCAACTTCGCGGCCCCGAACATCAGCCCCGGCGACGGTGACGTGGTCGGCGTGGCCATGCCCGTCATCATCAACTTCAAGGACCCGGTCGGCGACCACGCGGCCGCCGAGAAGTCGATCCGCATCACCTCCACCAACAAGGTGAACGGCCACTTCTACTGGATGGGCGACAAGCAGGTCCGCTGGCGGCCCGAGAACTTCTGGCCCGCCGGCTCCAAGGTGACCGTCCAGGCCGGTGGTACCGACGTGGCCTACACGATCGGCGACGAGTTCATCACCACCGCCGACGACACCACCCACACGATCACCGTGACCCGCAACGGCGAGGTCGTGAAGACCATGCCCACCTCCATGGGCAAGAAGGGTCACGAGACCCCGAACGGGACCTACATCGTCAGCGAGAAGAACCGCAAGATGATCATGGACTCGTCCACCTACGGCGTGCCGACCACCGCACCCGAGGGCTACAAGCTCGAGGTCGAATACGCGACCCGCATGTCCAACAGCGGCATCTTCGTGCACGCCGCCCCGTGGAGCCTGGCGCAGCAGGGCGTCTCGAACGCCTCGCACGGCTGCCTGAACGTGTCCACCGAGGACGCCAAGTGGTTCCAGGAGAACGTGCAGAAGGGTGACCCGGTCATCGTGCAGAACACCGCGGGCGGCACGCTGAACACCGGCGACGGCTGGGGCGACTGGAACTGATCCAGCCCTGAATGCGAGGGCCGCGCTCGAATCGAGCGCGGCCCTCGCTGTTTTCTATTGGCTAACCGTTCATATTGTTTTGGCCTCGAAACATCTTGGGCGGTCGTACGATTCGGCGCATGTCCGCGCCCCTCGGTGGTGTGACCGGTGAACAGTCGATGGCGGGAGCCGACCGACAGTTCAGCGAGCTACCATCTGGAATTAACCAATCAGTTGCCAAGGGCCGCAAGGCTGCGCGGGTGCGATCTTGGCCCGAACGAGTACTCCCGACGCCCCCCGGGCGCGGGTGGCGAAACAGACCCTGGCGGGACTACGCGCTGTTCACCGTCCTGGTCGCGCCCAACCTGATCCTGTTGGGGCTGTTCGTCTATCGGCCGCTGATCGACAACGTGCGACTGTCCTTCACCGACTGGAACATCTCCGCGACCACCCTGAACTGGGTCGGATTCGACAACTACACCGAATGGTTCGGGCGCGACGACTCCTGGCAGATCGTCGGCAATACCGTCGTGTTCACCGTCGCCGCGGTGCTGGGCAGCATGATCCTGGGCCTGGCCCTCGCGCTGCTGCTGGACCGCAAGCTGCTCGGGCGCAATGTGGTTCGATCCGCCATCTTCGCGCCGTACGTCATCTCCGGCGCGGCCATCGGCGTGGGCTTCCAGTTCATCTTCGACCCCGGCTTCGGCCTGATCCCGGACCTGCTGCAGCGGATGGGAATCCACTCACCCGACTTCGCGCAGGACCCGCACTGGGCACTGTTCATGATCACGGTCACCTATATCTGGAAGAACCTGGGCTACAGCTTCGTCATCTATCTGGCGGCGCTGCAAGGGGTTCGGGCCGACCTGATGGAGGCCGCCGAGATCGACGGCGCCGGCCGCTGGACCACCTTCACCCGGGTTTTGCTGCCGCAGCTGCGGCCCACCACCTACTTCCTGTCGATCACGGTGCTACTCAACTCGCTGCAGGTCTTCGACCTCATCAACGTGATGACCCGCGGCGGGCCCATCGGCACCGGCACCACCACCATGATCTACCAGGTCTATCGCGAATCCTGGGTGAACCAGCGGGCGGGCTACGGCGCGGCCGTCGCCACCATCATGTTCCTCGTGCTGCTGATCGTGACATTGATCCAGGTGCGCGTCATGGACCGAGGAGACGAGAAGTGAAGCGGCTGAACCTACTGCGCGCATTCCACGATCAGGAGTTCTGGGCCAAGGTCTTCGGCTACGCCGCCATGGTGTGCGTGCTGATCATCATCGGCGTCCCGCTGTACTACATCCTCACGCGCTCGTTCATGGCGCACGCGGAGGTCTACTCCCAGCCGGTCAGCTACTGGCCGAAACAGTGGCTGGCCTCCAACTATCACGACGCCACCACCACGCTGCCGTTCTGGCAGTTCCTGCGCAACTCCATCATCGTGACCAGCATCGTGTCCGCGGTGAAGTTCGTGCTCGGCGTGCTCAGCGCCTACGGGCTGGTGTTCCTGCGCTTCCCCGGCAAGAACATCGTGTTCCTGGTGATCATCGCGGCGCTCATGGTGCCCAACCAGATCACCATCATCTCCAACTACGCGCTCATCGCGCAGCTGGGCTGGCGGAACACCTTCCAGGGCATCATCGTTCCGCTCTGCGGCGTCGCCTTCGGCACTTTCCTCATGCGCAACCACTTCCTGTCGCTGCCCTCCGAGGTCATCGAGGCGGCGCGGATGGACGGCGCGGGCTGGTGGCGGCTGCTGACCCGGGTGGTGCTGCCCATGTCCGGGCCCACCATGGTGGCGTTCGCGGTGGTCACCCTGGTGAACGAGTGGAACGAATACCTGTGGCCCTTCCTGATGGCCGACGACGCGCGGGTCGCCACCCTGCCGGTCGGCCTGACCCTGCTGCAGAACACCGAGAACCCCAGCGTCACCAACTGGGGACCCGTCATGGCCGGGGTCATCCTGACCATGCTCCCTATCCTCATCGTCTTCCTGGTGCTCCAGCGCCAGATGATCAAGGGCCTCACCTCCGGTGCGGTCAAGGGTTGAGTCCCAGAAGGAGATTCACGTGTCCGATTCACGATTTCCCGCGCTGTCGCGCCGCGGCTTCCTCGGCCTGGCCGGCGCGGCCGCGGGTGCGGTGGCCCTGACCGCGTGCGCCGGGTCCGGTGGCGGTGGCACCCAGGGCGGCGACTCGAAGACCATCACCTTCTGGTCCAACCACCCGGGCACCTCCAAGGATCAGGAAACCGAGCTGATCAACCGGTTCCAGGCCAAGTACCCGGACCTGAAGGTCAACCTGGTCGACGCGGGCAAGAACTACGAGGAGGTCGCGACCAAGTTCAATGCCGCGCTCTCCGGCGGCGAACTGCCCGACGTGGTCATCCTGTCCGACGTGTGGTGGTTCAACTACGCGCTCAACGGCACCATCGAACCGCTGGACAGCCACTTCGCCGGCGCCGGCGTGAACGTGTCCGACTACGTCGACACCTTCATCGGCGACTACAAGTTCAACGGCAAGACCTGGGCGCTTCCCTACTCACGCTCGACGCAGATCTTCTACTACAACAAGGACGTCTGGGCGAAAGCCGGGCTGCCCGACCGCACCCCGAACAGCTGGGCCGAATTCGACGAGTGGGGCCCCAAGATCCAGGGCGTGCTCGGCGGCGACAAGTGGGCGCACGGCTGGGGCGACGCCAAGAACTACCTGGCCTGGACCTTCCAGGGACCGTGCTGGACCTTCGGCGGCGCGTACTCCGACGAGTGGAAGCTGAAGTTCAACGACCCGGCCACCATCAAAGCCGGTGAGTACCTGCGCGACTCGATCAACACCAAGAAGTACGCCAGCATCCGGCCCACCTACGCGGTGGACTTCGGCAACGGCATCATCGCCTCGGCCATCGGCTCCACCGGCGACCTCAAGAGCATCAAGAAGAACTCCGAGGGCAAGGTCGAATTCGGCACCGGATTCCTGCCGCACCCGAACGGGGCGGGCGCCACCACCGGCGGCGCCGGCCTGGCGATTCCGGCCCGGATCAGCGACGCCCGCAAGGAGAACGCGCTCAAGTTCATCGAGTTCATCACCAACGCGGCCAACACCTCCTACTTCTCGCAGGCCACCGGCTATGTGCCGGTGCGCAAGTCGGCGCAGCAGGACCCGGGCATGGCCGACTTCCTGGCCAAGAACCCCAACTTCAAGACCGCCATCGAACAGCTGCCGCTGACCAAGCCGCAGAACTACGCGCGCGTGTTCGTGCCCGGCGGCGACCAGATCATCGGCACCGGGCTCGAGCAGATCGGCCTGCAGAACCGGGACGTGGCAGGCGCTTTCGGCGACATCACCAACCAGCTGCAGACCATCATCGACCGGCAGATCACGCCCAAGCTGCCCAAGTAAGAACTAAGCGAGGAGACCCGCCCGCCATGGCGACTGTGCAGTTCGAGGGTGTTTCCCTCACCTATCCGGGTGCGCCCGGCCCCGCGGTCGACGACCTGAATCTGGAGATCGCCGACGGCGAATTCCTGGTGCTGGTCGGGCCTTCGGGCTGCGGCAAGTCCACCAGTCTGCGCATGCTGGCGGGTCTCGAAGCGGTGACCGCCGGGCGGCTGCGCATCGGCGGCCTGGACGTCACCGGCCTGCCGCCGCGCTCGCGCGACGTGGCCATGGTGTTCCAGAGCTACGCGCTCTACCCGAACATGACCGTGGCCGACAATATGGGATTCGCGCTGCGTAACGCCGGAATGAGCAAGGCCGACACCCTGGTTCGGGTCAAGGAGGCCGCGGCCATGCTGGAGCTCGAGGACCTCCTGGACCGCAAACCCGCGCGGCTGTCCGGCGGCCAGCGGCAGCGCGTCGCCATGGGCCGGGCCATCGTGCGGCGGCCGCAGGTGTTCTGCATGGACGAACCGCTGTCGAATCTCGATGCGAAACTGCGGGTCTCGACCCGCTCGCAGATCGCCGCGCTGCAGAAGCGGCTCGGCACCACCACCGTGTACGTCACCCACGACCAGGTCGAGGCCATGACCATGGGGCACCGGGTGGCGGTGATGAAGGACGGGAAGCTGCAGCAGGTCGCCGCCCCGCGGGAGCTCTACGACGACCCGGTCAATACCTTCGTCGCCGGATTCATCGGATCCCCCGGCATGAACCTGCTCACCGCGCCCGTCCGCGAGGGCGCGGCCGTGCTGAACGACCTGCGAATCCCGCTGCCGCACAGCGTCGACGGCGCCAATGTCATCGTCGGCATCCGGCCGGAATCGTGGGAGGTCACCACCGACGCGAGCGATGCGCTCGCGGTCGAGGTGGAGCTGCTCGAGGAGCTGGGCTCGGAATCGTTCGTCTACTCGCACGGCGTGGCAGACGAATGGTCCAGCCGCTCCGGCCGGGTGGTGGCGCGCGTCGACCGGCGCTTCCAGGTCGCGCTGGGCGACCGGCTCTACCTGACGCCCAAGCGGGACGAACTGTTCTTCTTCGACGCCCGAACCGAAGAGCGCCTGCGCTGATCCACCGCCCCCACGCCTCGAGCCCCACCCGCCAGGACGGGGCTCGAGGTCGTCAGAGGTGAGTGATCACCAGATCTTCACGCGCTCCGCGGGATCCAGGTAGAGAGCATCGCCGGGAGTGACCTCGAAGGCTTCGTGGAAACTGTCGAGGTTGCGGACGACGCCATTGCAACGGAACTCCGGCGGGGAGTGCGGATCGACCGCGAGGCGGCGAATCGCCTCCTCCGAGCGAGCCTTGGTGCGCCACACCTGCGCCCAGCCGAAGAACACGCGCTGCAACCCGGTCAGCTGGTCGAGGACGGGGGAGTCCTGACCCTCGGTGGCGATCTTGTACGCCTCCAGCGCGATCGACAGACCACCCAGATCGCCGATGTTCTCACCGATGGTGAACTCGCCGTTGACCGTATGGTCGTCGGACAGGTCCTTCGGCGAGAAGGTGCTGTACTGGGCGATCAGCGCCTTGGTGCGCTTGCCGAATTCGGTGCGGTCCGACTCCGTCCACCAGTCGATCATGTTGCCGTCGCCGTCGTACTTCGAACCCTGATCGTCGAAGCCGTGACCGATCTCGTGGCCGATGACCGCGCCGATACCGCCGTAGTTGGCGGCGTCGTCGGCGTTCATGTCGAAGAACGGAGGCTGCAGGATCGCGGCCGGGAAGACGATCTCGTTCATGCCCGGGTTGTAGTAGGCGTTCACCGTCTGCGGGGTCATGAACCACTCGCCGCGATCCACCGGGCCGCCCAGCTTGTTCAGATCCCGGTCGTGCTCGGCGGCGTACCCGCTGCGGTAGTTGCCCACCACGTCGGCGGGATCCACGGTGACGGCGGCGTAGTCGCGCCACTCGTCCGGGTAGCCGATCTTGGGGGTGAACTTCTCCAGCTTGGCCAGCGCGGCCTGCCGGGTGTCCGGGCCCATCCACTCCAGCTGGGAGATATTGCGGCGGTAGGCCTCCTGCAGGTTCTCCACCAGCTCGACCATGCGGGCCTTGGCGGCGGGCGGGAAATGCCGGGCCACATAGAGCTTGCCGACCGCCTCGCCGAGCAGGTCCTGCACCAGGGAGACGCCGCGCTTCCAGCGCTCCCGGTTCTCCTGCGCGCCGGTCAGGGTGCGGCCGTAGAAGTCGAAGCTCTCCTCGACCAGGGCCTCGGTCAGGTACGGGGCACGGGCCTTCACCACGCGCCAGGCGGCCCAGCCCTTCCAGTCCTCCAGCGACTCCGACGCCCAGGTCTGGGCGAAGGTGCGCACGTAATCGGGCTGGCGCACCACCAGTTCCGCGAACAGCTCGGCGCCCGAGCGGTCCAGGCCGGCGGCCAGCGCGGAAGTCCAGGCGGTCCAGTCGAATTCCGGGTTCTCCGCGGTCAGGTCAGCGAAAGTCACCAGGTTGTAGCTCAATTCGGCGTCGCGGCGGCGCACCACGTCCCAATGGCCCGCGGCCAGCTTGGCTTCCAGGTCGAAGACCCGCTGCGCGTCGTAATCCAGGCCCGCCAGCTCGAACATACGGCGCATGTGCGCGACGTACTTCGCACGGATCTCCGCGTATTCGTCCTTGTGGTAGTACGACTCGTCGGGCAGGCCGATGCCGGACTGAGTGGCGTGCACCAGGTAGCGGGTGGAGTTCTTGTCGTCGGTGTCGACGTAGAACGCCAGCGCGCCGCCGACGCCGGTGCGCTGCAGGCGGCCGATGAGGGCGGCGAACTCCGCGCGGTCGGCGACCGCGGCGACGGCGGCAAATTCCTCGGCGATCGGGGTCAGGCCCGCGGCCTCGATGACCTCGGCGGCCATGAAGCTGTTGTACAGATCGCCGATCTTGCGCTCCTCGGAGCCGGGCGCGGCGTCGGCGGCCGAGGCGTCCTGGATGATCTTCTGCACATCCAGTTCGGCCTGGTCGTAGAGCGTGCGGAAGGCACCGTCGACCGCGCGGTCGGCCGGTATTTCGTAGGTGTCCAGCCATTTGCCGTTGACGTGCGCGAACAGGTCGTCCTGCACCCGCACGTCCGCGTCACGGAAGGACAGGTCGATACCGGAGGGAGGCGTCAGCTGCGAAGTCACGGTGTCCAGTATGCCGATTACGAGGGCATCCGGCCGGGGTGTGTGAACTTCGCACCCATTGCGTTCACGATTGGTGAACGCACCGATTCAGGCGCCGACCGGCACCCGGTCGAATTCCCCGTCCCGTACCCCGGCGACGAAGGCTCGCCATTCGCCAGGGGTATAGATCAGGGTGATCGGTCCGTGCCGGAGCGAGGTGTGGCCGTCCGCACCGGTCTCCGCGATGAGCGCGGTGCGGTGGATATGGCGGCCCAGCACGGCGGCCAGGAATGTCATCCATTCGGCCGCGGTGACGGTGATGATGGGCTCGTCGTCAGGGCGATGTTCCGGATTGCGCCGGTACTTGCTGTCGCGGATGAGCACCGCATCACCGTCGAATCGAACCTCCACGCACTGATTTCCGTTATTGGTACGAGTCGACGTGAACCAGCCGCTGGATTCCGGCTGATACTTCGCGGTGGTAAGCATGGGCAGCATTTTACCGTTACGCATGCGTCTCCTACCCTTGCGAATAGCGTTTGATGAGCTCCAAAGATTCTGCGCGACCGAGTGATTGGTCGAGTGCGCGCACAAATGCGAACCGCAGATCGCGAATCTGATCCGGATCCTCCACGGCCCCACCGAAAACCGCGCTCTCCACCCAGGTGAAGGTGGGAAGACTTTCGGAAGCGAAATCCAGCAGATGGAAACTCGAGCCGCCCAGCATCGCGCCGCGTGTCGCGGTGAACGGAATCACCCGCACCGAAATGGAATCCAGTTCATCCAGCAGTATTGCCAGATGTTCGAGTTGGCCGCGCAATACCTTCGGGCCGCCGATCTGCTGCAACAGGGTGGCCTCGCCGATCACCGCGGTGAGCTCCACCCGGTCGTCGCCGCGCAGCCGTTCCTGCCGCTTCATCCGCACCGCCACGAGCTGTTCCACCTGCACCGGGCGGATCATGACGTCGGCACTGATCAGCGCCCGCGCATATTCCTCGGTCTGCAGCAGGCCCGGCACCACCAGGCTGTCGTAGCTGAGGATGCTCTCCGCGCCCAGCTCCATGCCGTAATACCGTTGCAGCTCAGGCCCGATCAGCGCCGAGGACTTGGCCCACCAGCCGCGCTCCTTGCTGAGCAGCAGCAGCTCCAGCAGTTCGTCGCGCTCCTCGCCCTCCACCTCGAGCAGCTCGAGCACCGGGCCGATGGTGGTCGTGGTGAGGACGCGGCGGCCCTTCTCCACATGCGACCAGTTGGCCGGGGTGAAGCCGACGTGCTTGGCGAACGTCGCCGAATCGAAGCCGCACTGCTCGCGTAATTCGCGCAGTCGCAGGACCAGCTCCCACCGGGCGACGGTAGGCGAGACGGGTGCCACGGCCACCGATGCTACGCCGCGAAACTCGCTGGCGTGTGACTATTGTCATAGTGATTGCGCGGGCTTACTGTCGGTAGCAGGAGGTTCGCCATGAGCGCGCTGGACCCGTCGTCGTACACCGCCACCCAGGAAGCGCTGGCCCGGTGCAGACGCTACCGCAAGGAACACGGGCTGTACGGCGTGGTGGATTCGACGCTGGGCCGAATCATGTTGGAGGTCGGGGCCGTCGGCGCCGTGACCATGCCTGCTGAGCTGGGCCGCAGGGTCCGCGACCAGCTCACCGCGCGACAGCGCCGCGGTCCGGTCATCGCCCATCCGCGCTCCGGCCGCTGGACCTTCCTCACCGGGCCCAGCGACGATTCGTATCTCGACATGGCGCTGTTCTCGGACCTGTTCCGCGATTGCGCGTCCGTAGCGCAGCCCGGCAGCACCATCGTGCTGCCCTCACCCACCGACGAGCACAACGCCTACCGCACCTGGATTCACCCGCCCGAACGGGACTTTCGCCCGGAACTCTCCGAAGTGCTGGCCGCCGTACGCGAATGCCACCCGGGGGCAGCGGGATCCAGCACCAGCGGCGTCAGCGCGTCGGAACCGGTGTGAGGGTCACGCTGAACTTGTCCTCCAGCCGCTGATTGAACTCGCGCTGGCATTGATCGACCTTGGCCTGATCGCCGTTCGCGTCGCGGACACAGTCCAGGAAGTCGGTGGTGCCGGTGTCCTTGAACACCGTCCACACCAGCACGCCGATCACCGCGCCGCCGATCAGGCTGATCACCCCCATGATCACGCCCGCCAGCGCCATCCCGAAGCCACCGGCCGTCCCGCGCCGGGCCTTCATCACCGCGATCAGGCCCAGCACGATGGCGACCACGCCGCAGATCAGGCCGACAATGGTGAACAAGACGGTCCAGAACGTCAGCAGGCCGATGACGCCGAATACCAGGGCGGTGATCGCCATGCCCTTGCGCTGCGGCGACTCCTGCCAGTACTGCCCACCGCCCGGCGGCGGATAGTTGCCCGGCGGCGGGTACGCACCCGGCGGGTAGTTCCCCGGCTGCCCCTGCGGCGGGTACTGACCGTGCTGGTCCGGTGGCGGGTACTGGTTCATGGGCAGATGCTATTGCCCGCCGAGCCGGGCATGCATTTCCCACACCAGCAGCTCCGACGGCAGGTTGGCCGTGACCCGCTGGCCGCCGCTGCGGGCCAGCCGGACCGCGTCACCCTCGTACAGGGTCCCCGCGCCCTCCATCTCCACCTCGCCGCGTGCGACGAAAACGTGCAGGTAGGGGGCCTCGGGTAGGCGGACCTCGGTGCCCTCGCCGGGCATCCGGGCCACGTGCATGGCGGAATGACTGCTGGCGATGGCGATGGCCGTGCGGTCGCGGTACCGGGGCAGGCCCGAGGCCACCGTGACCAGGTCGCCGCTCGCGAGTTCGGCGTCGATCTCCAGCTGCTGGTAGCCGGGGGTCAGCCCGGAGTCGTCGGGCACCACCCACATCTGCACGAAATGTACCGGCTCCTGGTGTTCGGGCGCATTGCTGAGCCGCCAGGAGTCGTTCTTCTCCGAGTGCAGGATGCCGGTGCCGGCGCTCATCCGCTGGGCCAGGCCCGGGTAGATGACGCCGTTGTGGCCCAGGGAATCCTGATGCACCAGGCTGCCGCTCAGCACCCAGGTGACGATCTCCATGTCCCGGTGCGGATGGGTCTCGAACCCCTCGCCGGGCAGGACGATGTCCTCGTTGTTGACCAGCAACAGGCCGTGATGGGTGTTGTCGGGATCGTAGTGTTCTCCGAAGGAGAAAGAATGCTTCGAATCCAGCCACGCCACACGGGTTTTCATGCGGTCGCCGCCACGATGGATATCGATGTGTGGTGTCGTGAGGGTGGACACCGCCGTACTCCTCTCACCGGCGAGCACCGATCGGATTCCAGGGTAGGGGCCGATACAGCGGCCCAACTTGAATTCCGGGTTAAATTCTAGCGTGCGGGCAGCGCTGCCCCACCTGCCGCCGACCAGGTACTACGCTTCCGGCAATCGGCCCGGGCAAATGCCCGGCGATTGTCCGGGCGCCCGGCCGCCACGTTCCCGGATCCCGCCCCGACCATCAGCGGGTTTCGGTCGGCGACCGTATCATGATGTGCCGCAAGCGAAACGGGAGGGAGAGCAGGGGGATGCGACCCGAGGTACTCGCGGGCATCGAGCGCGAACTCCGGCAGCAGGCCGAGAGCGAGGGGATCGCTCATTTCGTCATGGGCGTGGCCGTCTTCCGGGACGGCAAACTCCTGGTCGTACGGCGTGTCGAGGAAGGCTCGCACGCGGGGATGTGGGAACTGCCGGGCGGCGGCGTGGAATCGGGGGAGACCTTCGCCGACTGCGTGGCCCGCGAGCTCTTCGAGGAGACCGGGCTGCGGGTCGTGAACATCACCGATGTGCTGGGCGGCTTCGACTACGCCACCCGCACCAAGTCGCGGGTCCGCAAATACAGCTTCGTGGTCGAGGCCGAACCCGGCGAGATCCGGCTCGACCCCCTCGAACACGATCGCTACCAGTGGATCGATTCCGACACCGTCGACAACCTGCCCATGGCCGATGACATGCGCGCCGCCGTGTTCGCCCTGGTGACCACGCACCCGTCCCGGTGACCGCGCCCCCGCCCGCCGAGCCGCGCACCCGGCTCGCCGCGGTGACGGCCGCGCTGCGCGAGAACCCGGGCACCCTGCGCCTGACCCTGGTCCGGCTCACCGGACAGTTCGGCGACGGCATGTTCCAGGCCGCCCTGTCCGGCGCGATCCTGTTCAACCCCGAGCGGCAGACCGATCCGCTGGCCATCGCCGGGGGCTTCGCCGCGCTGCTGCTGCCGTATTCGATCATCGGGCCGTTCGCGGGCGCGCTGCTCGACCGCTGGGACCGCCGCCGGGTGCTGCTGTACGCCAACCTGCTGCGGGCCGTGCTCATCGTGGCGACCGCCGCCGGGCTGCTGGCCGGGATCCGGGCCACGCCGCTCCTGCTGGGCGCGCTGGCCGTCGTCGGGGTGAGCCGCTTCGTCGGCGCGGGCGTGTCCGCGTCCCTGCCCAAGGTGCTGTCCCAGCGCTGGCTGGTCCCGATGAACTCGGTGCTGGCGACGGTGTCGTCCGGGTGCGCGATCCTCGGCGCGGGCCTGGGGTTCTCGATCATCGGCGTGATCGGGGCGGGTGACTTCGCGTCCGCGGTGGCGACGGCCGCCAGCGCCTCGGGCTCGATCGTGAGCGGGCTCGTGGTGGCCGGATTCCGGCCGCGGGCACTGGGTCCCGACCGGGACGGGCCCACCGTCGAGACCGTGGGCGGGCTCGCCACCGTACGGGCCATCGCCGCCGGACTGCGCCGGGGCGCCACCGCGGCCTGGGGGTCGCGGGACGTGACCACCGCGTTCCTCGGGATCGGCGCGCACCGCATCGTGTTCGGCGCGGACACCCTGCTCATGGTGCTGGCGCTGCGCCGCGGCGACGAGTCCGCGGTCGGCACCCACCTCGCCAAGTTCAGCGCGGCCATCACCGCGACCGGGGCGGGACTGGTGACCGCGGCCGTGGTGGCGCCGTTCCTGATTCCGCGGCTGGGCCGCCCGCGCACCGTGGTGAGCTGCCTGGTGGCCGCGATCATCGTGCAACTGACCCTGGTCACGCCCATCACCGTCGCCACCGGCGAGACCGAGCGGCGGGCGGAACTGCTCCTGCTCGCGGCGGCCTTCCTGCTCGGGCTGGCCGGGCAGGTCATCAAGCTGACCGGCGACGCGGCCATGCAGATCGAGATCGACGACACCCACCGCGGCCAGGTGTTCGCGTTGCAGGACACGATCTTCAACATCACCTTCGTGCTGGCCCTGGCCGGGACCGCGCTGCTGATCCCGGCGGACGGGCGCTCCCCGGCGGTGGTGGTGGCCGCGGCCGCCGTCTACGCCTGCGGAATCGTCGCCATCGGGGCGAATTCCCGCCGCCGGACCGGTCCGTCCAGGGCATAGATATCGGCTCGATCACACCGGCCCGGCGACACGCGGCAGCGCTCTGTCGGATCCGGCCGGGGCCGATACCGTGGATTCAATGACTGCGCGGCGCTCCGAAGCACCTGCGGCACTGGCGCTCTCCAGCCTGGCGATGGCCGGGGTCATGGTGCTGCCCGGCGTGCCCGCCACCGCGAACGCCCTGGCGCCCTGGGCGCCGCCGCCGCTGAACGCCTGCGGCGAAACGGGATTCGATCCGCTGGCCCGGGAACCGGATCCGGACCTCCCGCCGCCGCCACCCCCGCCCGTGGACACCACCATCCACATCCAGCTCCCGGTCCCGAAGTTCACGCCGGTCCCGATCCCCGGACCCCGGCAGAACAACACCCGCATCGACCCGGCGCCACTGCCCGAGGACCCGTGCGCCAACCCGTGCCCGGACATTCGCACCGACCAGAGCCCACGGCCCGAGAACCTCCCGCCCGAGACCGAGCCCGCCGAACCGGGCGACGACGAGGAAGCCACCGACGAGCCGCCCGCCACCGAGCCGGAGCCCGAACCCGCGCCCCCGCCGCCGGCCAACAGCGGATCGGACGGAATCCCGTTGCCGCGGCTCCAGATCGATCAGGTCCCCGAGACCATCCCGATCCCGATCCCCGGCGGGGAACCCCCCGAACCACAGTCGCGGCCCGCGCCGGCCGTGCCGTCCCTGGCGCCCGCGCCGGTCGCCGCGCCCGTCGCCCCCGTCGCGCTCGACGAGCTGGAGCTGGTGAACCAGGTGACCGGGCACGGCTCCAGCAACCGCACCGACATGCGCTGGTCGGTCGACGGCACGGACCTCGGCCTGATGTGGGAAACCGAGCCCGGACGGATCGCCGTCGTATTCGGCGACACCTTCGGTAAGGGCTGGGAGCCGGTCGGGGCGGGCAACGGGGACCAGGACTGGCGCAGCAACGCCATCGCCTTCAGCACCGAGCGCGACCTGTCCAAAGGTCTGGTGCTGGACGCCTTCGCCCAGAACAGCCGCTGCCACGCCGCCGAAATCCTGGCCAGCCGCAAGGTCGACAACTTCGAGATCACCACCATCCCCACCTCAGGATTCGCGCTGCACGGCCGGCAGTATCTGACCTACATGTCGGTGGCGCGGTGGAGCCGCGTCAAGCCCGGCATGTGGTGGACCACTCTGGGCGGGCTGGCCTGGTCCGACGACGGCGGCGATACCTGGACCAAATCCGAATGGGCGCGCTGGGACAACGTTTTCGGACTCGGGCGGTTCCAGGTCATGGCGATGGCCCCGCACGACGGGTACGCGTACATGTTCGGCACGCCCAACGGCCGGTTCGGCACCATCGCGCTGGCCCGGGTGCCCAGCGATCAGGTGCTCAACAAGTCGGCGTACCAGTACTGGATCGGCAACACCTGGGTGCCCGCGTTCGGGCCCGACGAATTGCTCGCCACGCCCGTGGTTTCCGGGACCGCGGGGGAGGTGTCGGTGCGGTACGACGCGTCGACGCGGCGGTGGCAGATGCTGTACCTGGACCTCGACCGGGGGGCGCTGGTGCTGCGCACCGCCGCCGAACCGCAAGGGACGTGGACCGATCCGGTAACGCTGGTCGACACCCGCGAATATCCCACCACCTACGGCGGATTCATCCATCCCTGGTCGAGTGGGAACGATCTGTACTTCACCATGTCGGCGTGGAACAGCTACAACGTGTACCTCATGCACGCGAAGCTGAAGTAACGCAGTGGAATCCGTGCGGCCGCACTGTCACTCGATGCGGCGGAAGCGCAGCGGCTGCCCCGGTCTGGCCTGCGCCACCGTGTCCACGTCGGCGTCCACCACCACCGCGATCACCGGGTAGCCCCCGGTGATCGGGTGATCCGCGAGGAAGACCACGGGCTGACCGCTGGGCGGCACCTGCACCGAACCCAAGGCCATACCCTCCGTGGGCAATTCACCGGCGACGCTGCGCTGCAACGCGGGGCCGCGCCGCCGGTCCAGCCGTGCGCCGATCCGGTCGGTGTCCGGGGACACCGTCCACTCGCCCGCGAAAAGCGCTGCGGCATCGGTGAACCAGTCGGCGCGCGGGCCGGGCACCGCGCGCACCGTGAGCAGGTCGTTGCCCAGCGCCGGAACGGGTGCGACATCCACGATCGGCAGCGCGCGCGGCGGCGGGCCCACCGGCAGCAGGTCACCCGGGCGCAGCGGCTCGGGGCCGATCCCGGAGAGGGTGTCGCGGCTGCGGGAACCCAGCACCGGCGAGACCTCGATCCCGCCGCGCACCGCCACATAGCTGCGCAGGCCGGTGGCGGCGAGCCCCAGCCGAAGCCGTTGGCCCTCCTCGATTTCCAGCACGCTGGCCGTGCCCATCGGGCGGTCGTCGACGGTGACGGGGGCCGACGCGCCGGTCACCGCCACCGTGACATGCCGCTGGGCCAGTAGTTCCAGCCCGCCCAGCAGCACTTCGATGCCGGCGGCGCCCTCGGAGTTGCCGACCAGTCGGTTCGCCAGCCGTAGCGAGGCCCGGTCCGCGGCCCCGGCCGCGCCCACCCCCGAGTCGAACCAGCCCGGACGGCCCAGATCCTGAATGGTGGCCAGCGGCCCCACCCGATCGACCCGCAATGCGCTCATGGCCTACCTCCCCGCGTCGACGAACCGGACCCGCGTCCCCGCGCGTACGAGGGCGGGCGGATCCCGGTCCACATCCCACATCGATGAATCGGTGGTGCCGATCAACCGCCACCCGCCCGGGCTGCGGCGCGGGTAGACGGCCGAATAGCCGCCCGCCAGGGCCACCGCGCCCGCCGGGATCGCGGTCCGCGATTGGGCGCGCCGCGGCACGGTCAGCCGGGCGTCGGGTGATTCCAGATAGCCGAAACCGGGCGCGAAACCCACGAAGGCGCAACGCCATACGGTCCCGATGTGCTGGGCGACGACCTCGGCCTCGGACAAGCCGAGCAGGCGCGCGACCTCGGGTAGATCCTCGCCGTCGTAGCGGACGGGGATCACGACCGGTTCGCGTGGCGCGGCCCGCTCACCACGATCGCCCACGACATCCTCACGACTCCAGCCGTCGAGAGCGGAAGGCCGCGCCGGTGACCGCCGATCACCGGCACCGACCCGGGCCGCCGCGTCGAGCCGGTTCAGCAAGGTCAGCAACCGCTTTCGCACCGGCTCCAGCGACCGCGGCGAATCCAGGGTCACCAGCACGGTTTCGGCGGCGGGCAGAACATCCAGCACGCCGCGCGGCCGCGGCTCCAGCGCGGACACCAGCTCGGCGACCCAGGCGTGCAGCGGTGGAATCACCAGCAGCGCACGGTCACCCGCCGCCCGCACTTCGCCGGCGGCGTCGATCTGTGGGGGTTCGGTCATGGCGCACCATCCCCGGTCAGGTGAAAGCCCGCACGGGCGTGCCGGATTCGTCGAGCGCCGCGCGGATCCGGCGGGCCATCTCGACCGCCGCCGGAGTGTCGCCGTGCACGCAGATGCTGGCCGCCGTCACCGCCACCGTGCCGCCGTCCACGGCCGCCGCCTTGCCGTCCCGGGCGATCGACAGCGCCTGGGCCACCGCCGCGTCCGCGCCGAGCACCGCGCCGGGCAGCCCGCGCGGGGCGAGCAGACCCTCCGGCGTGTAGGCGCGATCGGCGAAACCCTCACCGAAGAACGGGGTTCCGGCGGCCGCGGCCGCGTGCTCGAGTTCCGTGCCCGCCGGGCCCAGCAGGGCCAGAGCGGTGTCGAAGTCACGCAGCGCCGCGACGATCGCGTCGGCCAGCGCCCGGTCGGCGGCCGCCTGGTGGTACAGCGCGCCATGGGGTTTCACGTAGCGAACCCGGTCTCCGGCCGCGACGGCGAAGCCCGCCAGCGCGCCGATCTGATACAGCGTCTCGTCCCGCAGGTCGGCCGGGGTGACGGCGATGGCGCGGCGGCCGAACCCGGCCAGATCGCGATGGCCCACGTGCGCGCCGATCCGGACACCCTTCTCCACGGCCAGGGCGCAGGTGCGGCGCATGATGGCCGGATCACCCGCATGGAAGCCGCAGGCGATGTTCGCGCTGGTGACCACGTCAAGCATGGCGGCGTCATCGCCCATGGCCCAATCGCCGAAACCCTCGCCGAGGTCGCTGTTCAGATCCAGCGTCATCCGCGTCCTCTCGCTGTCGTCGTGATCCGATTGTGGGCGCGCCCGCATCCGGCGACAAGAATGTCACGACAGAAACTGTGTCATGGATCACAGCGACGTGCGGCCGGTTCCGGCGGCGCTCCCCGCGTCAATACGCGTAGACGTCCACTTCGGTCGCCTTCACCGCGAAATACACCTCCATACCGGGGGCCACGCCCAGCCGGGCCACGGCGGCCGGAGTCAGGTCGGCCGCCAGGCCCGCGGTCGCCCCCGGGCCGTCCATCGCGCGTACCCGCACGATCCCGCCGCGATCCTCCAGCTCGGACACCGTCACCCGGAACACATTGCGGGGACTGCCCTCCGGATGGTCCCGATGCACGGCCACCGCGGCGGGCGAGAACACCGCCGCGGCGTCGCCACCGGGGGTCCACTCCTCCTGGGCCCGGCCGAAAACCTCGGCGCCGCCGTCCGTCACGGCGCCCAGCCCCGCACTGTCACCGGGCACCGCCGTACCGAGAATCAGGTTCACCCCGGCGATCCGGGCCGCGAAACGGCTGCGCGGACGCGCGAGAACCTCGGTGACGGAACCGGATTCGATGACCCGGCCGGACTCGATCACGACGACCCGATCCGCCAGGGTGACCGCGTCGATGATGTCGTGGGTGACCAGAATCGTGGCCGTGGGACGCGCATCGGCGAAGGCGGCGTCCTCGCCGTGCGGGCGCAGCACCTTGCGCACCAACGCCCGCATGGCCGGGGCCGCGGTCACATCCAATGCCGCCATGGGTTCGTCGAGCAGCAGCACCCGCGGATGCACGGCCAGTGCCCGGGCCAGGGCCACCCGCTGTGCCTGGCCGCCCGACAGGGAAGCGGGCGAACGGTTCGCCAGGTCCTCCGCCTCGACCGCCCGCAACCACTCCCGCGCGAGCGCCACCGCGGCCTTGCCGCGCATGCCGCGGCTCCGGGGGCCGAACGCGACATTCGCCTCCACCGACAGATGCGGGAACAGCAGGGCATCCTGCGCCAGCAGGGATACACCCCGCTGATGCGGCGGCACCGCAAGACCTTTCGAGGTATCGGTCAGCGCACGCCCGTCGAGCCGGACATATCCCTCGTCCGGAACGGCCAGGCCCGCGACCACATCCAGCAGACTCGACTTGCCGGCGCCATTCGGGCCGAGGACCGCCAGCACCGCACCAGCCGGAACCTGAACGGCCACCTGGACATCCCGCTCGTGCAGCCGGGCGGACACCTCGAGCCCGGTCACGGCGTCAGCTCTCCCAGCAGCGTGCCCAGGTGGCGGGGCGCGGGGGACCCGTGCGCGAGCATCGCGTCGTGCCAGTCCCGCAGGGGAGTCGCGGCGGGGCGCACGGCGGCCAGGGCGGCCACCTCGGTGTAGCCGACGAAATAGGTGGAGAGCTGGGTGGAGGTGAGCAGGGTGCGACGCCATTTGCCGGCGGCCTCGCCCTCCTCCTGGAAGCCGCGGTCGTGCATCAAGCCCATGGCCTCGGACTCGGTCATGGCGTCGCAGTGCACCGACTGGTCCAGGATGGCGTTGATGGTCATGCGGAGGTGGGACTTCAACTGCTGCAACCGGACCGGGAGCCCGCCGAAACCGGTGTCGGCCATGAGTTTCTCGGTGTAGACGGCCCAGCCCTCGATGAACGTCCCGCTCGAGCACAACGCGCGGACCGCGGTCGACCCGCGGAAGCGGCGGGCTCGCGCCAACTGGAGATAGTGACCGGGCACGGCCTCGTGCACGGTCAGATTGCGCATCATGTGGTCGTTGTATTCGCGATAGAACGACCTCGCCCGCTCCGGCGACCAGTCCTCCGGGGTCGGGGCGATGGCGAAGAAGGTGGGGAGCTCGGCGGTCTCGAGCGGACCCACCGAATCGCAGTAGGCCACGGCCACCCCGCGCGCGAATTCCGGCATCTCCTGGATCACCAGCGGGTCCTCGACCAGCGACACCAGGTCGTGCTCGCGGACGAAGGCGGTGGCCTCGGCGAGCGCGTCGGTGGCCACGGCCACCACCGTGTCGTTCGACGGGCGCTGGGCCGACACCCGCTCCAGCGCGCGGCGCACGGTGTCGTCGTCGGGGTTCGCGATGCCGAGCAGTTCGCCCGCCGCCGAACGGATTTCGCCGGTCAGCCGCTCCAGATGACGGTGGGCGCGGTCCAGGATCTCCCGCGAGCCCAGTTCGGTGTCGAGGGTGTGCCAGAGCCTGGCCTCCCACAGGCGACGGCCCAGGCGCGGGTCACGCTCCGCGCCGTCGAGGCGACCGCCCAGCCAGGAGGTGAACTCCCTCAGCGCCGACACCGCGCCGGTGACGGCGGGCTCGATGGCGAACCCGGGCGCCTCGGCGGCCAGCGCCGGCACCTGGTCGCGCACCAGCGCGGCCACTCCGTCGAACTGGCCGATCGCGGTCCCGACATGGACGCCCGGCATGTCACCGAGCACCGCGCGCGCCGTGGCCAGTGCGTCCGGGAGCGCGGTGAGCCGGGCGCGCAGCGCCTCCAGCCGCACCTCGGCGGGAGCGAACGGGCGGGCGATCAGGTGATGCAGGAGCGGACCGGGATTGTGCACCAGCGGATTCCACTCGTGTTCACGGATCTCGGTGAGCTCGAAGAGCAGGCCGTCGACCCGCTGCTGCAGCAACGCCAGATCGACGCCGTCCTCGGGCGCGAGATCGTCGGGATCCACCTCGGCCAGCGTGTGCGAGGCGTCGCGCAGCAGGGCGACCCGCTCGGCCACCGCACCCGGCGACAGATCCGGCAACCGGTCATCGGCGCGATGATCACCGACCTCGGCGGCCAGGTGCGGATCGGCGGTCAGCAGCGCATCGACGATGCGCTCGGCACGGGAGGCGAAGATCGGCGACATGGTGGTCACGCTAGCGTCCGCCGGTACGCGACCAGCACGATCACCGCGGCGACCAGCACCAGCAGCAGCGAAAGCGCCACCGCGGCATCCGGATCGGACTCACGTTGCAGATAGATCTCCAACGGCAGGGTGCGGGTCCGGCCCTGCAGACTGCCCGCGAAGGTGAGGGTCGCGCCGAACTCACCCAGCGCCCGCGCGAACGCCAGCACCGTCCCCGACACCAGGGCCGGGCGCAGCAGCGGCAAGGTCACCCGCCACCACACCACCGACGGCCGCGCGCCCAGGGTCGCCGCGATCCGCTCGTACCGGTCGCCCGCGGTGCGCATCGCGCCCTCCAGCGTGATCACCAGGAACGGCAGCGCGACGAACGTCTGCGCCAGCACCACCGCCGTCGTGCTGAACGCGATGCGGATGCCGATCGACTCCAGCTCGCGGCCCACCAGGCCGTGCCGTCCGAACAGATACAGCAGCGCCAGACCACCCACCACCGGCGGTAAGACCAAGGGCAGCAACACCAGTGCGCGCAGCACCGGCATCACCCGCCACCGGACCCGGGCCAGCACCGCCGCCATGGGCACGCCCAGCAGGACGCACAATACGGCGGCGGCCAGCGACGTGCGCAGGCTCAGCTCCAGCGCCACCCGCGAGGACTCCGAGGTGATCAGGCCGAAGAAATGCGACCAGTTCACCGCCCCGGTCAGAGCCACCAGCGGACCGGCCACCAGCACGAAGCCGATGGCGGCCGGCAGCAGCAACCAGACCGGGGGACGCATCACGGCTGCCCGAAACCGGCCTGCTGCAACGCCTTCCGACCGTCCGGTCCGGTGACCAGGGTGACGAAGTCCTTCGCCGCGGCCGCGTTCTTGGAATCCGCCACCGTCGCGATCGGATAGGTGTTCACGGCCTTGGCGGATTCGGGGAAGTTCACGGTGGTGACCTTGGCGCCCGCGCCCGCCGCGTCGGTGACGTAGACCAGCCCGGCGTCGGCCTGACCCGAGGTCACCTTGGCCAGCACGTCGGTCACCGAGGACTCCTCGCTCACCGGCGAAATCGCCACTCCGGCATCGGCGGTCACCTTCTTGGTGGCCGAACCGCACGGCACCTGCGGCGCGCACACCACCAGCCGCAGACCCGCGTGCGACAGGTCGGCCAGCGAATTGACGTGCGCCGGATTACCGGGCGGCGTCACGATGGTCAGCACATTGGTGGCGAAAGTCTGCGGCTTGTCGGTGATCCTGCCGCCCTTCACCGCCTTGTCCATATTGTTCTGGTCCGCGGAGGCGAAGACGTCGGCGGGCGCGCCTTGATTCAACTGCGCCACCAGATCCGAGGAACCGGCGAAGGAGAACGTCACCTTCGTCCCCGGGTGTGCGGACTCGTACTGCGTGCCCAGCTGGGTGAACACCTGCTTCAGGGACGCGGCCGCGAACACGGTGACGGTCTTGGTCTCGGTGCTGTCCGACGAGGACCCGCACCCCGCGAGCAGGCCCGCGCCGAGGACGGCGGTCGCGGAGAGGGCCGCGCCGGACTTGAAACCTAGGCCGCGCCACCGGCTTCCTTGAATGTCGCGGTGGTCGCCGTCTCCACCACGACGGTGGTCGCCTTGACGCTCGCCCACGCCACGCTGCCGGGCTGCAGCCCCAGCTCGCGCACCGACTCGCTGCTCATCAACGACACCACTGTGAACGGTCCGCATTGCATCTCCACCTGTGCCATCACGGTATCGGCCACCACTCTGGTGACCAGTCCCGGAAACCGATTGCGCGCCGAACTGGCGCTACCCATCCGGGTATGCGGCGTGCGGGCCTGCTCGACGGCCAATTCCGCGAGCTCCCCGCCGTCCACCACCAGGCGACCGGACTCGTCCTTGCGGCCGGACAACACGCCGCCGTCGATCCAGCGGCGCACCGTGTCGTCACTGACGCCGAGCAGCTGCGCGGCGTCACGAATCCGTATTTCGGGCATGGCAGGCAGGATATATCCGCAACTACGGAGATATCAATGGGATACATCCGCAAGTACGGATGACAAGAGTTCTCGGAGTGTTCCTGTTCACTTTCGCGCCGCTGGCGTCGCCACCGGCGGCCAGTACGCTCGAAGCAATCATGGCCACGTATTTCGATCCGAAGGCCTGGTCACCCCTGCGCGCGGTGGACCTGGGCATGGACCTCGGAAAACGCTTGTTCGACCAGGTCTGGGTGGAGCAGTGGACGAGCTTCACCAGCGCCTGGCTCGAACCGGCCGCCGACTTCGGGTCCGGAACCGTCACCGCGCTGATGCCCGACGTCCTCATGACCCTGCTGTCCGAAGGCATCCTCAGTCAGTTCGGCGGCCAGGAGGTCAGCGCCACCCTGCTCGGCAGCGATATGCGAGCCACCCTGCACACTCTCAAGGTGCGGCGGCGCGGCGCGCACTTCCAGGCCAAGACCGTGCTCACCGGACTGCTCTGGAACACCCACCCGATCGAGGAACTGACCGTCATCGCCCACGGACTGCGGCTCATCCCCGGCGTCCCCACCAAGGTCCGCACCTCACAGCTCGACCTCACCGGCGTGATAACCCTTGCGGCACTGCTGGAATGGATCAACAGCTGGCAGCCCGACTGGGAACTGGAACCCGCCGACGACGGGCTCATCCTGGCCCGGCACCGGCGGCGGCGGATCCGGGCGCTGGCCTCGGCCGAGGTCATCGACAATGTCCTGTCGATCACCGTGCACCGCGCACACTGGCGAAAAGTCCGCGCGCCCAAACGATTCACCACGCTCAACCCGATCCCGCTGACCGGGCTGCCCAGTCAGGCTCGGATCAGCCGGGCCGAACTGGTCGGCGAGCACGTGTTCTTCCGCATCGACCTGCCGGGCATCACCGGCTCGTTCGATCTCGCGCAGATCCGATCGGCCATCGTCGCGGGGACGACGCTGATCATCTTCTGACGCAACGCCTTACCGCCGGGCCAGACGCTACTTCTGCGTCGGCCACCACTCGAGCAGGGCCGCTTCGGCTTCATCACGAGTCATCGGGCCGCGGTCCAGGCGCAGTTCCTTCAGGAAGCGCCACGCCTTGCCGACATCCGGGCCCGGCTTCAGATCCAGCAGCTCCATGATCGCGTTGCCGTCCAGATCCGGCCGCACCCGCGCCAGATCCTCCTGCTCGGCCAGCGCCGCGATGCGCGTCTCCAGCCCGTCATAGGTCGAGCGCAGCGCCGCGGCCCGGCGCTTGTTGCGGGTGGTGCAGTCGGCGCGAACCAGCTTGTGCAGGCGGGGAAGCAGATCACCGCCGTCGGTCACGTAGCGGCGCACCGCCGAATCGGTCCACTGGCCCTTGCCGTAGCCGTGGAAACGCAGGTGCAGGTACACCAGCCGCGCCACATCCTCGGTGAACTGCTTGGGATACTTCAAGGCGCGCAAGCGCTTTCGCACCATCTTCGCGCCCACCACCTCGTGATGGTGGAAGCTGACGCCGCCGCCGGGCTCATTGCGCTTGGTCGGCGGCTTGCCGATGTCGTGCAGCAGGGCGGCCCAGCGCAACACCAGGTCCGGATCGCCGTCCTCCTGGTCGATGGCCTGGCGCAGCACGGTCAGCGAATGCTGATAGACGTCCTTGTGCTGGTGGTGCTCGTCGATCTCCAGCTGCATGGCCGGAACCTCGGGCAGCACCCGCTCGGCCAGACCGGTCTCGACCATGATGTCGATGCCGTCGGTCGGGTACTCGCCGCCGATCAGCTTGTCCAGCTCGGTGCGCACCCGCTCCGCGGTGATTCGGTCGATCTCGGTAGCCATCTCCACGATCGCCGCCCGCACCCGCGGGGCCAGCTCGAAACCCAGCTGCGAGACGAAACGCGCGGCGCGCAGCATGCGCAGCGGGTCGTCGGCGAACGAATCCTGCGGCAGCGCAGGCGTATCCAGGACACCGGCCAGCAGCGCCTCGACACCGTCCAGTGGGTCCACGAACTCCAGCTCGCCCAGCGCGCCGATCCGCACCGCCATGGCGTTCACCGTGAAGTCCCGGCGCACCAGATCACCCTCGAGGGTGTCGCCGAAAGTGACCTCCGGATTGCGGGAGACCCGATCGTAGGCGTCGCTGCGGAACGTGGTGATCTCCAGTTGCTGGCCGTCCTTGGCCGCGCTCACCGTGCCGAAGGCCAGGCCACCGGTGTCCCACAGATTGTCGGCCCAGCCGCGCATCAACTCCTGCACCACTTCGGGGTGGGCGTTGGTGGTGAAATCCAGATCGGTGCCGAGACGGCCGAGCACCGCGTCGCGGACGCTGCCGCCGACCAGATACAGCTGATGGCCGTGCGCGGCGAACAGTTCGCCGAGAGGAGTCAGAACATCGGAGAGCCTGCCGAGGGTTATCGCGGCCGCCGCCAGCAAGCGAGTACGGCGATCCTCGACAGCTACATCCTCGGACTTCGGCGAAACCACGAAGACGCAGCTTAGTCGCACGTGGGCGCAATCCCCGAATAGTGTCCCGCGACCCGGTGCGGGCATCCGGCGTGCCGTGTCACGACCGGTGTCTACCTGCTATGAGAGCTCCGTATATATAGGAGCCACCGCGCTGGGGCGGGCGGAGCCGCCCTCCCCTATAGACTGACGCAGTGTCCCCGGCCGATCGTGCGAACAGTCGACGCCGCCAGCCCCGGCGGCGTGGTTCGGCCGGTAATGCGGCGAAAGCTACCGGCGCGGCGAAACCGCGCATGCGCACCGTCCGCGAGACCTCCGCGGGCGGACTCGTGGTGGACGGTCTCGACGGCCCCAGCGAGAAGCGCTGCGCCGCCCTCATCGGGCGCACCGACCGGCGCGGACGCCTGCTCTGGTCCCTGCCCAAGGGACACATCGAAGAAGGCGAGACCTCCGAGCAGACCGCCATCCGGGAAGTCCAGGAGGAGACCGGCATCCACGGCACCGTGGTCGCCGAACTCGGCAGCATCGACTACTGGTTCGTCACCGAGGGCCGGCGGGTACACAAGACCGTGCACCATTACCTGATGCGTTCACTCGGCGGTGAACTCTCCGACGCCGACGTCGAAGTCACCAAGGTGGCCTGGGTTCCCTTGAGCGAACTAGACTCCCGGCTCGCCTACGCTGACGAACGCAGGCTGGCCGAGGTCGCCAACCGGCTGATCGACCGGATGGAGAACGGCAGACAATGACGCGTGCGGGATCGCGGCGCACGCTGCTGTCACTCGTCGCGGTAATGCTGGCGGTGCTCACCTCACTGGGAATCGGCCCGGGAATCGGCACGCCCATTGCCGCCGCCGAACCCACCGGCAGCGGTAGCGGTAGCGGACAGAACAGTGGACCCAAATTCCTGAAACTGTCACTGGATTCGGTGACGCCGACCGCCATCACGGCCGGCAGCGACCCCTACTTCGTGGTGTCGGGCACCGTGACCAATATCGGCGACCGGCCGGTCGACGACGTCAGCGTCCGCATCCAGCGCGGCGCGGCCGTCACCAACCCCAGCGCGTTGCGCACCACTTTGCGCCTGGACCAGGCCAGTTACGACGTCACCGGTGAATTCCAGGACGTCGCAGACCGATTGACCGCCGGACAGCGCAAGCAGTTCAGCGTCACCGTCGCCCTGCACTCCGGAACCGAGCTGCCCGACGGCATCTCGTCGCTCAATATCGACGCGCCCGGTGTCTACCCGCTGCTGCTCAATGTGAACGGGCAACCCGCCTACGGCGGCCAGGCCCGCCTCGACGATGCCCGCTTCCTGCTGCCCGTGCTCGGCGTGCCCGGCGGCGCCGACCCCAAACACGCGCCCGGGCAACCCGCCCCGTCCGTCGTCGACACTCCGCCGGTCGCCACCACCCTGCTGTGGCCGCTGGCCGACCGGCCCCGGCTGGTCGCCGGGCAGCCCGGAGCACCCGACGCGCAAGCCCTGCTCACCGATGACGACCTCGCCGCCTCACTGGCCCAGGGCGGACGGCTCGACCAGCTGCTCTCGGCCCTGGAGAGCATCGTCAAACCCGACAGCGCCCGCGACCGCAGCCTGATCAACGCGGTCTGCCTGGCCGTCGACCCGGACCTGCTCATCACCGTGTCCGACATGACCAGGGACTACCGGGTGCTGGCCAGCCCCTCCGACCCCGAAGGATCCACCCGGTCCGGTAGCGGCGGCCGGGCCGCCAAGGCGTGGCTGGAACGACTGCGCACGCTCGCGCCGGGAATGTGCGTGACCGCCCTGCCGTTCGCGCAGGTCGACCCGAACGCGCTGGCCGCGGCCGGGGACGTCACGCTCGCCGACCGCGCGCTCAACGCGCCCGCCGACCTCGTCGACTCCGTACTCGGCGTGAAATCGGTGCGCGGCGTGGCCATTCCGGACGCGGGCACCGTCGACAACGAGGGCGCCGCGCTCTTCGCGCACCACGGCTTCACCACCACCGTGCTCGCCGACAACGCGGTCGCACCGGCCGACGGCCGCTCCAACCTGCTCACCGCCAAGACCCCGCCCGCGACGCCCGGCGGCGCACCCGAACCCGGCACCCCGGACATGGTCACCCTGGCCGATGTCAGCCCGCCGCCCGCCACCGGCACCACCACGCAGCCCGCACCCGCCGCCCCGCGTGCCGCCACCTTCGACATCTGGGCCGCCACCGCGCTCGCGGCCATCGGATCCAACCCGCCCACCCCGCCCTTCACCCCGGACAAGGCCCGCTACGACGTCACCGTCGACTCGCGCGCGGCGCGGTTGCAGGACGCGCTCGGGGCCGTCGCGTGGACCGCCCTCAACCCGCAGCCCGGCCGCCCGCGCTCCGCGCTGCTGGTACCGCCGCAGCAGTGGGGGGCCAACCGGGACGAGGCCTCCTCGGTCCTCGCCCTGCTGGACCTGCAGCTGCGCAACAACCTCGCCACCCCGCGACCGCTCACCGAACTGCTTGCACAACAGCCCGATCCGCAGCCCTACACGCTCGACTATCTGGAGCAGGCCGCCGACGACGCGGTCCCGGCGCACTACGCCGAACCCGTGCACCAGCAGGGCCAGCGCATCACCGAACTGATGAGCGCGCTGGTGGACGTGCCGCAGCAGGAGCTCAGCCCGCGCGCCTTCCTCACACCGCTGCGCGATGACCTGATCCGGGTGCTGTCGCTGACCGACCGCCGGTCCGGGGGCGCCGCCGCCGACACCAATGCCCAGCGGCGGCTGGACCAGACCACCAAGACCATGAACAACCTGTTCGGATCGGTGACCGTGCTGCCGCCCGGCGGCGTCTACACGCTCGCCTCCGAACAGAGCCCGCTGCTCCTGGTCGCCCGCAACGACCTGCCGGTGGCCATCCGGGTGCGGTTCAAGATCAACGCACCGGCCGAGACGAATATCACCGATATCGGCGAACAGCAGCTGCCCGCCAAGGGAAACCGGTCTTTCCAGATCCCGACCGAGGTCTCCGACAGTCGAAACCTGACCATTCCCATCGGACTCAGCACGCCGGACGGCGTGCCGCTCGGCAATGCGGTCTCGGTATCGGTGCGGTCCAACGCCTACGGTCAGGTGTTGGCAATAATTACGGCGAGCGCCTGTGCACTTCTGCTCCTGCTGGTCGGTCGCCGGCTCTGGCACCGCTTCCGCGGACAGTCCGATCCGGCCGACGAGGAGGGGTTCGACGCCGGCGCCGCCCACGGCCCCGAGCAGGACGGCCGCGGGCGCAAGCGGGACATGAAACGACAGGAGGCACGGTGAGCGAGTACGGCGGACCACGCTCATCCGGCCGACCGGAGGACTCATCGGGCCGGGCCGCGGGCCACCCCGGACATCACGAAGGACAGGGCGGGCGGCAGGACGGGCCCGACGGTCCGCCGCAGGCGCGCCGTGCCCCCTCCGCGCCGTGGGAACGCGGCGTGCCCCGCCCCGGACCGCGCGGACCGCAAGGCCCCGCCTCCGGAGCACAGCGAGCGATTCCCGGTCATCCGCAGGGCAATCCCGGCCGCCCCTATCCGGGTCAACCGACCGGTCCACAACGACACGTTCCCGCGCCCGGCGAATCCGGGCCCATCATGCGACGACCCCAGCAGGGCCGCCCCGAACCCGCCGCCGGACGCGTCCCACCCGAAGAGCGCTACCACTGGGGACACCCCGGCGCCGCGGGCAACCGCGCACCCGGAACCGGGCCCATCTCGATGCCGCCCGGCCCCCAGCGCTACCCGACACCCCCGATGTCGAATCCGCGCCCGATGGCCGCCCCGCGCCCCGGACCGCCGACCGGGCCGCAGCGGCAAGCCGATTCGGGCCGGCAGGCAGTGGTCACCGCACCGCGCGCCGACGAGAAGCCGGACAACTCCAACGCCAAACTCGTGCGCGACACCGGCTCGCTCGCGCTGGCGACGCTGATCAGCCGCATCACCGGATTCGCGAAACAGGCGCTGCTGCTGACCGTGCTCGGCCCGGCCATCGCCAGTGCCTTCACCATCGCCAGCTCCATCCCCAACATGATCTCCGAGCTGCTGCTCGGCGCGGTGCTCACCGCCATCGTGGTGCCCACCCTGGTCCGGGCCGAACGCGAGGACGCCGACGGGGGAGCGGCCTTCGTCCGACGGCTGTTCACCACCGCGCTCACCGTGCTCGGCACCGGAACCGTCATCGCGCTGATCCTGACCCCGGTGCTCACCGAGCACGTCTTCCTGTCCAGCGACAGCAAGGTCAACTCCGCGCTCACCACCGCGCTGACCTTCATGCTCGTGCCCGCCGTACTGCTCTACGGCATGTCGGCGCTGCTCATGGCGATCCTGAACACCCACCAGGTGTTCAAACCCGGCGCCTGGGCGCCCGTGCTCAACAACTGCGTCGCCCTGGTGGTACTCGGGCTCTACGCCCTGCTCCCCGGCGAGCTGACGCTCAACCCGGTCCGGATGGGCGAACCCAAACTGCTGCTGCTCGGCATCGGCACCACCGTCGGCGTCGCCGTTCAGGTCGCCACCCTGCTGCCCGCCATCCGGCGCGAAGGCATCGACCTGCGGCCGCTGTGGGGCCTCGACGCCCGGCTCAAGCAGTTCGGCGGCATGGCCGCGGCCATCATCCTGTACGTGCTGATCAGCCAGATCGGCTTCAGCTTCACCCTGCGCGTGGCCTCGCACGCCGACGTCGCGGGCCCGACCATCTACCAGAACGCGTGGCTGCTGCTGCAGCTGCCGTGGGGCGTGCTCGGCGTGACCCTGCTGACCGCGATCATGCCGCGGCTCAGCCGCAACGCCGCCGCCGACGACACACCGGCCGTGGTCGACGATCTGAGCGCGGCCACCAAGCTCACCATGATCGCGCTGGTGCCGATCGTCACCTTCCTGACCTTCGCCGGCACCCAGATCGGTGAGGCCATCTACGGATACGGCCGCTTCGGCGGCGACGCGGCCCGCCTCGGCGAAGCCGTGTCCTGGTCCGCGTTCAACCTGATCCCGTACGCGCTGGTGCTGATCCACCTGCGCGTCTTCTACGCCCGTGAACAGGCGTGGACGCCCACCTGGATCATCCTCGGCATCACCAGCGTCCAGATCACGCTGTCGGCGCTGGCGCCGGTGTTCTTCTCACCCGAACACGTGGTCATCGCGCTCGGCGTGGCCCGCGGGCTCGGCTTCGTGACCGGCGCGATGATCGGCGGCTGGCTGCTGCACCGCAGCCTCGGCGATCTGCGCATGGCCAATGTCGGCCAGACCATCACGCGCGTGGTGCTCGCCTCGCTGGCCGGCGGCGCGGTGCTGCTCATCGTGGACAAGGTGCTGGGCCTGCACCGGCTCTCGGACTCCTTCGGCGGCTTCGGCTCGCTCATCCGGGTCGGCATCACCGCCATCGTCATGTTCGGCGTGGCCTTCGGACTGATGCGCCTGCTCGGCATCCCCGAGATCGTGGCCATCACCGTCGCCGTGTCGCGGCGGCTCGGCTTCACGCCGCCCGCCCCGGATCTGGACCTCGACGGCACCCCGCTCGAGGACCTCCACGAGACCACCCTGCTGCCCAAACCGGACCTGCGCGCCGCGCCGTACTACTACCGCTTCGATCCGTACCTCGACGCGCAGACCATGGTGCTTCCGGTCATCCGACCCGACGCGGTTGAACTCACCGAGAAGGTGGAGTTCCCGTACCCTGTTCGGCAGGCAAACGCAACTGCCCAAACCGGCCTGCCCGCGGACAGCTCCCGCGGCACGCCGGATGCCGCCCGGAACCCCGACGGCGGCTTCCGCACTACTCCGGAGGCCGCCGCGGCGGGTCCGGCGCCGACACATCGGTCTTCGACATATGAGGGCGAAGGAGGAACGAGGGTGAGCGACGACGCGGCGGGTGGTGTCCCGGCCGCCGAATCCGCACAGGCCGCGGGCGGCGGGCTCTCCACGGACACCCCTCCGGTCGGCGAGGCCGGCGGAAAGCCCGGGGTCAGAGCCGAGTCCGCGGACCGCACGAGCGGGTCCGGCGGACCGGAGAAACTACCGGAGGACCAGGACCACGCAGGTCCCGAAACCGGTGTCTACGAGGCCATCTCACCGCAGATGCCGCCCATGCGGGTGGAATCGCCGACCAAGCGGATCCAGCGCGGACCCAAGCTGACCCCCGGCGCCTCCGTGGCGGGCGGCCGCTACCGGCTGCTGGCCGGACACGGCGGCGCGCGCGGCCTGCGGTTCTGGCAGGCCCTGGACGTGAAGCTCGACCGCGAGGTGGCCCTCACCTTCGTCGACGCCGACCAGGAGGCCACCGAGAACTCCGGGCACGACGGACCGCAGGCCATCCTGTCCCGCACGCTGCGCCTGGGCCGGATCAACTCGCCCGGCCTGGCCCGCGTCCTGGACGTGGTGCGCGGCTCCTCCGGCGGCATCGTGGTGGCCGAATGGACGCCCGGCCGCTCGCTCAAGGAGATGGCCGACACCGTGCCGTCCCCGATCGGCGCGGCCCGCGCCATCCGGGCGCTGGCGGCCGCTGCCGAGATGGCGCACCGCGGCGGCGGCTCACTGTCCATCGACCACCCCGACCGGGTGCGGATCAGCGCCTCCGGCGACGCCGTGCTGGCCTTCCCCGGCACCCTGTCCGACTCCGACGCGCAGTCCGACGTGCGCGGCCTCGGCGCCATGCTCTACGCGCTGATCACCGCGCACTGGCCCATCCGCCCCGGCGGCATCTCCGGCAGCGCGATCACCGTCGGCGGACTGCCGCTGGCCGATTTCGGGCCCGACGGAACCCCGGTGGAACCCCGCAATATCCGGCCCGAGGTGCCCTTCGAGATCTCCGCGGTCGCGGTGCGCTCGCTGGAGTCCAACAAGGGCGTCCGCACCGCCGCCACCGTCCAGCACGTGCTGGAGCAGGCGTCGGTGGTGGACCAGAAGACCGACTTCATCCCCGTGCTGCGGCTCGGGCAGAAGCCGCCCAGCGCACCGGACGAGACCCTCGCCGATCCGGAACTGCTCGCCGCCGAGAAGGAACGCTCGCAGCGGATGATGTGGATCCTGGTCGGGATCGGCGTGCTGGCCGCGCTCGTGGTCGGCGTCATCATCTGGTGGCTGCTGAGCGTGTTCGCGCCCGGCTCCTCCAACGCGCCGCTCAACGAACAGCGCAATATCGGCCTCACCACCTCGGCGACGCCGCCGCCCGGCCCGGGCGCGGCCACCCAGACCCCCGTCGGCGCGCCGCCCGCCGGCGGTGTGCCGGTGCCGGTCACCGGCGCGACGGTGTTCTCCCCGGAGGGCACCCCGGACAATGTGGGCAGCATCGGGGCCGTGCTGGACAACAACCCCACCACCACCTGGCGTAGCGACGCCTACTTCCAGCAGTTCCCGGCCCTCAAGAAGGGCGTGGGCGTCCTCACCACCCTCGGCAGCCCGTCCAAGCTGACCAAGGTGAGCATCGAATCGCCCTCGCCCGGAACGCAGGTCGAGATCCGCACCTCGCCGACCGCCTCGCCGACCCTCGACCAGACCCAGCTGGTCGGGTCGGCAGTGCTCGGCGACGGCATGACCGAGATCCCGGTGCGGGCCGACCAGCCTGCCCGGTACGTGCTCCTGTGGATCACCCAGCTCGCGAACAACGGCGGCCAGTTCCAGACGGCCATCGCCGAAATCCGCTTCGAAGCAAGTGTCTGACGGGCTCCTCCGGCGTCCTGAACGCTGACCGCCACCAGGCCGCGTGATCCGAACCAAACGGCCGCTACCTGCGCATTCTTGCGCGATTCACCGCTGCTGAATCGTTGTCCTCGATATGATCTTGGCGCTCTCGGCATGGGGAGTTCGCCGCTCTGAGGGGATGCATTGCCGTCACCGAACGCAGTGTCAGCATCGAGGACAGAGTCACCGTCGAACGCGAGCGATCGCGAACTATTGGCCGCGCACGCCGCGGGCGCACCGCACGCCTTCGCCGAACTGTTCCGCCGCCATGGCGACCACCTCTACCAAACCGCGCTACGCGCCTCCTACAGTCCCGAGGACGCCGCCGACTCGCTCCAGGACGCCCTGCTGTCCGCGCACCGCGGCGCGGCCGGATTCCGCGGCGACGCCGAGGTCCGCAGCTGGATGCACCGCATCGTGGTCAACGCCTGCCTGGACCGCATCCGCCGCAACAAACTGCGCCGCACCGAACCGCTGTCCGAGGACACCGCCGACGAGCCCGCCTGTCCGCGAGACGATTTCGCGGCCCTGGAGGCCAGCCTGCTGGTCGACGCGGCGCTGTTCACGCTGCCCGCCGACCAGCGCACCGCACTGGTCACGGTGGAACTCGAGGGCTACTCCATCGCGGATGCCGCTGCCCTGCTGGGCATCCCGGAGGGCACGGTCAAGAGCCGCTGCGCCCGCGGCCGCCGAAGGCTCGAGATGAAACTTCGCGAATAGGACGTTTGCGCGCCGACACAGCCGGGCATGAACACCTGAATTCCGCTCGAACACCGCACTATTGGGGGAACCTTGTACGGTTCCCATACGTCCGATACGAAGACAGGTCTGTGATTCCCACTCGACGCCCTGGAGGGGCAATGGAGGAAACCTTCTCCACCGAGCTGCTGGCCGATCTGCACGGCGGCAGCCTGCCGCCGGAGCAGGCCGCACGGCTCTGGCCCGCGGTCCGGCGCGACCCGGAGGCCATGCGCTACCTCGAGGCCCTCGACGGCATCGACGACCGGCTGCGCGAACTCGGACGCGACGAGAACATCACCCGCCCCATCCCCACCGACGTGGCCGACCGCTTGGAACGCATGATCGACGACCTCGCGGCCGGGGACACCCCTATCCCCACCGCACCCATGCCGGTCCTCGACGGCTCCATCTTCGCCACCGGCCGCCTCGACCCCCGCGAACTCGAGGAACCGCTCCTCCCGCCGGACCTGGACGAGGACGAGACCGCCGAGTTCACCGAACGCCCGTCCCGCCGCCTGCGCTGGCTCACCGCCGCCGCGGCCGCCGCCGCCCTGGCCGCGGGCGCCGTCGTCGCCGTGGACGCCCTGAGCACCCGCCCGACCACCCCGGCCGCCCAGCCCAGCGCCGACGAACTGGACCCCGCCCTCTCACCCGGCGTCGTCCTGACCGCCATGGGCCGCCACGACATCACCGGCCCCCTGGCCGCGGGCACCGCCCTCAGAGACTGCCTACGCGCCGCCGATCTGGACCGCCAGGTCCTCGGCAGCCGCAGCGTCGTGTTCTCCGGCACCCCGGGTGTCCTGGTCCTGCTCCAAGGCCCGAAAGCGCCACAGATCACAGCTGCCGTCCTCGGAACGAATTGCACGCCTGGCCACCCCCAGGTGCTCGGCCGCACCGATATCGGGTAGCCCACCTGCCAGTTCGCGGGCGTCTCGATTCCGGACTGCGGCTTGTTAGACCTCCGCCTCGGAGCGGGGGAGCGAAGCGCAGAAGGGCAGAATCGAGACCTCGGGGCCGCGAACCCGCCGGAGCGAAGCGGAGGCGATCAGACCCGGGAATGACAGCGTTTAGGCTGTTGTTGACCGGTTCGCTCACGCTCGAGCGATCGAGATTCTGTACTACAGCTTCGGAGGGCCATCTTGAGCACGCCTGTTCGCGACCTGATCATCGTCGGCTCCGGCCCGGCCGGCTACACCGCCGCGGTGTACGCCGCCCGCGCGGAACTGGAACCGCTGCTGTTCGAGGGCACCCAGTTCGGCGGCGCGCTCATGACCACCACCGAGGTCGAGAACTTCCCCGGCTTCCGCGAGGGCATCATGGGCCCCGACCTGATGGAGGAGATGCGGGAGCAGGCCAAGCGCTTCGGCACCGATATCCGCACCGAGGACGTGGACGCCCTCGATCTGACCGGTCCGGTCAAGAAGGTGACCGTCGGCGGCGAGGTGTACCAGGCGCACGCCGTGATCCTCGCCATGGGTTCGGCGGCCCGCTACCTCAATGTCCCGGGCGAGCAGGAGCTGCTCGGCCGCGGCGTCAGCGCCTGCGCCACCTGCGACGGCTTCTTCTTCAAGGGCCAGGACATCGTGGTGGTCGGCGGCGGCGACTCGGCGATGGAGGAGGCGACCTTCCTCACCAAGTTCGCCAGCTCGGTGACCGTCATCCACCGCCGCGAGGAGTTCCGCGCCTCCCGGATCATGCTGGAGCGGGCCAAGAACAACGACAAGATCCGCTTCATCCTGAACTCGGAAGTCGCTGCGGTACACGGTGATTCGAGCGTCACCAGCCTGACCCTGCGCGACACCCGCACCGGCGAGACCTCCGAGCTGGCCGCCACCGGCCTGTTCGTCGCCATCGGCCACGATCCGCGCAGCGAACTGGTGCGCGGCCAGGTCGATCTGGACGACGAGGGCTACGTGCTGGTCCAGGGCCAGAGCACCTACACCTCGGTGCCGGGCGTCTTCGCCGCCGGCGACCTGGTCGACCACACCTACCGGCAGGCCATCACCGCCGCCGGCACCGGCTGCCGCGCGGCCATCGACGCCGAGCGCTGGCTCGCCGACCAGGGTGACATCACCAGCAACACCCTCGATCACGCCGGTCAGCCGGTGGAAGTGAACAACTAAGGAGTTTGGCAATGTCCGACGCCAAGACCGGTGCCACCAAGACGGTGACCGACGCGACCTTCGCCGACGAAGTACTGCTCAGCGAGAAGCCCGTACTCGTCGATTTCTGGGCGGCCTGGTGCGGCCCGTGCAAGATGGTCGCCCCCGTGCTGGAGGAGATCGCCGCCAACACGGACAAGATCACCATCGCCAAGCTCGACGCCGACAACAACCCGGAGACCTCGAAGCACTACGGGATCCTGTCGTTGCCTACCATGGTCCTGTTCCAAGGGGGCAAGGAAACCAAGCGGATCGTCGGAGCAAAGGGCAAAGCCGCCCTCTTGCGCGAACTAGAAGAAGTTCTTTAGCGACGCTGGATAGAATTTCGGCGCCAGCGGGGGCCTACGTGGTTACACAGGCAAGCGCGGAGAGGCGGAGCGACGCCTTCGGCCCCTGACGCTGGCGCCGGGGTTAGTATCCCTGCACTCGACAGTTGCCGAAATTCGGTCCGGGTCTGAAACAATCGTTCAACGCTCCGGTCGCGCGGTGGTGTGGACCACTGCGCGAATGGGTACCCGGGTTGGCGGAAGGAAAGGGCTCTCACGCATGCACCGACTTCGTCACGGCGATACAGGACCAGCCGTAGCAGAGGTTCGGAGCACCCTGGCAAGCCTCGGGTTCCTGCACACTCATCCCCATAGCGATCCGGCGGGTCTGGACGGGGAGTACTGGAAGGACGCCGACGCCACCTTCGACCATGATCTGGACTCCGCCGTACGCGCTTTTCAGCAGCACCGCGGTCTCCTGGTCGATGGCGTGGTCGGCCCGGCCACCTACCGCGCGCTGAAGGAGGCCTCGTACCGCCTCGGCGCTCGCACTCTCATCTACCAGCTCTCCGCACCGCTCTACGGCGACGACGTCGCCACCCTGCAGCGTCGGCTGCAGGATCTCGGCTTCTATGTGGGCCGGGTCGACGGGTACTTCGGCCCGCACACCCACGACGCGCTCACCGCGTTCCAGCGCGAGATCGGGCTCTCCTCGGACGGCATCTGCGGTCCGGACACGCTGCGCTCGCTGGATCTGCTGGGCGCCCGCGTCACCGGCGGCAATCCGCATCGGATCGCCGAGGAAGAGGTGGTGCACCGGGCCGGGCCGCAGCTCACCGGCAAGCGCATCGTCATCGATCCGGGTCTGGGCGGGCCGGACAAGGGTTCGCCGGTGCCGACCGAATTCGGTGACGTCTACGAATCGGAGATCCTCTGGGATCTGGCCAGCCGGCTCGAAGGCCGCATGGCGGCAACGGGTATGGAGACCTTCCTGTCGCGGCCGTGGGGGGCCAACCCCTCCGATGCCGAGCGGGCCGAGACCTCCAATACCTTCGACGCCGACCTGATGATCTCGCTGCGCTGCGCCAGCAGCGACAACGATTCCGCCAGCGGCGTGGCCAGCTTCCACTTCGGCAACTCGCACGGCTCGACCTCGATGATCGGTCAGGTGCTGGCCGGGTTCATCCAGCGCGAGATCGTGGCCCGTACCTCGCTGCAGGACTGCCGGACCCACGCCCGCACCTGGGACCTGCTGCGCCTGACCAAGATGCCGACCGTGCAGGTCGACATCGGCTATCTCACCAGTGATTACGACGCGTCGGTGCTGACCAATCCGCGCATGCGCGACGTCATCGCCGAGGCCATCCTGATCTCGGTGAAGCGGCTGTACCTGCTGGGCCAGGACGACCAGCCCACCGGGACTTACACATTCGCCGAGTTGCTCGCCGAAGAGTTGGCGGCCGCAGACCGGCTGTAATGTTTCACATGAAACAACCCCGCCTCCCGAACATCCGGGAGGCGGGGTTTTTCGTTGCGGTGGAACCGGACGGGGGAGTGGTCAGCGGGTGGAGATACGGGTCGGCATGGTGAGCGCCGCCGCCGCGAGAAGCTGATCGAGCGCCCGCTCGACGTCTTCCTTCCACAGGTGCTCGTGATCCAATTCCAGCCGCAGGCGCGGGAACCGGTGATGCGAGGCGACCACCTTGAAACCGACGTCCTCCAGGAAGTCGGCCTCGATCATGCAGTTCTCGGGGGAGCACCCCGAGGGCGACGGCGCGGGGGAGCGCAGCGGCGAGCCGATCCGCTCGCGCAGCGACATGGAACCGACGGCGGGCATGGAACTGGTCGGCGGATCCTTGCGAATGCCGAACGCCTCGATGGCCCGCACACCGCGGCGCACCAGATCGCCCACCACGGCCTGGATCAACTGCTGACCAACCTGCTCCCCTTGGAACGGGATTTCGGCGCTCAGCGTGGTCAGCAGCACCGCATCCGGGCTCACCGGGGACGTGGGGAAGAGACCCGCGCGCGGGACCGCGCTCGGCGGCGCGTAGATGGCGCAGCCGGCCGGTTTATCCTCGACCACGGCGACCTGACCACACAACCCCCACTGCAACATGACGGTCGAGAGCCAGGCCTCCTTCTCGAAGACCGGGTCACTGAAGCTATGGGAATCCGCCGCCACCGCCGGATCGATCTCCCAGAACACGCATCGCCGCGCATGCACCGGAAGTTTGTCGAGTCCGCCGAGGGTAAGTGCTGTCACGCTGGTCGACACTGCTCTGCTCAGCCTCCAGCTGTCTGATTCATCCACACTCACGCCGCATCACACAGTTCTCGCCAGCAAGAATAAGCGATCAACGCTTTACGCCTCTCCAGGGCCGTAAACCCGAACGTCACAGTGACGTTTCCACTGTGACCTCCGGGATGGGCCCTCCTTAGGGCCTGGACTGCTCCATCATGCTGACAATCCGCTCCAGATCGTCGATGGAGCCGAATTCGACAGTGATCTTTCCCTTGCGCTTGCCGAGGCTGACCGTGACGCGAGTGTCGAACGACTCCGACAACCGCTCCGCCACATCCTGCAGACCCGGCATCTGAATCGGCTTCCGCTTCGGCGCCGGGGGAGCGGCCGCATCCGGATTCCGGTTCGCCAGCGTCACCGCTTCCTCGGTGGCCCGAACGGACATGCCCTCGGCGACGATCCGCGCGGCCAACGCCTCCTGCGCATCGGCACCCGCCTCCAGCGCCAGCAGAGCGCGCGCGTGGCCGGCGGACAAGACGTTCGCGGCCACCCGGCGCTGCACCGGGATCGGAAGCTTCAGCAGCCGAATCATATTCGTCACCACCGGACGCGAACGGCCGATCCGCGAAGCCAGTTCCTCATGGGTGACGCCGAACTCCTCCAGCAGCTGCTGATAGGCGGCCGCCTCTTCGAGCGGGTTCAGCTGCACGCGATGGATGTTCTCCAGCAACGCATCCCGCAGCATGGAGTCGTCGGCAGTCTCGCGCACGATGGCGGGGATGGCTTCCAGCCCCGCCTCCTGGCTGGCCCGCCACCGCCGCTCACCCATGATGAGCTGATAGCGGGGGACCGGCCCGGACTCGACCTGACGCACCACGATGGGCTGCATCAGACCGAATTCCTTGATGGAGTGCACCAGTTCGGCCAGCGCCTCTTCTTCGAAGACCGAGCGCGGCTGCTTCGGGTTGGGCTCGATCTGCTGCGGTGGGATCTCGCGGTACACCGCGCCCGGGTCCGCGCCGTCGGCCGACTCGACCGGATCGGGGACCCGATGCAGGTACGCCGACGCGGGCTGCGGCCCAGCCGGATCGATGCCGATGACGACATTGGCCGCGGCACTGCCCAGCCCGCCCGGTGTGGTGGCCGGTCCGGTCGGAATCAATGCCGCGAGGCCACGCCCCAGCCCGCCCTTCTTCGCCTGACTCATCGGCCTACCGATCCCTTCCGTTGTTCACCGTCACCGCCGCCGAGATTTATCTACACACCGGATTGTGCGTCCGAAACGGGCACCGGCGCGGCTTGGCGCGCCGAGTTCCGCGACGCGATCTCACGACCGGCGTCGAGGTAGCTCATCGCACCCCGCGAGCCCGGATCGTAATCGAGGACGGTCATGCCGTACCCGGGAGCCTCCGACACCTTCACGCTGCGGGGGATGACCGAACGCAGCACCGCGTCACCGAAGTGTGAGCGGACTTCCTCGGCCACCTGATCGGCGAGCTTGGTGCGGCCGTCGTACATGGTGAGCACGACGGTGGAGACATGCAGTCCGGGATTCAGGTGCGCCTGCACCAGACCGATATTGCGGAGCAGCTGACCCACGCCCTCGAGTGCGTAGTACTCGCACTGGATGGGGATCAGCACCTCCTTGGCGGCGACCATGGCATTGACGGTGAGCAGACCCAGCGACGGCGGGCAGTCGATCATCACGTAGTCGATGTCGTACCCGGCGAGGTTCGCTTCCTGGATGGCGGCCTTGAGGCGGCCCTCACGGGCGACCATGGAGACGAGTTCGATCTCGGCGCCGGCGAGGTCGATGGTGGCGGGGATGCAGAGCAGTCGTTCATTGTGCGGGCTCTGCTGGATGGCGTCGCCGACCGAGCACTCGCCGATGAGGAGTTCATAGCTGGACGGGGTGCCCGACTGGTGGGGGATGCCGAGCGCGGTGCTGGCATTGCCCTGCGGGTCGAGGTCGATGACGAGGACCCGCATGCCCTGGATGGCGAGCGCGGCAGCCAGATTCACGGCCGTCGTGGTCTTGCCCACGCCGCCCTTCTGATTGGCGATGGTGATGACGCGCTGTTCTTTGGGACGCGGAATGTGGGCGTTGGTCCCCGACAGCACCTGACTGGCGCGCTGCGCCTCGGCGGCAATCGGGGTGTCGGCGGAGATGTTGCCGTAGGGGGTGCGGCTGAACTCGTCCGTATCGAAGGGACCGCTATCGAGCATGCCGGGAACCCGAGACGTTGTTTCCCGTGAAACATTCGCCGGACCGTTGGACATACAGGCTCCTAACCCCGAGAACTCAAAGACACGTGGCCGAGCTGAAATTCGCGCGCCTGGCAGCAGCAGCCGCGTCACTGCGTTGTCACTGAGGGCTGGCTGGAATCGGCTGGAAGTCGTTCATTGCTCGACGTTCATTAGCTTGCCAGTAGAGGACACAATACGGAAGTTGAACGCACAGCTTCGCACCACGACACACCCCGAGGCGACTCAAAGATCGCGAGGGGGCGCATGTTTCACGGGAAACATCGCTTCGTCAGTGACGCTTCGAAGGCGGGGTCCCACGACCCCCGGCTTTGCGCTCAGCACTCGCCGCTTTGCGTTCCGCACTGCCTGCCTTGCGCTCAGCACGACGCTCGGCGCGGGCCAGCCGCTCCGCGCTGATGACGAAGGTGGGCGTCTCGAGCACTCCCACACCGCATTCCAGAACTTCGGCGTGACCCGCGCCCGCTTTGGTGAGCTCGTCACGATCCCGCTCGAGTTCCTCGGCGGCGCTGATTCCCTTGAGGGCCAACATCCGTCCGTGCTCGTGCACCAGCGGCATGGACCACCCCGCGAGCTTCGCCAGGGGAGCGACCGCACGGGAGGTGACGATGTCCGCGCCGCCCGCCTCCTTCTTCACGCCCGCCTGCTCGGCGCGGCCGCGCACGATGACGATATTGTCCAGCCCCGCCTCGGCCGCGAACTCGGCGAGGAAGACGGTCCGGCGAAGCAGCGGCTCCACCAATGTGATCCGGAGATCGGGCCGGGCGATGGCGAGCGGGATGCCGGGGAGGCCCGCGCCGCTGCCGATGTCGACCACACGCGCGCCGGGCGCGATGAGGTCACCGATCACCGCGCAGTTGAGGATGTGGCGATCCCAGAGCCGGGGAACCTCCCGGGGGCCGATCAGTCCGCGCTCCACACCCGCGGTCGCGAGCGCGGTGTAGTACTGCCGGGCCTTGTCGAGCCGATCGCCGAAAACGACCGCGGCGGCGGCCGGGGGATCGACCGGACCCGGAGCGGTCATCTCGGTGTCTGGTTCCACGTGAAACATCCTTCCGGGGGGACGACTATAGCTAAAAGAGTAGGGCCCCTGGGTTTCCGAAACCCGGGGGCCCTACCGCTGCGATCCGCGTGTCAGCCGGGGAGTACCACCACGTGACGATTCGGCTCGACACCCTCACTCTCGCTCACGACACCGTCGATCGCGGCCACGGCGTCGTGCACGATCTTGCGCTCGAACGGAGTCATGGGGGAGAGCGCCTCGCGCTCGCCGGTTTCCAGCACGCGCTTGCCGGCCTCGGCGCCGAGCGCGCTCAGCTCCGAACGACGCGCGGCCCGCCAGCCCGCCACATCCAGCATGAGCCGGCTGCGGATGCCGGTCGCCTGCTGCACGGCCAGCCGGGTCAGCTCCTGGAGCGCGTCCAGCACCTCACCCCGGCGGCCCACCAGCTTCGCCAGATCCTTGCCGCCGTCAATGCTCACGATGGCACGGTCGCCCTCGACATCGAGGTCGATATCGCCGTCGAAGTCGAGGACATCCAGCAACTGCTCGAGGTAGTCGCCGGCGATCTCGCCCTCTTCGATGAGCGCTTCCTCGGCGTCGCTCGCGGCGCCCGGTGCGGCCGTCGCTGACGTCACAGTGGGATCCCCTCCGTCGGTTTCAACAGTCATGGTTGTTTCCTTCATCTGGAGTTGTAAGTCTCAGCGACGCCGCTTCTGGTTGGCGCGACCACGGTTGCCCGACCGCTTCTTTCCGGTGGTGGGCTTGGCGCCGGCGGCCGGCTTGGCGGGCGCGGGGCTCACACCATTCTGCGACGCGTCCTCGGCGGCATCGGTCACGGCGTCCTCGACCTTGGTGCCGGACGGCTTCTTGCGGACGTCGACCGGCTTCGCGCCCGGCTTCGGGGCGTTCTGGGCGCGTCGCTCGAGAGCGGCCTGCTTCTTCTCCTCTTCCTCTTTTTCGATCTTGCCGAAAACGAGGTGCTGCTGACCATAGGTCCAGATGTTGTTGGAGACCCAGTAGATCAGGATGGCGACGGGCAGGAACGGACCACCGACGAGCACGCCGAGCGGGAACACGTAGAGCGCCAGCTTGTTCATCATGGCGGCCTGCGGGTTGGCCGCGGCCTCCGCCGACTGCCGGGCCACCGAGGCGCGGGCGTTCATGTGGGTCGCGATACCGGCGATCACCATGAGCGGGATCGAGACCAGCGCGATGACCAGCTTGCTCGGCACGCCGCCGTAATCGGCGAAGGACTCCAGGACCTTCGCCGGCTCGGTGATGTACGCCGACAGGGGAGCGCCGAAGAGCCGCGCGGTCAGGAAGGACTGGACGTCGGCCGCGGAGAAGATGTAGTTCGGGGTGTGGGCGTTGTCGTAGGGCGACATGCCCAGCTGCCCGATCCCGGTGCCGGTGCGGTTGAACGACCGCAGCACGTGGAACAGACCCAGGAACACCGGAACCTGCAGCAGCACCGGCAGACAGCCCATGAGCGGGTTGAAGCCGTGTTCCTTCTGGAGCTTCTGCATCTCGACCGTCATCTGCTGACGGTCGTTCTTGTACTTCTTCTGCAGCTCCTTGATCTGGGGCTGCAGCTCCTGCATCTGCCGGGTGGTGCGGACCTGCTTCACGAACGGCTTGTAGAGCACCAGCCGCAACGTGAACACCAGGAACACCACGGCCAGAGCCCAGGCGAATCCGCTGTTCTTGCCCAGCACATACCCGAATGCCTGGTGCCAGAACCACAAAATGGCCGACACCGGGTAATAGATGAAGTCGAGCACGGCGCTATGCACTCCCGTCGTTCGTATCGCCGGTCACCGCGGGCGATGATCCTTCGTAAGCTGATGCCGCGCGCCGGTGCTTACGCTCCGGAACGGGGTCCCACCCACCAGGGTGCCAGGGCGCACATTTCGCCAGACGGACGGCTGCCAGTCCGAGTCCGACGAACAGTCCGCGGGTGCGCAACGCCGTCACCGCGTACTCACTGCACGTGGGAGTGAATCGGCACACCGGCATGCGGGTGGGGGAGATATAGGTCCGATACAGCTCGATGAGGAATATCAGAGCTTTGGCCGGTAATCCGGCAGCCGCGCGCAGCGCGCCCGCGGAAGAATGCGGCGCGTTCATGCGAGGGAGCCGAGCTTGCGCAGTCCGCTGTGCAACTGGCGCAGCAGTTCTTCGGAGGGCGCGTCGGCGGCACCCGGGAGGGCGCGAATGACAACATCTGCGCCGCCGGGCAATTCGGCCGTCAGGCTTGCGCAGATATGACGCAGGCGGCGGGCCACCCGGTGGCGTACCACCGCCGGACCCACCGCCTTGCTGACGATCAAGCCGAAACGCGGACCGCCCACCCGGATGGGTGGGGTCGATCCGTTCGCTTGATCGTCGTGTAGCAGTACGTGCACAACGAGGTCCCGTCTCCCGATCCGCCGGCCCTGGCGCACCGTCCGGGAAAAATCGGTGCGCCGGTGCAGCCGGTAGGGCTCAGGCAGCACCTGAGCGTCCAGCGGAGTGCGGGCGGATGGGGGACCGGAGACCGGACGGCGAGTCGCTCATACGACGCCGCATCCGGGGTTTCCGAATCAGGCGGTCAGCTTGGCGCGGCCCTTGCCACGACGAGCCGACACGATGGCGCGACCCGCACGGGTCCGCATCCGGAGACGGAAGCCGTGGACGCGCGCCCGACGACGGTTGTTCGGCTGGAACGTCCGCTTGCCCTTGGCCACGGTCAACACTCCTCTAGGTGGTGGACGTCCGGTGACGCCCGAAGCTGTTCGGTGAAACGGTGCTCTCGACGGACGGGAGTCCCTCGGCGCAATACCCTTGTCGGCACGGGCAGCAGACAGCCGCCACCGCACCATAGGGTGACTGTAGAAGGGTACTTACCCCCTGGACGAGGGTCAAACTCGGGGGTCGAGGCCCGATTTCGCGGGACTGGATCGATCGTTCCGCGTGGCGTTCGGGGAGGGTTCGTGTCGGAGCGCCGGTGTCGTGTACGGTCCTTCCCAGTCCCTTCCGGTGACCGCGGACGGCTTCGTCCTCCGCCCCGCGAGCGGTATTGCCAGCTGGTAGCTGTGAAGCCGCAGGTACGCGCCGGATCCGAGGAATCAGACACGCGGACGCGCGTATCCCCAGGTTGTCCACATCTGTGGATAATTGTGTGGAAATACCCCTGGAGTGGCATATTCGTAGGGCCGACGGTACCCGCCGACGCCCGGTGACTGGGGGAGCCGAGCAGCGCAACCGTCTGCTCCTATCGACCTACATCCGGGGAGGACTACGTTCGTGGACGACGAGCAGAATGTGCTGACGGCTGTCTGGCCGGAGGTGATCGCCGAATTGGCGAGCGGCTCCGCGGATGGGGAGATCCAGCCGGTCAGCAAGGCTCACAAGGCGTGGCTCAACACTATCGAACCGATCACCTTCGCGCAGGGGTTCGCCCTGCTCTCGGTGCCCGGCACGATGGCGCAGGTGACGGTCGAACGCGACTTGCGGGAGCTTATTCTGCGGTCTCTCGCCCGCCGCGGACTCCAGGTCGAGGGGCTGGGCGTGCGCATCCGCGCGCAGCAGAATCCGCCCGCCGGACGGTCCGCGAACGCACCCCGGCACGCCCGCATGACCTCCCGCCCGGAGCGTCCCCGCGAGCCCGAACCGACGCCCCCGGCGTACGCGCCCGAGCCGCCGATGACCGAGCGTCCACAGCCCTCGTACCAGTCCCAGCCGGAGTACGCGCCGCGCTACCTACCTCCCCAGGACTACCCGGGCGAGTACGACGAGCGCGAGGCTTATCCACCTGTGGAATACGGGCAGCCGCCGATGGCCGAGGAGTTGCCGCCCGTCACCGCCGACCGTCCGACCGCGCCCGAGCGGCCGTTGCCGGGTGGTGAACCGGCCGCCGCGCCCCTGGGCCAGCGGCCCGACCGGCGGCGGGACAACCATCGCGGCGCACCCATGCCGCCGGGACAGGAGTCCCTGTTCTCCCCGGACCCCGAGGACGAACCGGTCCGGTCCGCCCCGCAGCGGTACGCCGACGAGCCCGCGCCCCAGCGCTACGCCGACGAACCGTCCCCACAGCGCTACGCGGACGAACCCGCGCAGCAACGGTATTCCGACGAGCCCGCGCCGCAGCGCTATGCGGATGAGCCCGCGCCGCAGCGCTACGCCGACGAACCGGCGGTTCGCTACGAGGAGCCCGCGCCGCGCTACTCCGAGGAACCGGCCGCGCGCCGTCCGGTGGACGAGCCGCACGACGACGAGCCGGTGGTCAATGTCCGCAATTCGTGGCCGACCTACTTCAATCGGCCGCCCGAGCGGGAGCCCGCGCCCGCGCCGTCCTCGGCCAGCCTGAACGCGAAGTACACCTTCGACACCTTCGTCATCGGCGCGTCCAACCGCTTCGCGCACGCCGCGGCGGTGGCCATCGCGGAGGCGCCGGCGCGCGCCTACAACCCGCTGTTCGTTTGGGGCGCTTCGGGTTTGGGCAAGACGCACCTGTTGCACGCCGCGGGCCACTACGCGCAGCGGCTGTTCCCGGGCATGCGGGTGAAGTACGTGTCCACCGAGGAATTCACCAACGACTTCATCAACTCGCTGCGTGACGACCGGAAGGTGGCGTTCAAGCGCCGCTACCGGGAGACCGACATCCTGCTGGTGGACGACATCCAGTTCATCGAGGGCAAGGAAGGCATCCAGGAGGAGTTCTTCCACACCTTCAACACCCTGCACAACGCGAACAAGCAGATCGTGGTGTCCTCCGACCGGCCGCCGAAGCAGCTGGCGACGCTGGAGGAGCGGCTGCGGACGCGGTTCGAGTGGGGTCTGATCACCGATGTGCAGCCGCCGGAGCTGGAGACCCGCATCGCGATCCTGCGCAAGAAGGCGCGCATGGACCGCCTAGACGTGCCGCACGACGTGCTCGAACTGATCGCCAGCCGGGTGGAGCGCAATATCCGCGAGCTGGAGGGCGCGCTGATCCGCGTCACCGCGTTCGCGTCGCTGAACGGGCAGCCGCTGGATCTGTCGCTGGCCGAGGTGGTGCTGCGGGATCTGATGCCCGACACCGCGACGCTGGAGATCACGGCGGCCACGATCATGGCCGTGACCGCGGAGTACTTCAACACCACGCTGGAAGAACTGACCGGACCGGGTAAGGCGCGGCCGCTGGCGCAGGCCCGGCAGATCGCCATGTACCTGTGCCGTGAACTCACCGACCTCTCCCTGCCCAAGATCGGCCAGGCCTTCGGACGCGACCACACCACGGTCATGTACGCGGAGAAGAAGGTGCGCAAGGAGATGACCGAGCGGCGGCGTGTGTACGACCAGGTTCAAGAACTCACAGCCCGAATTAAACAGCGTTCGCGCTGATCCACAGTCCACAGGACCCCACGTCGTCTGACGTGGGGTTCTTTGCTTTCCGGGGTTGTGGATTCCTCGAGGAGTCCTCGAGGAAAGGGTGTGGAGTCCTCGAGGAATCCCACTGTTGTCCACGGGGTTGCGCACAGGTCGCTACTCACAGTGGTGCACAGGTGTCGATCCACAGATCCCACAGGTGAATTCATCCTCGAGGGCTGAGCTGCGCGGATGGGGTTTTCGGCTTGTGGATTCCTCGAGGAGTCCCTGTCAGGTCCTCGAGGAATCCACGGGGTAGTCCCCGGTTCCATCCTCATGTGGGTATCCCGGCCCGATTCGGGGGAGCAACTCGAGGATCACTCGAGGATGGCTGGGGAGTTCCCGGCTGACTCCACAAGCACCGGCTGTTCATCCTCGAGCCACCCCAACGACATCCCCACGCCGCCGCCTGGTCGGACCTGCGGAAACAGGCGAAGTCCACAGAACTAACAGGACCTACTACTACTTCAGTTCTTCATCTAGAGAAGGTTCTTCTAAAACAGGGTGTGTGGAAACTCGGGTGGGGAGGGCACGGTGCGATGGGCAGCTCCTCCACACCCGATCGGGAGGCAGGGAGGAGAAGGGAGAGGGACCGGTCCGCAGCGGAAGGCTCGGCGGGGTCGGGGCAAAGGCTCGGTGGGTCGGCGTAGGCGGGTCGGTCTCGCGCAGGTACGGTTTGGTGTCGGCCCCGTGTGCGAGACTGCCGATTACCGTTTCGAGATCCGAACGACCCCCAGTGGAGAGGACAGACCGGGCGATGGAGCTTGCAAGCATGAAGTTTCGGGTCGCCCGCGAGGACTTCGCCGAATCCGTAGCTTGGGTGGCCCGCAGCCTGCCGTCGCGGCCTCCGGTGCCCGTGCTCGGTGGCGTACTCCTCGTGGCTGACGAGGACGGCCTGACGGTGTCCGGTTTCGATTACGAGGTCTCCGCGCAGATGCGGGTGGCGGCCGAGGTCGCCGGTCCGGGCCAGGTGCTGGTGTCGGGCCGCCTGCTGGCCGATATCACCAAGGCGCTGTCCAACAAGCCCGTGGACGTGTCGGTGGACGGCACCCGCGTGCTGATCGCCTGTGGCAGTGCCAAGTTCTCGCTGCCGACCATGCCCGTCGAGGACTATCCCCAGCTTCCCGAGCTCCCGCCGCAGACCGGCGAGCTCGCCGTGGATCTGTTCTCCGAGGCCGTCTCCCAGGTGGCCGTGGCCGCCGGCCGTGACGACACCCTCCCCATGCTCACCGGCATCCGTGTGGAGATCGAGGGCCCGAAGGTGGTCCTGGCCGCCACCGACCGTTTCCGGCTCGCTGTGCGCGAACTGGAGTGGCAGCCGGGCCGTGCGGATGTGGAGACCGCGGTCCTGGTCCCGGCTCGCACCCTGTCCGAGTCCGCGAAGACCCTCGGCGCTTCCGATCAGCCGGTGCAGTTGGCGTTCGGCACCGGCACCGACGGCCTGCTGGGCATCGTGAACGGCGGCCGCCGCACCACCACCCGCCTGCTCGACGCGGAATTCCCCAAGTTCCGCCAGTTGCTCCCCAAGGAGCACACGTCGCTCGCGACCATCGCGGTCAGCGCGCTCACCGAGGCCATCAAGCGTGTGGCCCTGGTGGCCGAGCGCGGCGCCCAGGTGCGGCTGGAGTTCTCCGAGGAGGGCCTGCTGCTCTCCGCCGGTGGCGACGACGCCGGTCGCGCCGAGGAGTGGCTGGTCGCCGATTTCCGCGGTGAGCCGCTGACCATCGCCTTCAACCCCGGCTACCTGCTCGACGGCCTCTCCGCCGCGCATTCGGACCGGGTGACCTTCGGCTTCACCACGCCCAGCCGTCCGGCGGTGTTCCTGCCCGCGCCGGAGGAGGAGCCCGCGCAGCTGGAGTCGGGCGCGTTCGCGGCGCTGGCCGGAAGTTACATCTACCTGTTGATGCCGGTGCGGTTGCCGGGCTGAGCAGGTTTGGCGACCCATCGCTTCGGAGCGAACGACATACCTGTGCACAGTGTTGACAAACCTGTGAAAAACGCGGGGACGGTGGACTGACCGGATGTACGTGCGTGCGCTGTCACTGCGCGATTTCCGGTCCTGGGAGGCCGCCGAACTCGAACTTTCGCCCGGTGGAACGGTTTTCCTGGGGTCCAATGGGAACGGCAAGACCAACCTGATCGAGGCCATCGGGTATTTGTCCACACTCGGCTCACATCGGGTGTCGGCCGATGCTCCGCTCATCCGGATCGGCGCGCAGAAGGCCCGGATCGGCGCGACGGTGGTGAACACCGGCCGCGAGCTGCGGGTCGACATGGAGCTGAATCAGGGCACGGCCAATCGCGCCCAGATCAATCGGTCCCCGGTGCGTCGGCCGCGGGAGATCCTGGGGATTCTGCAGACGGTGTTGTTCGCTCCCGAAGATCTGTCGCTGGTGCGCGGAGATCCGGGGGAGCGGCGGCGGTTCCTGGACGAGCTGGCCACGGCCCGGCTGCCGCGCCTGGCCGGGGTGCGCGCGGATTACGAGAAGGTGCTGCGGCAGCGGTCGGCCCTGTTGAAAACGGCTGGGCGCAATGCCCGTTCGGGGGCGCGGGGCGCGGAGATGAGCACCCTCGATGTGTGGGACGGCCATCTGGCGGCCCACGGCGCGGTGCTGCTCGCGCATCGGCTGCGACTTGTCCACGACCTTTATCCACATCTTGCACAGGCTTATTCAGATATCGCGCCCGAGTCGCGGCCCGCGTCGATCGGCTATCGCAGTGCGAGTCTGCCGCCGGAATTGCTGGATTCCGCGCGTTCTCCACAGGACGATGACGAGGAGGCGCTCGAGGCGATCCTGTTGCGGGAGTTGGCCGCCGCGCGTCCCAAGGAGCTGGAGCGCGGGGTGTGCCTGGTCGGCCCGCATCGTGACGAACTGGATCTGATGCTGGGGTCCGCGCCGGCCAAGGGTTTCGCCAGTCACGGCGAGTCCTGGTCCTTCGCACTGGCTCTGCGGCTCGGGGCGTTCGAGTTGTTGCGGTCCGCCGGGACCGATCCGGTGCTGATCCTCGATGATGTCTTCGCCGAACTGGATCGCCGCCGTCGCAGTGCGCTGGCTCGGGTCGCCGCGGGCGCGGAGCAGGTATTGATCACCGCGGCGGTGCCCGAGGACGTTCCGCCCGAACTCGATGCCGCGCCGCAACGCGTGGAGACGACCGGGGAGGCGGATCGGCGGGCCTCCCGGATCGCGGAGTGAGGTTGCCCGAGTGCGTCGGCGGTGGGAATCGCCGAGTCGTCGGTGGCATGCGGCAGAATCACGTGACGAACCGAGGGTGATCATCCGGATTCCCAGGTGTGGAAGGAGTTGTGGATGGCCGAGTCGCCGGAAGCCGACGACCACACCCCGCGCGGGGGTGCGACCGGACCGGGCGCCGAACCGGAGTTGCGTGGAGTCGATCTGGCTCGGCGCGCCCTGGAGGAGGCGCGGGCCGCGGCACGCGCGGCCGGGAAGTCGGTGGGGCAGGGGCGGGCCTCGCCGGCCGCGCCGCGCAAGGGCGGCATCCGGGCATTGCGGCGGCGCAGCAGCTGGTCGGGCGCGCACCCCGACGATCGGGATCCGCAGACCTTCGCGTCCCTGGCCATGCAGTTGGCGAAGGGCCGGGGCTGGTCGGCCAAGGTCGCCGAGGGCACGGTGTTCGGCCGGTGGGCGAGCGTGGTGGGGGAGGACATCGCCTCCCATGCCCAGCCGATCTCGCTGGAGAACGGCGTGTTGAGCATTCAGGCCGAGTCCACGGCCTGGGCCACCCAGCTGCGCATGTTCCAGTCCCAGATCCTGGCGAAGATCGCGGCGGCGGTCGGGAACGGCGTGGTCAAGCAGCTGAAGATCAATGGTCCGACCGCGCCGAGCTGGCGTAAGGGCGAGCGGCACATCAAGGGCCGCGGCCCCCGCGACACCTACGGGTAGGCCGCTGTCACCGGGGTCCGGGCCGTGAATCCCGGCGTCCGCGCGCTGGTTTCACGTGGAACGTTCGGAGATCACGACGAACCCTCGCGCAAACGCCCGCGTGTCCGCTGGCGCATCGACCGCTGAGGCTCCCGGAACCGCCCAGACCCATAACGGGTCATGTCGCTGGTCGATTTCATGACCGTACGGCCCACTCAGGGGTGTCATAGGTGGGTTCTCTGTCGGTCGTACCAGTAGGATGAGGGAGTAACTAGCGGCGATACCTCCCGGCGCGTTCCGTAGCGCCCGCGCGTGGGCCCCCGTAACTCTCGAGCAGACAGTGTTCCGGAGCTCGGGCAGACAGTGTCTGTGGGCCTCACGCGTGCGACCGCACTGTGCCGGGAGGATCAGCAAGTAAGGAGAGCTACCGACCAGTGGCTGCCATGGACTCCAACGCAGACGGCTCGACCCAGCCCAAGTCAGGCAAGCCGACGTCGTACGGTGCCGACTCCATCACCGTCCTCGAGGGCCTCGAGGCGGTTCGCAAGCGCCCCGGTATGTACATCGGTTCCACCGGTGAGCGCGGCCTGCACCACCTGATCTGGGAGGTCGTCGACAACTCGGTCGACGAGGCGATGGCCGGATACGCCTCGCGGGTCGATGTCACCCTGCTGGCCGACGGCGGCGTCGAGGTGGTCGACGACGGCCGCGGCATCCCGGTCGCGATGCACGCTCAGGGTGTGCCCACCATCGAGGTGGTCATGACCCAGCTGCACGCGGGCGGCAAGTTCGACGGCGAATCCTATGCGGTGTCGGGCGGTCTGCACGGCGTCGGCATCTCGGTGGTGAACGCGCTGTCCACCCGGCTGCAGGCCGATGTGGACACCGACGGGTACCACTGGACCCAGGAGTACAAGGACTCCAAGCCGGGCAAGCTGGTGCAGGGCGGCGCGACCAAGCGCACCGGTACCACCATCAAGTTCTGGCCGGACCCGGACATCTTCGAGACCACCACCTTCAGCTTCGAGACGGTCGCGCGCCGCCTGCAGGAGATGGCGTTCCTGAACAAGGGCCTGACCATCACGCTGACCGATCAGCGGGTGTCCGAGGGTGACGTCACCGACGAGGTGGTCAGCGAGACCGCCGAGGCGCCCAAGCACATCGACGAGAACACCCCGGCCGCCGAGCCGAAGGTGAAGACCCGCACCTACCACTACCCGGGCGGGCTCGAGGACTACGTCAAGCACATCAACCGGACCAAGACGCCGATCCACAACTCGATCGTGGCGTTCACCGGTAAGGGCACCGGCCACGAGGTCGAGGTCGCGATGCAGTGGAACTCGGGTTACTCCGAGTCCGTCCACACCTTCGCCAACACCATCAACACCCATGAGGGCGGTACCCACGAGGAGGGCTTCCGCGCGGCGCTCACCACGGTGGTGAACAAGTACGCGAAGGACAAGAAGCTCCTCAAGGAGAAGGAAGGCAACCTCACCGGTGACGACATCCGTGAGGGCCTCGCCGCCATCGTGAGCGTGAAGATCGCCGACCCGCAGTTCGAGGGCCAGACCAAGACCAAGCTCGGCAACACCGAGGTGAAGTCCTTCGTCCAGCGCACCTGCAACGAGCACATCTCGCACTGGTTCGAGGCGAACCCGGCCGACGCGAAGACGATTGTGCAGAAGGCGGTTTCGTCGGCGCAGGCCCGCGTCGCCGCCCGTAAGGCGCGAGAGCTGGTGCGGCGCAAGTCCGCCACCGATCTGGGCGGCCTGCCGGGCAAGCTGGCCGACTGCCGTTCCAAGGATCCGAGCAAGTCCGAGATCTACATCGTGGAGGGTGACTCCGCCGGTGGCTCGGCCAAGTCCGGCCGTGACTCGATGTACCAGGCGATCCTGCCGCTGCGCGGCAAGATCATCAATGTCGAGAAGGCGCGCATCGACCGCGTGCTGAAGAACACCGAAGTGCAGTCCATCATCACCGCGTTCGGCACCGGTATCCACGACGAGTTCGATATCGCCAAGCTGCGTTATCACAAGATCGTGCTGATGGCCGACGCCGACGTGGACGGCCAGCACATCTCGACCCTGCTGCTCACCCTGCTGTTCCGCTTCATGCGCCCGCTGGTCGAGCACGGTCACGTGTACCTGGCCATGCCGCCGCTGTACAAGCTGAAGTGGCAGCGCTCGGAGCCGGAGTTCGCTTACTCCGACCGCGAGCGCGACGGGCTGCTGGAGCGCGGCCTGGCGGCCGGCAAGAAGATCAACAAGGACGACGGCATCCAGCGCTACAAGGGTCTCGGTGAGATGAACCCGAAGGAGCTGTGGGAGACCACCATGGATCCGAGCGTGCGGGTCCTGCGCCTGGTCACCCTCGATGACGCCGCCGCGGCCGATGAGCTGTTCTCCATCCTGATGGGTGAGGACGTCGAGGCTCGCCGCAGCTTCATCACTCGGAACGCCAAGGACGTCCGGTTCCTCGACGTGTAATTCGCGACGGCAGCGGCCCTTCCGGGTCGCTGCCTGCGCGCCGCGAGGACCACCCACAACTTCTGACGGAGACCAATTCATGACTGAGACTTCGCTTCCGCCCTCGGGTGGCGACCGCATCGAGCCGGTCGACATCCAGCAGGAGATGCAGAACTCCTACATCGACTACGCCATGAGCGTGATCGTGGGCCGTGCGCTGCCGGAGGTGCGCGACGGTATGAAGCCGGTGCACCGGCGCATCCTGTACGCGATGTACGACAACGGGTATCGGCCCGACCGCGGCTATGTGAAGTCCGCGCGCCCGGTCGCCGACACCATGGGTAACTATCACCCGCACGGTGACACGGCCATCTACGACACCCTGGTGCGTATGGCGCAGCCGTGGGCGCTGCGGTATCCGCTGGTCGACGGTCAGGGCAACTTCGGTTCCCGCGGTAATGACGGCGCGGCCGCCATGCGTTACACCGAGTGCCGCCTGACGCCGCTGGCGATGGAGATGCTGCGCGAGATCGACCACGAGACGGTCGATTTCACCCCGAACTACGACGGTAAGACCCAGGAGCCGACCGTCCTGCCGAGCCGGGTGCCCGCCCTGCTCATGAACGGTTCCAACGGTATCGCCGTCGGTATGGCGACGAATATCCCGCCGCACAACCTGAACGAGCTGGCCGAGGCCATCTATTGGGCGCTGGATAATCACGACGCCGACGAGGAGGCCACTCTCGCCGCGTGCATCGAGCGGGTGAAGGGTCCGGACTTCCCGACCGCGGGCCTGATCGTGGGTACCCAGGGCATCCACGACGCCTACACCACCGGACGCGGTTCGGTCCGCATGCGCGGCGTGGTGGAGATCGAGGAGGACAGCCGCGGTCGCACCACGATCGTCATCACCGAGCTGCCGTACCAGGTCAATACCGACAACTTCATCAATGCCATCGCGGAGCAGGTGAAGGACGGCAAGATCGCGGGTGTCTCCGACATCCACGACGAGTCCTCCGACCGTGTCGGTATGCGCATCGTGGTGACCGTGAAGCGCGACGCCATCGCCAAGGTGGTGCTCAACAACCTCTACAAGCACACCCAGCTGCAGACCTCCTTCGGCTGCAACATGCTGTCGATCGTCGACAAGGTGCCGCGCACGCTGCGTCTGGATCAGATGATCCGGCTGTATGTGAATCACCAGTTGGAAGTCATCATCCGGCGGACCCGCTACCTGCTGCGCAAGGCGGAGGAGCGGGCTCACATCCTGCGCGGTCTGGTGAAGGCGCTGGATCAGCTGGACGCGGTGATCGCCCTGATCCGCCGTTCGGCCGACACCGAGACCGCCCGCACCGGCCTGATGCAGTTGCTGGAGATCGACGAGATCCAGGCGACCGCCATCCTCGACATGCAGCTGCGTCGCCTGTCGGCTCTGGAGCGGCAGAAGATCCTCGACGAGTTGGCCAAGATCGAGGCCGAGATCGCGGATTTGAACGACATTCTGGCCAAGCCGGAGCGGCAGCGCGCCATCGTCCGTGACGAATTGGCGGAGATCGTCGACAAGTACGGCGACGACCGCCGCACCAAGATCATCGCGGCCGACGGCGACGTGCAGGACGAGGACCTGATCGCCCGCGAGGACGTGGTCGTGACGATCACCGAGACCGGCTACGCCAAGCGCACCAAGACCGACCTCTACCGCTCGCAGAAGCGCGGCGGCAAGGGCGTGCAGGGCGCGGGTCTCAAGCAGGACGACATCGTCAAGCACTTCTTCGTCACCTCGACCCACGACTGGCTGCTGTTCTTCACCAACAAGGGCCGGGTGTACCGGGCCAAGGCGTACGAGCTGCCCGAGGCCAACCGCACCGCGCGCGGCCAGCACGTGGCGAACCTGCTGGCCTTCCAGCCGGACGAGAAGATCGCCCAGGTCATCCAGCTGAAGTCGTACGAGGACGCGCCGTACCTGGTGCTGGCCACCCGCAAGGGCCTGGTCAAGAAGTCCAAGCTGACCGACTTCGACTCGAACCGGACCGGCGGCATCGTGGCGGTCAATCTGCGCGACGAGGACGAATTGGTCGGTGCGGCACTGTGTTCGGCCGATGACGACCTGCTGCTCGTCTCCGCGCACGGCCAGTCGATCCGCTTCAACGCCAATGACGAGGTGCTGCGCCCGATGGGCCGCGCCACCTCCGGCGTGCAGGGCATGCGCTTCAACGCCGACGACGAACTGTTGTCGCTCAACGTGGTTCGCGACGCGGAGGGCATCTATCTGCTTGTCGCGACGGCGGGCGGGTACTCCAAGCGCACGGCCATCGACGAGTACACCGCGCAGGGTCGTGGCGGCAAGGGTGTGCTGACGATTCAGTACGACGAGAAGCGTGGCAGTCTGGTCGGTGCGCTCATTGTCAATGACGACGACGAGCTGTACGCGATCACCTCCGGCGGCGGTGTCATTCGCACACTGGCGCACCAGGTTCGTAAAGCGGGTCGTCAAACCAAGGGCGTCCGGTTGATGAACCTGGGTGAGGGCGATACTTTGCTCGCGATCGCTAGGAACGCGGATGAGCCCGACCAGGTTGCCGAAGATGACACCAGCGGTTCGGCGAAGCAGTAGTTTCTCCACAGCAGCGGCGGCACAACGGATCGAAGGATTCACCATTGACCACGAATCAGCCGAATGACCAGCGAGGTCACGCCAACGGCGTGACCGAGAGAATCGCCCCGTCCCCGATTCCGCCGCGTCCCATTCCGCGGCCGGGCGCGCAGGACGGTGGAACGCCGCAGAATTCCGAATTGCCGCCCAAATCCGGTGATTCGGCCGCCGAGGCCCCCGCGGCCGACGCGGCGCCCGCCGCTCCCGAGGCGGCGGACGGGCAGGGCGGTTCGCCCTTCCAGGAGGGCTGGTCGCAGCTGCCGCAGCGGGAGCCGCAGTCCAACCTGTACCGTCCGGGCCAGTCCCCGACGGCGGGCCGGCCGGGGACCAACCCGAGCCTGGGCGGTGGCGGCCTGCAGGGCGGCGGCCTGAACGCCGGTGTCTCCAATGCCCGCACCACCGCCGACCTGGCGGCCAAGGCGGCGCGCAAGGAGGCGGCCATGGTGAAGTCCGTCGGCATCGACGGACCGACCCGCAGCATCTCCCGCCCGGAGCTGGTCAAGGATCTGCCGGATCTGTCCGAGCTGCGGCACCCGCTGCCGCCGCCGGACCCGATCGCGCCGGCCGGCCCGGTGTCGCCGTCCGCCCCGGCGGCGGTGGCGCAGGCCGCGGCCACCGGTGAGCCGCTGCGCGCCACCGTGCAGCTGCGCCACATCGACCCGTGGTCCACGCTGAAGGTCTCGCTGGTGATCAGCGTGGCCATGTTCTTCGTGTGGATGCTGGCGGTCGGCCTGCTGTATCTGGTGCTGGAGGGTATGGGCGTCTGGGAGCGCCTGAACTCCACCTTCACCGACATGGTCTCGGACAACTCCAGTTCGGCGCTCATCGACGCGGGCACGGTCTTCGGCTACGCCGGTGTGATCGGCCTGATCAATGTGGTGCTGCTCACCGCGCTGTCCACGGTCGGGGTGTTCGTCTACAACCAGTGCACCGATCTGGTCGGCGGCATCCAGGTCACCCTGTCCGATCCGGACTAGGAAACCGCTGTTTCGATCCGCCCGCGACGGCCGGTCAGTCTTGCTTCCGCAAGCCGCTGACCGGCCGTTTTGGTTATCGGTGCCGACGTACGGTAATCTTCTGCCTCGTTCGAGTCACACACTTCGAACACCCACTAAGGGCCTATAGCTCAGGCGGTTAGAGCGCTTCGCTGATAACGAAGAGGTCGGAGGTTCAAGTCCTCCTAGGCCCACCCACAGGTAAAGAACGAACTGCCTTCCCAGGGGCCTTAGCTCAATTGGCAGAGCACTGCCTTTGCAAGGCAGGGGTTAGGGGTTCGATTCCCCTAGGCTCCACTCCCACCAGCCGCAGACCGCCTCGGTCTGCGGCTTCTGTCGTTGCAGTACTGTGGGATTCATGAAAATCCTGCTCACCATTGTGATCGCCGCCGCCGTCGTTTTCGGGATCAGCAAACTGCGTCAGCGCAATGACGCCGACCTGTGGCATGAGGTCACCACGCGCTGACCGCCTCGAATTTGGCTGTGACACGGAACAAGCGGCGGTTTTCCATCCGATTCACGCCGTAAGGTCGAGAGATGGCGTCCACTGAGATCTCCGAGCTGGTGCAGTCCGTGGTCGAGCCATATCTGTTGAGCGGCCCGCGCCGGTACAACCGGCATCAGGTCGCGGATCTGACCGGGTTGCCCAACAATGTCACCCGCCGCCTGTGGGTGGCGTTGGGCTTCCCGGCCGATCCGGACGACGAGGCCGTGGAATACAGCGACTCCGATATCGAGGCCGCCCAGACCTTCGCCAAGCTGCACGTGCTGGCCACCGCCGACACGCACCGTCAGACCACGGCCGCGCGCACGCTGGGACGGTCCATGGCGCGGCTGGCGGAGTGGCAGGTCGATCTGGTGACGGAGGAGATCCTGGACCGGATCACGACCCTCGCGCGCGAGCAGCCGGACCTCGATCCGAAGGAAGCGGCGCGCATCGCCACCGACGAGGTGGTCACCGAATTCGAGACCTTGCAGCGCTACGCCTTCCGCCGGCACCTGGACGCCGCGCTGGCGCGGTCGCTGGACGGGGGAGCGGCGGCGGGGGACACGGTTCGCGTGCTGGCCGTCGGATTCGCCGACATGGTCGGTTACACCCGCCTGACCCGCCACCTGGAGGCCGATGAGCTGTCGGCGCTGCTGGAGGCCTTCGAGACGGCCACCAGCAACGCCATCGTCGCCAATGGCGGCTGGGTGATCAAGAACGTGGGTGACGAGGTCATGTTCGCGGCGGCGACGGCCACCGACGGGGCGCGGATCGCGCTCGCGGTGCAGGAGGCCGCCATCGCCTCGCACGGCGTCACCCAGGAGCTGCGGGTGGGTCTGGCCTACGGGGAGGTGTTGCAGCGCTTCGGCGACCTCTACGGGTCGACGGTGAACACGGCGGCGCGGCTCACTGGTGTGGCCCGGCCGGGCACGGTGCTGGTGGACGACGGGGCGGCCGCGGCCATCGAGGCGGATCTGGATTTCACGCTGCGGCATCTGGCCACGGTGCGGGTGAAGGGCATCAATCGGCTGTACGGGCATGTGCTGCGCCGCAATGAGATTCGACCGCTGGTCTGAGTGATCCCCGTCGAGGACGTGCTCCGGGAATGGGGGCGGGCCTCGGCGAAGGGGGGGGAGTTAGCCGAGGCCCGCGTAAGGTCGGCCCGGGGGGGAGGGGCCGACGGGAACGATCCTACGCGACGATTTCGGATTGTGTGGCTATCGGGGCATCGCGTTCAAAGATTTTTTCGAGTAATAAGCGCGGTTGTCGGCGGCGGGCTCGGCATCGTGACCGAAATGCGTCCTTCGCCGAATTACGTTCGAGTAGTTGACGACTCACGATCCCGGGCGCCGTCCGTGCCGACACTGGTGAAACTCGGATGACTCACTCTGCCGATCCGGGCATACTGGCCAGACGCCGACGATCGTGTTCGACCGCATCCGTGCAGTTCGGAACAGGAGAATCATGCCTGCCGCCATAGTCGCCGAGGGTCTGGTCAAGAGGTACGGCCATCTGGTCGCCCTCGACGGCCTCGACCTCTCGGTCCCCGAAGGCACCGTGACCGCCCTGCTCGGCCCCAATGGCGCCGGCAAGACCACCACCGTGCGCGTGCTCACCACGCTGCTCATCCCCGACGCGGGTCACGCCGTCGTCGCCGGGGTGGACGTCCTGAAGGACCCGCAGCTGCTGCGCTCCCGCATCGGCGCCTCCGGCCAGTACGCCGCGGTCGACGAATACCTCACTGGCTTCGAGAATCTCGAGATGGTGGGCCGTCTGTACCACATGGGGGTGCGGCGCAGTAAGGAGCGAGCGCGCGAGCTGCTGGACCGGTTCCGCCTCGCCGACGCCGCCGACCGCCCGGTCAAGGGCTACTCCGGCGGTATGCGCCGCCGCCTGGACCTGGCGGGCGCGCTGGTCGCGAATCCGCCCGTGCTGTTCCTGGACGAACCCACCACCGGCCTGGATCCCCGTGCGCGCCTGGACCTCTGGGACGTCATCGAGGAACTGGTGGCGGGCGGCACCACGCTGCTGCTGACCACCCAGTACATGGAGGAGGCCGACCGGCTGGCCGATTCCATCGCCGTCATCGACCACGGGCGGGTGATCGCGGAGGGCACCTCCGACGAGCTCAAGGCGATGGTGGGCGGCGACCGGATCGAGCTGGTCGTCGATCACGCCGACAATCTCGCGGTGGCGCGGCAGGCGCTGGAAGGCTTGGCGCACGGCGAGATTCGGCTCGAGCCGGGGCTGCGGCGGATCATCGTGCCGGTCGAGGACGGCTCGCAGGCGCTGGTGGACGCCATCGGGCAGCTGACCGCGCACGAGGTGCAGATCCACGACGTGGGTCTGCGCCGGCCCTCGCTCGACGATGTGTTCCTGTCCCTGACCGGACACGAGGCCGAAGAACTGATCAACGGCAATCGACCCGCCGAGGAGAAGGAGGGGGCTCGATGAGCGCCACGCTCGCCGTCGCCGGAAAGCCTTCGCTCGCACAGCGACTGGCCATGGTGGTGACCGACAGCATCACCATCACCAAACGCAATGTGATCAAGATCCGCCGGGTGCCGGATGTGCTGATCTTCTCGACGCTGTCGCCGATCATGTTCGTGCTGCTGTTCGCCTACGTCTTCGGCTCGTCGATCCAGTTGCCGGGCACGTCCTATCGCGAGTTCCTGATCGCGGGGATCTTCGCCCAGACCGTGGTGTTCGGTGCGACGTTCACCGGTCTGAGCCTGGCCGAGGACATGCAGAAGGGCATCATCGACCGCTTCCGGTCACTGCCCATGGCCCCGTCGGCGGTGCTGATCGGCCGCACGCTCTCCGACGTGGTCATCAATGTGGTGAGCCTGGTGGTGATGTCGCTGACCGGTCTGCTGGTGGGCTGGCGGATCCGCGGCTCGTTCCTCGACGCGGTGCTGGCGTACGTGCTGTTGCTGCTGTTCGCGTACGCGGTGTCGTGGATCATGGCGGTGGTCGGCCTGCTGGTGCGCGCGCCGGAGGTCTACAACAACGCCAGCTTCATGGTGATCTTCCCACTCACGTTCATCGCCAACACCTTCGTGCCGTCCGCGAACCTGCCGACGGTGTTGCGCGTTGTGGCGGAATGGAATCCGGTGTCGGCGGTGACGCAGGCGACGCGTGATCTGTTCGGCAACACCTCGCCGATGGGTCCGAGCGCGGATGTCTGGCCCATGCGGCATCCGGTCGCGACGACCCTGATGTGGATCGTCGTGATCCTGGCGATCTTCGTGCCGCTCGCCCTGAAGCAGTACAAGCGCTCGGTGAGTCACTGAGTAACTCGGCGACTCACCGCGGGCTTCAGTGGTTCACGAGGTCCGGCGAGGGCGCCGAACCGTTGCGCGAGTAGCCCAGGCGCGGCGGTTCGGCGGCCGGTGCCTCCGGTTGCGGACGCTTGTTCACGAAAAACGCGACGACACCTCCCGCGATAGCCACGAGGGCGGCCACGATGACCTTGTTACGAACGCTCCCCAGCTCCATCCGACCATGCTGGCACAGCAAGACAATTCGTGCACGGACGGGGCCGCCGATCGGTTACTCGACGGTAACGCTCTTGGCCAGGTTGCGCGGCTTGTCCACGTCCCGGCCCAGCGCCATGGCCGTGTGATAGGCCAGCAACTGCAACGGAATCGTGAGGATGATCGGGTCGAGTTCCGGGCACACCGCCGGAACCCGGATCACCGAATCCGCCAGCCCGTCCGGCAGATCGGTGTTGGTGACCGCGATGACCGGGCCGCCGCGCGCCTTGATCTGCTCGATGGTGGTGATGTTCTTCGCCAGCAGCTCGTCGCCGGGCACCAGCACGATGGAGGGCATCTCCGGGTCGATCAGCGCCAGCGGGCCGTGCTTGAGTTCGGAACCCTGGTACGCCTCGGCGTGGATGTAGGAGATCTCCTTCAGCTTCTGCGCGCCCTCGCGCGCCACCGGCCAGGCACGCACCCGGCCGATGAAGAACATGCTGCGCGCCTTGGCGAATCGCGACGCGATGTCGGCGACCGTCTCCTCCTCGGCCAGCACGGCGTCGATGGCGTCGGGCAGCGCGCGCAGCCCGGACACGATGCGCTCGCCCGCCGCCGCCGACAGGTCCCGCACCCGGCCCAGCAGCAGGCCCAGCATGGCGAAGGACACGGTCATATTGGTGAGCGCCTTGGTCGAGGCCACCGAGACCTCCGGGCCCGCGTGCAGGAACACGCCCGCACCGCACTCGCGCGCGATGGCGCTGCCGACCACGTTCACCGCACCGATGACACGGCCGCCCTTGCGCTGCAATTCCTGAACGGCGGCAAGGGTATCCAGGGTCTCGCCGGACTGGCTGATCGCCACGTACAGCGCGTCCGGGTCCACCACCGGATTGCGGTAGCGGAACTCCGAGGCGGGCTCGGCGACGGCCGGGATCCGGGCCAGCTCCTCGACCAGCTGCGCGCCCAGCTGGCCCGCGTAATAGGCGGAGCCGCAGCCCAGGAACACCACCTTGCTGATGCCGCGCAGCTCGCGCGCGTCCATGTTCAGGCCGCCCAGGTGGGCGGTGGCGAAGCGCTCGTCGAGGCGGCCGCGCAGCGCCCGGCGGACGGCGTCGGGCTGTTCGGCCATCTCCTTGCGCATGAAGTCGGGGTATCCGCCCAGCGCGTAGTCCTCGGCCGCCATATCGATGGTGGTGGGGATCTTGTCGGTGCGGCGGGCCTCGAGACCCAGTGTGCTGGTGCGGAATTCGTCGGCGCGCACGGTGGCCAGCTCGCCGTCGTCGAGGAACACCACGCGCTGGGTGTGGTGCACCAGGGCGGCCACGTCGGAGGCCACGAACATCTCACCGTCGCCGACGCCGAGCACGATGGGGGAGCCGTTGCGGGCCACCACCAGTTCGTCGGGGCGGCGGGCGTCGAGCACCAGCAGGCCGTAGGTGCCCTCGACCCGGCGCATGGCGGTGCGGACCGCGTCCTCCAGGGTCTCGGATCCCTCCAGGGCGGCGGCGACCAGATGCGCGATGGCCTCGGTGTCGGTGTCGGAGACGAATTCCACGCCCTCGGCGGTCAGCGCGGCGCGCAGCACCTCGGCGTTCTCGACGATGCCGTTGTGCACGACCGCGATCCGGCCGGAGACGTCGGTGTGCGGGTGCGCATTGGCGTCGGAGGGTTCGCCGTGGGTCGCCCAGCGGGTGTGGGCGATGCCCACATTGCCGCGCAGCCGGGCGGCTTCGGCATCGGCCTTGTTGCGTAGGTCCTGGACCCGGCCCTGGGTTTTGGTGACCCGCAGGCGGCCGCGGTGCGGCACGGCCAGGCCCGCGGAGTCGTAGCCGCGGTATTCGAGCCGGTGCAGGCCTTCCAACAGGACCGGGACGGCCTCACGATGCCCGATATAACCGACGATTCCACACATTGCGCGACGGACTCCTCACCCGTAGACGATGCGACGCAGTTGCCGTTCGGTGAAGTCGGGGGCGGCGACCCGGCGCTGCGCGAGCTCGGCCGCCAGGCGCTGCCAGATTTCGGCATTGCGGACCTGACGGCTCTGCAATTCGGCATGTCTGCGGCGCACGAACTGCTCGGCGGTCTCGTCGAAGTATCCGACGACATCGGCGACCACGCGGGCCGCGACGGCGGGCGGCAGGCCGGTGGAGGCCGCCACATGGCGGACCAGATCGACCGGATCCCCGTCATTCACTCGACCGAACATGCCATGCCGGGACCGTTTCCGCCACTTCTGTGCCCGAATCCGGGCAGGGAATCACATCTCACGGCGGATTCGGGGGCTTCGCGTGTGCCGCTTCGGCCCGGCCGCGCGCCCTGCACCTATCCTGGCGGCGTGACTTCACCGAATCAGACCGCAGTGGCGACGTTGCACACGAACCACGGCGACATCAAGATCTCGCTCTTCGGTAACCACGCCCCCGCCACCGTCCGCAATTTCGTCGGCCTGGCCGACGGCTCGAAGGCGTACAGCACCCCGAACGCCGCGGGCACCGACTCCGGGCCGTTCTACGACGGCTCGCTCTTCCACCGTGTGATCGACGGCTTCATGATCCAGGGCGGCGACCCGACCGGCACCAGCCGCGGCGGGCCCGGCTACGAGTTCAAGGACGAGTTCCACCCGGAACTGCGCTTCGACCGGGGCTACCTGCTCGCCATGGCCAACTCCGGGCCCGGCACCAACGGCTCCCAATTCTTCATCACCTTGGGCGCGCAGCCTCACCTGAATCGCCGCCACACCATCTTCGGTGAGGTCGTGGACCCTGATTCCCGCAAGGTGGTCGACGCCATCGCCACCATCGCCACCGACCGCGACGACCGCCCCAAGGACGACGTGGTGATCAACAGCATCACCATCGCCTGAGAAACGGCCCTCGTACGGCCTTCGAAGAGGAAATCCCCATGCAGCCCCAGCCGCCCGCCCCGGCCTGCTACCGCCACCCCGACCGGCCCACCGGTCTGGCCTGCACCCGGTGCGGGCGTCCGGCCTGCCCCGAATGCCTCACCGCGGCCGCGGTCGGGCAGCACTGCGTGGAGTGCGTCCAGCAGGGCCGTGACGATGTCCGGCCGGTCCGCAACGCGGCCGGTACGACGCTGTCGCGGATCTCGCAGCCGTACGTCACCTACACGCTGATCGCCGTCAATGTGATCGTCTTCGCGGTCACCGCGCTGCAGTCGCACAGCCTGATGGACAACCAGCGTTCCCGGCTGTTCTACGACTGGGTGCTGGTGCCGGGCTTCGTCGGCTACGACGGCGGCTGGGCGCGGGTGCTCGGCTCGGGCTTCCTGCACTACGGGCCGATCCACCTGCTGGCCAATATGTTCGCGCTCTACGTGCTGGGCCCGTACTGCGAGGTGGCGCTGGGCCGGGCCCGCTTCGTGGCGGTGTACTTCGCGTCCCTGCTGGGTGGTTCGGCGGCGATCACCGCGCTGTCGGATCCGCTGACCGCCTCCGCGGGCGCCTCGGGCGCGATCTTCGGGATCTTCGGCGCGGTCGCGGTGATCATGCTGCGCACCCGCCAGAACCTCACTCAGATCGCGGTGCTGCTGGGGATCAACCTGTTGATCACTTTCTCGGTGCCCGGCATCTCGGTGTGGGGGCACCTGGGCGGACTGCTCGCGGGCACGCTCGCCACCACCGGAATCCTGTATGTGCCGCGCTGGATCGGGATCCGGGAAACCCGTAAGGCGCTCACCGTCGGCTGGGTGGCGGTCGCGGTGGTGGCGCTGGCCTCGGTGCTGGTGACCGTGCTGGCCGCGCCCACCCTCTAACGCGACAGGTGCGCGCGCAGCACCTCGAGGACATCCTCGGGGCGCGTGCCCAGATCCCAGCGGCCGAAGATCAACAGCCGTTCCTCGCCGGAGTTGTCCACATCCATCTCCAGCATGGGCATACGGCGGCCCAGCCGCCGGTAGTGCACAACCCGGACCCGCAGGATCTGCTCGGGTGCGTACCGCTGCGGCCCGGTCAGACCGCGCACCACGATATGCACAGGGTCACCGGGTTCGACCGCGAGCCGCGGCCGTTGCCGCACGCCCAGGGCGGTCAGACCGAGTAGTCCCACCGCGGCCACACCGATGAGCAGACGGCCGGGGCCGTCCGTCGACACGATCGCGGCCACGGCCAGCACCAGGCCGCCGATGCCGCAGGCCACCAGGGCGGCCGGGGGTGTGGACCAGGACAGTCGGGAGTCGGGGCCGGTGGCGGTCACTGTCCCCACTCTTTCCTCGAGTTGTCCACAGGCTCATCCACAGGTGTGCATGAATGACAATGGTGTAAGCCACATTCCCGGGGGAGCGGGCCACCCGTGCGGGGCATTCAGCGCCAGCGCATGGTCATGATCAGACCGACCACCATCAGGCCGAATCCGATCAGGAAGTTCCACGCGCCCAGATCGCTCATCCAGTGGATCTGCTCGTTGGCCAGGTAGTAGACGAGCAGCCACACCAGACCGGCGAGCATGAAGCCCAGCATGATGGAGACGTACCAGACCGGCGACGGACCAGCCGTCTTCACCCGCACCGGGGTGCGGCTGGCCGGGTTGATCGTGTAATCGGTCTTCTTCCGGACCTTCGACTTCGGCATGACGTCCTCGTTTTCGGCGTTCTGTCTGCGTAGACATTATCCCGGGAACCCTGGGGAAAGTGTCGTCGGGGAGGGCGCGGGCGATTGTGGCGACACGGTTCGGCGGTATTGCGTGCGACGGCGGCGGCCGCGCCAACTACTCTCGAATCATGCGTGTACTGGTCGTCGACAACTACGACAGCTTCGTGTTCAACCTGGTTCAGTATCTCGGACAGCTGGGTGTGGACGCCGAGGTCTGGCGCAACGACGACGCGCAGCTCGCGGATGTGGACAAGGTTGTGCAGGACTTCGACGGCGTGCTGATCAGCCCCGGACCCGGCACCCCCGACCGCGCCGGCGCCTCCATCCCGCTGGTGCACGCCGCCGCGAAGCACGCCACCCCGCTGCTCGGCGTGTGCCTGGGACACCAGGCCATCGGAGAAGCCTTCGGCGCCACCGTGACCCGCGCCCCCGAACTGCTGCACGGCAAGACCAGCAGCGTCTTCCACATCGGCGCCGGCGTGCTGGCCGGGCTACCGGATCCGTTCACCGCCACCCGCTACCACTCCCTGACCGTCCTCGAGGAGACCATGCCGCCGGAGCTGGAGGTGCTGGGCCGCACCGAATCCGGCATCGTCATGGCCCTGCGGCATCGCGACCTGCCCATCCACGGTGTGCAGTTCCACCCCGAATCCGTGCTCACCCAGGGCGGGCACCGCATGCTCGCCAACTGGCTGGGCGTGTGCGGCGAGCGGCCGGCGGAGGGGCTGGTGCAGACCTTGGAGGCGGAGGTCGCGGCCCTGGCATGAGCGGTCAGGGGCCGGAGGCGGCAGCCTGCGTAACCATGCAGGCCCCCGCGCCCATGCCATATGGAGACGCCGTCATGATGGGCGGCGCGGCGTGAGGCCGCGGGTCCTGCTGTCGGTGGCCGTCAGCATCGACGGCTGCATCGACGACGCGAGCCCGGACCGCCTGTTGCTGTCCAACGCCGCTGATTTCGATCGGGTCGACGCGCTGCGCGCCGACTCCGACGCCATCCTGATCGGTGCGGAGACCCTGCGCCGCGACAATCCCCGGCTGCTCGTGAACAGTTCGGACCGCCGCCTGCAGCGGGTCGCCGCGGGCAAGCCCGACTATCCGGTGCGGGTGATCGTCTCCGCACGCGGCGAGCTCGACCCGGAGCTGCGGTTCTGGCACAGCGGCGGCGAAAGACTGGTCTACACCACCGATTCCGGGGCCGCGCGCCTCGGCGACCGGCTCGCCGGTCTGGCCGAGGTGATATCCCTGGGCGCGACGATCGATTTCGCGGCCCTGCTCGATGACCTGGGGAAACGTGGTGTCGAGAGCCTGATGGTCGAGGGCGGCGGCTCGATCCACACCGCCTTCCTGTCGTCCGGATTGGTCGACGAGATCTGGATGGCCGTGGCGCCCTTGGTGGTCGGCGATCCGGCTGCCCCGCGCTTCCTGGGACCCGCCGCCTTCCCCGGCGGGCCCCAACACCGCATGCGGCTGGCCGATGTGGCCCGGATCGGGGATATCGCCCTGCTGCACTACCTGCCGAAGGAGGATTCCGATGTCGGATGAGGCACGGCTGGATCGCGGCTGGATGCGGCACGCCATCGGTCTGGCGCGGTTGTGCCCGCACAGCGACACCGCCTTCGCGGTGGGTGCGGTGATCGTGGGCCCGGACGGGGTGGAGATCGAGCACGGGTGGTCGCGGGAGACCGACGACAAGGTGCACGCCGAGGAGTCGGCGCTGAACAAGCTGGCCGCCGACGATCCGCGGCTGCGGCACGCCACCCTGTACAGCACCCTCGAGCCCTGTTCGCAGCGCGCGAGTCAGGATCGGCTGCCCTGCACGGATCGGATTCTGCGGGCCGGGATCCGGCGTGTGGTGATCGCCTGGCGGGAACCCGGCACCTTCGTGGACAACTGTGTCGGGGTGGAGCGGCTGCGTGAGCACGGCGTCGAGGTGGTCGAACTGCCCGATCTGGCCGAGGAGGCCATGTCGATGAACCGGCATCTGCGGCTGTAGGTTTCGCCCGCGCACGGTTTCACATGAAACAAGACAGGGGTTCGCGGACGATCCGCGAACCCCTATTCTCACAATGGAATCCGAATCACGGCGGGCCGAGCGACAGCACCCCGGTCGTGATGGTCACCGTCTGGGACTTGCCCAGCGACGAGCCCGCGGTCGGCTGCTGGGCCAGGATTCGACCGACCTCGCCCGCGTTCAGCGTGCTCATGGTGTTCTGGCTGACCTGCCCGTTCCAGCCGCTCTTGCGCAGCATGTCCACGGCCTGCGCCGGGGTGAGGCCGCGCAGGTCGGGCATGGTGATCTGATCGCCGCTCGACACCTGCACGGTCACCGTGGAGCCCTTGTCGGCCTGGGTGCCCGCGGACGGGTTGGTGGCGATGACCGTGCCCTTGGGCTGGTTGTTCGGCACCTCCTGGACCACGACCTTGAACAGCGCGGTGTCGCCCAGCGTGGACTGCGCGACCTCGATCGACTGCCCGACCACATTGGGGACGACCACCTTGTCCGGACCCGAACCGAGGGTGATGGTGACCTGTCCGTCGGTATCGACCTTCTGGCCCGCGTCCGGGGTCGACGACACGACCTTGTCCTTGTCGTCGGCGCTGGAGGCCTCCCGCTTCACGTCGGGATTCATCCGCAGCCCTTGCGAATTCAGGGTCTGCTCGGCCTGCTGGCGGGTGAGGCCGGCCAGTTTCGGCACCGTCACCTGCTGCGGTCCCGCGGACACCTGCAGGGTGATGGTGCTGCCCTTGCCGACCCGGGATCCACCCAGCGGCTGGGTGGCGATGACATTGTTCAATGCCACCTTCGGGTCGTTCTTCTGCTGGATGGCGACCGTGAAACCGGCCTTCTCCAGATCCCGTTGCGCCAGTTGGTAGTTCTGGTTGGCGACGTCGGGCACGGTGACCTGATCGGCCCGTGACCCGGGGCCGACCAGCATCCACAACAGGATGCCGACCACCGCGACCGCGGCCACCCCGAGGATGCCGATGAGCGCGGTGCGCCGGCGCGGGTTGGCCTCGACGATCTCCTGTTCGGTGGTGTCGTCACGGCGTTCGACGGTGCGGTAGCTGCGCGGCGGCGGCAGGTCGTCGTCGAGGAAGCCGGTGCGGTCCTCGTCGGTCATGACCATGGGGGCGGTGGGCTTCTGCCCGCCCAGCACCCGGATCAGGTCGGCGCGCATCTCGGCCGCGGTCTGATACCTGTTGGCCGGGTTCTTGCTCATCGCCTTGAGGATCACCGAGTCGAGCTCGCGCGGCACCCCGGGATGCACCTGCGACGGCAGCCGCGGATCCTCCCGGACATGCTGGTAGGCGACCGCGACCGGGGAATCGCCGGTGAAAGGCGGTTCGCCGGTGAGGATCTCGTAGAGCACGCAGCCCACCGAGTACACGTCCGACCGCGCGTCCACCTGCTCGCCGCGGGCCTGTTCGGGGGAGAGGTACTGTGCGGTGCCGATGACCGCGGCCGTCTGGGTCATCGGGTTGGAGCTGTCGGCGATGGCGCGGGCGATGCCGAAGTCCATCACCTTCACCGCGCCGGCCCGGTTGATCATGATGTTGGCGGGCTTCATGTCCCGGTGCACGATGCCGTTGCGGTGCGAGAAGTCCAGCGCCGCGCACACGTCGGCGATGACCTCCATGGCGCGCCGCGGCGGCAGCGGTCCCTTACCGCGCACGATGTCGCGCAGGGTGTCGCCGTCGACGTACTCCATCACGATGTAGGGCAGCGGCCCGCCGTCGATCTCGGCCTCGCCGGTGTCGTACACCGCGACGATGGCCGGATGGTTGAGGGCGGCCGCGTTCTGCGCCTCACGCTTGAAGCGCAGGTAGAACGTGGGGTCGCGGGCCAGGTCGGCGCGCAGCACCTTGATCGCCACATCCCGGCCCAGCCGCAGATCTCGGGCCTTGTGGACCTCGGACATGCCACCGAACCCGATGATCTCGCCCAGCTCGTAGCGGGAGGAGAGGTTCTTCGGGGTCGTCATGGCAATCCTTGCTGCGCGACTGAGGATGAATTGGGGTCCTGTGCGTACACCGGACTGCGGTTACTGCCGGGACTCACCGCTCCGCCGGAATTCGCCCCGCCGGAATTCGCGCCGGGAGTCACTGGCAATGATGGTAGGTCGCCCCCGCCCTGGCCCGGCCACGGCCACCGGTCGGGCTTGGTGGTCGTGGGTTTCGCCGGGGTGGTGGTGACCGGCGGGGTGGTCTTGGGCGGCGTCGTCGTGGTGACCGGCGGCGGGGTGGTGGTCGGCTCGACCGTGGTGGTCGGCGGCGGCTCGACCGTGGTCACCGGGGGCGGCGGCGGCACCGGCCGTTCCCGGGTGGTGGTGGTCGGCGGGACGGTGGTGGTCGGGGTGATCACCGGCGGCGCGATCACCGCGCTGGTGCGGGCGGGCGGCGTGGAGTCGTGCGAGGAGCTGCTCATCAGGATGATGGCGGCGGCCGCGCCGAGGATCAGCGCGCCCACACCCAGTCCGGCGACGACCTTCTGGCCATTGGTGAATCGACCCGAGCCGCCGTCCTCCACACCGGGGACCGTCATGGGTCCGACCGGGGTGCGGGGTCCGGACATGACGGTGGTCTGGGCGGCGGGCGGTTCCATGGGCCCGCGCATCGGCTGCTGCGTCGGCGGGGCGTAGCGGGCGGTGGCCTGGTCGGCCCGCGCGCCCGGGATGATCATGGTCGGTCCGGGCGGCAGCACCCGGGTGGCGCCGGTCATGGCCGCGGACGGCAGGCCGCCGGGCGGCGTGGGCCGACGACCCGAACGCACCGCGGACACCGCGTCGGCGAACTCGCCGCCATTGGCGTAGCGCTGGCCCGGCTCCTTGGCCATGGTGATCTCGATGAGCTCCCGCACGTTCGGCGGCAGGTCGGCGGGCAGCGGCGGCGGGGCCTCCCGCACATGCTTCATGGCGACGGTCAGCGCGCCGTCGCCGGTGAACGGCCGCGCGCCCGCGAGCGCCTCGTAGCCGACGACGCCCAGCGAATACACGTCCGAGGCGGCGGTGGCGTCCTCACCGGTGGCCTGCTCCGGCGCGATGTACTGGGCGGTGCCCATCACCATGCCGGTCTTGGTGACCGGGGAGGCGTCGACGGCCTTGGCGATGCCGAAGTCGGTGATCTTCACCTGACCGGTCGGCGTCACGAGGATGTTGCCGGGCTTCACGTCCCGGTGCACGACACCCGCGAGGTGCGCCACCTGCAGCGCGCGCCCGGTCTGCTCGAGCATGTCGAGGCCCTGAGCCACCGAGAGCCGGTTCAGCCGGGACAGCACCGCGTTGAGCGGCTCGCCCTGCACGAATTCCATGACCAGATAGGCGATCTCGCCGCCGGACGGATCCTGCGTCTCGCCGTAGTCGTAAATGCTCGCGATGCCCGGGTGATTCAGCTGCGCGGTGGTCCGCGCCTCGGTACGGAAGCGCTGCCGGAAGGTGGGGTCGGTGGAGAACTCCGCCTTCAGCACCTTCACCGCGACCCGGCGGTCCAGCCGGGTGTCCAGCGCTTCCCAGACCTGACCCATGCCGCCGGTGGCGATCAGCCGCTGCAGCCGGTACCGGTCCGCGATCATCGCACCGTTGTTCAGCATTCGTGACCCTGTCTGCTCCCATGCAGCATGAGTGAGGGCCCCGCGTGGTGACGCAGGCTGCCTCCTCCGGGCCGTGACTCACTCATGCTGTCTTGCACTCTCATGTCTCTCAGCCCCCCAGCCCGGCGTCCAGCACGGCCCGCGCGATCGGTGCGGCCACCGAGCCGCCGGTCGCGGCCAGGGCCCGATCGCCGCCGTTCTCGACGATCACCGCGATGGCGATCTTCGGGTTCTGCGCCGGTGCGAACGCCATGTACCAGGCGTGCGGCGGGGTGTTGCGCGGATCCGAGCCGTGCTCGGCCGTTCCGGTCTTCGACGCGATCTGATACGGGCGCGGCTGCGTCCCTCCCTGCGTGTTCTTCTCCGACTCGATCATCAGATTGGTGATCTGGGTGGCCACCTGCGGGGTGACCGCCTGGCCCACCGAGGTCGGTTTGGTGGTGCTCAGCGTGCTGAGGTCCGGCGCCTGCAACTGGTCGACCAGGTAGGGCTTCATCCGCACGCCGCCGTTGGCGATGGTGGCCGCGATGACCGCGTTGTCCAAGGGGGTCAGGGCCACATCGCGCTGTCCGATGCTGCTCTGGCCCAGCGCCGCGTTGTCGGGAATGTCGCCCACGGTGCTGTCGGTCCAGGGGATCGGGATGCTGTTGTGCAGATCCTTGCCGATCCCGAACGCGCTCGCCTCGTCCTTGAGTTTCGCGGTCCCCACCTTGATACCGAGTTCCACGAAGGCCGTGTTACACGAGTACTTGAAAGCTTCTGTGAGCGAAGCGGTTTGGCTGTCGCCGGGACCGCAGTGGCTGCCGTTGTAGTTCTCCAGCGTGGTCTGGGTGCCGGGCAGGGTGATCCGCGGCGCGGCGGTGAACTGGTCCTCCGGCTTCGCGATGCCGTTGGACAGCGCGGCCGCGGTGACCACCACCTTGAACGTCGAACCCGGCGGGTAGGTGGTGGACACGGCGCGATTGATCAGCGGCTTGCCGGTGTCCTTGTCCAGCTGCTTGTAGGTGTCCTCGACCCGGCCGGCATCGTGCCCGGCGAGGGTGTTCGGATCGTAGGACGGCGTGGACACCATGGTCAGGATGCGCCCGGTGCTCGGCTCGATCGCCACCACCGAACCGGTCAGTTTCTTCGCGGTCAGCTGCTCGTAGGCGACCTTCTGCATGAGCGGGTTGATCGTGGTCACCACATTGCCGCCGCGCGGATCCCGGCCCGAGATGAGGTCGATGAGCCGCCGCCCGAACAGCTGGTTGTCCGAACCGTTGAGCACCGAGTCCTCGGTGTGCTCGAGTCCGTTGTTGCCGTTCTGGAGCGAGTAGAAGCCGGTCACCGGCGCGTAGGCCATCGGATCGGTCGGGTAGGTGCGCAGGTACTTGTAGCGGTCGTCGGTGGCCACCGAACTCGCGAGCACCGTTCCGGCCGCGGAGATCTGGCCGCGCTGGCGGGCGTACTCGTCGAGCAGCACGCGATCGTTGCGCGGGTCGTTGCGCAGGCTGTCGGCCTTGCCGATCGGGCCGATCTGGACCTGCACGTAGGTGGCGTTGATCAGCAGCGCGACGATCATCGCCATCACCGCCAGCGCCACCCGGCGCAGAGGCGTGTTCACCCGGCACCCCCCTCGACCTTGCGCAGCATCTGCGTCGACGCGTCCGCGATCGGCTCGGCCCGCTTGCGGGCGGGCGCCGGGCGGCGGGCCGCGTCGGAAATCTTGATCAGCACTCCCAGCAGGACGTAGTTCGCCAGCAGCGACGAACCGCCGTACGACATGAACGGGGTGGTCAACCCGGTCAGCGGAATCAGCTTGGTGACTCCGCCGACCACGACGAACACCTGAATGGCAATGGTGAAGGCCAGCCCCGACGCGAGCAACTTGCCGAAGCTGTCGCGGATGGCCAGCGCGGTGCGGATGCCGCGCACCGACAGGATGCAGAACAGTACGAGGATCACCGCCAGGCCGATCAGGCCGAGCTCCTCACCGATGGCGGCGATGATGAAGTCAGTCTTCGCGAACGGCACCTTCGACGGATTCCCGCTGCCCAGACCGGTTCCCGCGAGACCGCCGGTGGCCAGGCCGAACAGCGACTGCGAGATCTGGTAGCCGGTGCTGGAGTAGTCGTCGAACGGGTGCAGCCAGGTCGAGACCCGGACCCGCACATGCCCGAACGCGTTGTAGGCGAACACGAATCCGACGGTCAGCAGCACCAGCCCGACCGCCACCCAGCCCACTCGCTCGGTCGCGACGTAGAGCATGCACAGCACGGTCGCGAAGATCAGCAGCGAGGTGCCCAGATCCTTCTCGACCACCAGCACGCCCACCGAGACCACCCACACCAGCAGGATCGGTCCCATGTCGCGCATGCGCGGCAACTCCATACCGAACACGTGCTTGCCCGCGCCGGTGAACAGGTCGCGCTTGGACACCAGCACCCCGGCGAAGAACACGATCAGCGCGATCTTGGCGAACTCACCGGGCTGAACGCTGAAGCCGGGCAGCCGGATCCAGATCTTCGCGCCGTTCACCATGGAGTACCGGTCCGGCAGCAGCGCGGGCAGCGCGAGCGCGACCAACCCGAGCAGGCCGACCGTGTAGGAGTAGCGGGCCAGGCTGCGGTAATCGCGCAACGCGATCAACAACCCCATGAAGACCACCATCCCCAACCCCGTCCACAGCACCTGCTGGTTGGCGTCGGGGGAGGGGATGGGCAGGTTGGCGAAGGCGGCGTCCTGGGCCTGCGCTAGGTCCACGCGGTGAATCACCACCAGGCCCAACCCGTTCAGCAGTGCCGCGATCGGTAGGAGGAGCGGATCCGCGAATGCCGCGAACCGCCGCACCGCCAGATGCGCGACGCCGAACAGGGCCAGGTACGCGGCACCGAGTTTGGCGATCTCCCAGGTGATCGCCTGCTCCTGACTGGCCTCCACCAACACCAGGGACACGGTGGTGATGAGGGCCGCCAGCCCCAACAGCAGCAACTCGACATTGCGCCGGGTGGCGGGCGGCGGCGCAGGAGCGAATCCGCCGGGTGGACTGGGGAAGGCCCCAGTGAACGGCGGTGCCGGTGCGGACATCAGTCCGCCGTCCTGCAGTTCTGCCCCGGGTTCTGCGGTGCCGTGGTGGTGGGAACGGTGGTGGCCGGCGGATTCGGCTGCTCGGACTTGTGCTCCAGCGGGTGGTTCTCGCCGGTCCGTTCGCCGCCGCTGAGGCCGCCGGGGACGGCGGGCGGTGCGGCGGGTGTGGGGGTGACCGAGGCGCCCGGCTGGTTCGGGTCGGCGGGCGGGGCCGGAGTCGGGGTCGGGGTGCTCGGGGCCTGTGCCTTGGTCTCGCAGGGCGGCAGCAGCTCGGTCGACACCAGCATGCGGATCTGCTTGATGGCGTCGTCGCGCGAGCCCGGCGGCAGACCCTTGTCGACCGAATCCCGGCCGCTGGGGCGCAGCGCCTCCCGGGTCAGCGGGACACAACCGGCGGCGAACTTGTCGCCGGGAGCGGCCAGCGTCAATTCACCGGAACGGGTGACACATCCGACCTGATCCACATCGCGGATCGAGTAGCCCAGCACCGAACCGGGCAGGCCGCGCAGCACGACCACCTTCTCGCCGTCCACGCCGACGTAGTAGTTGCTGCGAATCATGTTGTAGCCCACGGTGAGACCCGCGCCGACGGCCACCAGCAGGGCCAGCGACAGCGCCAGCCAGCGCAGCTTGTGGCTCTTCCTGGGCGGTTCGGGTTCGGGCTGCGCGACCGTGCGGCGCGGGGTGGCCCGCGGCGGGCGCATGGCGGCGGCCCGGCCGGCGGCGGTGTTCGGCGGGGGAGTGTCCTCGTCCTCGCCGGACGCCGCGCCCGCCACGATGGGGTGGCTCTGGCCGTAGTCCAGATCGATGACGTCGGCGACCACCACGGTCACGTTGTCGGGACCGCCACTGCGCAAGGCCAATTCGATGAGCCGGTCGGCCGCCTCGTCGGTGGTGCCCTCGCGCAGGGTGTTGGCGATGGTCTCGTCGCTGACCACGTCGGACAGGCCGTCCGAGCACAGCAGGTAGCGGTCTCCGGCACGAGCCTCGCGCACCACCAGGGTGGGGTCGATCTCGTTGCCGGTGAGCGCCCGCATGATCAGCGAGCGCTGGGGATGAGTGTGGGCCTGTTCCGGGGTGATTCGTCCCTCGTCCACCAGCGACTGCACGAAGGTGTCGTCGCGGGTGATCTGGGCCAGTTCACCGCCTCGGAGCAGATAGGCGCGGGAGTCGCCGATGTGGGCGAGGCCGAGTTTGCGGCCGGCGAACAGGATGGCGGTGAGCGTGGTGCCCATGCCGTCGAGTTCCGGCTCCTCCTCGACCTGGTCGGCGATGGACGCATTGCCTTCGTGCACGGCACGATTCAGCTTGCCGAGCAGATCGTCGCCGGGCTCGTCGTCGTCCAGATGCGCCAGGGCGGCGATCATCAGTTGCGAGGCGACCTCACCGGCGGCGTGGCCGCCCATGCCGTCCGCCAGCGCGAGCAGTCGCGCACCGGCGTAGACGGAGTCCTCGTTATTGGCTCGGACGAGACCACGGTCGCTGCGCGCTGCGTAGCGGAGAACAAGTGTCACGATCGCAGCTCGATCACTGTCTTGCCGACACGGACAGGGGTGCCGAGTGGGACTCGGACCGGAGTGGTGACCTTCGACCGGTCGAGGTAGGTCCCGTTGGTGGAACCGAGATCCTCGACGTACCAATCCTCACCGCGCGGAGACAGTCGCGCGTGGCGGGTGGAGGCGTAGTCGTCGGTGAGGACCAGTGTGGAGTCGTCCGCGCGCCCGATCAGCACCGGCTGCTGGCCGAGTGAGATGCGAGTGCCGGCGAGAGAACCCTGAGTCACCACGAGATATTTGGCGCCCTTCTGGCCCCGGCGAAAAGATGGGAGCACCGCGGAACCGCCTGCGGCCCGAGGCGCGACCCGAAGGCCGGAAGCCGCGTAGATATCGCTGCGCAGGGTCCGGAGCACCGCCCACACGAACAGCCATAACAGCAGCAGGAACCCCGCACGGGTCAATTGCAGGATCAGTCCCTGCACGGTGCTCCACCTCCTGTTCGACCGTGTCGTAGGTACGGGGCAGTTACGGAGGAATGGCTCCGTGACCCCCAACCGGTGTGTTGCGTGTCAGCGCGGCCAGAGTCCGCCGCGTGTAATGGCAGCATCATAGGGCCGTCGACCGGTTGCGATCACGATACGACCGAGGAATTCCTAGTCATATCGTGACCTGCACCGCGAGCTTACGGGATCAGACGATCCGGATCAGGATCTCGGAATGCCCGGCGCGGATGACATCTCCGTCGGCCAGCTGCCAATCCTGGACGGGAGACCCGTTGACCAGCGTGCCATTGGTCGAACCGAGGTCCGAGAGCATCGCGGTCTGGCCGTCCCAGCGAACCTCGATGTGCCGCCGGGACACGCCGGTGTCCGGCAGCCGGAAGTGCGCGTCCTGCCCACGGCCGATGATGTTGCTGCCCTCGCGCAGCTGGTAGGTGCGGCCGGAGCCGTCGTCCAGCTGCAGCGTCGCCGAGTAGCCCGACGCGCCCCGCGCGGGAGCCGCGCCGTAGCCGGCCTGCTGCTGGTCGTAGCCCTGCTGGCCGTAGCCCTGCTGGTCGCTGTAACCCTGCTCGTAGCCCTGCTGCTGGCCATAGCCCGGGTCGGCGTAACCCTGCTGCTGACCGTAGCCCTGCTCGGCGTACCCGCCCTGCTGCTGGCCGCCGTAGCCGCCACCCTGCTCGTAGCCCTGCTGACCGTAGCCCTGCTGCTGGCCGTAGCCCGGGTCGGCGTAACCCTGCTGCTGGCCGTAGCCCTGCTGGTCGCCGTAGCCCTGCTCGTAGCCCTGCTGCTGGCCGTAGCCCTGCTGGTCGGCATAGCCCTGCTGCTGGCCGTAGGCCTGATCCGGCGCGCCGTACCCGCCCTGCTGGCCGTAGCCCTGGTCGGCGTACCCGCCCTGCTGCTGGGCGCCGTAGCCGCCGCCCTGCTGCTGGTAGTCGTAGCCGTTCTGGTACTCGCCGTAGCCCTGCTCGGACTGGCCGTAGCCGTACTCGCCGTACCCCTGCTGACCGGGGCGGCCCGCAGGCGGGGGCGCGTACCCGCGGTTCCGCGGATCGGACTCCGCGGGCTCACGGCTGGGGTCGTAGCCTGAGTTCTGCGTCATGGGGCCAGCTCCTGGTTGCGGGTTGGGTCGTTGTGGGCGTTCAGGTCCCGGTGACGGGCTGGCCCGCCTGCCCGCGTCCGGATCCACCCGGCCGCGCGTCCTGAACTGTCCGGTGTGCAGCGTAGGGGATGCCTCGAACTCCACGTGCACTTCGCCGTAGGTCTGCCACCCTTGCTCACGGATGTGGTCCTGTAGATGTTTGGCGAACGCACGCACGGTGAGCTGGTAATCCTCCGTGGCGACCTGCTGGTCCGGCTGGCCTTCACCATGGACGAGTTGCCGGAGATCGGTCTCGTTGACGGTGATGACGTAGCTGTTGGGAGCCAGCAGATGTCCCCCGCCCAGATCCTGGACGTGGTCGCCGGCCTCACGCTGCAGTGCGGCCTCGACCTCCTGGGGAACCACGCTGCCGCCGAACGCACGGGCGAAGACATCACCGACAGCACCCTGGAGGCGGCGCTCGAAGCGGGAAACGAACCCCATCGCCCCTCCTTCCCGGGTCGTGTCGTTTCTGACCTGCCAATAGTCGTGCGTGGAGCGTCCCGGAATGCAACACGCAGGCATGGCGTGTCGCCGGAGGGACACGGTCTTTGCATGATATCCACGATCGTCCACACCTGTAACTCTTGGCGGCGAGCCCAGGTTCCCGGGGCGTACCCACTGCGCCACGAAGCATGCGCACCCCCGATAACCAGGCGATTTCGTTTTGGTGCAAACCCCGTGATACGTTCTTCTCGTCGCTCGGGCGAGTGGCGGAATGGCAGACGCGCTGGCTTCAGGTGCCAGTGTCCGTAAGGACGTGGGGGTTCAAGTCCCCCTTCGCCCACAACGAGGAAGGCCCTCGATCCAATCGGATCGGGGGCCTTCTTCTTTGTCCGGACTTCCTTCTTTGTCCGGACTTCCTTGTCTGGACTCGGTTCTCGGTCCGGCCGTCCGGTTCGCCGGGGAATCCATGGATGTGACGAAGGTCGCACACCCTGTCCGGGGTGGGTTTCGAGAGACGTTGCCAGGGGCCGTTTCTGGGCCTCGCGAGGGGTGAAAATCGTTTGCCGGAGGATGTCGCCTCGGGTATGCGCCCGATTACTGTCCAGCGTTGCCTGATGATCATTTAGCTAAACCCATTCGAAACAAACTTGAGGTTTGTTTGACCCCAAGCGACTGCTTGGCAATCACGCTGAGCTGGGGCGAAACGCCAGCTTAACGGCGGTTGAACCGGCGGTGAGCGGAGAATTTGCGAGTTTTCCGCAAACCGGATGACGGCGTTCGAAACGCATCGCGCGCAATGGGTTGAAACGGGTCCTGAAACGCAACCGCGGGGATAGTTTCGGGGCCCTCCGCAGACCGCCCGCAAAGGGTATGCGGAGGATTAGCGATGGTGTCGGGTTCCCTACGGGGAGGGCGCATTTCGCCTGGTCGCGTTATACGCCCGGTGGGCAAGTCGGAGGTTGCGTAGCCATAACGATTGTGTAGAGTCAACGGCAACGCTGGCCGCAGCTGAGCCGGACTCGCTGCGGCCAGTGGAAATCAATCCGAACGGTGCTCGCGACTACGAAGTCGCCACTCACACAACCGGTTCCGGATGGTTCCCGACCGAATTGCCCGTGATGTGCTCCGGGCCCAACTCCCGCGCCGCGTCGGTCAACCCTCGCGCTGTGTCGTCCATCTCTCGCACCGCCCGGCGACCACGCCCGAATATGTAGGCCAGGAAACCGAGTTCGGCCACCGCCCCGACCCCGACCCGCACCGCGGTGGGCCATCCGCTGGGCGTCACGAATCCCTCCAGGAATCCCGACACCAGCAGTACCCCGGCCAGGCCCAGCGCGATCACCGCCGTCGCGCGCCCCTGCCGGGCCAGTGCCTGCGGGCGGCTCTCCCGGCCCGGGTCGATCAATGTCCAGCCCAGTTTCAGGCCCGCCCCGCCGGCCACGAAGATGGCTGTGAGCTCGAGCATTCCGTGCGGCAGGATCCAGCCGAAGAACGGCCCCAGCCGTCCCGCCTCCGCCATCAGCCCGGCACTGACGCCGAGGTTCAGCGCGTTCATGAACAACAGGTAGAGCGCGGGCAGCACCAGCACCCCCATGAACAGCGCCATGGCCGACACCCACGCGTTGTTGGTCCACACCTTCGCCGCGAACGCGTCGTGCGAGTGCTCGTAGTAGTACGTCTCGAATTCGCCGCCCGGCTTCGTCAAGACGTCTGTATCCATGTTCAGCCCGAGACGCTTCCGCGTCGTCTCGGAATTGGCCACCGCCGCGCCGAGCGCCGCCGCGCCGAGCAGGAACACCGCCGCCACCGACAGCCACCACGGCCAGGCCCGGTACACGGCGGCCGGGAAGCGGTGCGTGAAGAAGTACCCGATCTCGTGGGGAGTGTCGATGCGCGCGCTCAGGATTCGTCCCCGCGCCCGGGTCAGCCCCGCGGACAGCCCGGCGATCAGCTCCGGATCGGCCTCCCGGGTCTGCAACCGCGCCAGCTGCTGTGAGGCCACCCGGTACAGCCGCACCAGTTCGTCGGCCTCCGCCCCGCTGAGCCGCTTGCCTCGCGACGCCAGCCGATCCAGCCGATCCCAGGAAGGCCGGTGAACGAAGGTGTACGCGTCCAGATCCATGAGTTCCCCTCCCGCACTTCGGCTGACAAAATGCTAACCACACGATTCCTGCTCGCTGATCAACGTTCGAAGTTCGCGGCCGTCTCGATTCTGGACGGACGGAGCGGGGGAGCGAAGCGGAGGAGCGGAGGAGGGAAGAATCGGGACCAGGGGCCGCGAACCCGCCCGGAGCGAAGCGGAGGGCACATGGGCAGAGCACTTTTCACCACGGGCGAGGCCGTAGCCGTCGAACTGCCCATCGCGCGGATCCCGACGCGCGCCGCGGCGTTCCTGCTCGACCTGATCGTGCAGTTCATGCTGGGTGTGACGCTGGTTCTGCTGTTCCAGGCGCTGTTGGTGTGGATCGGCGCGGACGCCGCCTGGCGGGACGCGGCGCTGCTGGTGGCCCTGGTGTGCGCGGCCATCGGATATCCGGTGGTGTTCGAGACCCTCACCCGCGGGCGTTCGCTCGGGAAGATGGCGGTCGGGTTGCGGGTGGTGCGCGCCGACGGCGGGCCCGTCGACTTCAAGCACGCGGTGACGCGGGGCCTGGCCGGGATCGTCGACTTCTGGGTGCTGGGCACCGGTCTGATCGCCGTGGTGGTGTCGCTGTGCTCGCCGCAGGGCCGCCGGGTCGGGGACGCGCTGGCGGGCACCGTGGTGGTGCACGACCGCAGCCGCCTGCCGTTCGCGGCGCTGGCCGCGCCGCCGCCGTGGCTGGCGGGCTGGGCGCGACAGCTGGACCTGTCCGGGCTCTCCGACGAGCAGGCGTTCGCGGTGCGGCAGTACCTGCTGCGGTTCCGCACCCTGACCCCCGAGGTGCAGGACCGGCTGGGCCGGGCACTGGTGGTCTCGGTGTGCGCGAGCCTGCGCACCGCGCCCCTGAACGGCTATCCGCCGCTGCAGATCCTGGGCGCGGTGCTGGCCGAGCGGCAGCGGCGGCAGTTGCCGCCGCCGTCCTTCCCGCCGCGGCAGCCGGTCACCCCGCCCTCGCCGGTCACAGCGCTCCGGTCCGTTTGAGTTCGAGGTATTCGTCGGCCAGCGCCCCGGGCAGCAGGTCCGGCGGCGCGGTGATGACGCGGACGCCCGCGCGGCGCAGGGTCTCCCGGGCCACGGCCTCCTCCGCGATCACGTTCTCGGCGGCCGCGGCGGTGTAGAGGTCGGTCAGCCCGGTGCGGTGGATGGCGGCGGCCGCCACCTCCGGGTCGGTCACCGACACCACCAGCACCCGGTGCCGCTCCGCAAGGACCGGCAGCACCGGCCGCAGGCCCTCCTGCACGGTGGCGGCGTCGAGGTGGGTGAACCAGACCACCAGGCTGCGGCGGCGGGCCCGCTGCAGGGTGGCGCGCAGCATGCCGCGGTAGTCGGTGTCGGCCAGTTCGGGGGTGAGTCCGGCGAGCGCGTGCATCAGCTTGAGCTGCAGGCGTTTTCCGCCGACGCCGCGCACCTCGATGCGCAGCCGCCGGTCGTAGGCCAGCAGATCCACCGAATCGCCTCCGGCGGCGGCCAATCCGCCGAGCAGCAGGGCGGCTTCGATGGCGGCGTCGAGGCGGGTGCCGCCGCCACCGTGTGCACTATCGGCGCCGCCGATGCGGCCCGCGCTCACCCGTCCGGTGTCGAGCAGCATCACCACGTGCCGGTTGCGTTCCGGCCGCCAGGTGCGGACCAGCACGTCGTTGGCGCGGGCGGTGGCCCGCCAGTCGATGGTGCGCACGTCGTCGCCCGCGACATATTCACGGAACGAATCGAATTCGGTGCCCTGTCCGCGAATCGTGGTGGTGTTGCGGCCTTCCAGCTGCTGCAACTGCTTGACCTTGGAGGCCAGCAGCGGCTCGCTGCGGAACGGCGGCAGCGCGCGCAACCGGGCGGGCACCTCGCGGCGCACCTGGCGTCCGGCGAGGCCGAGCGGTCCGAGCAGGCGCAGCGTCACCGGACCGGCCACCCGGTCGCCGTGATAGGCGGGGGTGAGTTCGGTGTGCAGCCGAATCCTGGTGTTGGGCGGCAGGTTCAACGGGTGCGTGCGGTGCCGGGCGTGGGCGCTGGGCGGCCAGTCGTCCCACAGTGTCCCGCGCACCGGCCGGGCGCCGCCATTGAGCACCGCCAGTTCCACGTCGATGCTGCGGCCCGTGCGCACGCTGGTGAGCGGCTCGCGCGAGAGTTCCAGCGCGCCCGGCGATCCCAGCAGCAGCAGATCGAGCCCGATGAGCGCGGCCAGCGCCAGCGTGGCGACCAGCACGCCGAGCCACGACGGCAGCACCAGCGTGACGAACAGGGCCGCGAGCACCGCGGCGGCGGCCAGCCGGCCGGTGACGACCACCGGCTACACCGGAACCGGGACGGACATCAGCAGCGAGGCCAGCACGCCCTCGGCGGTGACGCCCTCCACCTCGTGTTCGGGCCGCAGGTGCAGTCGATGCCGCAGCACCGGCGTCGCAACGGCTTTCACGTCGTCGGGGGTGACGTAGCCGCGGCCGTGCAACCAGGCGAAGGCCCGCGCGGCCGCCATCAGCGCGGTCGCGCCGCGGGTGGACGCGCCGTGCGCCACGGCGGGGGAGGTGCGGGTGGCCCGGCACAGGTCCACGGTGTAGGCGAGCACCTCGGGACTGATGGCGACCTGGGCGACCGCGGCGCGGGCAGCCGCGATGTGCGCGGGACCGGCCACCGGCCGCAGTCCGGCCGCGGCCAGGTCCCGTGGGTCGAAGCCGGCGGCATGCCGTTGCAGGATGCGGAATTCGTCGTCGCGCCCGGGCAATTGGACGTCGACCTTGAAGAGGAACCGGTCCAGCTGCGCTTCCGGCAGCGGATAGGTGCCCTCCTGCTCGATCGGGTTCTGGGTGGCGACCACCACGAACGGGTCCGGCAGCGGCTGCGGCACGCCGTCTACCGAAACCTGCCGCTCCTCCATCGATTCCAGCAGCGAGGACTGGGTCTTGGGCGGGGTGCGGTTGATCTCGTCGGCCAGCAGCAGGTTGGTGAACACCGGGCCGCGGCGGAAGGTGAACTCGGCCGAGTGCGGATCGTAGATCTGGGAGCCGGTGACGTCACCGGGCATCAGGTCCGGGGTGAACTGGATGCGGGCGTGCTCCAGGTCCACAGCGGTGGCCAGCGCCCGCACCAGCAGCGTCTTGGCCACGCCCGGAACGCCTTCCAGCAGCACGTGGCCGCGGCACAGCAGCGCCAGCACCAGGAACATGACGGCGTGGTCGTTGCCGACCACGGCTTTGCCGATCTCGGCGCGCAGGGCCAGCAGCGCCTGCTGCGCGTCCTGCTCGGTCGGCGCCTGACCGTCGGTCGCCAGGGTGCCGTCGTGGTGGGCGTCCACCACGTCCTTGGACAGGTTGGTCACAAGACCTCCGCTTCGATCCATTCGAGTTGTGCCGCCACGAGTTCGAGGGTCTCCCGGTCGGTGACCGGGGCGTAGAGGGCGGCGCGGAGGACGGCCGGGTCCGCGCCGGTGCGGACGGCGAGCGCCCCGACCACCAGTTCCGCCGGGGTGTCGGCGGTGACGCCGAGCGCGGGGCGCAGCCGGCGCAGCGCCGCCGCCCGCAGTTTGGCGGCCACATGGTCGTGATCGCGCGATTTCCGGTACAGCCCGGCCTGTCCGGCCAGCAGTTCCTGGGCCGGGGCCTCGACCGGCAGCGGTTCGCGCACGATGGCGCCGCGCCTCCGGCCGCGCCACCACAACACCGTGACCCACGCGATGAGGAACTGCAGACCGCCGAAGGCCAGCCAGCCCGGCAGCCGTTCGAAGATGGAGTCCTCGCCGTCACCGAAGTTCGGCGGCGGCAGGTCCGGTTCCCGGCGCGGGGTCGGCGGATGCGTCGGCGGCATGTCCGGATGGGGCGACGCGGGCGCGTGCCCGAGATGGGTGATCACATACACCAGCGCGACGACCGCCAGCAGCGCGGCGAGCGCCGCCCACAGTCGCCAATCCCGCAGCAGCTCCGGCAGTTCCGGGCGCTGCCGGGCGGGTTTGTCCTTGGCGGCCTTGGTCTTGCGCACCTTGCGTTTCTCGGTGAGCTCGACCGGCCCGTCCTTGGGCGGCGGCGCGCTGGAGAACCGGTCGGCCTGTTCGAGCTGCCGGTACTCCGACTCGGTGGCGTACCGGCCGCCGTAGACGACCTCGTCGAAACTGTGTGCCGCCGAGGGCAGTTCACCCGCGTCGTGGACCGCCGCGGTGGCGGCCCGAGCCGTCTCCCGCGCGGTGCGCGCCCGCTCCTCGTCGAGGATGCCGCGCTGCTCCAGGCCGCGGGTGACGGCGCGATACCGTTCGCGCAGCGCCACCCCGAAGTCGCCGCGCCGGGCGGCGTCCTCCGCCGCGGCCAGGTGCGTGGCGGCCGGGCCCAGCGCGGGCTCGGGCGGTGCGGCGTGCGGGTGCCCGGGCGGTGCGGTGTGCGGAACCTCGGTCATCGGGCCCCTCCCGTGGGCACCCGGATGTCCCACGCTTCGCGGCGGCAACGCCGGTCCACATAGGTCACGACCTGGGTGGCGGATTCCACCAGCTCGCCGATCGCCACGATGAGCAGAGCCACCGAGACGATCAGCACCGTCACCGTCCCGCGGTGGGTGCCGGAGAAGTCGGTGATGAACCGCGGCAACGCCAGCAGCGGCACGATGAGCACCAGCAGCAATACGCGCAGGTACAGCCACAGCCCGACCAGCTGCCATTCCGCGCCGCCCGCAAGCAGTTTCGCCCGCCGGGCGGCTTCGCGGTAGCCGATCGAACCGTCGAAGCTGCTGGGCACCAGCGTGAATCGCCGTCCACGCAGCCAGGCCAGCCAGATCACCGCGAACGGCGCGGTGAACAGCAGGGGAGCGCCCACGGCCAGCACGCCGACCCCGATCAGCGTGTACATCACCTGGTAGGCGAGCAGCGGCCCGGCTCCGGAGCGCAGCCGCCGCAGTACGCCGCGCCAGGTCGAGGGCCTGCGGTACACGACATCCAGTCCGGTCGGCACGGTCACCCCGCGCACGAAAAACCGTAGCCCCCAAGCGCACAGCAGGCTGGTGAGCAGCGCACCCCAGAAGGTCCCGAGGTCGGAATCGCCGGTGATCGCGGCGGCGGCCGCGGTGCCCGCGACGGACACCAGCACGGCGGCCACCCAGGCCACCCCGAGCAGGGCCGCGAGGATCGTGATCCGGGCCTGGATCAGCGCGAACGGCAGGTCCAGCAGCTCCCGGAACTGCATCGGGCGAATCGGAACAACCGCCGGGTCGGTCGAAGTCGGTTCCCCCACCGAGCCGGTCGGCGAACCGACGGAGTCGGCGGCGGTCGGCAACACGGGCCCGAGTCTATCCGGAGTCGCGCCCCAGGAGCCGGGCGACGACCTGGCGGTACATGTCCGGTTCGATCGGCGGCATTCCCATCAGCGCGCGCAGGTAGACGCCGTCGCCGACCAGGCGCACGATCTCGGCCCGCACCGGGTCGTCGATCTCGTTGTCCAGGGCCGTCTTCCAGGAGGTCATCACCTCGGTGATGGCCCGGTCGGTCTCGGCCTGGGCGCCGTCGGCCGGGGCGTCGACGGTCCGCATGGCGGCGAGCATGGATCGGTACAGCGCGAGTTCCACGGCGTCGGATTCGTCGTCGGGGTGCGGCGCCTGCAGGTACCACTCGGCCACCGAGCGGCCCTGTTCGATCGCGGTGCGCACCTGCTGGTCGGCCCGTTCGGTGACGCGGCGCAGCAGTCCGGCGAGCAGCGCGTCCTTGCTCTTGAAGTGATAGAGGAGCCCGCCCTTGGAGACGCCCGCGGTGGCGGCGACGTTCTCCAGGGTCACCTGGGACAGGCCCTTGTCGAGCAGCAGGTTCTCGAGCGCATCGAGGATCCGGTCGCGGGTGCCGGCGGGGTCGCGGGTGGTCACGGGGGTTGACTGTACCGGCTGGACGGTTCAGGCTGTTACTGTACCGGCTGGACGGTTCAGAAACGAAAGAGAAAGCTGATGACCACCCACCCGACCGCGCGTTCCGGAACTCCTTCGACCCTCGACCGGCCCGTGACCCCGCACGCCGCGCCCAAGGCCCGGCCCCGGGACTGGGCCGGCCTCGCCGTGCTGGCCCTGGCGCTGCTGCTGATCGCCGTCGACGCCACCGTGCTCGACCTGGCGGTCCCCTCGATCACCGCGCACCTCGCGCCCACCACCCCGCAGCTGCTCTGGATCATCGACGTCTACTCGTTCGTGCTGGCCGGCCTGCTGGTCACCATGGGCACCCTCGGCGACCGCATCGGCCGCCGTCGACTGCTGCTCATCGGCGCGGCCGGATTCGCGGCCGCCTCGGCGCTCGCCGCCTGGGCGATCAGCCCCGAAATGCTCATCGCCGCCCGCGTCCTGCAGGGTGTCGCCGGTGCGACCCTGATGCCCGCCACTCTGGGCCTGATCCGGTCCATGTTCGCCGACGCCCGTCAGCGCACCCTGGCGATCTCGGTCTGGGGCGCGATGGCCGCCTCCGGTGCGGCGTTCGGCCCGCTGCTCGGCGGCTGGATGCTCGAGCACTTCTGGTGGGGCTCGGTGTTCCTGGTGAACCTGCCCGTCATGGCGCTGCTGCTGGTCCTGGCACCGATCCTGGTACCGGAATCGCGGGATCCCAACCCGGGCCGTTTCGACCTGGTGAGCGCCGGACTGTCGATGCTGGCCCTGATCCCGGTGGTGTACGCGGTCAAGGAGTTCGCGGCCCACGGTCCGAGCCTGAACCTGCTGATCAGTGCCGGTGTCGGTGTGACGGCCGGCGTGCTGTTCGTGCGTCGTCAGCGCGGGCTGTCGGCTCCGCTCATCGACCTGGACCTGTTCCGGCTGCCCGCCTTCCGGGCCGCCGTGTTCACCAACCTGCTGTCGGTGTTCGCGCTGGCCGGTGTGCTGTTCTTCGGCTCGCAGTACCTGCAGCTGGTGCTGGGCAAGTCACCGTTGGAAGCCGGCCTGCTGCTGATCCCGGGCACGGTCGGTTCCATGTTGGGTGCGCTCGCCGCGGCCTGGCTGGTCCGGTACTGGCGTCCGGCGACCGTGCTCGCGGGCTCGCTGGCGACGGTCGCGCTCGGGGCGGGCCTGTACTGGCTGCTGCCCACCGATCCCTCGGGTTCGGTGACCCCGTTCATCGTCGGCTTCCTGCTGATCGGACTGGGTGAGGGTGTGGCCCTGACGGTGTCGGCCGACATGATCGTGAGCACCGCGCCGGAGGCGCGCGCGGGCAATGCCGCCGCCATCTCGGAGACCGCGATGGAGATGGGTATCGCGCTGGGTGTGGCGGTGCTGGGCAGTGCCGTGATGGCCGCCTTCCGCGGCGGTCTGGACCTGACGCACGTGCCATCGGGTCAGGCGGACGCGGCGCGCGAGTCGCTGGGCGGCGCCATCGAAACCGCCCGGGCGCTACCGGAACCCGCGGCCGGGGAGCTGTTGCGCTCGGCGCACACGGCGTTCGTCAGCGGCATCCACTTGGCTGCCACGTCGACGGCGGTCATCCTGCTGCTGACCGCGTTCGTCGCCTACCGCGCGGCGACTCGCAAGACCGCGGTGGTGTAGTCGAAAAAGGCTGTGGCCCGGATGTTTCCGTGTTCAACGTGAAACATTCCGGGCCACAGTGCGTTTCCTCGGGTTACTCCTGGCCCTTGCCCGGCGGCAGTTCACGCGGGGCCCGGTAGTCGAGTTCGGGGTTGCGGCGACCCGCCAGCGCGTCCTGCTGCGCGGGCGCGGGCAGCGGGTAGCCCGGGTCCACCACGTGACCCTGGGGGAGCGGGGCGTATCCCGGGTAGGCGGCATAGGGCTGATCCACCACGGTGGAGGCCACCCGCTGCGCGTAGACCTGCTGGGGCGCGCCCTGCGGCAGGTATCCGTACTGCTGGGGCTGCGCGTACATCTGCTGCTGGTGCTGCTGCGGCTGCGCGGAATCCTCCGAGTCCACCGTGACCTTGCGCGTGCGGCGCAGGGTGAAGGTGATCTCCTCGGCCTCCTCGAACGCCTGCCGCACCGTGCGCAGTGGATGCGTGGCGGTGTCGATGGCATTGGCCACGAAGGACGGGACCAGCGGCCGGATCCAGCGGGCAGCGGTGTCGGTGAACGGCACCGTGCCGATGATCGGCAGTTCCAGGCCGCCCCCCTTGGCGGGCTGCGGCGCCGGCGCGGCGGGCGCGAGCGCGCCGCCGGACGGCACGGGGGCCAGCGCACCCGAGGTGAGCTGGGCGGGCAGGTTCGGCGACTGTGTCACGATCCCCTCCTGGGACACGGTGCGGTCCTTTCGATCTCCGGCCGCGGTCCCGGCCGGAAGTTCCAGTCTGGTGGCGGAGTCGAATTCGGCCACGGCGCGCTGCGCGGGCTCGGTGATGCCGATCTCGAAATTGCCGATGGCGGCGATGATGCGGGTGCGCTGCCGTTCCCGGTCGATGGCGGTGTCGGCGTGCGCGGCCAGCCGCGCGGCGGTGAGCTGTTGTTCCGCGCGCAGGTTTTCGGTCTCCACCCGCACCTCGGCCTGTTTGATGGCGATGGCGGTGGCGGCGGCCTGGTCGATCCGGTCGGTCTCGGTGCTGACCGCGACGCTGCGGTCGAACGCCGTCTCGCCGCGCCACCAGCGCAGCAGCAGCGGCAGCAGGGCGAGGGTGATCAGGAGCAGGGCGACGGCGAGGCGCAGGACGAACGCTCCGAAATGCCCTGTGGTGTAGTCGTTCACGGCCACCCAGCGGGCCCCGAGTCCGCGGTCGCCGTCCGTATAGGCGGCCTTGCGGGCGTCGGCGAGGGCCTTGTCCCGCGCGGTGACCTTGTCGTCGAGCCCGGCCACCTTGTTCCGCTCGGCGGTGAGCTGGGCGCGCGCGTCGTCGAGCATCTGATTGGCGGTGCGCTCCTCGGGACCGCGTCCGGGGACGCCGGTCCGGGGGATTCCGTCGCAGTCCTGCGACGGGTTGATCTCGCAGCGCGCGATCTTCAGTGCGGTCCCGACGTCTGTCTGTGCCTTGGTGATCTGCTGCTCGAGCGCGCCGCGCGCGGCTTTCGCCTGGTCCAGGTCGGTGCGGGCGGTGACGACGGCGGGCGCGGATTCCACTGCGCGCTGCGCGTTCTCGTCGAGCAATCGGTGCACGGTACCGGAGAACAAGAGGGTGCAGGCCAGTTCGGCCACCACCACCCCGGCCAGTACCGCGACGGCGATGCGCCCGGCGAATTCGGCGACGGCCCGCCGGTCCTCGCGCCGATCGGGCGTGGCCGCGGTGGCGAGAGCCCGGGACAGCGCCCCGACCAGGAAGGTCGCGATCAGCGCGATGGCCACGACGCCGAGAGCGGGCCGGCCCGCGGCCCCGGTGGCGGCGGCGGTGATGCCTCCCGCGGTGACCGCGAACAGGGCCACCACCGCACCGGTGACGGTGTAGCCCGCACGCTCGGGACCGGAGGTGAGCTGCGGTTGCGCCCCACCCAGCCAGACCAGCAGGTCGCCGGGTCCGGCCGGGGAATGGACGTGGGGATCTGTCATGGGAGGCTCACATCCTCTACGTCCCAGGTGGTTCGGCAGAGCGAAACTGTCGCTGATTCGTTGTCTCAGCGTGACAGGCGTCCGGCGGTTACACCGACCGCGGCGGGTGTGATGTGGCCAGGCTCACATCGACCCTTTTCGGGCCGCTGAGGTGGTGTTGATCACCTGCGTCCGGTCTCGGATATCACCGAAAACCGAGTCGGGAGACAGATTTGCGGTTTGCTGGACGTGTGCTGAATCCCACATTCAGGAAAAATTCCGTACGGTCCGCACGTTGCGAGCTCATGTCTCCCGGGTGGTCGCAGGAGCGACGGAACTTGTCCGGAAAGTTAGCGGCCTAACGCCCGGTTTGCCGGATCCGCTTGTGGGGAAACCTGATTCATTGCAGGTGGGAGGCAGTCTGGAGCTGCACTGGACCGTCCGGCCGTCGACCTCGCGCGGGTGCGTCACAGTGGTGAACTCAACTGAAACGCACGGGCACCCCTGCTTTACACTGGAGAACGCGCGTGTGTTGGAGGACCGGATGTAGAAGCCCAGCTAGAAGCTGGAATTAGCCTTACCTGAGTTGGTTGGGCTCCAGTCCTGACTTATCGTTTGCTCTTACGCCGAACTACACAATTCGGTGTATCTCCCCATACGGACAGAGGCCCGATCGGTGCTCAGCCTAGCGGGCGAGAACGGCACGGCGTGTAGCGAACGCGTAAGAGTTCCGTTACCACCGAGCACCCGACTAGGTAATCGAAGCGGGTGGACAACTGCAAAGTTGACTGCACGGAGTGACCATCAGCGCCGCTGGTCTCCGAAACGTCCGGACGCAGTCCAGACCGGAGGCGTTCGACGAAGGCCGCATTCTTCGAAGGCCTGTTTTTTGTGAAGGCAGAGGCATGACGCAACTTCCTGGCCACAGGTCCCCTGGACCCATCGGGCTCTATGACCCGGCGAATGAACACGACGCCTGTGGTGTCGCATTCGTCGTCGACATGCACGGCCGCCGCAGCCGCGACATCGTCGACAAGGCTATTACGGCATTGCTGAACCTGGAGCACCGTGGTGCGGCCGGCGCCGAACCCAACTCGGGTGACGGCGCGGGCATCCTGATCCAGCTCCCGGACAAGTTCTTCCGTGCCGTGGTCGACTTCGAGCTCCCCGCCGAAGGCTCCTACGCGACCGGCATCGGCTTCCTGCCGCAGGCACGCCGCGAGGCCGCCCGCGCCGGGTACGGCGTCGAGAAGATCGTGCGCGAGGAGGGCCTCGAGGTCCTCGGCTGGCGCGAGGTCCCGATCGACGAGTCGTCGCTGGGCGCGCTGTCGCGCGACGCCATGCCGACCTTCCGGCAGATCTTCATCGCCTCCCCCAAGGGCGGCGCCGAGCAGCTCTCCGGCATGGACCTGGAGCGCCGCGCCTACGTCATCCGCAAGCGCATCGAGCACGAGCTCGGCAAGTCGGGCGCCGGCGAGGGCGCGACCGGCAAGGAGTCGGTCTACTTCCCGAGCCTGTCCGGCGAGACCTTCGTCTACAAGGGCATGTTCACCACCCCGCAGCTGCGGGCGTTCTACCTGGACCTGCAGGACGACCGGGTCGAGTCGGCGCTGGGCATCGTGCACTCGCGCTTCTCCACCAACACCTTCCCGTCGTGGCCGCTGGCGCACCCGTTCCGGCGCGTCGCCCACAACGGTGAGATCAACACCGTCTCCGGCAACGAGAACTGGATGCGGGCCCGTGAGGCGCTGCTGAACTCCGATGTGTTCGGCATCGACTCCGAGGGCAACAACCGCCTGGAGAAGATCTTCCCGGTCTGTACCCCGGGCGCGTCGGACACCGCGCGTTTCGACGAGGTGCTCGAGCTGCTGCACCTGGGTGGCCGCAGCCTGCCGCACGCCGTGCTCATGATGATTCCGGAGGCGTGGGAGCGCCACGAGTCCATGACCCCGGAGCAGCGCGCGTTCTACCGCTACCACTCCTTCCTCATGGAGCCCTGGGACGGCCCGGCCTCGGTGTGCTTCACCGACGGTTCGGTCGTCGGCGCGGTGCTGGACCGCAACGGTCTGCGCCCCGGCCGCATCTGGGTCACCGAGGACGGCCTGGTCGTGCTGGCCTCCGAGGTCGGCGTGCTCGACATCGACCCGGCCAAGATCGTCTACAAGAAGCGCCTGCAGCCCGGCCACATGTTCCTGGTCGACACCAAGCAGGGTCGCATCATCAGCGACGACGAGGTCAAGTCGACGCTGGCCGCCGAGTTCCCGTACCAGCAGTGGCTGGACGAGGGCCCGACCAAGCTGAGCGACCTGCCCGACCGCCCGCATGTGCACATGTCGCACGACCGCGTGCTGATCCGCCAGCAGATCTTCGGATACTCCACCGAGGAACTGAACATCCTGATCTCGCCGATGGCGCAGACCGGTGGCGAGGCGCTCGGCTCGATGGGCACCGACACCCCGATCGCGGTGCTGTCCTCGCGGCCGCGCCTGCTGTTCGACTACTTCTCGCAGCTCTTCGCTCAGGTCACCAACCCGCCGCTGGACGCCATCCGCGAAGAGGTCGTGACCTCGCTGCGCAGCATGGTGGGCCCGGAGGCCGACCTGCTGAACCCGGGACCGGAGTCCTGCGGTCAGATCACCCTGACCCAGCCGATCCTGGACAACGACGAGCTGGCCAAGCTGGTCCACATCAATGACGACGGCTCCCGTCCCGAACTGCGTTCGGTCGTGGTCCACGGCCTGTACCCGGTGAAGAAGGGCGGCAAGGGGCTGCGCAAGGCCATCGAGGCCGTGCAGCGTCAGGTCTCGGCGGCCATCGACGGCGGCGCGCGCATCATCGTGCTGTCCGACCGCGAGTCCAACGAGAAGCTGGCCCCGATCCCGTCGCTGCTGCTGACCGCCGCGGTGCACCACCACCTGGTCCGGGAACGCACCCGCACCAAGGTCGGCCTGGTCATCGAGGCCGGTGACGCCCGCGAGGTGCACCACATGGCCATGCTCGTCGGCTTCGGCGCGGCGGCCATCAACCCCTACATGGCCTTCGAGTCCATCGAGGACATGCTGGAGCGTGGCGCGCTGCAGATGCCGGGCAGCACCGGCGATCACGCGGCCGACTTCAAGAAGGCCGTCTACAACTACAACAAGGCGGCCGGCAAGGGCGTGCTGAAGGTGATGTCCAAGATGGGCATCTCCACCATCGCCTCCTACCGTGGCGCGCAGCTGTTCCAGGTCGTCGGCCTGGCGCAGGAGCTCGTCGACGAGTACTTCACCGGTCTGCGTTCGCCGCTGGACGGCATCGGCCTCGACGACATCGCCGACGAGGTCGCGCAGCGGCACCGGATCGCGTTCCTGGAGAACCGCAACGAGCGCGCGCACCGCGAGCTCGAGATCGGCGGCGAGTACCAGTGGCGTCGTGAGGGCGAGTACCACCTGTTCAACCCGGACACGGTGTTCAAGCTGCAGCACGCCACCCGCTCGGGCCAGTACAAGGTCTTCAAGGAGTACACGAAGCTGGTCGACGACCAGTCGGAGCGTCTCGCCTCGCTGCGCGGTCTGTTCAAGTTCAAGAACGAGCACCGCAACCCGATCTCGATCGACGAGGTCGAGCCGGCGTCGGAGATCGTGAAGCGCTTCTCGACCGGTGCGATGAGCTACGGCTCCATCTCCGCCGAGGCCCACGAGACCCTGGCCATCGCCATGAACCGCCTGGGCGGTCGCTCGAACTCCGGTGAGGGCGGCGAGCACCCGGCGCGCTTCGAGCCGGAGGAGAACGGCGACTGGCGCCGGTCCGCGATCAAGCAGGTGGCCTCGGGCCGCTTCGGTGTGACCGCGCACTACCTGACCAACTGCACCGACATCCAGATCAAGATGGCGCAAGGCGCGAAGCCGGGTGAGGGCGGCCAGCTTCCGGCGCACAAGGTGTACCCGTGGGTCGCCGAGGTCCGGCACTCCACCCCGGGCGTCGGCCTGATCTCGCCGCCGCCGCACCACGACATCTACTCGATCGAGGATCTGGCGCAGCTGATCCACGACCTGAAGAACGCGAACCCGCAGGCGCGGATTCACGTGAAGCTGGTCGCGGAGCCGGGCGTCGGCACCGTCGCCGCGGGTGTCTCGAAGGCGCACGCCGACGTGGTGCTCATCTCCGGCCACGACGGTGGTACCGGTGCGTCGCCGCTGACCTCGCTGAAGCACGCGGGTGGCCCCTGGGAGCTCGGCCTGGCCGAGACCCAGCAGACCCTGCTGCTCAATGGTCTGCGCGACCGCATCGTGGTCCAGGTCGACGGTCAGATGAAGACCGGCCGCGACGTCATGATCGCCGCGCTGCTGGGCGCCGAGGAGTACGGTTTCGCGACCGCTCCGCTGGTCGTCTCGGGCTGCATCATGATGCGCGTCTGCCACCTCGACACCTGCCCGGTCGGCGTCGCGACCCAGAACCCCGTGCTGCGTGAGCGTTTCACCGGCAAGCCGGAGTTCGTCGAGAACTTCATGCTCTACGTCGCCGAGGAAGTCCGCGAGCTGCTGGCGTCGCTGGGTCTGCGGACCCTGGACGAGGCCGTCGGCCGGGTCGACCTGCTCGACACCACCGCCGCCAAGGCGCACTGGAAGGCCGCCAAGCTCGACCTGTCGCCGATCCTGGACGACGTCGAGACCGCGTTCATGTTCCAGGACCGCCGCCGCACCAAGGACCAGGACCACGGCCTGGACAAGGCGCTGGACAACGAGCTGATCGCGCGTTCGGCCGACGCCCTGGAGCGTGGCAAGCCGGTCAAGTTCGACTCCAAGATCACCAACGTGAACCGGACCGTCGGCACCATGCTCGGCCACGAGGTGACCAAGCTGTACGGCGGAGTCGGCCTGCCGGACAACACCATCGACATCACGTTCACCGGTTCCGCCGGTAACTCGTTCGGTGCGTTCGTCCCGGCCGGTATCACCCTGCGGGTGGTCGGCGACGCCAACGACTATGTCGGCAAGGGTCTTTCGGGTGGCCGCATCACGGTGCGCCCGTCCGACGACGCGCCGGAGTCCTACGTCGCGGAGCAGAACATCATCGCGGGCAACGTGATCCTGTTCGGCGCCACCAGCGGCCAGGCCTTCCTGCGCGGTGTGGCCGGCGAGCGCTTCGCCGTCCGCAACTCGGGCGCGACCGCGGTCGTCGAGGGTGTGGGCGACCACGCCTGTGAGTACATGACCGGTGGCCGCGTGGTCATCCTCGGTGAGACCGGCCGCAACTTCGGCGCGGGCATGTCGGGCGGTATCGCCTACGTGTACAACCCGAACGGCACCTTCGAGGCCAACCTCAACACCGAGCTGGTCGACCTGGAGCAGCTCTCGGCCGATGACGCGCAGATCCTGCACGACATCGTCGCGCAGCACCGCGACGAGACCGGTTCGGCTGTCGCCGAAGGCATCCTGAGCGACTGGTCGCAGCAGGTGACCAAGTTCGTGAAGGTCATGCCGCGCGACTACAAGAAGGTCCTGCTCGCCATCTCCGAGGCCGAGAAGGCCGGCCGGAACGTGGACGAGGCCATCATGGAGGCGGCTCGTGGGTAACACCTCACCTTTGGCGTGGACGAGGCGCTGTGACCATTCAAGGCAGCTCGTGGCTGACCTCATCTCCGCGGTGCAACGCAGCACCATCGTTGTTCCGTGCGCGCAGCGCATTAGTCAGGAGTTCGTAAATGGGTGACGCACAAGGCTTCCTGAAGCACACTTCCCGGGAACTGCCCAAGCGCCGTCCGGTTCCGCTGCGACTGCTGGACTGGAAAGAGGTCTACGAGGAGAAGTTCTCCCACGAGACCCTGCAGAAGCAGGCCAGCCGCTGCATGGACTGCGGTATCCCCTTCTGTCACAACGGCTGTCCGCTCGGGAACCTGATTCCCGAGTGGAACGACCTGGTGTACAAGGGCGCGTGGAAGGAGTCGTTCGATCGGCTGCACGCGACCAACAACTTCCCGGAGTTCACCGGCCGCCTGTGCCCGGCTCCGTGTGAGGCGTCCTGCGTCCTGGGCATCAACCAGGATCCGGTGACCATCAAGCAGGTCGAGGTCGAGATCATCGAGAACGGTTTCGACGAGGGCTGGGTCACCCCGGTCTACCCGACCCGTCTCACCGGCAAGCGCATCGCGGTCGTCGGCTCCGGCCCCGCGGGCCTGGCCGCCGCCCAGCAGCTGACCCGGGCCGGTCACACCGTGACCGTGTTCGAGCGCGACGACCGCATCGGCGGCCTGCTGCGCTACGGCATCCCGGAATTCAAGATGGAGAAGCGCTTCATCGACCGCCGCGTCGCGCAGATGGAGGCCGAGGGCACCATCTTCAAGACCAGCGTGAACGTGGGCGTGGACATCACCGCCGACCAGCTGCGCAAGCAGTTCGACGCGGTCGTCCTGGCCGGTGGCGCCACCATCGCGCGTGACCTGCCGATCCCGGGTCGCGACCTGGACGGCATCCACCAGGCCATGGAGTTCCTGCCGCTCGCCAACCGCGTGCAGCTGGGCGACCGGATCACCGACGAGGACGGCCTGCCGCGCATCAACGCGCGTGGCAAGAAGGTCGTCATCATCGGTGGCGGTGACACCGGCGCGGACTGCCTGGGCACCTCGCACCGTCAGGGTGCGGAGTCGATCCACCAGTTCGAGATCATGCCGCGTCCGCCGGAGGAGCGGGCCGCCTCGACCCCGTGGCCGACCTACCCGCTGATGTACCGCGTCTCCTCGGCTCACGAGGAGGGCGGCGAGCGCGTGTTCTCCGTCAACACCGAGCGTTTCGTCGGTGCGGACGGCAAGGTCACCGGCCTGCAGGCGCACGAGGTGAAGATGGTCAACGGCCGCTTCGAGAAGGTCGACGGCACCGACTTCACCTTGGAGGCGGACCTGGTGCTGCTGGCCATGGGCTTCGTCGGTCCGCAGAAGAACGGCCTGCTCGAGGGTCTGGGCGTCGGTTACGACCAGCGCGGCAATGTCATGCGTGACAAGGACTGGGCCACCACGGTGCCCGGCGTCTTCGTCGCCGGCGACATGGGCCGCGGTCAGTCGCTGATCGTGTGGGCCATCGCCGAGGGCCGCGCGGCGGCCGCCGCGGTGGACAAGTACCTGGAGGGGGAGACGGCGCTGCCGTCCCCGATCACCCCGACCATGGTCGCCCAGCGCTGATCCGCAGCCACTGAGCGAACGCTCGAAGGTGCCCCCGGACTTCGGTTCGGGGGCACCTTTTGTCATGCCGGGACACTTTTGGTCATGCGATAAACGTATGTGAAATGTTTACTAGTCAGTAGCTTCGAGTAGTTTTCGCAAACCCTGGACAGGGGACCAGTTACACCTGTTTACTTACCCCTCGTGTGGAGTCCACCTCTCCGAGTCGTCCGCAGCGCTCGGTAAGTATGGATCGGTCCCGGAGGATCTCGGGACATCTTTGGAGGAAAAGTAATGTTCCGTAATCGCCGCGCGGCCGCAATCGCGACTTCTGGCGCAATGGTTTTCGCCGGTATGGGCATGGCCGTCATGGAAACCGGCGTCGCGTCCGCCGAAGGCACCTGCGCCATCAGCTCGCACGCCGAGAAGAAGGATGCCAGCACCGTCGGCATCACCATGACCTATGACAAGTCGGTCAACGGTGACTCGATCGGCGTCGGCACCACCGCGACGTACAAGATCGTCGTCGGCACCACGGGCATCGGCAACCCGTACGTCAACACCATCACCGACTACCCGCCGTCCGGCTTCGGCGCGCCGCTCGAGGCCAGCGTCACCGCCTACCACCTGGCCGGTGGCCAGCGCACCGAGGCGGTCACCCCGGAGCCCAACGGCGGCGGCTGGAAGGTCACCAACCCGGGCTGGTTCGTGAACTCCGGTAACCCGGTCACCTACACCATCACCTACCGGGTGCCCACCAACCTCTCCGGTGGTCAGCAGGTCACCAGCGGTGGCATCGGCGTCGCCGGCACCGTCGGCGTCAGCAACAGCCTGCCGAACCTGACCGCGTGCTTCACCGCCCGCCCGAACACCGTCGGCGAGTCCGCCCTCGGCAGCCTGAACAACAACGGCCTGGGCTCCTCGGACGGTCAGACCAGCTCGACCGGTTCGTTCTCCGACATCATCTCGGACGCGATCCGCAAGTACATCGGCAGCTGATCCCCGACCGGGCCGATTCGATCGATAGGAACACCCGTACCGATGCGCACCCGTAAGTCACCGGCACTCACCGCGATTGCGGGCCTGGCGTTCTCGCTGGCCCTCACGTTGTCACCGGAGGCCATCGGTACGGCCACGGCCGATCCCGCGAATTCCGCGGAATCCCACCTCGTTTCGATCGATCGGCCCGGACAGCGGCAGGAAGAGTTCAAGGTCTATTCGGCCGCCATGGGCCGGGAGATCACGCTCCAGGTCCTCACCGCATTCGACAACAGCGTGCCGCGACCGACGCTGTATCTGTTGAATGGCGCGGGCGGCGGCGAGGACGCTGCGACCTGGTACCGGCAAACCGATATTGTCAGTTTCTTCTCCGACAAGAACGTGAATGTGGTATCGCCGGTCGGCGGCAAATTCTCGTATTACACCGACTGGCAACAGGATGACCCGGCGATCGGCCGCCAGAAGTGGGAAACCTTCCTGACCGCCGAACTGCCGCCCATTATCGACAAGGCGCTGAACACCTCCGGCGCGAACGCCATCGCGGGCGTCTCCATGTCCGCGACCTCCGCGTTGAACATGGCCATCCTCGCGCCCGATCGCTACCGTGCGGTCGCCGCTTACAGCGGGTGCGCCTCCACCGCCGATGACAACAGCCGCAAGTACATTCAGATGGTGCTCGACCGCGGCGACGCCGACTCCCGCAATATGTGGGGTCCGCCCGGTGACCCCGACTGGGCCCGGCACGACGCGGTGATCAATGCCGAAAAGCTGCGCGGCAAGGCGCTGTTCATCTCCAACTCCACCGGACTGCCCGGTCCGATGGACACCTTGGATTCGCCGTCGATCGGCGGTCGACCGGCGACGCTGGCCAACCAGATCATCCTCGGCGGCCTGATCGAGGCCGCGACCAACGGGTGCACGCATCAGCTCGCCGACCGGCTGGGCGCGCTCGGTATCCCGGCGCAGATCGAATTCCGGCCCTCCGGAACGCATTCCTGGCGGTACTGGGAGGACGCGCTGCACCGCTCCTGGCCGATGCTCGAGGCCGCGCTTCAGGGCTGATCCGCCGGGGTTGCCGGATGTTGCTGCGCCGGTGAAGGTTCGGCCGGAATCGGACGTCTTCCCCCGCTCGCCTGGCACTGCTGACTAGGCCCCTTTATGCTAGTCGGCGGTGTGTCGCTGATCTCGTCGACCAGTTTGTTCCGGCGAACTCATACGGGGCGGTTACGTGGGTTAACCCGGAGTGCACCGGAGTGTCATCCGGCGACCGCACCATGATCGGGAATACGGGACGCGTGAGATGTCCCGGCACAAGCGTGAACTGGAGCAAGGGTGCGGTTGAAGAATATTGTCGCGGCTGCGGGGGCAGCGGCGAGCGTGCTCATGTCGGGAATCGTCCTGGGCAGCGGTCCCGTTTCGGCGGATCCGGGTTGCCCGCGGCTCTACACGGTCGCCGTCCCCGGCACCTGGGAGACCGGTCACGACAAGGACCCCAAGCCCGGCATGCTGGCCACGGTGACCAGTGGTCTACCCGGTGAGGTCGACTACGTGACCTACGCGGCGACCGCCTTCCCGTGGGAGGGCGACATCTACGCCGCCTCCAAGAAGGAAGCCGTCGACAACGCCCGCGGTCTGGTCCAGGCCATGGCCGCGCGGTGCGCGGGCACCAAGATCGCCATCACCGGCTACAGCCAGGGCGCCGACGCCGCAGGCGATCTCGCCGCCGAGATCGGCACCGGCCACGGTGTGGTGCCGCCGGATCGGGTCGCCGCCGTCGCGCTGATCTCCGACCCGCGGCGTTCGCCCACCGACGCCCAGATCGGTCCGTTCGCCCCCGGCGCGGGCGCGGGTGGACCGCGCGCGGGCGGCTTCGGCTGGGTCAGCGACAAGGTGCGCACCGTGTGCGCCCTCGGCGACCTGTACTGCTCCACCGAGGAGACCGACTTCGTCACCCGCTTCGCGGGCTTCCTCGCGCAGGCGACCAACCCGAACAACTTCAACCCGTGGCAGACGCAGCTCGAGTTCGGATCGATCCTCAATGACCTGATGGCCCAGGGCGGTTTCGGCACCCTGCAGGCGCAGCTGGCCGAGGGCGCCGACAGCGAGTACGCGCACCAGCTCGAGCAGTTCTACCGCAGCGGCAAGCACACCAGCTACGGCAGCTACGGCGTCGGCGGCGGCCAGACCGCGCTGACCTGGATGCACAACTGGATCTTGACCAACGCCTGATCCTCCGGCGACAGGTCCTGCGCCCCAGGACCGCACCACATCGACAAGGCCGCTCCCCTTCCGGGAGCGGCCTTGTCGGCTGTCTGCGAGCGATCTAGCCGAAGGAGCCGGTGGGCGGCAGCGCGGGCGCGGGGGCGGGGTTGTTGTTCCAGCCGTTGTTGTTCCAGTCGCCGTCGTGATCGCGGTCGTGGCGGTCCCGGTCTCGGTCGTGATCGTGGTCCCACGGCCCGTTGTCGTCGATCTGCTGGGCGACGACCGGGGCGGTGGTGTCGGCGGGGGTCGCCGCGTTCGCCGGAAGGGCGACGACGGTGAGCGGGATGGCGGCCAGGAACCCGGCCGCGGCCAGACGCAGGGCGAGACGACGGCGGGGCTTGTCGAGGGCGGACATCGTGGTGCCTTTCTGTCGGGATCGTGCGCTGCGGGGGAGCGGCGCACGAGTCCCATCGAAAGGCCCGGCCCTCCGGGGTATGTGAGATCGGGCTGGGAGTCGGCTGAGCGTCCGTACGGTCAGGGCAGGGCGCGTTGCGCGCGCGGCAGCAGGTCCCAGACGTGCCCGTTCTCGTTGACCGTGGCGGCGGTGCGGCCGCCGGTGCGCGAGTACAGGATTCGGGTGATCGAGCAGTAGTCGATCGGGAAGGTGAGCGGCCGTGCCAGTCCCAGCACGTCCTGCAGCAGCACATTGATCACACCGCCGTGCGCGAACACGACCACGGTGTCGGCGGGCGCGGCGGCCGCCACGATGGCGGTGACGCTGTCACGCACCCGTGCGATGAAGGCGTCCCCGTCGATCTGCTCGGGCAGGTGCCCGGCCTTGATGCGCGCGTAGGTTTCCTGGAAGTCCCGCTGCGCGTCCTCGATGGGGATGTACATCGGCAGCTCGCGGTCGTATTCGGCGAGCCCGTCCACGATGTCGATATCGAGCCCGAGCTTCTCCGCGGTGGGCCGCGCGGTCTCGCGGGCCCGCAGCTGCGGGCTGCTGACCACCCGCGCGATCCGGTGCTGGGCGAGTGCGGCCGGCACCCGGCCCGCCTGGTCGATCCCGAGCGCGGTGAGATCCGGGTCGGCGTGGCCGGATTCGGCCTGGACGCGCTGCGGCTGGGCGTGGCGGACGAGGATCAACTGCACACCCCCACTCTGCCGCACCCGGCCCGCAGCGCACCCCGGGGGTGCCGGGGGTCAGCTCTTCTTGCGTCGCATCAGGTAGACGATGCCCAGGACGAGGATGACGATGCCGATGCAGCAGACGCCCAGGAAGCCCCAGAAGCTCATGCCGCGCTTGCTGCTGGAGCGGCGGGCGGCGGTGTTCTCGAGTGCGGCGTTCCAGGTGTCGGGGTGGGTCCACACGTGGTGGTCCAGCAGTGTCGCCTGGGTCATGAGATCTAGGTAGTGCACGGAGTCCCCAATCGGTGTGGCCGGTGGCCCTCCCGGGCCGAACTCCCAGATTAACCGGGGAGACGGCCGCGGGAATCAGGGTTTACCCCGGTCCTGCCGGGTTCAGCTGCCCGCGCCGCGGGGTTTCACCAGCGGGAAGGGCAGGGTTTCGCGGATGCTGCGGCCGATCAGCAGCATGACCACCCGGTCCACGCCGACGCCGAGGCCGCCGGTGGGCGGCATGGCGTGTTCGAGGGCCTGCAGGAAGTCCTCGTCGAGTTCCATGGCCTCCGGGTCGCCGCCGGCGGCGAGCATGGACTGTTCGGTGAGGCGGCGGCGCTGTTCCACCGGATCGGTCAATTCGCTGTAGGCGGTGGCCAATTCGACGCCCCAGGCGACCAGGTCCCAGCGTTCGGTGACACCGGCGATGTGCCGGTGCGCGCGGGTGAGCGGGGACACGGAGGTGGGGAAGTCGATGTAGAAGGTGGGGTTCTGGGTGCTGGCCTCGACCAGGTGCTCGTACATCTCGAGCACGAGTTGACCGGCGTCCCAGCCCAATTGGAACGGGACGCCCGCCTTCTCGCAGAGCAGCCGCAGCCGTTCGGCGTCGGTGTCGGGGGTGATGGTCTCGCCGAGCGCTTCGGACACGGCACCGTGCACGGTCTTGACGGTCCAGTCGCCGGAGATGTCGACCTCGGTGAGCGCGCCGTCGGGTCCGGGCCGCAGCGCCACCATCCTGCCGTTGGCGGCGACCGCGGCGGCCTGGATGAGCTGGCGGCAGGCGTGCATCATGCGTTCGTAATCGCTGTGCGCCTCATAGGCTTCCAGGATGGTGAACTCGGGGTTGTGGCTGTAGTCGACGCCCTCGTTGCGGAAGACGCGGCCCAGTTCGAACACCTTCTCCATGCCGCCCACGCACAGTCGCTTGAGATACAGCTCGGGTGCGATGCGCAGGTACAGGTCCAGGTCGTAGGCGTTGATGTGGGTGGTGAAGGGCAGCGCGTTGGCGCCGCCGTGCACCTGCTGCAGCACCGGGGTCTCGACCTCGAGGAAGCCCCAGCCGTGCAGGCTGTCCCGCAGGGACCGCACCACCGCGCTGCGCTTGGCCACCACCTCGCGAATGTCGGTGTTGATGGCCATGTCGACGTAGCGCTGCCGCACCCGGGCTTCCGGATCGGAGAGGCCCTTCCACTTGTCGGGCAGCGGGTGCAGGCATTTGCCGATCATCCGCCAGTCCTGCGCGAGCAGGGACAGTTCGCCGCGGCGGCTGCGGCCCAGCTGGCCGCTCACCTCGATCAGGTCGCCCAGGTCGAAGAACTCGGTGAACGATTCGCTGCGGTCCGCGCCCACCCGGCCGCGGTCGATGAGCAGCTGGATGTCGCCGGACCAGTCGCGCAGCACGGCGAAGATGACGCCGCCGTAGTCGCGAATCCGCAAGAGCCGCCCGCAGACTCGCACCGTGGTGCCCTGCGGGCAGCCGCGGGCCGCGGCCACGGTGTGGGTGGGCGGATAGGCGACCGGGTAGGCCTCGACGCCGGAGTCCTGGAGCTTGGCCAGCTTGTCCATCCGCACCCGCACCTGTTCGGGGCGGCGCTGGCCGTTCTCCTCGAGTTCCTCGGGCGGCAGGTCGGGCGGGCTGCCGTCGGCGTGCAGGCCGGTGACCCCGGCGGGCACCGAGGGCCGTAGACCGGTGTGGGCGGAGGCGTCGTGTTCACGGCCGAAGCGGGGCAGGAAGCCTTCGGCCAGCGCGCTGGCGGTGGCGACCCGCAGCAGGTGGCGGCGTTCCTCGAACATGGAGAACCGCGGCACCCATTCGGGCTGGTACTTCACATTGGAGCGGTAGAGCGCCTCGAGCTGGTACCAGCGCGAGAAGAACATGAGCACGCCGCGCCACAGCCGCAGCACCGGTCCGGCGCCGATCCGGCTGCCCTCCTCGAAGACCGCGCGGAAGACCGCGAAGTTCAACGAGATCCGGGTGATGCCGTACTGGTCGGAGGTGAGGGCGAGCCGCGAGATCATCAGTTCCATCAGCCCGTTGGGGCCGGTGCGGTCGCGGCGCATGAGGTCGAGGGAGACACCGGCGCGGCCCCACGGCACGAACGACAGCATGCCGAGCACCTGCCCGTTCGGCGCGACCGCCTCGGCGAGCAGGCAGTCGCCGTCGAGCGGGTCGCCGAGCCGGTCCAGGGCCATGGAGAAGCCGCGTTCGGTCTCGGTGTCGCGCCATTCGTTGGCGCGTCGCATGACGTCCTGCATCTCCTCGGGGGAGATCTCCTTGTGGCGGCGCACCCGCACCGTGATGCCTTGTTTGGCCAGACGATTGGCGGCCTGCCGGACCGGCTTCATATCGGGTCCGGCCAGGGAGAAGGTGCGGGTCTCGAGGATGGCCTCGTCGCCCAGGCGCAGCGCGGACAGTCCGGCCCGCCGGTAGGCGGTGGCGCCGAGCTCGCTGGCGCCCATCACCGCGGGGGCCCAGCCGTACTGGTCGGCGAGCCGCAGCCAGGCGTCGATGGCGTGCGACCACGCCTCCTTCGGCCCGATCGGGTCGCCGGAGGCCAGGCAGACGCCGAGCTCCACGCGGTAGGTGATGGCGGCCTTGCCGTTGGGCGCGAACACCACGGCCTTGTCGCGGCGGGTGGCGAAGTAGCCGAGCGAGTCCTCGACGTCGGAGCGCTCGATGAGCCCGCGCAGTGCGGATTCGTCGAGTCCGGTGAGCGCGTTGGAGGAGCGCTGCGACCGGAACAGGGTGATCACCGCGGCCAGCAGTGCGATGGCGCCGAACAGGCCGAGCAGCAGGTTCACCGGATGCGGCGGATGCCCGTCGAAGTCCTCGTTGGAGACCAGGATGGTGGCGGTCACCCGCGACACCGCCCACAGCGCGCGCTCGGTGTGGTCGGGCAGGCTGCCGGGGAACAGTTCGACCAGGCCCCACCCCGCGAGGCTGCCCAGGGCCAGGCCGCCCGCGAGCACGCCCAGCGCCCGCCATACCGCGCCCTGCTGCACGTGGGTGTAGAACTCCGACCAGGACGCGATCAGGACGCCGATCACCGCGAGATGGATGATCAACGCCACCAGGGCGTTGATGTCGCCCTCGGAGGCGAAGTCGAGGGCGTTGGCGAGCGCGAAGGCCGCCATGTAGCCGACCAGCAGCCACCAGGCGATGCGTTTGCGGCTGGCGGTCGCGCCGGCCAGCAGGCCGATGACCAGGGCCCACACCAGCGAGGTGTCGGGCGCGTCGAAGTAGTAGGTGTCGACGAAGTGGCGCAGGTGCGTGGTCAGGTAGCGCAGCCCGGGCGAGATGCTCCAGGCGAAGCACAGGACCGAGAAAATGCCCAGCGCGGTGCCCGCCAGGTGCGGCAGCTCCCGCAACCGGCCGTGCCCGCGGTGTGGCACCTCCGGGGACCGCGGCTCCGGTCTGTGGTCGGAGTCGGGGTGCGGCCGGTCCTGCGTGGAAGTCACTGCACCAGTGTGAATGTTGCCGGTACCCATGTGCACTCAGAACCCGGTTCGTGTCTTGTCGCCGCGGTGCGGCCGATGGATGCTGCCGCGGTGCGGCGGGTGGATGCTGCCGCGATGCGGCCGGTCGCGGGTACCGCCGCGGTGCGGCCGGTGGTGGGGGCGCCGTTTGGTCTCGCGGCGGCCGCGGGTGAGGATGTATCCCATGTCGGATCCATTCGATGTCCCGATCGAGGACGAGGTCATTCGACTCGGCCAGTTCCTGAAGCTGGCGAACCTCATCGATTCGGGTTCGGAAGCCAAGTCGGTTATCGCCCAGGGCCTGGTACGTGTCAACGACGAGGTGGAGCTGCGCCGCGGGCGGCAGCTACACGCCGGGGATGTGGTGGCGTTGGCCGGGCACAAGGCTCGGGTCACCAGCGGCTGAAGGCACACGGGTTCCCATTGTCGGGGGTTCCGGGCTTCAGCCGCTGAGAGCTTCCCGAGAGTCGGCCTAGTCTTCGCTGCGAACCACGACGCCGTCATGGTCGCTGTAGAGCATGTCGCCGGGGACGAAGCTGACGCCGCCGAATTCGACGGTGACGTCCTTCTCCGCGTTGCCCTCCTTCTGGGTGCTCTTGCGCGGGTTGGTGCCGAGGGCCTTGATGCCGATGGGCATGGTGCGCAGCACGGCGGAGTCCCGGACCGCGCCATTGATGACGACGCCGGCCCAGCCGTTGTCCACGCCGCGGCCCGCGATGATGTCGCCGACCAGGGCGGTGTGAATGCTGCCGCCGCCGTCGACGACCAGCACCCGGCCCTCGCCGGGTTCGCCCAGGGTCTGCTTGACCAGCAGGTTGTCCTGGAAGGTCTTGATGGTCACGATGCGGCCGGCGAAGGTCTCGCGGCCACCGAACTGAATGAACTGGGTGTCGCAGCTTCGGATCTCGGGGCCGATCTCGTCGGCTAGGTCGGCGGTTGCCACTACGTTCGTTGATTCGGTCACGAGAACTATCTTGTCAGGGCGAATATCCGCAAGTCACGGGCGGTGCGATTGCGGTAGGCGGTGTACGCCTCGGTGGTCTCCTCGAAGCGTTCGAAGATCACCCGCCGGCGGTCTTCGTCGGTGACCAGGGCGGCGGTGACGGGCAGATGCTGCCCGGCGATCGCGACCTCGGCGGCCGGGTTGGCGAGCAGGTTCGCGGTCCAGGCGGGGTGGTGGTCCTGGCCGAAGTTGGAGCCGATCACGTACAGGGTGTCGCCGTCGTGCACGTAGAGCAGCGGGGTGGTGCGGGGTGCGCCGGACTTGCGGCCGACGGTGGTGAGCAGGATGACCGGCGCGCCGATCGGGCCCAGGACGGTGTATTTTCCGCCGCTGCGTTCGAGCACCCTGCGATCGAGCGGGGTCAGCTTGCGGATGACCAGTGATCCGAGCTTGGTGGCGGCGAATGGGCTGGCCAGCCGGGACAGCAGGTTGGTACGGGAACCCCAGATCCGTTCCGGGAACTGCTCACTCATACCGCGACAATAATGCTCCGCGACCGGCCGTGCGGGGGCTCCGGTTGGCCGCCTCGGAACCTTGGTGATGCGCTCCGCGCTCGCTCCGCGATCTATCTACAGGAATGAATCAACCGCTCAGTCGGATTCTCGGGCGCATACTGGCGACACCCGGTGAATCCAGGTCGGGGGAGGCATGAACGTGGAACCGGCGATCGACTCCGATGGCGTCGACGAGATCCGTTCTCTGCTGGCGTCGACCATCGCCGGGTTCCAGGCCGCCTGGGAGGCCGCCGGCGCCCCGCCGAACCTGGTCGAATTCCTGCCGCGCGCACCACAACTACGCCGCGTCGCGCTGATCGAACTGATCAAGGTGGACCTCGAATACCGCTGGATCCGTTACGACTTCCCCAAACGCCTGGCCGAATACCGCGGCGAGTTCGACGAATTGCGTTCCGGCCCACTGCCCCCGGACCTGGCCTACGAGGAGTTCCACGCGCTCGAGCGCTCCGGGATCGCCCTCGACATCAGCTGCTACCCGACCGAGGCCGCCCCTACCGAGTGGGCCGAGCACGACTACCGCAGCACCCTGATCGCCCGCCCGCAGGCTCAGCACGCGCTGGAGGGCATCGAGGTCGGCGATCGCATCGACGATTTCGATCTGCTGGTGGAGTTGGGCGCGGGCGCCTTCGCCCGGGTGTTCCTGGCCCGGCAGCGATCCATGCAACGCCTGGTGGCGGTGAAGATCTCGCAGAACCACGGCACCGAGTCCGAGACCCTGGCCCAGCTCGACCACGAGCACATCGTGCGCGTCTTCGACCAGCGGCTGCTCGCCGACCGGGAACTGAAACTGCTCTACATGCAATACCTTCCGGGCGGCACGCTGTCGAAGGTGCTGGGGCTGGTGCGTTCCCGGGAACCAGCCGAACGGAACGGCGGCATCCTGCTGGAGGCCGTCAACGCCGCCATGCGCGACAAGGGCGGCCTGGTGCCGGGCGAATCCGCCACGCGCACCGAGCACGCGGCGCGGACCTGGCCGGAAACCGTTGCGTGGCTGGGCGCCCGGCTGGCCCGTGCGCTGGACTACTCGTCCGCCAACGGCGTCCTGCACCGGGACATCAAGCCCGCCAACGTGCTGCTCACCGCGGACGGCAGTCCGAAGCTGGCGGACTTCAACATCAGTTTCAGCACGCACGTGGCCGGCGCGAGTCCGCTGGCCTACTTCGGCGGTTCCCTCGCCTACATGTCGCCGGAACAGCTGGCCGCCTGCCATCCGCACCTGCCGGAGACGGCCGAGGCGCTCGACGGGCGCAGCGATGTCTACGCCCTCGGGGTGGTGCTGTGGGAACTGCTCACCGGCCACCGTCCCTTCGACGACGAGACCGGCGCGGGTGATTCGGAGTCCTCGCTCGAGCGGATGCTGCGGCTGCGCCGCCACGAGGTCGATCCGGTCCACCTCGAGGCGCTGCCGCCCGACTGCCCGGCGACCCTGCGCCGTGTGCTGCTGAAATGTCTGGCCCCCGACCGCGAGAACCGCTGGGCGGACGGCGCGGCCCTGGCCCAGCAGCTGGAGCTGTGCCTGGACGAGCGGGCCCGCGATCTGGTGGATCCGCCCGAGCACAGCTGGCGGGCCCGGGTAGGGCCGTGGTCGCTGCTGGCATTGATCACGGTGGCCAGCCTGGTCGGCGACGCGCTCGGCATGGCGTACGCGAATCTGCACAACCATCCGCTGTGGGCGCTCTGGTTCACCCCCGAGGAGCGGGCGCGGTTGCAGGTGGTCGGCAACGCGCTGGTATTGATCTCGACGCCCGCGGCCATCGCGGTCACCAATTATCTGTGCCGCCGGGCCTTCATCGTGTGGCGTGGTCTGCGCCGGGGCCGCACCTACGATTCCGCGGCCCTGTCGCTGGCCCGACGGGACACGTTGAAGAACGGTGACCGGGTGGCGTTGCTGGCCTTCGCGTGGTGGGTGCTGGCGGCCGTGGTGTCGGCGGTGTCGCTGGCCGTCCTCACCGACCTGTCACCGGGCCGGATCGCGAATCTGGTGGCGACGCTGCTGGTTTCGGGTGCGATCGCGGTCGCCTACCCGTTCTTCGTGGTGACCTTCTTCATCGTGCGCTGCTTCTATCCGCGGCTGCTCACCCACGGCGAGACGGCCGAGGATCGGGACGCGCTGCGCGCGCTGGGCCGCCGCTGCACCCGCTATCTGGCGGTGGCCGTGGCGATTCCGCTGGTCGGGGTGATCGCCAGCCTGATGTTCCTCGACGCCGGGGAGGTGGCGCTGGTGCTGGTCCCGATCTACGGCCTGTGCGTGGCGGGCGTGTTCGGCTTCCTCGGCGACTACTGGCTGTTCCGCCAGACCGAGGCCGACCTGCTGGCCTTCGAGCGAGCGGTCAGCTGAAGTAGATCCATCCGAAGATCAGCATCCACATCGCGCCCACCGCCAGCCCCGCGATCGCGAACCCGCGGTCGTCGCGGCGTTCGGGCTCGACGGTGAGCGCGACCAGGCCCAGCACCACCGCCGGAACCGCGGTGAATCCGCACAGGAACCCGAACACCCCGAGCACGAACGCGGCGATCCCCATCCCCTTCGACCGCGCGGGCGGCGGCGTATAGGGCGCGTAATACGCGGGATACCGGATCGGCGTGACCGGCTGCCACGGTAATCCGCTCATCACCCGGTCGATTTCCCCGCAGGTCCGCGCATTGAGCGCGTGCCCGATGCGTTCGGACAATTCCTCGACCGTGATCCGACCGGCCTGAAAACTCTGCTTCAGCGCCTCGATCGCGTGTTCCCGATCGGCATCACTCGCCAGGAATTGCGGTGCCGCCCATTGAGGTTCCATCTGGTTCTCCATCGAACCCGAAGCCGATTATCACTGCCTTCGAGCGTATTCCTCGCGGCCGTCGGGGGGTTCGAATCGAGACCGGGGACACAGGGTCAGGCGCGGCCGTGGCGCTGCTCGTAGGCGTTGCGGTCGGCGGCCTCGCGGGCGCGGCGGTCGGCGTCGGCCAGGGCGGGGTCCAGGCCGTTCTTGATGAGCCGGTTGCGGCGGAAGACGTAGGTGAGGGCCGCGGTGAAGTAGATGAGCGGCAGGTACAGCAGGGCCATCATGGCCAGGCCCATCCACAGCGGGCCGGGGATGAGCAGGAACAGGCACAGCACCGGGATGATCGGGATCAGAATGCGCAGCAGGTAGCGGCGGGTGGCGCCGGGGCCGGTGAGGTCGCGCAGCACCCAGTCCCGCATGGACGGCGGGAGGGGCCGGCCGCAGATGTAGCCGAGGCGCTGCAGCGGGCTGGGGGTGGTGCGTTCGGGCATGCGCCCAGGATCCCTCAGCGGGCGCGCGACGGACAACCGCGGGGGGTCGGCGGCTCTGACGACCCGTGGACTGGATCAGGCGTTGGTGCGGTCCGGCTCGGCCTCGGTGCGCTCGGCGTGGAAGGCCGAGACCTGGCTGACCAGATTGCCGGTGGAACTCTTCACCGCGAGCTTCACGAAGGGCTCGATGGTCTTGCCGAGAATCTTGCCCGCCAGGCCGCCGGGGACCCGGTAGTCGACGATGGCGTCGATGGTGCAGGATTCGGCGCCCTTGTCGTGGAACAGGAAGGTGGATTCGATTTCGAAGCCCTTGATGGATTTCACCGCGATGGCGTAGCCGGGCTCGTGCCGGACGATCTTGATGGTGGAGTGCAGCGCGATCGGCCCGAGCTGAATGGTGCCGTCGAAGGTGGCGTCCACGCCCTCGATCTGTTCGGTCAACGGCGTGAAGGCGCTGATCTCATTGATGAATTTCGGCAGGTGCCGGTAATCGTTGACATAGGCGAAGGCGGATTCGGCCGAGGCGGCGCAATCCGCGACGATCTTGACTTCTGTCATGGGCGCAACTGTAACGTGTTCTAGTTTTCGTCGCAGGGGTTGTGATGCATGCCATCTATCACGCGGTCACTGCCAGCGTCGCGGCCAACCCGAAGACTAGCGCCATCACCAGCACTTCCACAATCGCGCGCCGCAGCGACTGCTCCGCCGTCATCCGGTGATCGGCGGCCTTCGGCACCCAGCCGCGCCGCCACCACCAGCCCAGCCCGATCAGCACCACCACCAGCAACGTCTTCGCCAGCAGGATCCGCCCGTACCCGCTGGTCACCAGGGGACTCACGCCGCCGATCCGCACCAGTCCGTTCACCACTCCGGTGACGGCCACCGTGACCACCAGCGGCAGCGCCCACGTCGAGTACTTCGGCAGCAGCGCCGCCCATTCGCCGCGGGTGCGCACGGTCAGCGCCAGCGCCAGCAGCAGCCCGAACCAGGCCGCGGCGGCCAGCGCGTGCACCGCCGCCAGCACCGACCCGAACGTCTGCTGCGACATGTGCCCGGTGATCGGCCGCAGCGCCAGCGTCACAGCGGTGAAGACCAGCACCAGATCGGGAGTGGCCCGATCCGGCCGCCGGAAACCGAAGGCGCTGTAGGCCGCCACCACGCCGGTCCCGATGAGCAGCGCGACCCCGATCTGCCCGCCGCTCACGTGCGCGAGATAGTCGCCGAACTGGGTCCCGCTCAGCCGCCGCGCCCGAATCCCTTGCACCTCCGCGGCTTCCAGCACCAGCATGGCGAATTCCATGGCCGCCCAGACGGCGGCGGCCACGGTGAGCGCCCGCCAGTGCGGGGTCAACCGGTCCGAGAGCCGCGGCAGCGCCGCCAGCCCCAGCACGGTCGCCCCCGCGCAGTCCGCGAGCACCCGGACCGGGGCCTCGGCCTGCACCGGATCCTCGGCGGCCAGTGCCCAGGCTAGCCCGGTCCCGGCCAGGGCGGCCGGAATGACCAGCAGCAGTAGCCATCTCGGTGAGCTGCCACCGCCGGTCGTCCCGCGCTCCCGGCGACGATCGATGCGGCCGGGCCGGTTCACGAGCGTCGCTTGCCCCGTCCGCCGAACAGGGCGAAGGCCAGGCCGCCGCCGAACAGCGCCACCGCGCACACGATGAAGATCCACAGCGGCACGCCACCGTCGGAGCCGCCCGACTTGGCGCCCGCGTCGGACTTCGGGCCCGGAGTTCCGTTGCCCGCCTTGGTGAGCGTGAACGACCGGGTGCCGCTGACCGGGTGCCCGTCGGCGGAGGTGACCCGGTAGGCGATCTTGTACTCGCCCACCGGACCCAGCTCGCCGACCTCGACGCTGAGCGTCGCGCCGTCCACCTTCGGCTGCCCCTTGGACCACAGATTGCCGTCCGGCCCGGTGACCGTCATGGACGGGTAGGCGGGCTGCAGGCTCTCGTTGAAGGTGACGCTGACCGTCGCGGGGGAGGTATCGATCTGCGCGCCGTTCTCCGGGGTGGAACCCACCACGGCCGAATGCGCGCCCGCCACACCACCGCCGAGCAGCGCGAACAGGGCGACCAGCAGGCCGGTGATCAGACCGGCGACCTTGCGGCTCATGACCGCCGTCCCCGGATGACGCTGCCCAGGCCGAGCGCCGCGCCCAGCGCGCCGAGCGCGAGCCCGACGCCGCCGAGCCAGCGGGCGGTGTCGTCGGTGACCTTGTCACCCTTGTCCGCGTCGGCCGCGGCGGGTGCGTCGTCGTCGTGGCCGGTGCTCTTGGCGAGCGTGAGGGTGGGGGCCGGGTGCTCGGGCTCGCTGCCGTCGGCGTTCGCCGGCTGGTTCCAGTCCACGACCTTGCCGTCGCTGTAGGTCTGGCTCGCGTTGAAGCTGACCTTCGCCTGCTCGGGCAGCGGCCCGAGGGAGACCGCGAAGCGCTGGAACTGGCCCGGCGCCACACCCGGATTGCCGGGGTCCGCGGTCCAGGTGACGGACACTGCCTGGCCCTGCGCGTTCTTCTCGACCTTGGACGTCCAGCCGGCGATCGGCTCGGTCCGCGCACTCTTCAGATTCGGCAGCGTCACCGAAACCTTGGTGGTGGAAGCGGTATCGGACTCGGTCGGCACCCGGAAGGTCGCGACCGTGTAGCCCTTCTGGGTAGCGCCGGGAGCGTCGACCACCACGTGCGCGGCGGCGATGCCCGCGCCGGACAGCAGCAGCCCCGCGGCGGCGGCCGACGTGATCAGGGCACGCGAAAGAGAGGTGTTCATGAGTGTATTGCCTTCTCTGACAATGGTTACGGGAAGTTGGGGAGCGGGGTTACACCGTGACCGGGGGCGCGCGCGGTCCGGCCGCGCCCAGTGCGAGAAGGGTTTTCGACGTGGGGGAGTGGTGCGCCGGGCGCGGCCGCGCGACACGCGTCGGCGGCCCGGCGGGGCGGGTGAGCGCCACCCGGACGGCCCGGGAGATCAGTTCGTAGAGCCGCTCGGCGACCAGGATCCCGAACGCGCAGACCAGGCCCGCGGCCGCGTGCGCGAACACCATCGGCCCGTGCGCGGTGAATTCCATTGCCCGCGCGGCGTGCCCGTGCTGCACCAGCCCGCTCAGCGCGACGTGGCAGACGGGCTGGCCCGCCAGCATGAGCAGCGGCAGCGCGGCGGGCGGGCGCAGCACGGCGGCGATCGCGCCGAGCGCGGCCGCCGCCAGCATCAGCAGCATCAGCCCGGAGGTGCCGGGGTAGCCGCCGCCCGCGAACCCGTGCGCGCCGACCGCCAGGGCGGCCATGGCCACCCCGGCCGATCCGCCGCGCACCGAGCTCATGGGTGACTCAGCGCACGCCGAGCCGGTTGAGCACGTCGGCTTCGATGCCGGAGAGCTCGTTGGAGATCGAGGCGTGCACCGCGCGGCGCCGCGGCACCGGCATCTGGGCGGCGGTGCGGACCGCCGCGGACAGGCTGTCCAGCCGGTCGCGGGTGGCGGCCACGAACTTCTTGGTCTCGGTGTCGGTGTGCTTGGCCTCGATCTCGGCCAGCGTCGACTCCACGCCCGCGATCCGGGCCTGCAGCTTGGCGCCCGGCCCGGCGAACTCGCCGAGCTGGTCCAGGCCGACGCCGAGCTGCTGCGCGCGGCGGGTGTCGAGCTGCCCGCGCACGAAGGTGGCGCCGCGGTAGGCGAGCGGCGCCAGCACCGGCACCAGGATCCGGGCCACGCCCAGGTACTTGCGGATCGAGGCCGCGCTGAACGGGTCCCGCTCGGCACGGGCGGCCACCTTCTCCGCGGCCTTCTCCTCGGCCTGCAGCTTCGCGATCTCGGCCTTGGCGACCTGCTTCTGCGTGCGCGCCTCGGCACGGTTGCGCTTGCGCTCGTTGCGCGCCCCGAGCTTGGCCTCCATGCCGGCCTTGTGCTTGAGGGCTTTCGCCTCGGCTCGGCGGCTGACCCGCTTCTTGCGCTTGGTGAACAACCCCATTGATGGCCTCCGTCATGCTGGTTCGCCATGGCAGTACAGGGCCGGGGGAAATGCCTGTCCGCCCATGAAACGCAGTGTCGAATCACCCTAACGGGTGGGTTCCCGCCGCAGCGAGCGCCTGGCGGAAACAGGGCGGCCCGCCGACCCTGTCGGGGGATGAGGCCATACTGACTGGCGTGTATTCGGGCATCGGTGACCATGGCGAGCGGGCGGCGTTCGTGGACGCGCGCGCGCTGATCGGGTGCCGGCACCGGCTTTTCCTGGACGCCACCCATCCGGGCGTGTTGACCGGAGTCGCCGAGGACGCCGGCGTGCAGCAGCGACGAGAAGCGGCGGCCGCGCACAGATCTCAGGTGCGTGACACCCTGGTCGCCGCGGCGCCCGAGAGCTGGACGGTGATCGATCCCAAGCAGCCCGCGACCGCGCGGGCGGCCGCCACCATGGCCGCCATGGCCGCGGGCGCCGACCGCATCTGGGGCGGGCTGCTACCGCAGGAGGCCGACACCGGCCGTCGCGGCGGCTGCGAAATCCTGTGGCGTGACAGCGATCGCGGCGGATACCGCCCGGTCATCGTGGTGAACCACAAGGTGACCGACCCCCGTCAGCCCGACCCGGCCGATCACCACCCGCTGACCAGCGGCCTGTACGAGTGGAATCCCCAGGAGGACAGGCACGTCCGCACCCGGCCGCAGCCGCGCGACCTCCAGCGCCTCGCGCACCTGTACCGCATGCTGCAGCGGCACGGCCTGGCCAGCCCGGCGCTGACCGGCGGCGCCATCGGCTACCACTTCGACCGCATCCTGGTGCACGACCTGGCCCTGCTGCTGGACGACTACGACATCCGCTACGCCGACCGCATCGCGGTGGTGCGCGGCGAACTCCCCACCATCCCTTCGAAAGTCCCCGAATGCCGCCAGTGCCCGTGGTGGAGCCGGGCCCCCGAGGAGGGCGGCCGCAGCTGTGAGCAGTGGCTGGTCGAGCATCGCGACGTGAGCCTGGTGGCCCCGGGTTCGCGCGCGGAGGTGCTGCGCCGCCACGGCGTCGAGACCATCGACGAGCTGGCCGCCTGGAGCGGCGACGATCCGGACGACTGGCAGTACGAGCCGTTCACCGAGGCCGTGGTCACCGCCCGCGCCTGGGCGACGGGCGCGCCGCTGGTCCGCCGGGTGGACCGGGTGCGGGTGACCCGCGCCGACGTCGAGGTGGACGTGGACCTGGAGAGCTTCCAGGAGCACGGCGCCTACCTGTGGGGCACCCTGCTCGACGGTGTGTACCGCCCGTTCGTCACCTGGGATCCGCTGCCCACCGAGGACGAGGGCCGCTCCTTCGCGGAGTTCTGGACCTGGCTGATGGGCGTGCGCGCGCAAGCCGCCGCCGACGGTAAATCCTTTGCCGCCTACTGCTATTCGCGCACCGCCGAGGACAAGTGGCTCTACGAGTCGGCGCGCCGGTTCGCGGGCCGCCCCGGCATCCCCACCGAGCGGGAGGTGCAGCGGTTCGTGGACGGGCCGCAGTGGGTGGACATGTTCCAGGCGGTGTCGGAGCAGTTCATCTGCCCGAACGGCAAGGGTCTCAAGAAGATCGCGCCGGTCGCGGGCTTCCACTGGCGTGACGCGGAGGCCGGCGGCGAGGCGTCGATGGCCTGGTACCGCCTGGCCGTCGCCTACGACGGCGGCGAACCGGACCTGTCGCAGCGCACCCGCATCTTCGAGTACAACGAGGACGACTGCCGCGCGACCCAGGTGCTGCGGGACTGGATGACAGACCGCGCGGACGCCGAGGTTCCCGCCATCGCCGACTTCGACCGTCGTAATATCGCGTCGTGACCGAACACGTCGAACACCTGGAGTTTCAGGCCGAGACCCATCAGCTGCTGGAGCTGATGATCCACTCGGTGTATTCGAACAAGGACACCTTCCTGCGGGAGTTGGTCTCCAATGCCTCCGACGCGCTGGACAAGCTGCGCCTGGAGACCTTCCGCGACAAGGACCTGCACGCCGACACCTCGGATCTGCACATCGAGCTCGAGGTCGACCGCGACAACCGCGTGCTCACCGTGCGCGACAACGGCATCGGAATGTCCCGAGCCGAGGTGGTGGACCTGATCGGCACCCTCGCCAAGTCGGGCACCGCCGCGCTACGCCAGCAGCTGCTGGAGGCCAAGGCCGGCGACCAGCAGGCCGAGGAGCTGATCGGCCAGTTCGGCATCGGCTTCTACTCGACCTTCATGGTGGCCGACAAGGTCACCCTGACCACCCGCAAGGCGGGCGAAACCACCGGTACCCGTTGGGAATCGGAGGCCGGCAGCCCCACCTACACGATCGAGGAACTCGACACCGCCCCACAGGGCACCTCGGTGTCGCTGCACCTGATGGCGGCCGACGAGGACGATCACCTCTTCGACTACACGCAGGAGTGGAAGCTCCGCGAAATCGTCAAGAAGTACTCGGATTTCATCGCCTGGCCGGTCCGGATGGACGTCGAGCGCACCGTCATGGAGGGCGAGGGCGAGGACAAGGTCGAGAAGACCATCGTCGAGACCCAGACCCTGAACTCCCAGAAGGCGTTGTGGACCCGCCCGCGCAGCGAGGTCACCGACGAGGAGTACACGGAGTTCTACAAGCACGTCGCCCACGCCTGGGACGATCCGCTCGAGATCATCCCGATGAAGGCCGAGGGCACCTTCGAATACCAAGCGCTGCTGTTCATTCCCTCGCACGCGCCGTTCGACCTGTTCACCCGCGAGCACAAACGCGGCGTGCAGCTCTACGTACGCCGGGTGTTCATCATGGACAACTGCGAAGAGCTGATGCCGGAGTATCTGCGCTTCGTCAAGGGCGTGGTCGACGCGCAGGACCTGTCGCTCAATGTGTCCCGCGAGATCCTGCAGCAGGACCGCCAGATCCAGATGATCCGCAAGCGCCTGGTGAAGAAGGTGCTGTCCACGGTCAAGGATCTGAAGAACGCCGAGGACCAGGCCAAGTACCAGGAGTTCTGGCGCGAGTTCGGCCGGGTGCTCAAGGAGGGTCTGCTCTCCGACGCCGACAATCGCGAGACCATCCTGGGCGTCTCGTCGTTCGCGTCCACGCACTCCGACAGCGAGCTGACCACACTGGCCGGGTACGTCGAGCGCATGCCCGAGACCCAGTCGGCGATCTACTACATGACCGGCGAGACCCGGCAGCAGATCGAGAACTCGCCGCACATGGAGGCGCTGCGGGCCAGGGGCCTCGAGGTGCTGGTGCTGACCGACCCGGTCGACGAGATGTGGGTCGGCTCGGTCACCGAGTTCGAGGGCAAGCCGATCGTCTCCATCGCCAAGGGCGAGGTCGACCTGGAGACCGAGGACGAGAAGAAGGCCTCCGAGCAGCTGCGCGAACAGCAGGAGAAGGACTTCTCCGGCGTGCTCGGCTGGCTCCAGCAGACCCTGGACGCGGACGTCAAGGAGGTGCGCCTGACCAACCGGCTCACCACCTTCCCGGCCTGCATCGTCGGCGATGTGTTCGATTTCACTCCGATGCTGGAACGCATGTACCGCGCCTCCGGCCAGGAGCTGCCGCACAGCAAGCGCATCCTGGAACTGAACCCGGACCACGCTCTGGTGACGGGTCTGCGCGACGCGTACGCGAAGGTGTCCGGCGACGAGGACAAGCCGCTCGCCCTCACCGAGACGGCCGAATTGCTCTACGGCACGGCGGTTCTCGCCGAGGGCGGGGAGCTGAAGGACCCGGCGCACTTCGCCCGGATCCTCGCCGATCGCCTCACCCGCACGCTCTGACCTGGCGCGTCGGATCGGGTCGTGCCGGCGTCGCCGGCACGTTCCCGATCCATAGCGAGCGGGAATCGGTCATGCTCAGCCGGTCCCCGGTGTGACGGTGCACATGTCTCGGCGAATTTCGGGAACTAGTGGCGAGGGCGTACGTTGTATGTCTTGGTCGTAAGTTTTTCGTGTTCGTGTTTCAACATGCTCGCGCGGAACAGTGTGCGGGCGTTGCTTCACCTTGCCAGTCAAGTTGCAAGCCGCCTTCTGATCGACCCGGGTGCCGCAGCCGCGGCGCCCACGCATTAAAAGAAACACCTCGTCAGGAGAAGGTAATGGTTCAGGGCACCGTCAAGTGGTTCAACGCGGAGAAGGGCTACGGCTTCATCGCCCGCGAGGACGGCCCCGACGTTTTCGTCCACTACTCGGAGATCGAGGGCAACGGCTACCGTCAGCTCGAGGAGGGCCAGGCGGTCTCGTTCGAGATCACCGAGGGCAAGAAGGGCCCCCAGGCGGCCGCTGTTCGCCCGCACTAAGGCAGGCTCTCCCGCCTCCCCGAGACTGTAGCGCCCGGCTGAAAGCCGTGGGCCGCACTGCATGCGGGCTGGCGGTTGGGTGCCGAGCCGATTTTGGGGGTACCCCCGGAGTTACCCGGAACCTTCCGAGATCAGTTCTCGCGGACTCGATAACAAGATTCAAGGCCCCGCACTGAATTCAGTGCGGGGCCTTGGTCTTTCGCACAATCAGCGCGGGGCCATACGCAGGGCGCCGTCCATGCGGATGGTCTCGCCGTTCAGGTAGTCGTGCTCGGTGATGTACTGCGCGAGCTGCGCGTACTCGTCCGGGCGGCCCAGGCGGGACGGGAACGGAACGCCGGACTCGAGGCCCTTGCGGTACTCCTCGGTGACACCGGCGAGCATCGGGGTGTCGATGATGCCGGGCGCGATGGTGTTCACGCGGATGCCGAACTGCGCGAGGTCACGCGCGGCGGGGATGGTCATGCCGGCGACGCCGCCCTTGGAGGCGGAGTAGGCGATCTGCCCGATCTGGCCCTCGAAGGCCGCGACCGAGGCGGTGTTGATGATGACGCCGCGCGAGCCGTACTCGTCGACCGGCTCGGTCTTGGCGATGGCGTCGGCGGCCAGGCGCATGACGTTGAAGGAGCCGAGCAGGTTCACGGTGATGACCGTGCGGAACAGCTCGAGGTCGTGCGGGCCGTTCTTGGACAGGATGCGTCCCGCCCAGCCCACACCGGCGCAGTTGACGACAATGCGCAGCGGCACACCGGATTCCACGACCTTGGCGACCGCGGCGGCCACCTCGTCACCGCTGGTGACGTCGGTCGGGATGAGGGTGACGCCGGCCGGCACGCTGTCACCCGCACGCTCGATGGACTGAGCCAGATCCAGGCCGAACACGGTCGCGCCCGCATCGGCGAAACGCTTGGCGGTGGCCGCACCCAGACCGGACGCACCTCCGGTGACAATGGCGGCGGAGCCCGAAATCTCCACGGTTTGGTCCTCTCGACAAGGGACGGCCCTCTCGCTGGCCATCCGTCAATATCTAATTTGCCCTACGCTCCGCTCCGGGCAAGCCGCGGGGTGGAGAGAGGCGGTCGCGGCCCCCGAAGTCTCGATTCTTCCCTCCTTCGCTCCTCCGCTTCGCTCCCCCGCGCCGTCAGTCCAGAATCGAGACGGGCCGCGAACCCTCAGCTTTACGAACATGAGTGTTCGTCTAAGTGGTAGCTTCGCATATATGAACGCCAGCACGGTCGGTCATCGCCGTGGTTTCCGCCGCCGGATCCCGCGCGTGGCCGGTAAACGCATCCTGATCACGGGCGCGGCCCGCGGCATCGGGGCCGCTCTCGCCCGTCAGTTGCACGCGCACGGGGCGCACGTCGCACTGCTCGGCATCGAGGAGACGCTGCTGGCCCAGGTCGCGAGCGAATGCGGCGACGCGCCCTGGCGATACTGCGACATCGGCGACCCGGCCCAGGTGGAACGGGTGGTGAACTCGCTGACCGCCGAACTGGGCGGCCTGGACGCGGTGGTGTGCAACGCGGGCATCGCCCGGCAACTGTCCCTGCTCGGCGGCGACCCGACCGTGCTCGAGGAGACCCTCGCCGTCAATGTGCTGGGCGTCTACTACACGATGCGCGCGGCCGGACCGCACATCGCGCACCGGGGCGGGTACATCCTGATCGTCTCCTCGCTGGCCGCCGCCATCCATCTACCCCTGGCGGGGGCGTACAGCGCCTCCAAGGCCGCGGTCGAGGCGCTCGGCGACACCCTGCGCATCGAATTGCGGCACACCGGGGCCAAAGTGGGCATGGCCTATTTCGCCGAACTCGACACCGAGATGACCAGCCGCGGCTTCGGCACCGAGGCCGCCCGCAGCATTCTGGGCCGGTCCACCGTCTCCGGCGTGGCTCCGCTGGGCCCGGCCATCGACGCCTGTGAGCGGGCGCTGGCCCGCCGTTCCCGCCACATCGTCTCGCCGTATTGGGTGAGCATGGCACTGTGGTGCCGTCCGCTCACCCAGCACCTGATCGACTTCTCGCTGCGCCGGGGTGTAGCGAGTGGACTGGCCATCGCCGATACGGAACCAACGGGGTTCACGACCGAGCAACCGGCCCGGCCCCGCAGAATGAGAAAGCTCGCCTGAACGACCGAGGCCACCTGGAGTCCCGCGTATGACCGAATCGGCAACCCGCCAACTTCCCCGCGGCCGGCACGGCCTGTCCCGGGAGCATGTGGTGGCCGCCCAGCGCGACCGCATCCTGGCCGCCATGGCCGAGGCGATGGCCGAGAACGGTTATGTCGGAACGCCGGTGGCCGCGGTCATCAAGCGCGCGGGGGTTTCCCGTGAAACCTTCTACGAGCAATTCCGTTCCAAGGAGGACTGTTTCGAGGCCGCCTATGAGCGGGCCACGGAGCTCATGCTGACCGGCATCCTGGCGGCCACCGGCGCCGAGTTCGACGGGGAGACCCGCACCGAGCGGATGGAACGGCTGCTCGGCGCGTACCTGGAGGCGCTGGCCGCGCAACCGGCTTACGCCCGGGTTTTCCTCGTCGAGGTGTATGCCGCGGGCCCGGACGCCATCGCGCGCCGCACCCACCTGCAGGAAACCTTCGCAGCCATGGTCGCCGACGTGCTGGGCGCCGAGACCGAGTCGCAGCGTTTCGCCTGTCAGACCCTGGTCGCGGCGCTGAGCTCGATGGTCACCGCGCGCATCGCGGTCGGCGACCCGGACGGGCTGCGCGAATTGCGTGCGCCGCTACTGGACCTCGTGCGGCGCAGCGGGGATCTGTTCGGCGACAACGTGCTCGGCGACTGAACCGGCCGGGGTCCCGGCGCGGCGGCGCAGCGCCGGCAGCACGCCGCCGGCGAGGGCGGGCAGCGCCAGCGACAGCAGCGCGGCCAGCGGGGTGCCCAGTCCATGCGCGAAGGCCTCGAGCAGGGTGAGCGCACCGAAGTACAGGAACAACAGGCCCGAGCAGACCGCGATGATCCGCTCCGGGATGTGCTTGCCGACGGTCACGCCGATCGCGATGGCCAGCGCGCCCGCGGCCACCATGCCCGCGACCGAACCGATCCACACGGCGACCCAGTTGTTGTTGGTGGCCAGTGCCATGGTGGCGAACATGGTGCGGTCGCCGAGTTCGGCGAGCAGGAAGGCCGACAGCACGACCAGGAACGCGGACCGGGACCTGACCTGCGGCGCGACCTCGTCATCGGAGGCGTCCGAGGAGCTCGTCAGGGTCTCGCGCAGGGTCCAGAGACCGACGCCGATCAGGGTGGCGGCGGCGAACAGCGAGATGACGCCGGTCGGCAGGGCCGCACCGAGGAAGTGGCCGACGCCGACCGCGATCAGATTCACCAGCACGCTGGCGACGGTGATGCCGGACAGCACGGTCCACCAGTGGTAGCGCAGCGCGAAGGTCAGCGCCATGAGTTGAGATTTATCGCCCAGTTCGGCGAGGAACAGCACGCCGAAACTCAGCAATATCGTGGCGATCATGAAGTCAGCTCCCAGGTCTCCGGCCTGTCGGCTGAATGCGGGGGCGCTTCAGCCGACACCGCACCGGTAAATCGGTTTGGTTCTTGTCGGCCGAAGGTCTCGCCCACCGGAAGATTCCGGTCCACGCGCCGGATCCCGGGGGATCAGTATGTCGACGACGTGATTGGGGGCTACTCCCCTTCGCTCGGGCGCAACTTTACTCCGGCAAACCGGGCGCATGCAAACCACTGTCGTCCAAATCGCAATGCGCACAATAAGTTTGGCGATGCTGCCGGAAGGTTTCGGGTTCCCTTACGCGGCCAGCAGCATAGCCAGAACCGCGGTGTCGGGATCACTGATCGGATCCACCCCGACCCGCGAAACCATCGAGGTCACCGCGCCATCGGAATCCGTTTCGACCCAGGCGGCGCGGTGTTCCAGCCCCAGATGCGGCAGGCCCGGTAGCAGCAGGCAGCCCGAGGCCGCGCCGGAGCACTCGGGCAGCGAGGGTCGCGTTTCGCGCGGCGGATGCAACATGATCAAGGCCGGTGGCACATGTCCGGCAAACCTGCCGGGCTGCAACGCTTCGTCCCCGAGGACGGGCCCTTCCGCGATCACCAGCCCCACCATGGCGGGATCCGGGTCGTCCGGCAGCTCTTCGCGCGCCCCGAAGACCGTCGACGTGGGCAGCAGGCCCGGGAGCCCGGCCACCCGCACGGCCAGGACCAGCAGTTGCGCCCATTCCTTGGTGGAGTCGGGCCAGCGTCCGGAGATCACGAATCCTTGCAGCGAACCATGGGCCTGGAAGGGCATGACGCCGATCTGACCACTCATGATGTGCCTCCCGAACTTCCCAGGGGGCGGCTGTGCCCGGTGTTGCCAGTGGGAACACCAGGTTGTACCCGAAGCTAACTGGCACACAAGTACCAAAGAGTGCTAGCACCCGGCCCCCTGAAATGCCGAAAGGCCCGCGAACCGACCGGTTCGCGGGCCTCCGCAAGCAAGAGGGGCGTCAGCCGAAGATCAGGCCCTTGCCCTGGGAAACCGCCTTGGAGTAGCGGTCCTGGATCTCCGCCCAGTTGACGACGTTCCAGAACGCCTTCACGTAGTCGGCCTTGACGTTCTTGTACTGCAGGTAGAAGGCGTGCTCCCACATGTCCAGACCGAGCAGCGGGATGATGCCGAGCGGCACGTTGCCCTGCTGGTCGGTGAGCTGGAAGGTGAGCAGCTTGTTGCCCAGGGTGTCGTAGCCCAGCCAGGCCCAACCGGAGCCCTGCAGGCCGTTGGCCGCGGCGGAGAACTGCGCGACGAACTTGTCGAAGGAGCCGAACTCCTCGTCGATGGCCGAGGCCAGGTCGCCGACCGGCTTGTCGCCGCCGTCCTTGGACAGGCTCTTCCACCAGATGGTGTGGTTCACATGGCCACCGAGGTGGAACGCGAGGTTCTTCTCGTTGAGGAAGATGGCGGCGTGGTCGTCCTTGGCCCGCGCCTCTTCCAGCTTCTCGAGGGCAGCGTTGACGCCCGCGACGTAGGCGGCGTGGTGCTTGGTGTGGTGGATCTCGTTGATCTGCCCGGAGATGAAGGGCTCCAGGGCGCTGTAGTCGTAATCGAGTTCTGGCAACGTGTAAACAGCCACGATGTCCCTTTCCGTGTCGGGGCCGCGTGCCCTCGGCATGATCCGAGGCGCACCCAACCATCATTCGTACACCCGCTCGTTCGCAACCGGGCTGCGTGCCCCCGCATTCCGGCCCAGATATATATCCCACACGTCCCGTAGCCTGGAGTCATGTCGTGGTACGACGAGTTCGTCGGTCGCTTGCGACTGCCGGAGCCGACCATGGTGACTCCCGGGCAAGCCCTGCCCGGGCGTGCCGAACCGCTGGTCGTGCCCGGCAAGCACTGTGTCAGCGGGCATTCCTTCAAACCCCCTTTCCCGGCGGGCACGCAACTCGCGGTGCTGGCCATGGGCTGTTTCTGGGGCGCTGAGCAGGGGTTCTGGGGATTGGAGGGCGTGTACTGCACGGCCGTGGGCTACGCGGGCGGCTTCACCCCGAACCCGACCTACGAGGAAACCTGTTCGGGCCGTACCGGTCACACCGAATCGGTGCTGGTGGTCTTCGATCCGCAGGTGATCGACTACGCCGCGATCCTGCGGCGGTTCTGGGAGCACCACGATCCGACCCAGACCATGCGGCAGGGCAATGATCGTGGCACCCAATACCGTTCGGCCGTCTTCACCTTCGACGACGAGCAGGCGCGGACGGCCGCGGCGTCGCGGGCCGACTATCAGGAACGCTTGTCGGCGGCCGGGTTCGGGGAGATCACCACCGAGATCGCCCCGCTCCCGGACCTTTCCGCGTTCTTCTACGCCGAGGGCTATCACCAGCAGTATCTGGCGAAGAACCCCGGCGGGTACTGCCCCGATCACGCGACCGGGGTGACCGCCGCCTAGAGCGCCGGGACCACGTCCGGCCGCTGGGTGCGCGGGTCGCCCGCGTCGTGGGCCTGCCACCAGCGCACGCCACCGGCGATGAACTCCGGCAACGGGATCGGGTTGCCCTGCTTGTCGGTGACCTCGGCGGCGTCGAACCACACGCGGATGTCGAGTTCGCGCGGGTCGACGCCCTCTTCCTGGCAGAACTCCATCAGGTGGGCGCCGGGTTCGTCACGCAGCACCGTGTCGAAGCTGAGCAGCTTGCGCCACTGGCTCCAGGAGCTGTCGCTGAGGTCGAGGAAGTCCCACCCGTGCAGCGCGCCGCCGCCGAAGCTGTTCACGGCGTCGTGCAGGCCGTCGACGGTGAGCGGGAGCACAACCGGCTCGAGGTCGTCCCAGCGCTGGCGGCGCAGGGAGGCGGCGATCCGGCTGACGCCGAGGAGGTTGAGGTAGATGTCGCAGTCGGCCGGTGGCGGGCCGTCCGCGGGGAGGGTCAAGACGTCCAATTCCAGCCTCAGCGTGGCCGCCGCCGGATCGACGTCGATGCCGAGGCAGGTCGCCTCCGACAGCGCGAGGTTCAGTCCTTTGATATCCAGGCCGCCGAGTAGCCCCCTGCTCACAGTCATAGCGCCAGGCTACCGATCTTGCCCGGCTGGACCGAGGATTTCCGGCTTTATCTAGTTATGTCGTGTTTTCCGGTGCGAATGGAACCGCGGGCCGACCTGCGGCGTCAGACTGGATGAGGCCCTCTGAGACAGGCCTTCGGGTCGGCCGCTCCGGAACGGGGAGGGGACTTCCGGATCGGCCGACCCGGACGAATCAGTCGTCTATCAACCTGTGGATCAGGTTGTGGATTATGTGGATAACTCCCGAAACCAACCCTGTGCAGGTACGGAACTCCACAGCTCCCGCGCGCGCGTGGCAGGATCGAAACCGTGACGAACCCCCACGTGCCCTCGGTGCCTATCGATGAGGTGCCCGCGGAATTCGACGCCGCGGACGGATGGGGCTCCGCCGCGCCCGCCCCGGCCCAGCTCCTCGACGTCCGCGAGGACGACGAGTGGCAGCTCGGCCGCGCGCCCGGCGCCATCCACATCCCCATGACCGACGTCCCCGCCCGGCTCGACGACCTGGACATCGACGCCGAGATCTACGTGATCTGCCGGCAGGGCGGCCGGTCCATCGCGGTGGTGGAGTTCCTGAACCAGATCGGTTACGAGGCGATCAATGTCTCCGGTGGCATGGTGGCCTGGCAGCAGACCGGCCGTCCGCTCACCGGCGACGGTCCCGAGGCGAAGATCTACTAGGCGCGGAGAGGTGGAGCGATGAACGGGGGACAGGTGGGCCGATCGCGATCCGCCGTCGTACAGCCGTGCGCCCGCTGCGGCGCCCGCTGGGCGGTCCAGGGCAAGCCGCTGCATTGGTGCCCGCGCTGCCACGGCGTGCTGCTGTCACCGGCCCCGGTGGACGCGCCCGCTGACCGCCGCAACTACCGCTGGGTGGCCCGCCCGCCGGGCCGCAGATCACCTGCTGCCCAGCCCCTCCGGCGCTCGGGTTCGACGGAGACGCCGCGCTATCAGCAGATTCCGCGCTGGGGATTACACGACCGGCCCGCGGCCGAAGCTCCCGAGCCGCACCGCCCGCTGGCCGCCTGGACCGACCGGTTGGACCGGTTGCTCATCACGACCGCGGCCGTCTTCGTGGTGGCGGCCCTGGCCGAATTGGGTCGCTACGGGATCCTGTTGCGCAATCGCACCCGCCTCATCCAGCCCTGGCTGCTGTGGATCTCCGATGCGGCCGTGACCGTGTCGGCGATCCTGGCGCTGGCGCTGGCCCTGCTGTCGGCGGTGGCGCTGGTCGGCTGGCTCGCCGAGACCCGCCGCGCCGCGTACGCGAATGTGGGCGAGTCGGATTCGCGGTCGCTGCTGTCGCTGGTGCTCGGCTGTGTGGTGCCGGTCGCGAACCTGATCTGGCCGGGCATCTTCCTGACCGAGGCGGCCCAGCGCACCGGCGACGGTGATCCGCGGCTGCTGCGCGCGGTCCGGATCTGGTGGGCCGCTTGGCTGTCGAACGCGGTGCTGGTGCTGGTGGCGCTGGGCTACCGATTGGCGGATTCGCTGCAGGTGCAGGCCGACGGCGTGCTGGTGGCGATGTGGACGGATCTGGCCGCGGCCGGTGTCGCGGTGGCCTCGCTGGGCCTGGTGCGCGCGTTCGCGGGCCTGGACCTGCAGGGTCGTCCGAAGACGCCGCGCCGCTGGCTGATCGCGACCGGCCCGGCGCGCCCGGTGATCGAGCCCGTGCGGCGCGCGCCCGCGGCCCCGGTCGGGGATGATGCTGTGGTCGGGGATGAGGCCGCCGCCGGGGACGCTGCGCAGGCAGCTCCGGACGCGGAGCAACAGGAGGTAGTGGCGAAGTGAGCCGGGCCAGTCGCGCGCCGTTCGTGGTGGCGCACCGGGGGGCGTCCGCGGCGCGACCCGAACACACCCTCGCCGCCTACGATCTCGCCCTGCAGGAGGGCGCCGACGGCGTCGAATGCGATATCCGCCTGACCCGTGACGGACACCTGGTCTGCGTGCACGACCGCACGGTGGACCGCACCTCGACCGGGATCGGCGCGGTCAGCGAGATGACGCTCGCGGAGCTGAAGGCCCTGAACTTCGGCACCGTCGCGGAACCGGAGGGCGTGCTCACCCTGCGCGAGCTCATCGAGCTGGTGCTGGACTGGAAGAGCCGTCCCACCAAGCTGTTCATCGAGACCAAGCACCCGGTCCGGTACGGCGCGCTGGTCGAGACCACCCTGCTGAACGAGCTGAACCACTACGGCATCGGCGCGCCCGCCTCCGCGGATCACTCACGCGCCGTGGTCATGTCGTTCGCCGCGACCGCGGTCTGGCGCATCCGCCGCGCGGCCCCGCTGTTGCCGACGGTGCTGCTGGGCGAGTCCTCGCTGTACCTGTCCGGCGGCGCGGCGCACACGGTCGGCGCGACCGCCATCGGCCCGTCGGTCCGCACCCTGCGCGAGCACCCGGATCTGGTCGACAAGGCCGCCGCCGCGGGCCGCGCCACCTACGTCTGGACCTGCGACGACCCCGAGGACATCCAGCTCTGCGCCGACCTCGGCGTGGACTGGGTGGCCACCAATCACCCCGCCCGCACCAAGGCCGTGCTCACCACCGCATAACCCTCGCCCTTGCAAGGCGCATTACCCAAGGTTCGCGGCCGTCCCGATTCTGGACTGACGGAGCGGGGGAGCGAAGCGGAGGAGCGGAGGAGGGAAGAATCGGGACCAGGGGCCGCGAACCCTGCCCGGAGCGGAGCGTAGGGCCAAAGACACAGTAGGTTTGCCAACCATGGGTAAGAGCAAGCGCAACAGTCCCAAGCCGGACTCCAATCGGGCGCAGAAGCTGGCCGCCCGCCGTGCCGAACAGGAGGCGGCGGCGTCGGCCGTGACGCGGCCCTTCGCGGGCTTGGCCGCGGAATGCGATCTGGTCGCGCTACGGGAGTTCGTGCCGTCGGCGACCGCGACCTTGAAGCTGGCGCCGAGCGTCGGCGCGGAGCGTGAGGTCACCCTCGCCACCGTGCTGCCGGGTGCGGTCGCCGCGCTGGTGCGGGCCGGTGACGAGCCGGTCGGTTTCGTTGGCACGCAGGTGCAGTTCCAGTCCGCCGATCCCGCCGCGGATCTGGCCGCCGCCATCCTGTGGACCCAGTCCGCCACCCCCGGCGACTCGCTCGCCTCCGCCAGCGTCGGCGGCGCCCCGCTGACCGAGGTGCTGGATTCCGGTGCGGCCCTGGACCTCACGGTGCACCAGGACTTCAACTGGTGGGTGCCCGCGGGTGTCACCCCGGACCCGCAGGTGGCCGCCACCATCGAGCAGGCCAACCGGGCCATCATGCCGTCGGCTCGCCTGGAGCTGGGCGCGGACGCGACCGGCGCGGCCTGGTGGGTCGACGCCGGCGAGAAGGCACACATCCGCTGGGTGCGCCCCGAGGACGAGGACCAGCTGATGCTGGCCCTGGCCCGCCTGCACGCCGCCGGTGATCTGCATCTGGGCGAGGGTTCGCGGTTCGCGGGCTCGTTCCGCACCCATGGCCTGCTGGTGCCGGTCTTCGACCTGGACCGTGAGCGTCACGCGAGCGAATGGGAAGCTCCCGCACGCGAATTCGGCGCGAAGCTGGCGGCCGCGCTGAAGTCGGACGCCCCGCTGACCTCCGACGAGCGTCGTTCCCGCGACGGCCTGCGTTCGCGTCAGGTCACCTTGCGCTGACCGTCCGCGGATTTCCGCGCGATACGGCAACAGGCCCGGTCCGAAGCGTCGGACCGGGCCTGTGTCGTCTATCCACCGGACGGAGCCGAATCATGTTCGGCCCCACGGGTTATTGCCGTGATTCGCTGGTTACAGCGAGCCACCCGCGGCGTGCGGCGCGCCGGACGCGTCCTTCGGGCTGCTCATTTCCCGCTGCACGAAGTTCTCCAGGTCGAACAGATTCGCGCTGGCCCGCTCGGCGACGGTGAGCAGGGTCTTCATGGTGGCGACTTCCTCGACCTGCTCCTTGAGGAACCACTGCATGAACTGTTCGCCCTGGTAGTCGCCCTCTTCGCGGGCGGTCTTGGCGAGCTGGACGATCTGGTCGGTGACCGACTGCTCCTGCGCGACGGCGAGCGCGATCGGCTCCTTGGCGTTCGCGAAATGCGAAGTGGCGGAATCGACCCCGGGCATCTCGACACTGATGTCCTGGTCGATCAGGTACTGCGCGATCATCATCGCGTGATTGCGCTCTTCCACGGCCTGCTTGTAGAAATACTTGGCCAGGACCGGAAGATCGGCATTGTCGAACCACAATGCCACCGCGATGTACTGGTGCTCGGCATTGAATTCGTTGCGGATCTGATCCTGCAGCAGGGCCTGGAACTTGCTGCGCTTGGTCTGGGTTCGGGTGGACATGCGGAGAACATTAATCCTGGTAAAACCGCGTGTCATCCAAGTGCAGCCTTATTGAGCACAGCCTTATTGAGGCAAGTATTGCCTAAATCGAACTAACTTCCGACCGTGGTGATCAGGTCCGCCGGGATCTGCTGATCCTTGGCCAGCGCGTCGAAGAACGCACTCGCCTTGGTCTTGTCCCAGAGCAGCACATTGCCGCTGCCGGAGACATTCTCGAAGCCGCCGACCGGCACCGTCGTGGTGATCGGATCGCTGCTCAGCGCATTGCCCAGGCCCGCCAGATTCCATATGTGCGCACCGTCGTCGACTTTCAACGCCGAGGTGAGATCCCTTACCAGCGGCCAGGATCGGAACGGATTGGCCAGCGTGGCCGGGCTGGACGCCTTCTTCAACAGCGCGCTGAGGAATTTGCGCTGATTCAGCATGCGATCCAGATCGGCGCGCGGCGTGGCGCGGGAACGGACGAAACCCAGTGCGTTCGGGCCACTCAGGGTCTGGCAGCCCGCCGGCAGATCGATACCCGCCAAGGGGTCCTTCATCGGCTCGTCCAGGCACATATCGATGCCGCCGACCGCGTCCACGATATTGGCGAAGCCGCCGAATCCGATCTGCACGTAGTGGTCGATGTGCACACCGGTCGCGCCTTCGACGGTGCGGGCCAGCAATTTCGCGCCGCCCACCGAGAAAGCGGCATTGAGCTTGTCCTTGCCGACGCCCGGGATGTTCACATACGAGTCGCGCGGCAGGCTGACGAGGGTGGGCCGCCCGGATTTGGGGATGTGGACCAGGATCACGGTGTCGGTGCGTTCCCCCTCCACATCGGACCCGGTGGACAACTCGTCCTCCTGCGCCTGGGAGAGCCCGGCGCGGCTGTCTGATCCGACCAGAAGCCAATTCGTCCCGGGCGTGTCGCCGACCCGTCCGGAATAGTCCGCGAGCGCGTCGATCCGGGTCAGGTGGGTGTCGACGTAAATGGCCGCGGCGATGGGCAGCACGAGCAGCACCACCAGCAGCGACAGAATCCAGCGGAACCAGTGCCGTTTGCGGCGCGGCCGGGCCCCGCGCGGGGGACGCCCGTCGTCGCCGCGGCGCTTGCCGGGCAGTGGCGGCGGGGGAGTGCGGGGCGGGTCCTCGTGGAAGGGGGCCGGCTGCTGGGTGGGCGCGTGTCCCATGGGCGTCGCGGTCCGGGCGGGCATCCGATCACCCTGCGGCGGAACCCGATTCCCCCGGGGTGGCACGCGATTGCCCGGCGGCGGCATCCGGTTCCCGGGCGGTCGCTGTCGCGGGTCCGGGTTCCGGGGCGGCGGCACCTGCGAATACGCCAGGCCCTGACCGGATTCATCGCGTCGGATCACCTGGGTTGGTTCTACCCGCGGCCCGCCATCGTTAACGGGCGGGTCGTAGTTCCGCGCCCGCTCGGGCATGGGCTGCCGTGGAGCCGAAGGCCGCTGTGGTTGCCCGGGATTCGCCATCGGGCGCTGCGGGTGTGCCGGGCGCTCCCCCGGGCGTCCCGGCGGCGGCTCCCGGCGCATCCGTGCAAAGTGCTGGGGGTCGTCGCCGTTCATTACTGGAAACAGTACCGACCGCGCCCGCGCCGCGCCGCTTTCCGGGCGGATTCACGGCAGCCAGGAGACATGTCCGCGCAGGAAGGCGTACCCGAGGTAGGCGATGGTGTCGATGAGGGCGTGTGCGAGCAGCAGCGGCCACAGCCGGTTGGTGCGCTGCCAGTAGCGCCCGAAGATCAACCCCATCACCAGGTTTCCGAGCCCGCCGCCGAGACCCTGGTACAGGTGGTAGCTGCCGCGCAGTAGCGCCGACGCCAGCAGGGACCGGTTCTCGGTCCAGCCGAGCGCCCGCAGCCGGGTGATGAGATAGGCCACAACGAGCACTTCCTCGGCCGCGGAATTGGCCCAGGCGGCCAGTACCAGCATGGGCAGTCGCCACCAGTGTTCGAGTGAACTGGGGACGATGGTCACACTCACGCCGAGGGCGTGTGCCGCCAGATACAGCCCCAGTCCGGGTATCCCGATCACCGCGGTGAGCAGCAGTCCGGGCAGCACGTCCGCGCGCCAGCGCAGTGACCGCGCCAGTCCGATGGCCCGCGGCGCGATCCCGCTGCGCCACAACAGATATATCCCCAGGGCCGCCCACCCGAGCAGCCGCGCCACGCTCAACAGCTGGAACAGCAGGTCGATGGCCGATTGGGTGGCGCGCGAGGGATTGAGCGCCACCGTCTGCCCGCCGACCCCGCCGGGGGAGAGGGCGCTCTCCAGCAGTGACAGTGCCGCGTTGGCCCCGCTCAGTCCGAAGGTGACGACCAGCACCACCGTGATCTCGAGTGTGATCGCCCGGCGCCCCTGCTCGGACGACTCGGGGGCGGGCCAGACGGGCGCGGGATCAGCCGAAACCATGCCGCCAATCTAGGCGCGGCGGCGTCAGATCCGGTGCATCCCGCCGTGGAAGGGGTTGCCCGCCAAGGCGTGTACCGCGCGGCTGAGCGATTCGATGTCGTCGGCGGGGGCCTCGAAGGGGATGCGGACGTCGTGGTCGGCCTCGATGGCCTCGACGCGCAGGGTGACGCCGTATCGGTCGATGGCCAGCGGGTGGATGAGCGCGCCGCGGCGCAGCGCGTGCGGGAGGCGGCGGGCCAGCCGGTCCACCACGTCGGGGTGGTCGGCCTGAAGGTGTTGCAGCCAACCGGCTTCCAGCGCGCAGAACGGGTCGGGCCGGGCGTCGCGGAGTTGTTCGCGGTCGACCGAGGCGGCCCCGGAGGTGTCGGCCACCACGGCGGAGTCGATGACCAGCCGCAGCAGGGTGGCGGTGTGGCCGATGTCGAGTAGGTCGGGGTGCGGGTGGTCGGCGGCGATCGCCCCGGCGAGGGCGCGTTGGGAGTGCGCGGGCACCGCGTGGGCCCAGCCACGCAGCCAGACCAGGGCGCGGACGCGTTCGCGCAGGGCCAGTGGCGCCTGGTCGGTGAGTTCGAGCACCGCCGGGGAGCCGTTCACGCCGCAGCCGTGCACGAGTCCGGCGGCGGTGGAGTTCATCGGCACCGCCATCACCATGTCGCCGCACTGCCGCAGCAGGTGCACGGAGGTGGGCACGGGGTCGAGGCCGGGTAGGGCCAGGACCGCGTGTTCGGCGTGCGCGCAGGCGCTGTGCACGCGTTCGGCGGTTGTGGGCGCGACGACCTGGGCCGCGTGCGTCATGGACACCTCCGGGGGTGAATTAGGTAAACCTAAGCTAAGTGACGCACGTCGCTCGCGCAAGACGTTCCCCCGCCGGCCGGGACCGCGCCGTCCCGCCGCACACCCTCGGGGTCGAGGTCAGGTGGCCTGCCGGGGCCATTACCGTGGGAGCGTGCCGCACGATTCATCGCACGCGCCCGAACCGGTCGCGCTGAGCCTGTCCGTCCCGCCGCGCCCGGCGCGCGGGCTCACCGAGGACCTGGTCCGCCCGATCACCGCCGCCCCGGGCGTCGAGGTCCTGGACCTCACCCTCGACGACGAGGCGGTCTCGGAATTCCTGGTGCGAATCGTGCACGGCGACACCGGTTTCGTGGCCCGCACCGACTCCGGCGAGCGCGCCCTGGCCGCTGTCGCCGCGACCGTGGCCGCCCTCTGCGGCGAGGACATCCGCACCGCACTGACCGCCCCCGACACCGCGTTCCTGACGGGCCTGCAGCCGCCCGCCGTCGAGGCCTTCCGTGATGTTCTGCTCGCCATCGAGACCGCGGACGCGGTTGCCGTGCGAACCGGATTGGCGGTTCTGGGCGGCTGAATTCGCCCCGCCGCTGGCCTCCGCCCGGCCCTCCTGGCGTCCGGGCCTGCGGTTTTTATGGCGACACCGAGGATTTCGCCGAAAGTTACCCGGGAGCCGGGCAAAGCGGGGGGTGACCGCGCGCACGCAAGTAATGTCGTAACCGTGCCGCGTATCGCCTACTTCGGGCCGTCGGGAACCTTCACCGAGATGGCCCTCGCCAAACTCGAGTCCACCGGAGCCTTCGATGGACCGGTCGAGCGCATCCCCGCCCCGAGTCAGGGCGCTGCCGTCGAACTGGTGCGCGCCGGCAAGGCGGCGGGCGCGGTGGTGCCGATCGAGAGCTCGGTGGAGGGTTCGATCGCACCCACGCTGGACGCGCTGGCCGTCGGTCCGCGATTACAGATCCTCGCCGAGACCGATCTGGATGTGGCGTTCACGATCGTGGGCCGCCCGGGCATCGCGCTCGACCAGGTCCGCCGCATCGCCGCCTATCCGGTCGCGGCCGCGCAGGTGCGGATGTGGCTGGCCGTGAACATGCCGCTGGCCGAGATGTACACCTCGGCATCGAACGCCGCGGCCGCCGAGGACGTGGTGGCCGGGCACGCCGAGGCCGCGGTCTCCACCGCGCTGGCGGGTGAGCGCCTGGGGCTGACCACCCTCGCCGACGGGGTCGCCGACGTCGAACGCGCCGTCACCCGCTTCGTGCTGGTCGCGCCGCCGCAACCGGCCCCGCGACGGACGGGTGCGGATCGCACCTCGATCGTGCTGGAGCTGGCCAACGAACCGGGTTCGCTGATGCGGGCGTTCGCCGAGTTCGCCACCCGCGGTATCGATCTCACCCGCATCGAGTCCCGGCCGACGCGCACCGGCATGGGGACCTATCGCTTCTACCTGGACTGTGTCGGACACATCGACGACACCGCTGTCGCCGAGGCCCTGAAGGCATTGCACCGCACCGCCGCCCGGATCCGGTTCCTCGGTTCCTGGCCCGCCACCGCGGCCACCGGCACCCCGCCGCCACCGGACGCGCCCGCCGCGGCCTGGCTGGCTGATCTGAAGAAGGGGGTGGCCGACCTGTGAGCGGCAAACTCATCCTGGTCCGCCACGGCGAGACCGAAGGCAATGTGGGCAAGATTCTCGACACCCGGCTGCCCGGGCTGCCGCTCACCGAACGCGGTGTGGCCCAGGCGAAGACCTTCGGCGCGAACCTGATCGCGCCGCCGCAACAGCTGTTCTCGTCGCAGGCGCTGCGGGCCCGCCAGACCGGCGGCTACATCGAGTCGGCCACCGGCGTCGCGCTCAACGTGCTCGACGACCTGCAGGAAGTGCAGCTCGGCGACCTGGAGGGCCAGACCAGCCGGGACGCGCATCTGGAATTCCAGAAGGTCTATCACGCCTGGCATTTCGGTGATCTGAGCGTGCGGATCCCGGGCGGCGAATCCGGCGAGGACGTGCTCGCCCGCTACCTGCCCGCACTGCGGCGACTACGCGACGACTACCTGACCAGGCCCGGCGCCGGCGATGTCATCGTGGTCAGCCACGGCGCGGCCATGCGCCTGGTGTCGCGTGAACTCACCGGGGTGCCACGGCTTTTCGCCGCGAACAATCATCTCGACAACACCGAGACCATCGAGTTGCAGCCGTTCGAGGACGACCGCTGGGAGTGCACCCGCTGGGGCCGCCATCCCGCGCCGTTCACCGGCGCGTTCGCCGCCACCGGCGACGACCCGATGGGCTAGGAACCGAATTCGGTACGCAGCGGCAGGGATTCGGCGAGATCCCGCAATGCCGTGCGCAGCCGGGCGGGGGTGCCGCTCGCGAAGGACGTCCACTTGGTCCCGTCCTCGGCGGTGGTGGTGATGGCGAGGAACCGACCGTGACGGGTGTCGTACACGGCGAGGTGGTTCCCGGCGACCTCGCGCACGCCGTCGCCGTAGCGCACGCCGACGATCTCCGCGTGCGCATGCACCCGCACCAGCGCCGCTGCGATGGCCTGCGCGTCCCGCGCCGGATCGCACACCGTGCTCAGGCGGGCTGCCGTGGTGGCGGAGTCGCCCGCGTCGTCGAAGATCGGCACCAGATCCTCGGTGGGCGCGTGCATTCCGGCCAGTTCCAGCGGATCGGCCGGGCCGAGCGCGGCCAGCACGGTGCCGGGGAGATCGTGGCTCGCCTCGTCGACGACGTAGGATCCGGGGCCGCGCAGCGCGACCACGTCGACGTCGTCGCCCCTGGCGATACACAGCCGATTGACCTGGCCCTCGACGTACCAGCGCAACGCCAGCACCCAGTGCGGCCGGTGGAGCACCCGCAGCCGTTCGGCCAATTCCGGATGGACCCGATGGTCCTCGGCGGCCGGATCACCCTCGAGCAGTTCACGTTCGGCGAGTGCGTCCGCCGCCGCGGCCATGGCGGCATCGCGGTCGGCGGCATGGTCGTAGCGCCCCAGGGCATTCAGCACCACGGGCAGCTCGTCGATACCCGATGTCTCCTGGAGATACCGCATTTCGTCGAGGGACAGTGTGACCGAGCCCAGCGGCGACGGCCCGCGGCCCGCGCCGAGGACGGTCACCGATGCGCCCGGGCAGCGACACTCGCGTGGATGGCCGCAGGCGCGACCGCCGTGTCCCCGCCGCAGACCGCGTCGCCACCGATGACCGCGGGCGCGACCACCCGCCCGTCCGTGAACACCTCGACCGAGCGGCCGTAGTCGTGGCCGCGGCGCGTCTCGATTTCGTCGCCGCCGTGCTGCCCGAGCACTGAGCCGGTCCCGGTGGAACGGACCAGTGCGGTCGACGCGGGTGTCCCGGCCACACCCCTCGGATCGGCGGCCGGCGCGGCCGGTGCCGTTGCGCCACTGGGGTTTCCGAGGCCACCGGGTCCGTCGAGGCCGGGTCCCCAGCCCTCGGGCAGACGCAGGGTACCCGCGCCGTTGCCGATACTCACCGATCCGCCGCCGGTGTAGGACACGGCCTGCGTGGACAGCGCCGCCCCGCCGACTCCGGTGGTCGCGACCCCTGTGGCCGCCGCGCCCGCCGGTGCCGGCGTCCCGTATCCCGGCTGTGTCAGGGCGTTGGCTGCGGCCGTGATCGCCGTGCTCGCAACGCTTCCCGCACTCGTGACACCGCCGGTGGTGAACGCGTCCCCACCGGCGTCGGCCGACCCCGCGCCCACCGCGATGGGCGGCGGCATCAGGAATTGGCCGGGTGTGGCGACCATCGAACTCGTCGCCGCCTCATAGGTTTCCATGACCAGCGCGGCCCGGATGTCGAGCGCCAGCTTGGCGGCCTCGGCGGCTTCGGCCGCGCCATCGAGTGCGCCGCCGGACGAGTACGCGGCCACCCGCGCGGTCTCCACCAGCGCGATCTCCGGCAGGCTCGGCATGGCGATGGAGGCCACGGTGTAGGCGGTGGCATGGGCGCCGGCCTTGCCCGCCATCACGCCTGCCATGACCGCCTGCTGTTCGGCCCAGACGGTGAACCGGCCGAGCCGGGCCAGCACGGCAAGCCCGTTGACGCCCTCGAGCCCGACCCCGATCTCGGCCATCACCCGCGCCACCGTCGTGGTGGCGTCCACCCAGGCGGCGGAGAGGCCGCCCCAGGCGCCGCCCGCGGCCGCGATCGGAATCGCGTGCGCCCCGGTGTTGAGTGAGAGGGAGTTGATCTCGGCCATGCGGGGCAGCCAGCACACCCCGGTGATCCCCAATGTCATGCGTTTCTTCCCTTACACCCGGATCGCCGCGAGAGCGGCCGCCCGCATGGCGTCGTGGGCCAGGTACTGGGCCAGCTGGCCGCGCAGGGTGGCGGCGGCGTGGTGCAGTTCGAGAATGCCCTGGGCGAGGGACCGGTCGTGGGTCAGCGCGGCGGTGTTGAAATGCGCGGCGGCCAGGAAGGACACCTCTTCGGTGCCGGAGGGGAGCACGTGGGTCGCCGGCGCGGTCGCGCTCGCGGCGGCGACCAGGCGTTCGGCGAGCAGATCGAGTTCCAGGGCGGCCGCGAGGATCACCTCGGGCTGCACGAGCACATGGCCAACCATGATCGGGCCCCTCTCTACGTTCTATCCCCGGTTATGAGGATTGGACGCAGAGGTTCGCCGGTCGGTTCCCCCGGATCAGCCCCATCCCAGCTGATGGAGGCGCTCGTCGTCGATCCCGAAATAGTGCGCTATCTCGTGAATCACCGTGATCGCCACCTCTTCGACCACCTCGTCTTCGCTGCCGCACATCTCGAGGATGGCGTCGCGATAGATGGTGATGGTGTCCGGCAGGGCGCCCCCGTAGTGGCTGAAGTCCCGATCGGTGAGGGCGATGCCGTGGTAGAGACCGAGCAGGTGGTGGTCCTCGTCACTGCGCGCTTCGATGAGGACCACCACATTGTCGATCGCCCGGGCCAGCTCCGGCGGAATCAGGTCGAGCGCGTCGCCGACCAGCTCCTCGAAGCGGTCGTCGGACATCGAGACGGGCATGACTGCGTTGTCCCCCGGAACTAGCGAGGCTGGGGGATGACCGGCGGCACCGCGCCGGGCAGCGGCGGCGGGGTGTAGCGGCCGTTGTTGGGCGGCGGCACCGGGGCCTGACCGTCGATCTGGATGTCGCCCTTGGCCGATCCGGTGATGGCCGCGAAGCCCTCCTGGTCCGCGCCCTTGCCGACCAGGCAGTTGAGGCTGCGGCTGCCGGCCACCCAGCTGCGGGTGTCGAGCGCGTCCCAGAACAGGGTGAGGGTCTTGTTGCGCAGCGCGTCGGGGGAGCCGAGGTAGTCGGTGGCGTCCTTGGCGCACTGGTCTTCCATGTACTTGTCCTGCTCGTCCTTCGACGGCGGGCCGCCGTTGAAGTGGGTGGCCAGGTCCACGGTGGAGACGATCTCGAAGGCGTGCGGCTGGCTGCAGTCGACCGGGTCGGTGGGCAGGTTCGACTTGATGCCGATGCAGGTGCCCACGTCGTAGACCTTGGACTGGTTGATGTCGCGCACGCTGCCGGTGATGGGCTTGGTCGCCAGGCCCTGGCTGCCGGAGACCTGCAGGCCGCAGCGCAGCGTGCGCTCGCCCGCCTTCCAGCCCGCCTCACCCGGATTGATCAGGCCGACGACGAATTTGCCGCGCGGGTCGAGCCGACCGCCGAGGTACTCCTGGGCGGCGGACACGCAGTGCTCGTCGCGCAGTTCGGAGAAGCGCAGCGAGTCCGGGAAGCGGGAGCCGGGCCCGAACTCCTTGCCCGGGTACTTGCTCAGGTCGATGTCGGCGGTCACCTCGAACAGGTGCTTGCCGCCGCACTCCACCTTGGACAGGTCGCTGGCATTGGACTTGGTCCAGGTCAGGCAGTCGCCCTCCTTGGCGGTGCCGAAGGCCGCGCCCGCGACCGCGCCGGTGGGCTGCGCGGCCCCCGGTGCGTGCGCCTTCACCCGGTTGGAGTCGAAGCCGTGCGAGACGAACATGGTGATGAGCACGGCGAGCGTGACGCCGACCGCCATGGCCAGCAGCCCCCACCGCACGGTGGATGCCGAGAGCGGACCGTTCTTGTCCAACTGGGCTTCCACCGCGCGGAAGGGCGTCAGCAGTCGATCCGCCGCCGTCGGCTTGCGACGGGACGGCGACCCGGGGCGCTGCGAGGACGGCGCGGACCACTGCGAAGGCGTCTTTTGCTCAGGCATCGCAGCCGAGCTTAATTGCCTCCGCTTCGCTCCGGCCGGTTCGCGGCCCCGCGGTCTCGATTCTTCCCTCCTCCGCTCCTCCGCTCCGTCCGTCCAGAATCGAGACGGCCGCGAACCCGCGGGCGCTGTTTCAGCCCGTGAGCGGGGGCAGGACCGTTAAGACAAGATCAGGTCAGCTGCCTTCTCGCCGATCATGACGGCCGGGGCGTGGGTGTGGCCGCGGGTGATCATCGGCATCACCGAGGTGTCGGCGACGCGCAGGCCCTCGATGCCGCGCACCCGCAGTTGCGGGTCCACCACGCTGGATTCGTCGCGGCTCATCGCGCAGGTGCCGACCGGGTGGTACAGCGTGTGCGAGTGGTCCTCGAGGCAGCGGCGCAGCACCTCGTCCAGCGCGGTGTCGGACGGGACGGCGGGTTGCATGAGTTCGCCGATGTGCTCCTTCAACGAGGGCTGGTTGGCGATTTCGACGCAGGTGCGCAGGCCCGCGAGCAGGGCGGCGCGGTCGGCCGGTTCGGCGCAGTAGCGCGGGTTGATGCGCGGCGCGACGAACGGATCCGGCGAGGTGATGGAGACGCTGCCGATGGATTCCGGCTTGAGCAGCACCGCGGCGAAGGTGAGCGCGTGCCCGTCGGGTTCGCCCAGGCCCTCGGCGATGTAGGGGGCGGGCGCGAAGATGAGTTCCAGGTCGGGCAGGTCGAGGCCCTCGCGGCTGCGCGTGAACCCGTACGCCTCACCGATGTTGGAGGTGAGCTGCCCGCGCCGCAGCACGAAGTAGTTGGCGAGTTCGAGCAGGTTCTTGTCCGCGCCGTAGAGGCTGCCGCCGGTGGTGCGGTAGACGATGGGGGCGGCCAGGTGGTCGCGCAGGCCGCGCCCGACCTCGGGCAGGTGCCGCACCACGGGGATGCCGAGTTCCTGTAGCCGGTCGCCGTCGCCGATGCCGGACAGTTCGAGCAGCTGCGGGCTGTTGATCGCGCCGCCGGACAGGATGACCTCGCGTTTGGCGCTGATCTGCTTGGTCTCGCCGCCGATCCGGAATTCCACGCCGATGGCGCGGGTGCCCTCGAACAGCACCCGGGTGGCGTGCGCGTCGGTGACGACGGTGAGGTTGCGTCCTTGCTGGCGGGCGGGCCGCAGGTAGGCGTCGGCGGTGCTCCAGCGGGCGCCGCGCTTCTGCGTCACCATGGTCTGCGAGAACCCTTGCGGCCGATCGCTGTTGGCGCGTTCAACCGGGTATCCGGCTTCGGCGGCGGCCTGCAGGTAGGCGTGGGTGAGGGCACGGGGGCTGCGCTGGCGGGAGATGTGCAGCGGTCCCTTGCGGCCTTCGCCGGGCTCGCTGGCCTCTTCCACGGATTCGATTCGCTGGAAGTAGGGCAGCACGTTGTCGAAGGACCATTCGGGTCCGGCGTAGCGGGCCCATTCGTCGTAGTCGGCGGCGAAGCCGCGCACCCACATCATGGCGTTCATGGAGGAGGATCCGCCGAGCATCTTGCCGCGTGGCCAGTAGACGCGCCGGTTGCTGAGTTCGGGCTGGGTCTCGGTCCGGTAGTTCCAGTCGTTGTCGCCCTGGAACAGCTGGTTGAACGCCGCGGGGATGTGCGCGAACTTGTCGTTGTCCTCACCGCCGGCCTCCAGGACCACGACGCTGACGCCGGGTCGCTCACTCAGTTTCGCGGCCAGTGCGGCCCCCGCCGATCCGGCACCGACTACGACGAAATCGGCGGTGTGCGGGGTGTATTGGGGCATGGTGACTCCTCGGAAAGACCACGGCGGAGCCCGTCCCGGGCCCCGGCCGTCCCATCGGGGTAACCCTATGGCGGAAATCACCGGGTCGTGGGGTGGATGGCCCGGATGGATCGGATCAACTCAAAGGTTCGCGGCCGTCCCGATTCTGGACTGACGGAGCGGGGGAGCGAAGCGGAGGAGCGGAGGAGGGAAGAATCGGGACCAGAGGCCGCGAACCCGCCGGAGCGCAGCGGAGGCAGTCAAACTAGGCTGAATACTCATGATCGACCTTCGATTCCTGCGGGAGAACCCCGACGTGGTCCGTGCTTCGCAGCGTGCTCGCGGTGAGGACCCGTCCCTGGTGGATGCCCTGCTCGAGGCGGATGCCGCCCGTCGCGCGGCGGTCGCGACGGCCGACAATCTGCGCGCCGAGCAGAAGGCCCTGGGTAAGAAGGTCGGCAAGGCTTCCAAGGAGGAGCGCCCGGCGCTGCTGCAGGTGGGCCAGGAGCTGTCGGCGAAGGTGAAGGAGGCCGAAGCGGCGGAGAACGCCGCGGACGCCGACCTCGACGCCGCCCAGCGCGCGCTGTCGAATGTGGTGCAGGAGGGCGCGCCCGCCGGCGGCGAGGACGACTACATCGTGCTCGACACGGTCGGCACGCCGCGCGAGTTCGATTTCGAGCCGAAGGACCACCTGGATCTGGGTGAGTCGCTGGGCCTGATCGATATGGAACGTGGCGCGAAGGTGTCGGGTTCGCGGTTCTACTTCCTGACCGGCAACGGCGCGCTGCTGCAGCTGGGCCTGTTGCAGCTGGCCGCGCAGAAGGCGACGGCGAACGGTTTCACCATGATGATCCCGCCGGTGCTGGTGCGCCCGGAGATCATGCAGGGCACCGGCTTCTTGGGTCAGCATTCGGCCGAGGTCTACCACCTCGAGGACGATGACCTGTACCTGGTCGGCACCTCGGAGGTGCCGCTGGCGGGTTATCACTCGGGCGAGATCCTGGATCTGAGCGGCGGTCCCAAGCGCTACGCCGGCTGGTCGTCGTGCTTCCGCCGGGAGGCGGGCAGCTACGGCAAGGACACTCGCGGCATCATCCGCGTGCACCAGTTCGACAAGGTGGAGATGTTCGTCTACACCACCCCGGAGCAGGCCGACGAGGAACACCGGCGGCTGCTGGCCTGGGAGCGGGAGATGCTGGCCGCCATCGAGGTGCCCTACCGGGTGATCGATGTGGCGGCGGGCGATCTGGGTAGCTCGGCGGCCCGCAAATTCGATTGCGAGGCTTGGGTTCCCACTCAGCAGACCTACCGCGAACTCACCTCGACCTCGAACTGCACGACGTTCCAGGCCCGTCGCCTGAACGTCCGGTACCGGGACGAGAACGGCAAGCCGCAGATCGCCGCCACCCTGAATGGCACATTGGCGACAACGCGCTGGATTGTCGCGCTGCTGGAAAACCATCAGCAAGCGGACGGTTCGGTACGAGTGCCCGCTGCGCTGGTGCCTTTCGTCGGCGCCGAGGTTTTGGAGCCGCGCTGAGTATTCGCTACTCGGCGTGGCTTATTCCGCCGGATGTGTCTACCGCTGGCTGGGCTTGTGGCTAGGCTGGGCAGCGTGCGAGGAATCGGGTCTCGCGGCGATGCCCGAACCCGGGTCCGGGCGGCATCGGCGCTGGCGACGGCAATGGTCATGGCTCGGACCACCGGGGCGTTCTACGTCATGGGTGGCTTTCTGGGTCTTGTCCTGACCGCCGTCGCTCCGGGTGATGAGGGCAATCGGCCGTTGGTGGGCGTGGCGGCGTTCGTGGCGCTGCTGCTGGGCATCAGCCTGCTCATCTGGGGTCCGAGGCTGCCGCATTCGGTGCATCACGCTTATGTGGCGACGGCGACGGTGCTGGTGACCGTTGCGGTGCATTGGTTTCCGAACACGGTCGGCGCGATCAGCCTGGCCGCGTTCTATGTGTTCGTGGCCTGTGACGCCGCGATCTTCTTCTCGTGGCGCTGGCTGGGCGCGCATCTGGCGTTCGCCATAGCCTGCTGTCTCTGGGTGGTGCCGTCGCGCGGGCTGCCGTGGTGGTCGGGCATCATTCCGGCGGGTATCACCTTCGGAATCGGCATCGTGGTCGGCATTTTGACGCGCATGGCGTCCGACGCCGACATCGATGTGCTGACCCGTCTGCTGAACCGCCGCGGTTTCGACCGCGCGTTGAGCAATGCCATCGCGCACGCCACCCGTACCGGTCAAGGTCTGGCCTTGGTGCTGATGGACCTGGACCGCTTCCAGAAGATCAACGACCATCTGGGTCACCGGGCCGGTGACGCCGTGCTGCAGCGGGTGGCCGACACCTGGTCGAAACTGCTTGCGCCGGATCAGCGCCTGGCCCGCTACGGCGGTGACGCGTTCGCGCTGCTGCTGCCCGGCACCACCGAGCAGGCCGCGATCCTGTTGACCGAGGAGCTGCGGGCCGCCGTCACCACCGGTTGTTCGGCGGGTGTGACGTCGTGGCAGCCGGGTGAATCCGGTTCGCTGCTGGTGTCGCGTGCGGATGTGGGTCTGTACCGGGCCAAGCAGGCGGGCCGTAATCGCACGGTGCTGGAGTCGTCGCGGCAGCTGCCGCTGGCGGTGGAGCTGCGTGAGGCCATCGACCGCGGCACCCTGGATGTGCAGTACCAGCCGATCGTGAGTCTCACCGACGGCGATACCCGCGCGGTCGGCGTGGAAGCCTTGCTGCGCTGGTCTTCTCACGCGCAGCCGGAGGTCACCACGGAGGGCCTGATCCGGGTCGCCGAGGAATACGACCTCATCTCCGATCTGGACGAGCTGGTGTTGCGTCGCGCCTGCGCCGACGCCGCCCGCCTGCAGGAGACGTTCGCTCAGCTGGACCTGACTCTGAACGTCAATGTGAGCGGCCTGGAGTTGGCCGAGTCCGAGTACGCCGCCCGGGTTTCCGGCATTCTCGAGGAAACCGGCTGGCCTGCCGAGCAACTGGTGCTCGAGGTGACCGAGAGCGAGCTGGCGGCCGAGTCCGAGACCGCGATCGCGAACCTGCACAAGCTGCGTGAGTTCGGCGTCCGTATCGCCATCGACGATTTCGGCACCGGCTACTCCTCGCTGAGCCGCCTGGCCACCCTGCCCTCGGACATCCTCAAGGTGGACCAGTCCTTCGTGGCGTCGATCCGCTCCGATTCCCCCGCCCCGCCGCTGCTGGGCGTGATCGCGGCGTTGAGCAAGTCCCTGGACCTGCAGGTGATCGCCGAGGGTGTGGAGACCGAGTACCAGGCCGCGGTCCTCACCGAGCTCGGTTTCGCTCTCGCCCAGGGCTACCACTACAGCGACGAGCACCCGGTCACCGAGCTCATCAATGACCTCAACGAACGCCCGGGTCTGGTCGGCGCGTCGGTGTCGGAGGGCGAGCCGTCCAGCAACGGCTGGATCCCCATCGATAATCCGCTTGACGGTGGTACCCCCGGCGCGCAGAGTTGATCCCATGCGGATGCTGATCTACGCCTGTTGATTCGTCCTTCGTAGCGCTCTGCCCCGCACCGAGTGTGCGGGCTCGATGCACGCACTCACCTTCCGGGCGGTCCTGTTCGCGTTCACCGCGGATCTGATCCCGCTCTACGCGATCTACGCCCTGCTGTTCGCCGATCACGGCCTGAACGCCGCGCAGATCTCCTCGCTGTTCGCGATCTGGTCGGCAACCGCGTTCATCCTGGAGATCCCCTCCGGAGCCTGGGCCGACACCGTGTCGCGGCGCGGCCTGCTCGTGTTGTCCGGCGCGCTCCTGGCGGCAGGCTTCGCGGTCTGGACCCTGTACCCGTCCTACCTGGGCTTCGCCGCCGGCTTCGTGCTCTGGGGCACGTCCGGCGCCCTCCGATCGGGCACCTTCGAGGCCCTGATCTACGACGACCTGCATGCCCGCGCCGCAACCGTCGAATACCCGCGCCTGATGGGCTACGTCCGCGCGGCCACCGAAGCGGCCGCGCTCGCAGGCATTCTCGCGGCCGCCCCGCTCTACGCTTGGGGCGGTTACGCCCTGGTCGCCTGGTCGAGCGTCGCGATCGCCGCCGTGCACACCCTGACGGCGGTCCTGCTGCCCAGTGCACCGAAGTCGATATCCGCCGCGACTGTCGAGGATCTCGAGGACGTCGACGATGACGATCCGGATCCCGCCGTGGAGTCTCGCCTGTCACGAGCCCCGGCAGCCTCGGAACCTGTTGGCTACCTGGCGATGCTGCGCGCCGGACTACGAGAAGCACTGCATGTCAGGCTGATTCGCCGAGGAGTCATCCTGGTCGCCCTGCTGAACGGCATCACCGCCTTCGACGAGTACTTCTCCCTACTCGCCGACCACGCCGGCGCCGGACCGTCCCTGGCCGCGGTGCTGGTCGGCGTCACGGTCGCCGGTTCCCTGGCCGGCGCGATGCTGGTGGGCCGTACCGAGCGGACGTCGGCCCGAGGCATGGCATCGGCCCTGACAGTCGCGGGCGTCCTGTTCATCGCCGGCGCGCTGCTGGCGGGCTCGGCCGCCGCCCACCCGACCTCTCTGTATGTCCTGACCGCCGTGGGCTTTTCAGCGGTGGGCATCGCCTACGGCATCGACTACAACGCCGACGTTATCGCCTCGGCCCGCCTGCAGGACGCCATCACCGGCCCGGCCCGTGCCACGGTGACCTCGGTCTCCGGCTTCCTGACCGAGGTGATCGCCCTGCTGGTCTTCGCTTTCGCAGCCGTCGCCACCACCTGGCTCCCCTTGCCGTTCGTGGTCGCCGCGCTGGGTATCCCTCTCCTCCTGGCCGCCGCCCTGACCCCCACCTGGCTTCCGCTCCAGTCCCACACCAGATCTCTTGCGGCCGAGCACGACTAGCCCCCGAAATTCGGGGGCCCGCGAGAGTGCCGATTCCGGAGCCATTCTGAAATGGAAGCGATTAACTGTCTGGGCGGTGGTCGAGAGGTCCGGCCGCACGCTCGATCGAAGGGTTTCACGCATGCGCACTGTCATTGCGGCGGTTGGCATTGCCACGGCACTGACTGTCGGAGCCGGTCAGGCGGGGGCCGCGCCGCTCCCGCTCGTCGACGCTCCGGCCGCGGCCCCGGTTGCGGGGTCCGGCTCGTCCACAGGCTCGGCCTTCCCGATCACGACCGGTTCGGTAGGGGTGGACGCGGCCCTCAATATCGCCGGCACCATCGTGTGCGCGATCATGATCCCCGACTGCTTCCACCGGGAGACGAACGACGTGAGCTAGTCCCGTGGGAACGTCGGTGGGGCAGGCGTTTCGCGGTCCCCGGAGCCGAGCGTACCCATGCGCCGCTTCAATAGATCCGTACAGTGCTACATCCGGCTGCCGGCGACTCTGCCGGTGGCCGCCCCCCGACACCTCATGGGGCGGCTCATCCGGGGCGGTTATGCACTTGGTTGCGGATTACGTCTAGGGACAGTCGAATTCACCGTTGCGGACGCCAGCGGCGAACGCATCCCATGCGTCGGGGGCGAAGATGAAGGCCGGGCCGGTGCGGTCCTTGCTGTCGCGGACGGCGACGCGCTCACCTTCGATAAAGGCGACCTCGACGCACTCCCCGCCGGCCTGGCTATAGCTGCTCTTGAACCACCGTGCATCGGATAGCTTCACGTTCACGACGAATACTCCCTCGCTAGCCGCCTCAACAGGTTTCGAGAGACCACCTCTTCGAGGGCGGCCTGTCGGATGACATCGTGGGCCGCATAGTGGAACCTCACGTCGTCCCGTTCCTCAAGGTACATACTTCCGACCGCCCCCTCCAGGTATACGACCGGAGGTTCGGTGGGCTCTCCTCGGGGTGGCTCTCCGAAGTCGAGAATCACGAACGGCGACATGGCGATACCGCCCGGGAAGCCGGCCTCGAACGGCAGCACGCGAAGCGAGATATTCTCGCGCGTAGAGACATCGGCGAGATGCCGCAGTTGGTTCGCCATGACGGCCGGTCCGCCGACCGAACAGTGCAGTGCCGCCTGCCCGATGACCACATCAAGGTCGAGTGGAAGGTGTTTTCGCGTGATGGCGATCTGGCGGCGTTGCTTGATCTGGACCCGGCGATCTCGATCTTCGTCCGGTTCACCGGGCCAGCGGACCTTCATCAAGGCGCGATCGTAAGCCTCGGTCTGCAGCAGGCCTGGAATCAAATCCGGCTGGTACGCAACATATCCGACGGCAGCGGCTTCCAGTCCGACATATACGTCGAGATTCTTGGGCATCAGATCGGCGTACGAGTGCCACCAGCTCTTGACCTTGGCCTGCTGAGCCAACCCGATCATGCCTTCAGCAGTGTCTCCGGGCACACCATAGATCCCGCAGGCTTCCTTGATGACAGCCGTTTTGATGCGTGTGATCTCGGCCTTTTCGATGCGCGCCAGACTGGACGCCCCCATCTCGAGTAGCTCGGCGGCCCGCGCTTGGCTCAAACCGGACCGGTTTCGCCACTCCAGCATCAATCGTCCGAGTTGCCGGAGAGGCACAGTCGAGCTGAGGTCAGACATGATCGCATCCTCCGTTTCCAGTGGTCACGCTCATCCGCTGCGGGCGTCCCCCGCCACCCGATTCGGTGTAAGGGTCCCACCGCATTCGGTGATCGTGCAGGCGATTCGGTGAAACCGATTCGGAGTCACCGGATCGGTGGCAGTGTCGCCGCTCCGAGCGGTTCTATGGGAACGCGTCCGGTTGAGGGTGCACTCCACTCCGACACCCTCGCCGGGCGCGTCTATTCGCACCGATTGAGAGGTTTGCAATGAATCTGCTTGATTGCGAATCGGATCCGGGGCCGTTGACGAGGTTTGATGCTCGGCTGGCGTGGCAGATGCACCGGTACTGCGATCGGGAGGTGTGCCGGGTGCGGCGGCGAGCGCGGGTCATCTTGGAGGGATTCGTCAGTGCGGCAGGGGGTTTCGAGAGGGATGTGAATGACCGCGGGTGAGGGTGGGGCGCGGGTGGAGGATCACTGCGCCAATGGGCGGATTGTCCCGATTTCCCGGGAGCGGGCCGAAGGGATTCTGGCCATTCACGCCGGCTGTGATTCGGCCTGCGCGCGGAAGGCGAGCGCGGCCGCGTATCTGCGCGGCCGGACGGTGGAACCGAGCGAAAGGCACTCCGATGCTGGTTGAACTGTTCTGCGCGGCGGCGACGGTGATCCTGTGCGCGCTGGCGGCGCTGCACATGACTCATGACGCGCCGGTGTCGGCGGCCCGGCACGCGCGGGATCGCTACTCGGTCGCGGCGATCCGGGCCCGCATCGAAGCCGAGAATCGGGCCGAGCGCCGAGCCGCCGCGCTCACGATCCGGCCGGTCGGTCGCGGACGCCGCCGGTGAGGGGAGAATCGGGCGGTGGAGATGCGGCGGTGGGTCGGGTTGGGGTTCGGGGGTTCCATCGGTGCGGCCGTGGCCGTTCAGGCGCGGATCAATGGTGAGCTGGGGGAGCGGCTGGGGGACGGGATCGCGGCGGCGGCGATCAGTTTCGGTAGTGGGCTGCTGATCCTGGGGGTGGTGTTCGCGGCCAGCGGGCGGTTGCGTGCGGGTGTCGGGCAGGTACGGGCGGCGCTCGACAGCGGCGAGTTGCGCTGGTGGCAATTGCTGGGCGGCTTGTCCGGCGCGTATTTCGTTGCGTGTCAGGGTCTTACGGTCGCGACCATCGGGGTTACGGCGTTCACGGTGGCCACCGTGGCCGGGCAGCTGGCGAGCAGTTTGGTGGTGGATCGGCTGGGCTGGGGTCCGAGTGGACCTACGCCCGTGACGGCTCTGCGGGTCGGTGCCGCGGTACTCGGTCTGGTCGCGGTCCTGCTCGCGGTGGTCGGCCGGAGCGGCACCGATACCGGCTCACGCTCCGCTGCCTCGGTGCTGCTGGTGGTCCTGCCCCTGATCGCGGGCGTGCTGGTGGCGTGGCAGCAGGCGGTGAACGGCCGGGTGGGCGCGGTCGGCGGGCCCTTGTCGGCGACGCTGGCGAACTTCGCGACCGGTACCGCGGCGCTGCTGGTCGTCGAAGCGGTGGTGCTGGTCCGGCGCGGCGGTCTCCACAGTCCGCCGACCGAGCCCTGGCTGTATCTCGGCGGCCTGATCGGGATTTCGTTCGTGGCGCTGGCGGTGGCCGTGGTGCGCTGGATCGGCGTGCTGCTGCTGGGCCTGGCCTCGGTGGCGGGTCAGCTGCTGGCGTCGGTGGTGCTGGATGTGGTCGCGCCGACCGGGGCCGGTGTGTCCGCGCTGGCGGTCACGGGTTGCGCCTTGACCTTCGTGGCGGTGGCCGTGGCCGCGAGATCCCGTGCGGGATTGCCGGCGGAGCCCGCGTGAGAGGCACCGGATCCGCTGTGTGACAGGGGCTTCCGGTTCGCGGCGGGTACCCCGGTACCGGCCGCGATCACCGTGTCAGACCAGCTTCTTCGACCGCAGTTCGTGGCCCTTGGAGGTCTTGCAACGCCCCGATTCCAGATCCCACTGCCACCCGTGCAGGTTGCAGGTCAGCGTATTGCCCTCCACCACACCGAATTTCGACAGGTCGGCCTTGAGGTGCGGGCAGCGGCGCTGCACTTCCCAGCCGTCGAGTTCGGTGGAGGCGGTGTCGTCGTGCGCCTCGGAGAACCAGCCGTCGGCGTAGGCGATGCGCTCGTCGGTGAGGCATTTGAAGAAGGTGTACAGGAATTCGTTGTATCCGCCGATGCGCCAGGTGGTGAAGCGCGTGGACAGGAAGATGGTGTTGACCCAGTCGGGTTCGTCGTCGCGCAGCACGGTGCGGACCAGCTGCGGCGCGATGCGGAATCCGTAGCGGTACTTGCCTTCTCCCTCGATGGGTTCGCGCACTTCGCGCTTGGGGAAGTCCAGTACCACGGTCTCGTCGCCCATGACCAGGCCGACGGGGTAGCCGATGCCGTCGCAGATCAGGTCGCTCTGCTTCATGATCGGCTCGAACTTGGCCTTCAGCGCGGGCAGCAGCGGTTCGCCCTCGGCGGGCGCCCAGGTCGCCTTCTCGGCGGCCAGCACGGGAGCCATGCGCTGGGCCATGTCCTCGATGTAGGCGGCCTTGTCGCCGTAGATGGTGTCGGGGTCGACCGGGTGGGTGAGCGAAAGCAGTTCCTTGCCACGCAGATCCGCGGTCGAGCCGGGGATCAGCAGCAGCCCGCCCTCGTTGCCGTGGATCTTCATCTGATCCAGGAAGGTGATCTGGTCGGGGAAGATATTGCCTTCGTCGCCGCGGTCGTCGTTGAGGTAGCGCAGCTCGTCGTCGAGGAACACCGGCGGACCGGCGGACGGCACGACCCAGGTGGCGCCGACCTGCTCGATGTAGGAGCGGGCGCGGTCCATGCCGCGCTGCCGCTTCTGCTTGCCGAAGTTGGCCTTGGTCTTGGTCGGAATGTCGTAGACCATCGGGTACCAGATGGCGCCGGAGTACTGCAGCAGGTGGACGTCGACGTGCCCGAAGTTGTCGTGCAGCACGTCCATGTCGACGGGTCGCGCGTCGTTCATGTTGAAGCAGACGGTTTCCCCGTCGGCGACGACGAGCGCGGAGTCGCCGATCGGCCCGTCGGCGGGCGCGCGCAGCGCGATGATCATGATGTCGAGGTCGCCGCCGGGTCCGGTGACAGCGGTCTTGACGGAATCCTCGGTCTCCACGAACTTGGTGAACCCGAGCGCTTCGAGCTCCCGCTTAAGGTCGGGCACCGGGTAGTCGGGGAGCAGGACGGTGGTGTCCTTGTTGATCTTGTCCGCGAGCAGCTTGGCGTCCCAGTGATCGCGGTGCAGGTGCGACACGTAGAGGAAGTCGCAGTTGCCGAGCTCGTCCCAGTCCAACTGGGTGTTGTCGGGGAACGGGAACCATGACCCGAAATAGGCCGGATTGACCCATGGATCGCAGAGGATCGTTCCGGCCGCGGTTCGGATGTGGAATCCGGCGTGTCCGACGCTGGTGATCTGCACGAGCTTCATTCCTCCCTGACCGTTACCAGCCACTCACACTACTGGCTGGCCGGAGACGTCACCGATGCAGTAACCCCTCGGTGCCCGACTTCGAGATGTATATCTACTTGGTCTGACTACCCGCACCGGACCTGTTTCAGTGTCACCGCGTCACACCAAAACGGGGCGCTGTTACCCGGATCACTGGATGCCGCGCGGGCAGCGACTACGCTAGCGGAACTGTGGAACCCGTCTACTACCCGATCATCGGGCTGGCCCGCACCGTTTTCGCGCTGCAGGGCCTGAAGTTCGCCATCAAGGGCGACGACAATATTCCGTCGACCGGTGGTGCGGTGATCGCGATCAACCACACCGGGTACATGGACTTCACCTACGCGGGCCTGCCCGCCCGCACCACGAAGCGCTACATCCGTTTCATGGCGAAGAAGGAAGTCTTCGACAACGCCATCACCGGCCCGGTCATGCGTGCGCTGAAGCACATTCCGGTGGACCGGTCGGCGGGCGCGGATTCCTATCACGAGGCCGTGGCCCGACTGAAGGCCGGCGAACTGGTCGGCGTCTACCCCGAGGCCACCATCAGCCGCAGCTTCGAGCTGAAGGACTTCAAGTCCGGCGCGGCCCGCATGGCCATCGAGGCGGGTGTCCCGATCATCCCGATCGTCGTCTGGGGCGCGCAGCGCGTCTGGACGAAGGGCCACCCGAAGCGTCTGGGCCGCACCAACACCCCGGTCTCCATCGCGGTCGGCAAGCCGATCCAGCCCTTCGAGCCCGCCTGGGCACTGACCGAGCAGCTCAAGGGCACCATGCATGACATGCTGCTGGACCTGCAGAAGGACTACACCCACGAGCCCGGTGCCTACTGGGTCCCGTCCCGCCTGGGCGGCAGCGCCCCCACCCTCGAGGAGGCCAACGAGATGGACCGCCGCGAAGCCGAGGAGAAGGCCGCCCGCCGTACCCAGCGGTCCGCCGACTAACTCGGATCCGACCCGCTGACGGCAGACAGCCACGTGGCCGTGGCCGCCCCCACGATGGTGGCGGCCACGAAAGCCCCCACCCCACCGCCCGCCACATACACCCACAGCAACCCGGCGAACGGCCCCACCACCGCAGACTGCGCATCCAACAACACCCTGCGCCCAACCCCGGTCCGCTCGATCGCCTCGGGATCCGCCCGCTCGGGATTGTCGACGAGCCGCCCCACGGGTTCCGAATCCCGCACCCGCCCGGACGGATACATCCGGCGCCCGTCGACGGACATCTTTCGCCCGTCGATCGCGGCCGCCCGCGGTACGAGCGTCACCAGCCCCGGTTCGAAATACACGGGCAGCCACCGATTCCGGCCATCAACGGTGATTTCCAGCCACGACCGACTGACCAACCGATGCTGCTGCCGAACCCGCCGCACCGCCGCTTCCCTCGCCCCACCCCGAAGCCCCACGGGCAAATATCCGACCGCCACCGCGAACCGAAACCCGGTGTAGCCCAGAATGACCGCCGCCACGGCGATCAACATCCCAACCTGCTCCGGATCAGCGAACGGGACCCAGGCGAGGGTGATCGCCAGGGTCCCGATCGTCACGAGCGCCGGATAGGCCAGGGGGTGGCCCACCCGGGAATTCACTTCAGGAAGCCGATTTTGGTGTAGTCGAGGCTGGCCAGACCGGCCGCGCCGTAGTTGGCGAGGTTGCCGCGAACGGCCACATTGCCGGCCGACTGCATGAGCGGCAGGGAGTGGCCTTCGGCGAAGATCTGCTTGTCGACCTGGTTGGCCAGTTCGATGGCCTTGTCGGCGTCGAGCTCGGAGACGGTCTTCTCGATCAGATCGTTGAGTTCGGGAGAACCGATGCGGCCGTAGTTGCCCTGCAGGTCATTGGTTTCGGGGTGGTAGCCCCAGATCTGATCGATACTGCCGAGCGGGAACAGGTCGCCGACCCAACTCCAGTGCGCCATGTCGAAGTCGCCGGGCTGGATCACCTTGGTGAAGTAGTCCTGGCCGGGCTTCGTCACGATATTGAGCTTCACGCCGATCGACGCCAGATTCTGCTGCATGACCTGCGCCATCTGCACCCAGGTGTCGGCGTTGTACATCACATCGCGGAACTCGAGCTTCTTCCCGTCCTTCTCGCGGATGCCGCCACCGGCGGGCACCTTCCAGCCGAGGTCGTCGAGTTCCTTGGCGGCCTCGTTCGGGTCGAAGGCCGGAGCGTTGTCCTGATAGCCCTTCTGTCCCGCCATGTAGATGTGGTTGTTGAGCGGCTTGGGATCGACGACCAGGCCGGTCTGGATAGCGGTGGCGATACCCTGCCGGTCGATGGCCTTGCCGATGGCCACGCGCAGCTTGGGGTCGGCGAAGATGGATCCGGGCGCGCCGTTGAAGGTGATGTGCGACCACGAGTTACCGGGCGCGTGGCGAATGACCACGCCCGGAGTGTTCTCGGCGGTCTTGCGATCGTCGCGTGAGCCGATGCCGACCACGTCGATCTCGTTGTTCTGGAGGGCCGGCATGGTCGCCTGGTCATTGAGCACGCTGAACGTGATGGTGTCGAGCTTGGGGGTGTCACCCCACCACTTCGGGTTGTGCCCCAACACGATCCGGCCTTGCCCGCGATCGGTGGACTGAACCATGAACGGTCCCGAGGTCAGCCCGATGGCGTCCACGTATCCCTTGTTGAAGGACTCCGGCGTGCTGGTCACGGACTTCGGGTAGAGGAAGGAGTTGCCGGCGAACTGGCCCTTCCACTCCGAGAAGTGCTTGTTGAAGGTGAGGACGGCCTGCCGGTCGTCGGTCCCGCGCTCGATCTTCTCGACCCGGTCCCAACCCTGGTTGTTGGCGAGCAGGAAGTCCTTGTTGCGCCCGCTGAGCGCATTGCCCTGGGCGGCGATGTCCTCCCAGGTGATCGGCGATCCATCGGACCACACGGCCTTGGGGTTGATCGTGTAGGTGACCTGCTGCGGATTCGTATTCGTCAGCTGGACATCGGTGAAGTAGTTCGTGTCGATCGAGAGATTGCCCGACGCGTCGGATCTGAAGGCGCGCGGCATCATCGACCGTTCGACGCCCATGATCTCGGCGTCATTGCCGTCGATGTTCAGCGTGTTCCAGTTCGCCGGGAACGCCGACATGGCCAGCCGCAGATTGCCGCCGTCCTTCAGATCGGCGACATCGTGCGGATTGATATCACTGGTGGTGCCGAGCTCGGCTTTGCCCTGCGGTGCGGTGCCGTCGTCGCCGCCGCATCCGGTCGCTACCATTGTCACGGCGACCAGTGGGACCGCGAGCTTCGTTCCGATCGAGCGAATCCTCACCGGTTGCTCCTTCCGTTGGAGTTCTGCTGGAACACTCTCCGCTCCTATCCCGAAACGACCGGGACGGGAACGGCGTCGATGAGGGCGCGGGTGTACTCGTGCCGCGGATCGTTGAAGACCTGTTCGGCCGCACCATATTCGACGATCTGACCGCGGTACATGACGGCAATGTCGTGGGCAAGATTGCGTACCACCGACAGGTCGTGGGAGACGAAGAGGTACGACAGCCCGCGTTCGGCCTGCAAGTCGCGCAGCAGATTCAGCACTCCGGCCTGGATCGATACGTCCAGCGAGGACACCGGCTCGTCGAGGACCAGGATCTCCGGATCCAAGGCGAGTGCTCGCGCGATATTGATGCGCTGCTTCTGGCCGCCGGAGAAGTCGGCCGGATAGCGGTCGGCATGCTCGGGGCGGAGACCCACGAGCTGCAGCAATTCCTTGACCCGGCGTTGGATCTCGTCCTTCGGGCGGCCGTTGATGCGCAGCGGCTCGCCGAGCGCGTCGGAGATCGGAAGGCGCGGGTCGAGTGAGGCGGCGGGATCCTGGAACACGATCTGCATCTTGCGCCGGATCTCCCGCCGCCGGGCCTTGGTGAGGGTGGTGACATCGCTGCCCAATACCTCGATGCTGCCGCTCTCCGGCACGACGAGGTCCATGATCTGGGTCAGCGTCGTCGATTTCCCGGAACCGGATTCCCCGACCAGCGCCAGCGTGCGGCCCGACTTGATCTCGAAGCTGACGCCGTCGACCGCCTTCACCTCGCCGGTCCGTCGTTTGAAGACCACTCCGGAGGTGAGCGGGAAGGTCTTCTTCAGGTCCGAAACCCGCAGCATCACACGCTCATCGGTGGGTTTCGGCGTTTCGGTGGGCGGCACCTCGCGGCGGTAGGCCGCGAAAAGGTCCGCGGTCCCGACTTCGGAGACGCGGATGCAGGCGGCCCGATGCCCGGGCTCGGTGTCCTGCAGGGGAGGTTCTGCCGCACGGCAGTCCTCCACCGCGACCGGGCAGCGTGGTGCGAACGGGCAGCCCGGAGGCAGTGCGTGCATGGCCGGCGGCGCACCGACGATGGGCACCAGCGGCATTCGCGCCGGACCGTCCAGTCGCGGGATGGAACCCAGCAGGCCCACCGTGTACGGCATCCGCGGTGCGTTGAAAAGGTCTGCGGTGCGCGCGGTTTCGATGATCCGGCCCGCGTACATGACCGCCACCCGATCGGCCAGCGTGGCCGCGATCCCCATGTCGTGGGTGATGAAGACGACGCCCGCGCCGGTGATGTCACGGGCCTTGCGCAGCAGGTTCAGGATTTGCTTCTGCACAGTGACGTCGAGCGCGGTGGTCGGCTCGTCGCAGATGATGAGCTCGGGATCATTGGCGATGGCGATGGCGATCACCACGCGCTGGCGCATACCGCCGGAGAACTCGTGCGGGAACGCCTTGGCGCGCAGAGCGGCATCCGGAATGCCGACCAGATCCAGTAGTTCCACCGCCTTGTCGGCGGCTTCCTGCTTGCTCATCTTGCCGTGTGCCAGTAGTGCTTCGGCGATCTGGTCGCCGACGCGGTATACCGGTGTCAAGGCCGAGAGCGGGTCCTGGAAGACCATGGAGATCTTGCTGCCGCGCAGCGTGGACAGCTGCCGGTCACCCATGCCGAGCAGTTCCTGGCCTCGGAGCCGGATGGATCCCTGCACCCGGGCCTGATCGGGGAGCAGGCCCATGATCGCCAGCGAGGACACCGATTTTCCGGAACCGGATTCACCGACGATGGCCAGGACCTCACCGTCCTGCACGGTGTAGTTCACACCGCGCACCGCCTCGACGCGGCCCTCTTCGCTCGGGAAGCTCACCCGCAGATCGGACACCTCGAGCAGCGGCGCCGTTGTGGGGCGGATTCCATTGTCGGACATGGTCGTGTCGTCGGTCATGCCGCGGCCTTTCCGGCGGGAGCCGCCGCCCGGTCCTTGCGGCGTGAGCGCGCACGCTGAGAGCTGGGGTCGAAAGCGTCGCGCAATCCGTCGCCGACCAGGTTCGTGCACAACACGGTCAGGATCAGGAACCCACCGGCGAACAGGAACAGCCACGGGTAGGTGAGCGCCGACTTGGTGCCCGAGGCGATCAGCGTGCCCAGTGAGACATCCGGCGGCTGGACACCGAATCCCAGGTAGCTCAGGCCGGTTTCGCCCATGATCGCCGCGCCCACCGCCAGCGCGGTGTCGATGATCAGGAACGACGCGACATTCGGGATGATGTGGGTGGTGATGACGGTCCAGGTCGACGCGCCCATATAACGTGCGGCCCTGACGAATTCACGCTCACGCAGGCTCAAGGTGAGTCCGCGCACGATGCGGGCGCTGATCATCCAGCCGAAGCCGCCGAGCAACAGGATGAGCAGCACGATGCTGCCGCTGCCTTTCGCCCGCGGCGCGAACAACGCGACGATGATGAAACTGGGGATGACCAGCAGCAGGTCCACCAGCCACATGATCGCCAGATCGGTCCAGCCGCCGAGCAATCCGGCCACCGATCCGGTGAACGCCGCGATCAGAGCGGCCATGAAAGCCACCGCGAAGCCGATGAGCAAGGACTTCTGCAGGCCGCGCAGGGTCTGCGCGAGGACGTCCTGACCGATCTGGTTGGTGCCGAAGGGATGCCGTGAGCTGGGCGGCTTGAGCAGCGCCGTGTAATCGAGCTGCTGGTAGTCGTATTTCAGGAACGGTGGCAAGGCGAAGGCGAGCACCACCATGAGGATCAGGATCGCCAGTCCGATGACGGCCGGCTTGTTGCGCAGGAAGCGCCGTACGACCAGCTTGCGCCGACCCGCGGCCATCGGCTCGGGAGCGCCTTGGACGATGAGTTCGGTTTCGGACATCACGCACGCACCCTGGGGTCGAGAATGGCTGTGACGATGTCGGACAACAATCCCGACAACAGGATCACCAACGCGACGAATCCGGTGACCGTCACCACGGGGTACAGGTCCTGGGCGTTGATCGAGTCGACCAGCCATTCACCGACGCCATGCCAGCCGAAGATCTTCTCGACGAACGCCGCGCCGGTGATGAGCCCGCCGAAGCTGTACGCGAACAGCGTCGCCATCGGGATGAGCGCGGTGCGCAGGCCGTGTTTGTACAGCGCCCGGGAACGGGTGAGACCCTTCGCGCGTGCCGTTCGGATGAAGTCGTTCTGGAGGACGTCGAGCATGGCGGCGCGCTGATAGCGGCTGTATCCGGCGGCGGCGGTGAGGATCAGGGCCGCCGTGGGAACGATCATGTGCTGTAGGCGGTCCACGAACTGATTCCAGGTGCCGTGCACCGCGTTCGCCGAGGTCTCGCCGGTGTAGTAGAAGATCTGCTGCCCCGTGGCCGTATTGATGCCGTACGCACCGTATTTCAGCAGTGTCGCGAGCAGGAACACGGGCGTGCTGATGATCAACAGCGAAATCACCGTGGTCAGGTAGTCGCTGAACTTGTACTGCCGGATCGCCCCGGCCGCGCCGATCAGCACACCGAGAATCGTGCCGATGATCGAGCCGACGAGGACCAGCCGGAGGCTGACCCCGATGCGGCGCGGCAGTTCCTGGTTCACCGGCTGCCCCGCCAGCGTCTTGCCGAAGTCTCCGTGCGTGACGATCCCGCCGACCCACTCCGCGTAGCGCTGCGGGATCGGCATGTCCAGCTTCAGCTCTTCGCGCTTGGCGTCGATCACCGACTGCGGCGGCCGCGGGTTGCGATGCTCGAGACTGTCGAGCGGGCGAAACGTGAGGGACGCGAGCCCGAAGGCCAGGAACGACGCCAGTACCAACAGCACGACATAGTTCAGCGCACGTCGCAGCAGAAAACCGGCCATCATTCCCTTTCGGGGTCGAGTTCTGCACCAGATCATAGGGAGTGGAGTGGGGAAACGCGGGGTACGGACCGGGGACGCCCCGGCAATCCGTGTGTTACCCGGCGCGGGCGGGTGTAGTGCCGGAAAGGTCTCGTTTGTACGGCAGCGTCCGTAATCCACGGGCGCACGGGTCGCGGCTCGAGGCAGGATGGAGTAGGTGACGCTCTTTCACCTGCCCAAACCCAAGATGGTCGCCTCCGACGTGGATGGCACGCTCATCGACCACCGTGAGCAGGTGAGCGCCCGGACCAAGGCCGCTGTCGACGCCCTGATCGCGGACGGGGTGCCGTTCGTGCTGGCGACCGGACGGCCGCCGCGCTGGATCGATCCGGTGGTCGAAGGGTTGGGGTACGCGCCGCTGTGTGTGTGCGGCAACGGTGCGGTCATCTACGACAGCGCCTCGGATCGGGTGCTGGACAGCCGGACCCTCGATATCGAAACCCTCACCTGGCTCGCCGATCTGGCCGAGAGTCTGCTCCCCGGCTGTGGCCTGGCCGCGGAACGCGTCGGCGCCACCGCGCACGACGCCGCGACTCCGCAGTTCGTGAGTTCCCCCGAGTACGAGCACGCCTGGCTGAACCCGGACGACACCCAGGTCTCTCGCGCCGAGGTCATCGCCTCCTCCGCGATCAAGATGCTGATCCGGCTGCCCGGAACCTCCAGCGCGGTCATGCGCAGCACCCTGGAACCGCACCTGGAGGGCCGCGCGGATCTCACCTATTCGACCGACAACGGCTTGATCGAATTGTCCGCGCCGGGCGTCACCAAGGCGACGGGTCTGGCCGCGGTGGCGCAGCGCCTGGGTGTCCAGCACTCCTCGCTGATCGCCTTCGGTGACATGCCGAACGATGTGCCGATGCTGCTCATGGCGGGTCACGGCGTCGCCATGGCGAACGCCCACCCGGAGGCCATCGCCGCCGCCGACGAGGTGGCTCCCTCGAATGTCGACGACGGCGTGGCCCGCACCCTGGAACGCTGGTGGTCCTGACCTAGTTGGGCGCCACCGCGGGAATGGGTTTGATGGGGTCCTGGACCGCGCCGTAATTCTTCAGCACGGTGGTGACGATTCCGGTCATCCGGTCGAAAATCAGTGCGCCGTTCTGGAAATCGGTGCGGACGCCGTTCGAGACCGGATATTCATTCGACGTCGGCAGGCCGAGAATGCCTGTGCCCGCGCCCATTTGCAGGAATCGTTCCAGGATCTTCCCGACCACCGAAACGATTCGTCCGGCGGAATTGGCGTACACGAATCCATTCGTGAATTGCCCGTACTGCCCGCCGTCGGCCAGCGCGACCGGCTCCGCTTTCGGTTGTCCCAGTGGACCTGCCGCGCCGCCCTGCTCGTTCCAGTAGCGGGCGACGGCACTGCGGTCGAGCATGCCGAGGATCCGCTGCGTGAGGTCGGCGAGGGCGGCCAGGTCCGCTTCGCTGGAATCGGGCGCGGGCGGCGCCGGGGCGGCCTGGACCTGCGGGTTCGCGCCCGCGTCCTGACCGGGCCGGTTCCGGTTCGGGCTGATCGGTTCGTCGGCGCTGGCGCCGCCGGCGGCATCGGCGGCGATCTGCCGGATCTTGTCCATCAGGGCGTAGGCGGCATCGCCGGGGCAGGTGGTGTTGCCGACGTCGCGGTGGGCGAAGATATTCGGCAGCTTGACCGCCTGTCCGAGCGCGTATTTCGTGTAGTCACTGCCCTCGGAGTACATGGTGGTCGAGCCCTGCGGGTCGAAGCCCGCCAGTTTGGACCGCCAGCCGATGAACTTGCCGAGCGCCTGGATCGACACGTCGGTCGGATCGTCCTCCTCGTAGTCGCCCATCAGCGCGACGCCCGCGGTATCGATATTGAAGCCGCCCGCGTGCGCGCCCTCGACCGGGCGGTCCAGACCGCCGTAGCGTCCTTCGAAGATCTGCCCGTACTTGTCGACGAGGGCGTTGTAGCCGATGTCGCACCAGCCCAGCGTTTTCGCGTGATACGAGTAGATGGCACGCACGATGCCCGCGGACTCGGCCTTGGTGTAGTCGTTGCGGCCGGCGGTGTGGTGCACGGTGATCGCGGAGACGCCGTCGTCGTAGGTGGGTTCCTCGCAGCGCAGCGACTCGTCCGCGCCCCACTGCGCCCGGGAGATCACTTTCGGGCCGCCGCCGGGCAGCGGCGCGGCCACCGAGGTGAGGTTCTCGTCGATGCTGCCGCGGCCCGGATCGATCAGCACCGCGGCCAGTTTCTCCAGGTTGATCTGCGCGGGATCCGCTTTGCTGTCGTCCAGCGGAGTCGGTTCGGCGGGCGTGGCGACGGCTTTCGCCTTCGGCGTCACCAGCATCTGCACGGTCTTGGTGTTGCCCACGTAGATGGGCTCGGTGCCCTTGCGCTTACCCGGCTGGGACTTGTCGCTACCGGATTCGGACTCGGCGTCGTACCACGGTCCCCAGGTGCCGTCGGGGCGCTGGGCGCGAATCTTGGTGGTGGCGTTCAGAACGTCGGTCGCGGTGAGCGCGACCATGCTGAACGGGGTGTCGCGGGTGAGTTCCTTGACCTGCGCGCCGACCTTGTCGACCAGGTCGGTGGGGACCGCGCCCGGGGAGAGGGCGGGGGCGCGCAGATCGCCGGTGAGACCGGGGACCGGGTGTGGACCCGGGGCCGCCGGGTTGTCCGCGGCCGGGATCGGGGCCGGGGCGGGGGCATCAGCCGGTGCTACGCCGCCCGGAGCGGGAGCCACTGGGGCGGAGGAGATTTGGGTGTTCGGCGCCACCGGGATCTCCGGCCCCGGTTCGGCGATGAATCCGGGCGCGCCCGCAGGGGTGGCCGGTTTCGCGGAGCCGGGGACCACCGGTGTGGCGTTGGGGAGTGAGCCCGGCACGGGGGGCCGGATGGCGCGCGGCGCCGGGGCGGGTGCGACCGGCTGCGGCTGGGGATTATTGAGCCTGGGCAGCGGGATCTCGGTCGGCAGTGGCACGCCCGGGATCAGGTTCTGGGGGATCTGAATCGAGCTGGGCAGCGGCAACATCCGCAGATCGGATAGTCGGAGGTCGGGCAGGTCCAGCCCGGTCAGCTCGCGCAGCGGCAGCACGATGTCGGGCACCGAGGACAGGGCGACTTCGGCCATTTGTGCTGGTATAGCTGCCAAATTGCTTTCGTCCGCGTTCCGGACATCCCGGGCGTCACTCAGTGCGAGGACACCGAGGGGCACGGTCAGCGCGAGGGCGGTGATGACCGGGAGCGTGTAGGCATGTTTCGGTCTGCGATACGGCACAAGCATCTCCCATTCAGGTAAATCGGTCTAACCGCGCCCCCGAGCACAAGCTTGCTACTTGGCGCATCAACGAGCACACTAGTCCCTACTGTCACATTCCCTGAACGTATGGTTGAGGCTTAGCTTTGGGTAACTCGAATGTAGCTTCAGCCCTCGAAAGAACGGGTATGACATGCCGAACGGGTACCTAGCCGAGCGCCGTAGACGGCGCGGTCTGCTCACCCTGTCTCTCGCTGTCGCCGCCACCACCGGCGGCACCGCCCTCCTCGTGTGGGCCTGGCCCGAGAACGCCCTCCATTTGACGGTGGGCGCCGGTCACGGCCGCGGTCTCAGCCAGCACGGCGCATTCGAGAAGGCCGCGGAAGGCTGGACCGCCGACCGCATCCTCTCGAACTACTACTCCGGAGCCGACCTCGCCGACATCGGCGCGACCTCCGTCCGAGTACGCCTCATGGAGCAGGACGACAAAACCCTCGACGTCGTCTCCGACTCCGTCTTCTACGTCGCCGGCCGCCGTGTCATCCCCGGCCAGGCCGCCCACCTCACCCCCACCGCCTCAGGCGCGGACGTCACCATCACCCAGGACTGCGACGGAAACACGTTGTGGGAGGGCTCGACCGACGACCCGTGGGCCTACCCCGTCACCGAAGGCACCGCCCGCCCCGCCGAGGAACAACTGGAAATCTGCGGCGGCAACGCCTTCCGCGGCGTCCTCGGCGTAGCCCTGGACGGCGACTCCTTCCGCACCGTCAACGAGGTAGACCTCGACGACTACCTCAAGGGCGTGGTCCCCGCCGAAATGATCCCCGGCTGGGCCGACCAAGGCGGCGCCGAAGCCCTCAAAGCCCAAGCCATCGCCGCCCGCTCCTACGCCCTGGCCGAAGACCGCTACACCTACGCCCAAACCTGCGACACCACCGACTGCCAGATGTACCTCGGCACCGACAAAGAGGACCCCCGCACCACCGAGGCCGTCGACTCCACCTCCGGCCGAGTCCTGGTCCGCGACAACCACATCCTCCGCGCCGAGTACTCCGCCGCCCCCGACGGCGGCCCCCTGACCCCCGCCTCGGCCATGGAAATCGGCCCCGCCCTGACAGACTTCCCGGCAGTGCAGTCGCCCGGCCTCCTACCGGGCCTCCTGTCTCCCCAGACTCCCCAAACCGGTACAACCCCAACGGAAGTCGACCCGGAAACCGGCGCCCCGCTGGAAACCACCACCCCCAGCACAGGCGCGCCGACCTACCCGGATCCGTCCTACGCCCAACCGGCCCTTCCGGACGCCGAAAACCCGGCAACTCCAGGCAATGTCACCCCGGACACCCCGGCTCGCCCCAACCCGGGCAACCGAACCCGAGGCAACCTCCCCAGCCCCGGCAGTGCCGACCCGAACTCCCTGCACTCCGACACCCGCGGGGTCCCCGATCAAGCACCCCCACAGCCACTGGCGGTCCCCGCCGTCACCCCGGCTCCCCGAACCGTAACTACCCCAACTCAACCCACCCCTACTCGTCCGGCCTACACCCCGGCGCATCCGACCACGCCGAGCCCAACCCTCTACCCGGCCGAGTAACCCATGTACAGGGCGGCGCCTTCGAGAAGAGGGTGCCGCCCTTGTGTGTGTTTCAGTCCAGGGAAAGGTCGCCGAGGGATTCGGAGAACTTGCGGAGGAGGGGGATCAGGGCCTCGCGGTCGCCGGGGGTGAGGTCGGCCAGGAGGCGTTGTTCGTTTTCCATGTGTAGAGGGAGGACGTTGTCGACGAGGGTGCGGCCGGTGTCGGTGAGGCGGACTCGGATGGCGCGGCGGTCGGCGGGGTCGGGGACGCGTTCGACCAAGTCCTTGGCGACCAGGCGGTCGATGCGGTTGGTGATGGCGCCGGAGGTGCGCATGGCGGCCTTGTTGAGGGCGCCCGCGGTGAGGCCGGATTCGCTGCCGGAGCGGCGGAGGGTGGCGAGGACGTCGAACTCCCAGAACTCCAGACCCTGAGCGCGGAAGAAGTCGGTGAGTTCGCGCTCGATGATGTGGGCCAGGCGGGAGATGCGGCCGAAGATCTCCATGGGGGAGCTGTCGACGTCGGGGCGCTGCTGACGCCAGGCCGCGGTGATCTGGTCGACTGCGTCGGGCATGTGACCTGCTCCTTTCGGTCCCCGAAATAATCTCAACGTTGAGATACTTGACGCTGAGGTATCCGGGATGGTGTTATCTCAACGTTGAGATTATCAATGAGGAGCTATCGATGACCACCACACGCGCTGGAGCCGCAGGACTTGCGGGAACCCTCGCCGTAACCGCCCTCGCCCCGCTGGTCTTCGGATCGACGTACGCGATCACCACCACGTTCCTGCCGCCGGACCGGCCCATGTTCACCGCGCTCATGCGCGCGCTGCCCGCCGGACTGCTGCTGCTGGCCATCACCCGCAAGCTGCCGCACGGGCAGTGGATCGGCCGCGCGGCCGTGCTGGGCGCGCTGAACATCGGCATCTTCATGCCGCTGCTGTTCCTGGCCGCCTACCGCCTCCCGGGTGGCGTCGCCGCCGTACTCGGCGCGGCCGCACCGCTTTTCGCGCTGGGCATCGCGACCGTGGCGCTCAACGAGCGGCTCACCGTCCGCAAGGTGCTGGCGGGCGTGATCGGACTCTTCGGCGTCGCGCTCGTAGTACTGAGGGCCACAGCGGTTCTCGACACCGTCGGCGTGATCGCCGGTCTGCTGGGCGCGGCGTCCATGGCGGGCGGCACCGTGATGACCAAGCGCTGGGGACGCCCGGAAGGCGTGAGCCCCTTGGCCATGACCGGCTGGCAGCTCACCGCCGGCGGCCTGATGCTGCTGCCGCTGGCCGCCATCATCGAGGGCGCGCCGCCCGCGCTGGACGCCCGCAATATCGGCGGCTACCTCTACCTGGGCCTGATCGGAACCGCTGCCGCCTATGCCATCTGGTTCCGCGGCATCGCCAAGGCTCCCGCCACCTCGGTCTCGTTCCTCGGACTGCTCAGCCCGCTGTCGGCGGCCGTCATCGGCTGGGCCGCGCTCGGCCAGGCGCTGGCCCCGCTGCAGATCCTGGGCATGGCGATCGCGCTGGGCGGCACCCTGCTCGGTCAGACCGGCACCGCGCCCAAGGCGCCCGAACCCGTCACCGACACGCCCGCACCGGCCCGCACCGCGGCCTGATCCGGAAACCTTGCGAAGGAGCGAAACATCATGCAGATCACAGTGTTCGGAGCCAGCGGAGACACCGGGAGCCGGGTCGTGGCCGAGGCGCTGAGCCGGGGTCACCGGGTGCGCGCGGTCGCTCGCGACGCCGAGCGGCTGCGGCATCTGCCCGAGCAGGTCGAGGTGTGGGCGGGTAATGCCGCCGATGCCGCCGCCGTCGAGAAGGCCAGCGCCGGTAGCGATGTCGTGGTCAGCGCGACCCGCCCGGTCCCGGGCAGCGAGCACGAGCTGGCCGAGGTCGCCGCGGCCCTGCTGGAAGGGCTGGCGGACAGCGGAATTCGGCTGCTGGTGGTCGGCGGCGCGGGCACCCTGACCGTCGCCGGAACCGGCAGGACGCTGGCCGAGCAGCCGGAGTTCCCGGCCGAACTGGGCCCGATCGCCGAGGGCGGCCGCCGTCAGCTCGAGGTGTTCCGGACCACCGCGCACCCGGTGAACTGGACCTACGTCAGCCCGCCCGCGCTGTTCGAGCCCGGTGAGCGGACCGGCGTCTTCCGGTTCGGCCTCGACGAGATGATCGCCGACGACCAGGGCAATTCCTCGATCTCCATGGAGGACATGGCCATCGCGCTGCTCGACGAGATCGAGAATCCCCGCCACCACCGCGTCCGATTCACCGTCGGCTACTGAAAGCCGCTACCGCACAACGAAAACACCGCGGGGCGCGACCGATGAACCGGTCACGCCCCCGCGGTGTATCGCCGGTTCACCGGTTGCAGATCCCAGTGTTCGGAGGAATCAGGTTCCGTCAGGACGTCTGCAATCTGCGCTGCGGCTGGCCGGTCACGTCGGCGATGGTCTGATAGTCACTGTCGACATGAACCACGATCGCGCCGTGGACCTCGGCCGTTGCGGCGATGATCAGATCAGGGAGGGGTAGGCGGTGTGCGCCGCGTTCGGCCAGCAGGCCCTGCACTTGGAGGGCTCGATCCATCACCTCCTCGGTTATCGGTAACCAGACCAGCGCCTTCTGGCCGCTGATCTTGTCGAGGTAATCCTGATGTGATCGGGCGGAATAGCCGATCTCCAGTGCGGTCAGATGGCAGGCCGCAACCAGAGCGCCTGGAGTGCTGGTGATTTCGGCGAAATCCGCGGCCGCGCGATCATCGCGGAGCACCCACTCGAAGGCCGACTTGTCCGCCAGCATGAACAGTGTTCTCAGCGCCATGCACCTCGCATACCCTCGGGCGACAGATCGGTTTCGCTGTCACGCAACTGCTGCAGCACCTTCGCGACCGCACGGCGATTGGCGACTTCGCGCAGGGCCGCATTAACCGTGGCCACCTTCGTTTTCGTACCTAGCTCCTCGGCTGCGAGCTCGAGGGCTTCGTCGTCGATGTCGATCAGGGTTCGAGACATGGCCCACCTCGTTGATATCAGGAAATATGAACTCATGATATCAGCGATTCGCTCGCAGTGATATGAACTGGGCGGTTGGCAGTCCGGCAAAACGACCGTGGGGCGTGACCGATGGTTCGGTCACGCCCCACGTGTCGGCCGATTCCTCACGGCCCGAAGGCTTTACGCCACGCGGAAACCCGCGCCCGCCCCGCCGTGACGGTCGATGTCGGCCAGCACGGTGGTGATGTTGGTGGACAGCTCCGGCTCGTGGATCAGGTTGCCGCCACCGGTGCACAGCGGCAGTTCGATGCTGATCGGCCCGGCCCGGAAGTCGGTGCCCGCCACCACCATGCCGACCAGCTGGTCGCCGCGCAGCACGGGCGCGCCCGAGTCGCCGTGGTTGGCACACACCTGGCTACGGAAGTAGGTGGACTTGGTCTCCCATACCGGACCGCAGGTGAAACCGGTGGTGCGGCCGTTCTTGCAGACGTTCTCGCCGATCCGCGGCGGCGCGCCGACCGAGTTGATGACCGACTGCGCGACCTGACGGGTCGGGATCACCCGGTCGGCGTTGAAGACGATGATGGCCCAGTCCATCTCCTCGTCCTTCTCGGCGATGACGCCGATACCGCCGGAGCGGGTGTACTCGGCGGCGATGCGCGCGCCGACCTCACCGCAGTGGCCGGCGGTCAGTCCGACCAGCTGATTCTTGTTGTCGTAGCCCATCGCGGTGATGGTGCACTCGCTGACCGAGGTGGCGTCCTGGAGGTCTTCGACGTAGACGCCGGAGCCACCGCCGAGCGTCACCACCGGGGCGGCGTCCGCGGAGCCGGCGAACAGGAGGGTGGAGCTCACCGCAGTGACGGCCGCGGCCGCCCAGTGCAGAACTCGGGCGCGGCCCGCAGACTTCATCAGGTTTTCCCCATCCCACGAAAAATCGATTCCAGCGCGCCGAATTCGGGAGTCCGGGGGCGCGCGCGTGGAGCATGTCACGCCCGCAAGTGATTGGCAAGTCCCCACTTCCGGAGCTATTCGGAAAAGCTATGCCCGACAGCCGGTTCCAGCGGAAACAGACTTGGCCGTGTCGGTGGCCCGTGATAGAAATCGGGCAGTGGTGATCGCACCACCGAGAGCAGTAGCGGCCCATGCGCAGCGGCCGCTGCGAAATTGGGGAGAATTCGAATGGCTTTCTCGGGCAAGCTCGCCTTGACCATGTTCGTTTCCGCGGCCGCCGTGCTGATGACGTCGCTGGGGGCCGGTACCGCCAATGCCGAGCGGGGACCGGATGGATCGCTCTACGGCACACTCGCGCTGAGCACCGACGGTGGCACCTTCTACGGCGCCGCGTGGAACTACCCGAGCTGGGGCGCTTCCGACGCGGCCGCGCTGAACAAGTGCGCCCACCGCGGCTGCAAGGTGATGGTGCAGTTCGCCAATGGCTGCGGCGCCATCGCCGAGAGCGCCGACCACACCTACTACTACGGCGGTTCGGGCCGCAACCGCGCCGAGGCCGAGCGTGACGCCATGGACCGGCTCACCAACTGGCTGCCGTCCCCGCCGGCCATGTTCGGCAGCTCGGCCCCGCCGAAGCAGTCCGTGCACGTGCGCTACAGCGAGTGCACCGCCGGCGCGTAAGCCCCTCGAACAAGCCCCGACCGGCGCATACTGGTCGGGGCTTGACCTTGACGCTGCGTCAACTTGCATCCTGAATTCGTCGAGGAGAACGAGAGGATACGAAAGGCCGGAACGTGGCAACCGAATGGTCCATCCAGCAATTGGCCGCAGTCGCCCGAACCACCAGCCGCACCCTGCGGCATTATGGTGAGCTCGGGTTATTGCCGCCGAGCCGGATCGGGTCGAACGGTTACCGTTATTTCGACCAGGAATCCCTCGTCCGGTTGCAGCGCATCCTTTTACTCCGCGAGCTCGGTCTCGGCCTGCCGGCCATCGCCGAAGTGCTCGCCGGGCAAAAGGACACCGCCGCCGCCCTGCGCACCCATCTGGAATTGCTGAAAAACGAGCAGGACCGGATCGCGCGCCAGATCACCTCGGTGCAAACAACATTGCGCAAGACGGAAGCAGGTGAACAACTGATGGCAGACGAGGTATTCGACGGATTCGACCACGCCCAGTACAAGGACGAGGTCATCGAACGCTGGGGCAAGAACGCCTGGGACAGCGGCAACCAGTGGTGGAACTCCAAGAGCGAGGCCGAGAAGAAGGCCCACCTCCAGACCCACCTGGACATCGCCGCCGACTACGGTCGCGCCCGCGCGGCGGGCCTGGCGGTCGACAGCGACGAGGTGCAGGCCATCGTGCAGCGGCACTACGACTGGCTCGCGACGACGCCCACGAATGGTCCGGTGACCGCTCAGTACTTCAACGGACTCGGCGACATGTACGTCGCCGACCCGCGTTTCGCGAAGAACTACGACAAGCACGGCGACGGCACCGCCGTGTACGTCCGCGACGCGATGCGGGTGTACTCCGCCGCCCGGCTGTAGTCCCCGGGCAGTGAACTGTAGCCGCGCGGGGGAGTGGCCCGAGAAGTGAACAGCCGCCCGGCCTTTCGGCCGGGCGGCTGTTTCAGGTCAGCGGGTGGTCAGGCCGCGCACATCGACTGCATGACACCGCGCAGGATCGGCGCGCCGTAGGTGGCGGGTGCGAAGGCGATGGTCTGGGCGATGCCGAGGGGCGTGGTGATGGTGGAGGCCACCCCGGTGAATCCGGCGATCGTATTGCCGATGGTGAGCAGCAGGCTGGTGGCGTCGAGCGCGAAGGTGATGAGTGAGAAGACGTTCTCCACCTTCACGTCCGCGAGCGGCACCGTGTCGAGCGCGCGGCCCTCGTAGATGTCGAAGCCCAGGTTGGCCAGGAAGGTCAGCGGACCGTAGTCCAGCGAGTCCACGATCGGGCCGAGCTGCTCGGTACGGCGCAGCATCATCACGTCGGCGACTCGGTTGTCCCGCAGGAAGCCTTGCAGCGCATCGGCATTGGCGTTCACCGACGCCGGGTCGACGGGCAGCCCGGCCGCGGTGGTGAGGAACTTGCGGGTGCGTTCGACCAGGTCGGCGGTCTTCAGTTCGGCCAGCGGCGTGCAGCTGCCGTCGGCCTTGGTGAGCTGGTTGGCCAGATCGATGAGCGGCTGCGGCACATCGACGCGCTCGTCGGGCAGCTCGAGCTGCAGCTTCCGATACGCGCCAGTGGCGCCGCAACCCACCGACAGCTGCGACTGCACCGACCGCGCCAGCGACTTCACGCCGTTGAACAGCGCGCCCACCACCGGCTTGAGCACGAAGCCGACGGTCGGCACCAGGCTGGCCGCGAACTGGGCGGGGATCTTCACGATGCGGGTGGCGAGAATGAACACCTCGACCACATCGCGCACCTTCAGCTGCGAGACCGCGATGGTCTTGTGCAGCTTGCCGGTCTTGACGGCGTCGAGGTTGTTGACGATGTAGGTGACGATCGGGTCGTCGAGGAACTGGGTGCGGTCGTTCACCTCGTCCGGCCCCAGGGGCAGTCCGTTGCGGTGTACACGGATCGACGCGACGTTCTGCCGGAAGTCCTCGACCGATCGGTCGTAGGCGGTCTGCTGCTCGGCCGGAACCACCGTGCGAATGGCCGTGGCGGCCGCGGTGATGACGTCGTCGAAGGTCGCCGCGGGCTTGCCGCAGATCTCGTCGGCGTCCGCGATCTGCGCCGCGGCGAGCGCGTCGCCCTCGTCGGCGCGAGCGGGGGCCGCGCCCGGGACGAGGGCGGCGGTGCCCAGGATGGCGGTGATGGACAGTGCCCCCACGAGCGGGGCGAATCGAGCGAGGCGCATGCACACGGTCTTTCGGGGGGCCGCGCAAGCGCACGGCAACAAACTGGTCGGTTTACAAATCGAGTCGATATGTAATACCGCTCCCATGACGCCACCGTCAGCCGTTTCGTGAACTCTGAGCGAAAACCCGGCGACCAATCCCGCTCGCCGGGATGACCTGCGCCACGCGCTGCCGCGAGCTCCCGGCCGTCCGGCCACGGTCCCCGGCAAAGGCCTGGCATCGCCCCAGCGCCCGGCCTGCGCGCCCACCCCGGCGGAGCCCACGCGCGCCTACGGTCACTGCCGGTAGTCTGGGCGACCGTGACCGTCGCATCCCCCTTCGATCTGATCGTTGTCGGCTCCGGCTTCTTCGGGCTGACCATCGCGGAACGCACCGCCAACCTGCTCGGCAAGCGAGTCCTGGTGGTCGAACGCCGCTACCACCTGGGCGGTAACGCCTACTCGGAGGCGGACCCCGAAACCGGCATCGAGATCCACAAGTACGGTGCCCACCTCTTCCACACCTCCAACAAGCGGGTGTGGGACTACGTGAACCAGTTCACCGAGTTCACGAACTACCAGCATCGCGTCTTCGGCCTGCACAAGGGCCAGGCGTACCCGCTGCCCATGGGGCTGGGCATGATCTCCCAGTTCTTCGGCCGCTACTACACCCCGGACGAGGCGCGTGCGCTGATCGCCGAGCAGGCGGCGGAGGTCGCCAGCGACGATGTGACCAATCTCGAGGAGAAGGGCATCTCGCTGATCGGCCGCCCGCTCTACGAGGCGTTCATCCGCGACTACACGGCCAAGCAGTGGCAGACCGATCCCAAGGAGCTGCCGGCGAACATCATCACCCGGCTGCCGGTCCGCTACACCTTCGACAGCCGCTACTTCAACGACACCTACGAGGGTCTGCCCAAGGACGGCTACACCGCGTGGCTGACGAAGATGGCCGAGAACCCGAACATCGAGGTGCGCCTGGACACCGACTGGTTCGACGTGCGCGACGAGGTCCGCGCCCAGAGCCCGGACGCCCCGGTCGTCTACACCGGCCCGCTGGACCACTACTTCGACTACAGCGAGGGCGAACTCGGCTGGCGCACCATCGATTTCGAGACCGAGGTGCTGGAAACCGGTGACTTCCAGGGCATCCCGGTGATGAACTACAACGATGCGGACGTCCCCTTCACCCGCATCATCGAGCCGCGCCACTTCCACCCCGAGCGCGACAACTACCCGGCCGACAAGACGGTCATCATGCGCGAGTTCTCGCGCTTCGCCCAGACCGGCGACGAGCCGTACTACCCCATCAACACCCCCGAAGACCGCGCCAAGGTGCTCGCCTACCGCGAGCGCGCCAAGGCCGAAACCGCTTCGGCCAAGGTGCTGTTCGGTGGCCGCCTGGGCACCTACCAGTACCTGGACATGCACATGGCCATCGGCGCCGCGCTCAGCATGTTCGACAATGTGCTGCGCCCGCACCTGGAATCCGGTGCGCCGCTGGTGGATGAGGCCTGATGACCGCACAACTCACGCGGGAAGACATGAGCACCGAGACTCGCGCCGTATCCCTGCTCCAGCGCATCATCCTGCCCCGGCCGGGTGAACCGCTGGACGTCCGCAAGCTGTACCTCGAGGAATCCGACACCAATTCCCGTCGCGCGCATGCCATTACGCGCACCGCGCTGGCCATCGGCGCGGAGTCGGAGGTGTCGTTCTGCACTTACTTCAACGCGGTCCCGGCCAGCTACTGGCGGCGCTGGAGCGTGCTGACGTCGGTCGTGCTGCGCCTGGAACTCTCCGGCCACGGCCGCGTCGACGTCTACCGCTCCAAGGCCGACGGCTCCCGAATCCACGTGCAGGGCAACGAGTTCAGCACGCCGGGCGAGGGCGCGGCCGCCGCCGACTTCGTCGAGTTCGAGGTGGATCTGGGCCCGTTCGAGGACGGCGGCTGGATCTGGTTCGACATCACCACCGACAGCCACGTCGAAATGCGCAGCGGCGGCTGGTACGCGCCCGTCGAGGCGCCGGGTGAGGGCAGCATCGCCGTCGGCATGCCGACCTTCAACCGCCCCACCGACGCGGTCAAGACGCTGACCGCGCTGGGCTCCGACCCGCTGGTGCTGGAGAAGATCCAGGCCGTCATCATCCCCGACCAGGGCACCAAGAAGGTCGTGGACGAGCCCGGCTTCGCCGAGGCCGCGGCCCGCCTGGCCGGTCGCCTCGCCATCCACGACCAGCCGAACCTCGGCGGTTCCGGCGGCTACAGCCGCGTCATGTACGAGGCGCTCAAGACCACCGACGCCGAGTACATCGTCTATATGGACGACGACATCGAGATCGAGCCGGACTGCATTCTGCGGGCCCTGGCCTTCTCGCGTTTCGCCAAGTCGCCCATCCTGACCGGCGGCCAGATGCTCAACCTGCAGGAGCGCTCGCACCTGCACGTGATGGGCGAGGTGGTGGACCGCTCCATCTTCATGTGGACCGCGGCCCCCAATGTCGAGTACGACCACGACTTCGCCAAGAACCCGCTGCGCGACCGCGACAACTCCAAGCTGCTGCACCGGCGCATCGACGTCGACTTCAACGGCTGGTGGACCTGCGTCATCCCGCGCCAGGTGGCCGAGGAGATCGGGCAGCCGCTGCCGCTGTTCCTGAAGTGGGACGACGCCGAATACGGCTTGCGCGCAAGGGAACACGGCTACCCGACGGTCACCCTGCCGGGTGCGGCGGTGTGGCACATGGCCTGGTCCGACAAGGACGACGCCATCGACTGGCAGGCCTACTTCCATCTGCGCAACCGCCTGGTGGTCGCCTCGCTGCACCTGCCCAACGACGGCCGCCCGATGGTGGTCAACACCGTCAAGGCCACGCTGAAACACCTGCTGTGCCTGGAGTATTCGACGGTCGCCATTCAGAACGAGGCAATCCGCGACTACCTCGCCGGACCGGAGAAGCTGTTCGAGCTGCTGCCGACCGCGCTCGGCAAGGTGCACGCCATGCGCAAGGAATACCCGGACGCGGTCGTGGTGCCGTCCTCCACCGAACTGCCCCTGGCCTCTCGCGCCGAGGTCGGCGCGGTGGGCGAGCCGGGCAACCCGATCGCCAAGGTGGTGCGCCTCGGCAAGGGCGTGCTGCACAACTTCCGCAAGGCCAACCCGAAGCATCACGACACCCCGCAGCTGAACGTGCCGACCCTGGACGCGCGCTGGTTCCTGCTCTCGCAGGTCGACGGAGTCACCGTCACCACCGCCGACGGCCGCGGCGTCGTCTACCGTAAGCGGGATCCGCGCAAGGCCAAGGAGCTGTTCACCGAGGCCATGCGCCTGCGCAAGGAGCTGGCCGAGCGCTTCCCGGAGGTGCGCGAGCAGTATCGTCGCGCGCACGCGCATCTCACCAGCCAGGCTGCGTGGGAGAACGTCTTCGGTATCGACGCTTCCGCCGCCCAGACGAGGAATGAGCCCAAATGACGGCTGCACAGCCAGCTTCCGGCGTGGACCGCGGACTGCACGCGGTCCCGGACGCGCCGGCGACTCCGGCCGCACCCCCGGCCGAGGTCAAGATTCTCAACCTGGTGCAGGGCACCATCGGACAGAACCCGGCGGTCGTGAAGGCCGCCCGCGGCATGTCGCATTTCGGTGAGCACTCGCTGGGCTGGATCGGCATCGCGGCGGTCGGTGCGCTGGTCGACAAGCCGCGCCGCCGCCAGTGGGCCGGGGTCGCGGTCGGCGCGTTCGGCGCGCACGCCGCGTCGGTGGTGATCAAGCGGGTGGTCCGCCGCCCGCGTCCTAACGATCCGTCCGTGCAGGTCAACGTGTCGACGCCGTCGAAGCTCAGCTTCCCGTCCTCGCACGCCACCTCGACCACGGCGGCGGCGGTGTTGCTCGGCCGACTGACCGGGCTACCCTTGCCTGCGGTGCTCGTCCCGCCGATGCTGCTCTCGCGGGTGGTCCTCGGTGTGCATTACCCCTCCGACGTGCTGGCGGGTTCCGCGCTGGGCGCAGCATCAGCCGCCGCCGTGCTCGCCGCCGAAAAGAGACTCGCGAAGTGACCGCCCAGGAAGAAGCCATCGTTGACATGAGCGAAGAGCCGACCAGCACCGACCTAGCAGAGGCGGTCGTCAAGGGACCGCCGAAGACGTTGGGCGGCGGCTTGATCAAGGCCATGCGCCCGCGCCAGTGGATCAAGAACGTGCTGGTCCTGGCCGCGCCGCTGGCGGCCGGCAAGACCGCCGCGGGCGATCTGGTGATCAGCGATGTGTCGGTACTCGGCCACGTGGCTCTCGCCTTCCTGGTGTTCTGCATGGCCGCGTCGGGCATCTACCTGGTCAACGACGCCCTCGACGTGGAGGCCGATCGGGCGCACCCGACCAAGCGTTTCCGGCCCATCGCGGCCGGCGTGGTCCCGGTGAACCTGGCCTACGCGCTCTCGGCGGTGCTGCTGATCGGCTCGATCCTGCTGTCCTTCGCGGCGAATTGGCATCTGGCCGTGGTGATGGCGGTCTACGTCGGCATTCAGCTGGCCTACTGCTTCGGCCTCAAGCACCAAGCGGTGCTGGACATCTGCATCGTGTCATCGGGCTTCCTGCTGCGCGCGGTCGCCGGCGGCGTCTCCTCGGATATCCGTCTGTCCCAGTGGTTCCTGCTGATCATGGCGTTCGGTTCGCTGTTCATGGCGGCCGGAAAGCGCTACGCCGAACTGAAGTACGCGCTCGACACCGGTGCGAAGATCCGCAAGTCGCTGGAGTACTACACGCCGACCTACCTGCGTTTCGTCTGGACCCTGTCGGCCACCGCGGTGGTCGTGTTCTACGGTCTGTGGGCGTTCGAGCAGGATCGCGCCAAGGACACCATCTGGTTCGCCATCTCCATGATCCCGTTCGTCATCGCCATCATGCGCTACGCGGTGGATGTCGACGGCGGCGAAGCGGGTGAGCCGGAAGAGATCGCCCTGGGGGACCGGGTCCTCCAGTTCCTCGCAGTCGCCTTGATCGGAGCTCTGGGTGTCGCTGTCTATCTCACCTGACGTGGTAGAGGGAGAAGAGCGAGAGACGGGCGCGCCGACGGCACAATTGCCGGTCGGTCGCGCCCGTCGGCGTGCGGATGACTCCGCGCGCGGTGCCTCGCGACTATCCCGAGCCACGTTCATCGGTGGGATCGCACTGACCGCGACACTGTTCGCGGCCGGTGCGTGGCAGCGGCGCTGGATCGCCGACGACGGCCTGATCGTTCTCCGCACGGTGCGAAACCTGCTGGCGGGCAACGGTCCGGTCTTCAATGTCGACGAACGGGTCGAGGCCAATACCAGCACGGCCTGGACCTACATCGTCTACTTCTTCAGCTGGCTGACCCAGGCCCGGCTGGAATACGTGGTGCTCGGGATCGCGCTCACGCTGTCGGTGCTGGCCATCGTGTTCGCGATGCTCGGCACCGCCCGGCTGTGGGGCGGAACGGGTTCCGCGCTGCTGCTTCCCGCGGGCGTGCTGGTCTACATCGCCCTGCCCCCGGCGCGTGACTACGCCACCTCCGGACTGGAGTCCTGCCTCGTCATCTTCTGGCTGGCGGTGCTCTGGTGGGGGATGGTGCGCTGGAGTCAGGCCGAGAAGGCGCGCCCCGCAGGCTTTCTCGCGCTCGTCTTCTTCGCCGGATTGGCCCCGCTGATCCGCCCGGAGATGACACTGGTCGGGGCGCTCGCGCTGCTCATGCTGTTCTGCGCCCCGGTGCCCGAGACCCGCTTGCGGCCCTGGCTGTTCCGGGTGCTGATCGTGGCGGTCGCGGGTCTGCTGCCCGTGGCGTACCAGATCTGGCGGATGGGCTACTACGGCCTGCCCTACCCGAACACCGCGGTGGCCAAGGACGCCGGCGGCGCGAAGTGGGGCCAGGGTATGGAATATCTCTGGGATCTGGTCGGGCCGTACTGGCTGTGGCTGCCGCTGCTGGTGCTGCTGGTGGCCGGTGTGGTGGTCGGGCGGCAGCGCCGCGACCAACTCTCCGGTTCCTATCCCGCGGGCGAATCCCGGAAACCCGGATGGCGCGGGCGGATTGACAGTTTCAGTCATTGGCTGCGGACCCCCGCCGCGGTGGTCGCGCTCATGCTGGGCAGCGGATTCGTGCTCACCGTCTACGAGATCCGGGTCGGCGGCGACTTCATGCACGGCCGCATGCTGCTGCCGCAGGTGTTCTGCCTGATCCTGCCCGTCGCGGTGCTGCCGCTGCGGCTGCCGCGCAGGGTGGCGGCGGGCGCGACCGGAATGCGCCGCATGGACTGGGCTTTCGTGGTCGTGCTGGCCGCGTTCGCCGGAACCACGGGGTGGGCGCTGTTCGCGGCCGACACCACCGCCATCACGACCGGCACCAAGATCCGGGCCAACGGCATCGTGGACGAGCGCATCTACTACGTGCTCAACACCGGCCACGATCACCCGATCCGCGCGGAGGACTACCTGGACTATCCGCGCATTCGCGCCATGGTCCGGGACATCGGTAATACGCCGGACGGCGCGCTGCTGCTCAGCTCGCCCTCGTTCACGAACTGGTATCTGGTGCCCGCACCGGTCCCCGAGGGCAATCAGGAGCACGTGGTGTTCTTCCTGAATCTCGGCATGACCAGTATGAACGTGCCGCTGGAGGTGCGCGTCATCGATCAGATGGGCCTGGCGTATCCGCTTGCCTCGCACACCGATCGGCTGACCGACGGCCGGATCGGCCACGACAAGAACCTCTACTCCGACTGGGTGGTCGTGGACACCGGCATGGTGGACAAGCACCCGTGGATGCCGTGGTTCCTGGACGAGAAGTGGACCATGCAGGCGCGCACGGCGCTGTCCTGCCCCGCCACCCAGGACATGCTGGCCTCGGTGCGCGCGCCGCTGACCTTCGACCGCTGGCGGCACAACCTGGTGCAGTCGCTCGACTTCGCCAAGTACCGGATCGATCGGGTCCCGAAGTACGAGATCCAGCGCTGCGGATTGGTCGACCCGACCGAGCCGCCGAAGTAACCGGACAGTACAGCAGCCCCGTATCCCTCGCGGATACGGGGCTGCTTTGCGCTGTACGGCAATTAATTTGGGCGTTTTGTCACGAACTGAAGATGAAATTTGAAATTCTGTCTCAATTAGGTAACGCCTGGCGGGGGGTTCCGCGATACGCTACTCGGCAGGCCGCTGCGGGTGATCTTCCTATGTGTCACAGCGGATGTCATGAGTTTGGAAAGGCCGGAACAACACGATGCCTAGCGCTGCCACCACTGTGCGTGGGAAACGGGGAACTCGACCGCGGCGAGCGTGGTTCACGAGGGCGACATTCGGCCTGGCCATGGCGCTGATGCTGCCGTTCGGGGCGTCGGTCGCCGGCACCGGCGGCACCGCGCAGGCGGCTCTGAATCCGGCCGGTTTCGATTTCTACGTGGATTCCGCGATGGGCCCGATCAAGTCGCGCGTCTTCCGCGCCAATGACGGCAACACCAATCGCGTGGTCTACCTGCTCGACGGCATGCGCGCCCGCGAGGACCTCAACGGCTGGGAGATCGAGACCAACGTCGCCCAGGCGTTGATGGACGCCAATATCAATGTGGTGATGCCGGTCGGCGGCGCGTCCAGCTTCTACGCCGACTGGACCCAGCCCAGCACCTTCCTGGGCATGAAGCCCGGCACCGCGCCGGGCGACGTGACCGGTTCCGGCGCCTCGTCGGTGTTCTCGGGTGGTCCGGGCAAGTCCTACACCTACAAGTGGGAAACCTTCATCACCAGCGACCTGCGCAACGCGCTGCGCGATCGGCTGGGCTTCAGTCCGAACCGCAACGGCGTGGTCGGCGTGTCCATGAGCGGCAGTGCCGCGCTCATGCTGGCGGCCTTCCACCCGGACCAGTTCAGTTACGCCAGTTCGAATTCGGGTGTGCCGAATATGAGCACGCCCGGCATGCGGGCGGCGATCCGCGCCGCGATGCTGGACTGCGGCGGCTACAACGTGGATGCCCTGGCTTCGTCGGAGGCCAGATGGCAGCACCTCGACCCGGCCGTGTTCGCAACGCGGTTGAAGGCCAACAACACCCGGCTGTGGATCTCCGCGGCGAGCGCCATTCCGGGCGGCGGTGACATCTCCGCGATGGCGACCAAGGAGGGCATGGGCATCGAGGCGGTGGCGCTGGCGAGCACCCGGATGTTCCAGGCCCGCTTGGCCGTTGTCGGTCTCGGCAATGTCGCCTACGACTTCCCGCCCACCGGCATCCACAACTGGCACACCTGGGAGCCGCAACTCATCAAGCAATTGCCCGATCTCTCCTCACACATCGGGTAAGGCGCCGGGTTTTGTCTCGAGCCCTGTATCAATGCAGCTCAGGGCACGTTTCCGGAAAAGTGTGGCGCCCGTCACTTCTGTCACAAACCGATAACGAACAGTTCGCCAACGCACGATAGGCTCCCCGAGACCTTCTGCCGGGCGATGACCGAACCGGCGGAATTGCACGGAATGAACAGGACACGAAAGGCCGGACGAAGGCATGCGAGGCGAGTGGGTTAGACGTCCAGCGATGGGCGGCGGATGGTTGAAACGATCGGCACTCGGGCTCGCCGCGGCCCTCATGGTTCCCCTGGGCGCGTCGGTGGCCGGAGTCAGCGGCGTCGCGCACGCCGCCTTCAACCCGTCCGGGTTCGACTTCTGGGTCGACTCGGCCAGCATGGGCCCGGTCAAGACCCGCGTCTTCCGTGCCGCTGACGGCAACACCTCGCGGGTCGTCTACGCCCTCGACGGCATGCGTGCCACCCAGATCCTCAACGGCTGGGAGAACGACACCGAGGTCGTCCGCGCGCTGACCGCCGCGAACATCAACGTGGTCATGCCGGTCGGCGGCGAGTCCAGCTTCTACGCCGACTGGGCCGAGCCCAGCTCCATCCTCGGCATCGGCGGCGGCAGCGGCTCGGCCGGTTCCTCCTCGGGTTCCGCCTCGGGCTCGCAGTCGGGTTCCGGCGCGTTCGGCCTGTTCGCCGGCGGCCCCGGCAAGAGCTACCGCTACACCTGGGAAACCTTCATCACCCAGGACCTGCGCAACGCGCTGCGTGACCGGCTGGGCTTCAACCCCAACCGCAACGGCGTGTTCGGCCTGTCCATGGGCGGTTCGGGCGCGCTGACCCTGGCCGCCTACCACCCGGACCAGTTCAGCTACGCGGGCTCGTTCTCCGGCTACCTGAACGTCTCCGCGCCGGGCATGCGTGAGGCCATCCGCGTCGCCATGATCGACGCCGGCGGCTACAACGTGGACTCGATGGCCCCGCCGTGGGGTCAGCAGTGGCTGCGCATGGACCCGTTCGTGTTCGCGCCGCGCCTGATCGCCAACAACACCCGCCTGTGGATCTCCGCCGCCAGCGCCATCCCGGCCGCCGGCGACGTCACCGGCGTCATGTCGGTGATCCAGGGCATGCCGCTGGAGGCGCTCGCGCTCGCCAACACCCGGGCCTTCCAGGTCCGGATGTCCACCCTGGGCGCGCAGAACGTCACCTATGACTTCCCGGCCAGCGGTGTGCACAACTGGCGGAACTGGGAGGCCGAGGTCTACCGCATGATCCCGGACCTCTCCAACAACATCGGCTAGAAACCCGCGCTCAGCGCGTAAAGTCCCCCGGGCGTAGGTCAAGATCTGGACTCGCCCGGGGGACTCGTGCGTCGACACGCCCGACACGCCGACGCGGACGTCCGATACTTGAGCAGTTTCGAAGAGAAGATCGTTCTGCTGGATCGTCTGTGCTCCGATGAGAGGCTGGGTCGATGCTGGTGCGTGGCTTCAAACGAACTGTGCTGGGTATCGCGACGGCGATGCTGCTGCCATTAGGCGCCGGGGTGGTCGTCTCCCCGCCCGCATCAGCCGGATTCAATCCGTCGGGATTCGACTTCTGGGTCGATTCTCCCGAGATGGGCCCGATCAAGTCCCGGATCTTCCGCGCCGCCGACGGCAATACCAACCGCGTCGTCTACGTGCTCGACGGCGAACGCGCCCAGGGCGACATGAACGGCTGGGAGATCAACACCAATGTCGCCGAGGTCCTGCAGAGCTGGAACATCAATGTGGTGATGCCGGTCGGCGGCCAGTCCAGCTTCTACGCGGACTGGGATTCACCCAGTTCGTTCTTCGGCCTGCGGCCCGGCAGCGGCTCGTCCGCGTCGAATTCCGGATCCGGCGTGACCGAGGCGCTGGGCGGTGGTGAGGGCAAGAGCTACCGCTACACCTGGGAATCACTGCTCACCAATCAGCTGCGCTGGGCATTGCGGGATCGCCTGGGCTTCAATCCGAATCGCAATGGCGTGTTCGGATTGTCGATGGGCGGCAGTGCCGCGCTCACGCTGTCGGCGTACCACGCCGACCAATTCAGTTTCGCCGGATCATTCTCCGGTTATCTGAACATTTCCGCGCCGGGTATGCGCGAGGGCATTCGCGCGGCCATGATCGACGCCGGCGGTTACAACGTCGACTGCATGGCGCCGCCGTGGGGTCCGCAGTGGTTGCGCATGGATCCCTTCGTCTTCGCGCCCACCCTGATCGCGAACAACACTCGCGTCTGGGTCTCGGCCGGCAGCGGCCTGCCGATGCAGCAGGACCTCCAGATTCCGTTCGGCGCGGCCGCCGACCGCATCGTCCGCGGCACCCCGCTGGAAGCGTTGGCGCTGGCCAATACCCGCGCGTTCCAGGTCCGCATGATGACGCTGGGCGCGAGCAACGTGGTCTACGACTTCCCGTCCGCCGGACTGCACGCCTGGACCAACTGGCAGGACGACGCGTACCGGATGATTCCGGACATGTCGGCGAATATCGGCTGACGTCCGAAATCCGCTCCACAGCAACACGCTTCGACACGAGTTCGCCCGATGTTCGATCAGCGGCATGAGACCGAGTCTCATGCCGCTGTTTTGTTGTGCCTGGTCGGACCGCATCGGAGGCATTGCCTGTACATCGGAGGCATTGCCCGGTGCATCGGAGACTTTGCCGGCCAGCGGGATTGGGGGCTGTCGATTCCCGGCTGAGCTGTTGTCATAGGAATGGCGAATAGACAGGTGAGTGACACAAGTCACTGGTACCGAATCGCTGTTTGCGCATAGGTGAAATGCGAGTTCGTGTACGCGTCGGATGCCCTTCCCGTCAGTGCCGCGACACTCGCGAGTCGGCGTGTTTCTCATTGTGCCGAAAGATCATTCGGTCCTGTTGCCGAGAGTGGGCTCCGTGACATATTGTCACGCGGAACCAATCTGATGAGGTTGTCGGGGATCTCGCTGTCCGGTGATGTCGCGGCCGATGTCGGCTGCACTCATGGGGCGGGTTGGCCGTCAGCAGCGAAGTAGCCGGAGTAAAAGAAAGCAGGATTCATGAGGTTCGGCAGGAACGGGGGGAGTACTGCGGCGCGTCCGACACGCGGTGCGGGTACATGGATGAGGCGGACGCTGGTCGCATCGGTCGCCGCTCTCGCACTGCCGGTGGTGGTGGGCGGCGCTCCGGCGCAGGCCCTGCCCGCTCATGGCATCACCCACCGGATGAACCCGGGCGCCACCGAGGACCTGATGGTTCCCTCGAGCATGGGCCCGATCAAGGTCCAGGTCCAGTGGGCCCGCAACGGCGGCAACGGCGCGCTCTACATGCTCGACGGCATGGCCGCGCGCGACGACCGCAACGCGTGGAGCTTCGAGACCAACGCCAACCAGCAGTTCTCGAACGACGACATCACCCTGGTGATGCCGGTCGGTGGTCAGTCCAGCTTCTACACCGACTGGCTGGCCCCGAGTAACACCAACGGCCAGAAGTTCACCTACAAGTGGGAGACCTTCCTGACCAAGGAGCTGCCCGCCTTCCTCGAGGGCTACGGCGTCTCCCGCACCAACAACGCGGTCGTCGGTCTGTCGATGAGCGGTGGCGCCGCGCTCGCGCTGGCCGCCTTCCACCGCGACCAGTTCAAGTGGGCCGGCTCGTACTCCGGCGCGCTGAACGTCTCCGCCCCCGGTATGCGGGAGGCCCTGCGCGTGGCCGTCCTGCGCTGGGGCGCCTACAACATCGACTCGATGGCGCCGCCGTGGAGCCCGCAGTGGCTGCGCATGGACCCGTTCGTGTTCGCCCCGCAGCTGCGTGGCCTGCCGATGCGTATCTCGGCCGGTGGCGCGCTGCCCGGTGAGTTCGACCGGCCGGCCAATGTCGGCGCGGTGTTCGACACCGGCGTCGGTATGGGCATCGAGGCGGTCTGCCTGCTCAACACCCGCTCGTTCCAGGCCCGCCTGGCGCAGCTGGGCATCCCGGCGGACTTCGACTTCCCGGCCACCGGCACCCACTCCTGGAAGTACTGGGAGGCCGAGCTGTGGAAGTCCCGCATCGGCATCCTGCAGGCGCTGCACGCGATCTGATCTTCCGATAGCCCGAATGCCGGTCACCCCTCGGGGTGACCGGCATTCGCCGTTTCCCGGACGGGTTCGAAAGCTAATGTGGCACAGGTGGTATCGCGACGACGGCGCTCGTGCCGGATCAGGGGGACGGTCGCCATCGCGGCGGCCGTCGCGATAGTGCTCACCGGTGCTCCGGCCGCCGCGGAGCCGGCGCCCGCCGCGGCGCCCGTCATCAGTCAGGTCATCCCGCTCGGCGCGAGACGTGTTGCGCTGTGGGTGGATTCGCCCGCCATGCACGGCCGGGTGCAGGTACAGCTGTTGCTGCCGCGCGATTGGGACGCGCGGCCCGCCGCCAAGTTCCCGGTGCTGTTCCTGCTGGACGGAACACGCGCCGGCGATGAGGAGAGCGGATGGACGAAAGAGGCTGGGGCACAGTCGTTCTACGCTGACAAGAACGTGGTGGTCGCCCTGCCCGTCGGTGGCGCGGCGAGCTACTACACCGACTGGAGACAGGCTTCGGAAGGCAAGACCAATCGGTGGGAAACGTTCCTCACCAAGGAATTACCGCCGCTGCTCGAACGCGACTGGCGCACCACCGATGTGCGCGGCATCGCTGGATTGTCGATGGGTGGTTCGGCCGCCATGACGCTGGCCGCGCGAAACAAGGGCTTCGCGCGTTTCGCCGCCTCGTTCTCCGGACTGCTCACGGCCACGACTATCGGTATGCCGCAGGCGATCCAGCTCGCGCAGCGGGCGGCGGGGGAGAACAACGCCGACTTCATGTGGGGGCCGCCGGGCGCCGCGGAGTGGTCCGCGCACGATCCCTATGAACTGGCCGAACGGCTCAAGGGCGTCAGCCTTTACATCTCCAGCGGCAGTGGGTCCGGGGGTGTCCGGGGTGGTGCGACGATCCCCGGAGTGAGTACCGACTGGTCGGGTACGGCGCTGGAGATCCTGGCGCTCATGTCATCCCGGCAATTCGCCGCGAAACTCGACAAATTGAGCATTCCGGTCTCGGTGAACTACCGGGCGGCCGGCACGCACGCTTGGCCGTACTGGGATTTCGAGATGCGACAGTCCTGGCCGCAGGCCGCGGCCGCGCTCGGTGTGGAGCAGTGATCGAAATACACGCCTGCTGAACGGGATACCCGCCGGTTGCCCCCAATACCTCCGAGCCGACTGTAGAGTGCACCGTTGTCCGTGACTCCCGTCACGTCGGTGTGGTTCCCCCCTGCGGTTCAGGAGATCGATCTCTATGGCAGTACAGGGCGCTTCGTCATGCCCACAGCACGGTTCGGTTCGGCTCACCACGCGCGTTCGCGTCCGGAGGTTCTGGCGGCGCGCCCTGGTCACGGCCCTGGCGGTGGCCGCGCTCCCGGCGTTGGCCGGGCCCGCGGCCGCCATGCCCACGCACCCGGTGCATCGCACTCCCGAAGGCGGATTCGAGGAGCTGTACGTGCCCTCGAGCATGGGCCCGATCAAGGTTCAGGTGCAGTGGGCGCGGCACGGCGGCAACGCCGCGCTGTACCTGCTCGACGGGCTACGTGCCCGAAATGACTTCAATGCCTGGACTTTCGAGACGGATGCCTTGAAACAGTTCGCCGAGGACAACGTCACCCTGGTGATGCCGGTCGGCGGTCAGTCCAGCTTCTATACGGACTGGCGCGCGCCCTCCTCGACCAACGGGCAGAAGCTCACCTACAAGTGGGAGACCTTCCTGACCGAGGAGCTGCCGGCGTTCCTCGAGGGCTACGGCGTCTCCCGTACCAACAACGCGGTGGCCGGACTGTCCATGGGCGGCTCGGCGGCGCTGGCGTTGGCCGCCTACCACCGCGACCAGTTCAAACACGCGTCCTCGTTCTCGGGCTACCTGAACATCTCCGCGCCCGGTATGCGGGAGGCGATCCGGATCGCCATGCTCGACGCGGGCCGTTTCAACGTGGATTCGATGGCCTGGCCGTGGAGCCCGCAGTGGCTGCGCATGGACCCGTTCGTATTCGCGCCGCAGCTGCGCAACCTGCCGCTGTACATCTCCGCCTCGTGGGGCGTGCTCGGCCCGCACGACAGTCCGGACTCGGCGACCGGCATGTTCAACACCGTGAACGCCGTTGCGCTGGAGACCTTGTCGATGGTGAACACCATGTCGTTCATCGGCCGCATGGAACAGCTGGGCATCGACGCGCACTACAACCTGCCGGTTCAGGGCACCCACTCCTGGGGCTACTGGCAGGACCAGCTCGCCGACGCCCGGCCCGACATCCTGGCCGCGCTGGGGGCTTGACGCCCGGCCCGGACCGGCAACTGGGCGTTTGCTGCGGAACGGCAGATTTGCGTGTGTCCTACCGGAACTCACAAGGTTCCGGAGGTACAACACTAATGTGGCTGGAGTTGTCCGTGGGATCAGAACAGGGCGCATGCGCAGGATGGCATGCGCCATAGCGGCGGTATTTCCGCTGGCAGCGGGCACTTTCTTAGTGCCGGGGGCGGCGAGCGCCGCCCCCGAGGCCCCGGCTCCGGCGGCCTCGGTCCAGAAGGTGAACTGGCTGAACGACCACCGGGTCAACGTGTGGGTGAACTCCCCGGCGACCGGTTCCCCACTCCAGATTCAGCTTTTGCTGCCGCGTGACTGGAACACCAAACCGGACGCCAAATTCCCGGTCGTCTACATGCTCGACGGCCTGCGCGCGACCGACGACGAGAACGGCTGGACCAAGGACGCGGGCGCGGCCGGCTTCTACGCCGACAAGAACGCCCTGGTGGTGCTGCCCATCGGCGGCCAGTCCAGCTTCTACGCCGACTGGCTGGCCCCCGACAACGGCCACAACTACCAGTGGGAGACCTTCCTGGTGAAGGAACTCCCGCCGCTGCTGGAGAGCCAGTTCCGGGCCACCGACGTGCGTGCGGTGGAGGGCCTCTCGATGGGCGGCACCGCCGCCATGATGCTGGCCGCGCGCAATCCGGGCTGGGTCCGCTCGGCGTCCTCCTACTCCGGGTTCCTCACCCTGACCTCGCTGGGCATGCCGCAGGCGGTCAACTTCGCCATGCACGACGCGGGCGGCTTCGACTCGTCGAAGATGTTCGGTCCGCCCACCAGCGCCGCGTGGAAGGAACACGACCCCTACGAGCAGGCCGAGAAGCTCAAGGGCACCGCGCTGTACGTCTCCAGCGGCAACGGCGTCGCGGGCGCCGCCGACCCGCTCTCCGACATTCCCGGCATCAGCACCAACTACGCCGGCCTCGGGCTCGAGGTGCTGTCGCGGCTGAGCACCCAGAACTTCGTGGCCAAGCTCAACAAGCTGAATATCCCGGTCTCGGTGAACTACCGCGCCTCCGGCACCCACACCTGGCCGTACTGGGACTTCGAGATGCGTCAGGCCTGGCCGCAGACCGCGGCCGCGCTCGGCGTGGACTCCACCCCGCCCAACTGCAGGACCGGCGGTGCGATCGCCCCCGTGGTGCAGGGCAACAACTGGCTCGGCGACTGCCTGACCGGCGAATACCCGATGACCGGCGGCGTCGGCCAGGACTTCCGCGGCGGCCGGGTGATGTTCTCCCAGGGCACCGGCGCGCAGCCGGTCGCGGGCGCGATCGGCGGCAGCTACGCCGGACTGGGCGCCGCAACCGGCGCCCTCGGCTTCCCGACCGGCGGCGAGGGCGGGCTGCCCGACGGCCGCGGCCGGGTGCAGCACTTCCAGAACGGATCCATCTACTGGACCCCACAGACCGGGGCCCAGGCGGTGCGCGGCGCGATCCTCGACGAATGGGCCCGGCAGGGCTTCGAGAACGGCCCCGCGGGCTACCCGAACGGGCAGGAGGCGCGCACGCCCCAGAAGGACGGCGTGGTCCAGAGTTTCGAGAACGGACCGGTGTACTTCACCGCCAAGACCGGCGCGCACCTGGTGCAGGGCCTGATCCTGGGCAAATACTCCCAGCTCGGATTCGAGAACGGCCCCTACGGTTTCCCGACCAGCGGTGAGCAGGGGCTGCGCGACTTCGGCCGCTACAGCGCCTTCGAGGGCGGCAATATCTACTGGAGCCCGATCTCGGGCGCCTGGGGCGTGCGCACCGGCCAGATCATGGATGCCTGGGGCGCAACCGGATTCGAGAACGGACCGCTCGGCTTCCCGATCTCCGACGAGGGGCAGACCCCGGGCGGCCTGCAGCAGACCTTCCAGGGCGGCACCATCACCATCCACGACGGCCGCGCCGTCGCGGCCACCTTCGACGGGCGGCCCATCGCCATCCCCGGCAGCGAGGCCCCCAAACCCGACCCGGCCCCGGCGGCAGCTCCGGCCGCCACCCCGGCTCCGGCTCCCGCGAACGCCCCGGCTCCGGCTCCGGCCCCGGCCCCCGAGGTTCCCGTCCCGGCGGCAGCCGCACCTGCCCCTGCGGCCCCTGCTCCCGCTCCGGCGGCAGCCGCACCCGCCTCGGCTCCGGCTCCGGCCGGGGGCCCCGCCGCGATCCCCGCTCCGGCGGCGGCTCCGGTCCCGGCCCCGGAACCCACTCCGGCCGAACCGCCGTCCCCGGCGCCCATCCCCGCGCTGGGCCCTGAAGTCCGTCCCAACTGAGACTTTTGCGACGACTTTCACGACGAACAGGCCCTAATCGCCCCTAAGAAACGGATGAGGGTCCGTTGTGGTTCGGGCTCCGCGTCCGGGTTGCGGCTAGCCTGGGGGCGACCTTTGCCCTTGGACAGAAATAGGAAGCGAATAGATGCACGGAACCCGTGGAAAGGTATTCGGCGTGGTGGCCGCCCTCGCCGCCGCCGGCCTGCTCGCCGCGTGCGGTAGCAACGACTCGACCGCCAAGAGCACTCCCACGCTGAGCGCCACCAAGACCACGGCCGCCGCCTCCGGTGCCGCCACGCCGTCGGCCGATCAGCAGGCCCCTTCGGCCGCGCCCGACAGCGGGACCTCCCAGCGCCCGGACCCGATCCCGAGCCAGTTCCTGACCACGCCGCCCGGTTCCCCGGCGCTGACGGACAAGGAGAAGGGCTTCCTCGAGGAGCTGAAGAAGGCCGGCATCACCCCGGGCTCCTCGGATATCGCCATCACCGCGGCGAATCTGGTCTGCCAGGGCAAGGCGGAGAACGCGCCGCAGGACCAGATCATCACGTACGTGACCGCCATCGCCGGCTCCGACCCGGCCTTCGATCCGGCCAAGATGTCGGTCGAGCAGGCGGGTAAGACCTACTACGACGTCGCCACGAAGAGCTACTGCAACAAGTGACGACACGACGCCGAAACGGACGACGCCGGACCCGGCCCGTAGGTTGCCTGCTCCTCGCCATCGCCGCGATCGTGATCGTGGTCGTGGTGGCGCTGCTGCTGTGGTACCTGCTGGCCGGCCGGCTGCGGCTGCCCGGCCCCAAGCCGCCGGGACCCACCCGTCCGAGTTCGCAGCCGGCCGCCTGCCCGGATGTGCTGTTGCTGTCCCTTCCGGGCACCTGGGAGTCGAACGCCACCGACGACCCCTACAACCCGACCGCGAACCCGGCGTCGCTGATGTTGAACATCTCCAACCCGATTCGGGCCAAGTTCCCGAACGAACGGCTCGAGGTCTACACCGTTCCCTACGTCGCCCAGTTCTCGAATCCGGTCGCCATTCCGCCGGACGGGCAGACGTCGTACAACAACAGCCGGTCCGAGGGCGCCAAGCGGGCTTCGGAGAAGCTGGCCAAGACCCACGCCGACTGCCCGCTCACCACCTTCGTGCTGGCGGGCTTCTCACAGGGCGCGGTGATCGCGGGTGACGTGGCCGCGCAGATCGGCGCGGGCAAGGGCCCGGTGCCCGAGGACCTGGTGCTGGGTGTGACCACCATCGCCGACGGCCGCCGCGATATCGGCGACCCGGGCGAGGCCACGGCCATCGGACCGTCCCCGGCGGGCGTCGGCGCGGAGGTCGCGCTGCGGGGCCTGAACGTGCCGGGCATCACCATGACCGGACCGCGCGGCGGCTTCGGCAAGCTGTCCGGCCGGGCCTTCACCATCTGCGCCGCAGGCGATTTGATCTGTGATTCGCCCCGGCAGGCGCTCAACCCCGGAAACATCCTCGGCAGCCTGAATATCCTGGTCAAGGCCGCGGGCAACCCGGTCCACAGCCTCTACAACGGCTACCAGGTGGACGACACCGGGACCACCGCCACCCAGTGGACGGTGAACTGGGCCTCAGGTCTCATCGAAAACGCCCCGCACCCAGCACATTCGTGAGTCAATGGTGACCCCCGCCGACCAACCCCCCAGTTTGGGGGTCACCCGGTAAAGTGCTCCGGGTTGCGACACTGCCGAGACCCGGTGGGTGCGGCAACTCACATCCCTGTCCTAGTTGTGTCCTATCCGGGGCGCTCCCCACCTATTTGGAGGCATTCGCGCCGGTGAAGCCATAGTCCAGTGGTGTGAGCTGGGAGATGTTCGGCCGCTCCGAAGCATGGCCGGATCGCTCCTCTGTAACATGTCCCTGGCTCGAGAACATCTAGCCAATAGACGGTCACCGCGCAGACCGCAACGAAATTCTGCAGGTTGGCTCTCCCATGGAGCTCCCGCGGGCGAACACAGTCGGGGCCTCACAGGTAACAGCGGCAAAGCAGCCGTTCCATGCCGCGTGTGCCTCGGAGGAGAAGAAGGAATGGACGAGACTTTCGACGATTACCTCGACGAAACGGGGAACATCACGATTCCCGAGGGACGTACCCTCGTCGACTACGTCGAGATGCACACTGCGGGCAATGACGCGAACGACCTTGCCTACCGCTACATCGACTACTCACGCGAGCGCGACGGTGAGTACCAGGACCTCACTTGGAGCCAGTTCGGCACCCGGCTGCGCGCGGTGGCCGCCCGACTGCAGCAGGTGACCAAGCGGGGCGATCGGGTCGCCATCCTGGCCCCGCAGGGCCTGGATTACGTCATCTCCTTCTTCGCGGCGATCTACGCGGGCACCATCTCGGTGCCGCTGTTCGATCCGGACGAGCCGGGCCACACCGACCGGCTGCACGCCGTGCTCGGCGACTGCACGCCCTCCGCGATCCTGACCGCGAGCTCCTCCGCCGCCGGCGTGCGGCAGTTCTTCCGCTCGCTGCCCGCGGCCCAGCGCCCGCGCATCATCGCGGTCGACGCCATCCCCGATAGTGTCGGTGAGTCCTGGATCCGCCCCGACATTCGCGTCGACGACATCGCTTACCTGCAGTACACCTCCGGCTCCACGCGCGTGCCGGCCGGCGTCGAGATCACCCACCGCGGTGTCGGCACCAATGTGCTGCAGATGGTGAACGCGCTGGATCTGAACGAGAACTCGCGCGGTGTGACCTGGCTGCCGCTGTACCACGACATGGGTCTGCTGACGGTGATCCTGCCCGCCGTGGGCGGCAAGTACATCACCATCATGTCGCCGGCCTCCTTCGTGCGCCGTCCCTCGCGCTGGATCAACGAGCTGGCCGCGGTCTCCGACGGCGCCGGAACCTTCGCCGCCGCACCGAACTTCGCCTTCGAGCACGCCGCCGTGCGCGGCCTGCCCAAGGCGGGCGAATCGCTGGACCTGTCGAACGTGCTCGGCCTGATCAACGGCTCCGAGCCGGTGACCACCACCTCGATGAAGAAGTTCAACGAGGCGTTCGCCCCGTACGGCCTGCCCAAGACCGCCATCAAGCCGTGCTACGGCATGGCCGAGGCCACCCTGTTCGTGTCGGCCACCCGGCACGAGGACGAGGCCAAGGTCATCTATGTGGACCGCACCGAGCTCAACGCCGGTCGCGTGGTGAAGGTCGAGCAGGGCACCGAGAACTCCATCGCGCAGGTGTCGTGCGGTTACGTCTCGCTGTCGCAGTGGGGCGCGATCGTGGACCCGGAGACCGTCGACAATCCCGAGGGCGCGCGTGAGCTCCCCGAGGGCGAGGTCGGCGAGATCTGGTTGCACGGCAACAACATCGGCATCGGCTACTGGGGCCGCGCCGAGGAGACCCAGAAGACCTTCCGGAACCGTCTCACCAACCGCCTGCCCGAGGGCAGCAAGGCCGGCGACGTCCCGCTGGACGGCAACTGGCTGCGCACCGGTGACTACGGCGTCTACGTGGATGGCGAGCTGTACATCACCGGCCGCGTCAAGGACCTGGTCATCGTGGACGGCCGCAACCACTACCCGCAGGATCTCGAGTACTCCGCGCAGGAGGCCTCGAACATGCTGCGTCCCGGTTTCGTCGCCGCCTTCGCGGTGCCGGCCAACCAGCTGCCCGCCGAGGTCTTCGCGCAGGACAGCCACTCCGGTCTGAGCTACGACGCCGACGATGCCAGCGAACAGCTGGTGATCGTTGCCGAGCGCGGTCCGGGCGCGGGCAAGGCCGATCCGGCCCCCATCGCCGACGCGGTCCGCGCGGCCATTTCGTCCCGGCACGGTGTCACCGCTCGTGACATCCTCCTCGTTCCCGCCGGGTCGATTCCGCGTACCTCGAGTGGCAAGATCGCGCGTCGCGCCTGCAAGGCGGAATATATGGGCGGGACCCTGCGTGGTGGTTACACGCAGCAGGCCTTCCCCGATGCACCAGACGAGGAGTGAGACGACCGTCTCGAAGTTGGATGGCGCGAGCCGATAAGGTTCGCGCCATTCATGCATGAAAACACCGCCGCGCACCGTAAGCAGACAGGTAGCTTGAGGAACTGATGGCTGAGAACGAGGGCACGGACCCCACCCAGACGACCGAGCACGCGCCGACCACGGATGCCGCGGCGAAACCTGCGGGCACCGACATGTCGGTGCAGGATCTGCGGGAGTGGTTGCGCCGCTGGGTCTCCGATGCGACCGGGCAGCCGCTCGACAACATCACGGTGGACCGGCCGCTGGAGGAATTCGGCTTGGCCTCGCGCGACGCTCTCGCGCTCGGCGGCGACATCGAGGAGCTGACCGGGGTCGTGCTGAACGCGACCATCGTGTTCCAGCACCCGACGATCGGTTCGCTGGCGGAGCGAATCATCAACGGTGAGCCAGACCTTCCGGCCGAGGCGGCCGACGACTCGTTCTACACCCAGGGTTTCCAGCCCGGCGACGCGCACGACATCGCGATCGTCGGCTTGTCCACCCGTCTGCCGGGTGCGGGTGATACGCCTGAATCCACCTGGGAATTTCTGATCAACCGCGGCGACGCGATTCGCGAACTACCCGAGGGCCGCTGGGACGAGTTCAAGTCGAACCCGCAGGTCGCCGCGCAGATCGAGCAGGCCAATACCCTCGGTGGATACCTCGATCAGGAGGTCGTGAAGGGCTTCGACGCGGAGTTCTTCGCCCATTCCCCGGTCGAGGTCGAGCGCATGGACCCGCAGCAGCGGCTCATGCTCGAGCTGACCTGGGAGGCTCTGGAGCACGCGCGGATTCCCGCGAACGAGCTCAAGGGCAAGCCTGTCGGTTTCTTCGTCGGCACGTCCACCAACGACTTCACCTACATCGGCATGCAGGCCCTGGGCGGGCCGCGTGACCCGAACCTGCCGATCTCGGCCGAGGGCTACATGCTCACCGGCTCGTCGACGGCCATCATCGCCAATCGCGTCTCGTACTTCTACGACTTCCGCGGCCCGTCCGTGGCACTCGACACCGCGTGCTCGTCCACCCTGGTGGCGGTACACGAGGCCGTGCGCGCGCTGCGCGCCGGTGACGCCGAGCTGGCCCTGGCCGGTGGCGTCAACCTGATCCTGGCTCCGGCCGCCACCCTCGGTTTCGAGATCAACGGCGTCTTCGCGAAGAACGGCCGTCTCAAGGCGTTCTCGTCCGATGCCGACGGTTTCATCCGTTCCGAGGGCGCGGGCCTGATCGTGCTCAAGCGTCTCGCCGACGCGGAGCGCGACGGCGACAAGATCTACGGTGTCATCAAGGGCTCCGCCGTCAACAACGACGGTCGCTCCAACGGCATGCTGGCCCCGAACCCGGATGCGCAGGCCGAGGTGCTGCGCCGGGCGTACCGGGACGCTGGAATCCCGCCTTCCACAGTTGATTACATCGAGGCGCACGGCACCGGCACGCTGCTCGGAGATCCGCTCGAGGCCGACGCCCTCGGCCGGGTCGTCGGTCGCGGCCGTGAGGACGACAAGCCCGCGCTGCTGGGTTCGGCCAAGTCCAACTTCGGCCACATCGAGTCCGGTGCGGGCGCGGCCAGCCTGGCCAAGGTGATCATGGCGCTGCAGAACAACGTCATTCCGCCGAGCATCAACTACGTGGGCCCCAACCCGCTCATCGCGTGGGACCAAGCGCACCTGAAGGTCGTCGACGAGCCCACCGAATTCCCGCGCTACAGCGGCAAGGCCACCATCGGTGTCTCCGGCTTCGGCTTCGGCGGCACCAATGCGCACGTGGTCATCCAGGAGTACGTGCCCGCCGCTGCGGCTCCCTCCGTCGCCGCGACCGATGGGCTCGACGACGAGTCCACCGATGTGCTCACCGAGGCCGAGGCTCTCACCGAAGCTGCCGCACCGGAAGCAGAGTGGACCCGCGACGAGCCGCTGCCGCTGATCATCCCGGTGTCGGCCTACCTGCCCTCGCGCCGCAAGCGCGCCGCCAAGGATCTGGCTGACTGGCTGGAATCCGAAGCGGGACAGGCGACTCCGCTCGAGGATGTGGCCCGCGCGCTGGCCAAGCGCAACCACGGCCGCTCGCGCGGTGTGGTCGTCGCCAAGACGCACGAGGAGGCCATCGCGGGCCTGCGCGCCATCGAGGCGGGTAAGCCGGGCACCGGCGTCTACACGGCTGATTCCCCGGCCGCCCGTGGCGCGCTGTGGGTGATGGCCGGTTTCGGTGCGCAGCACCGGAAGATGGGCAAGCAGCTCTACCTGGAGAACTCGATCTTCCGCAAGGCCGTCGACCAGGTCGACGAGCTCGTGATGGACGAGGCCGGATACTCGGTCCGGGAGATGATCCTGGACGACGAGCAGGACTGGGACATCGGCACGGGCCAGGTCGGCACCTTCACCATTCAGGTGGGTCTGGCCTCGGTGCTGCGGGCGCACGGTGCGGAACCCGAAGGCGTCGTGGGTCATTCGCAGGGTGAGGTCGCGGGCGCGTACATCTCGGGCGGTCTGCCGCTCGAGGACGCCGTGCGCGTGATCTGCGCTCGTTCGAGGCTGATGGCCGAGGGCGAAGCCATGCTGACCGACGATCAGGTGCGCAACATGGCGCTGCTGGAGTACTCCGCGGAGGAAATCGCCAAGCTCGTCGAGACCGAGTTCCCCGACATCGAGGTCGCGGTGTACGCCGCGCCGAACAACACGGTGATCGGCGGCATGCCGGACCAGGTGCATGCGATCGTGGCGCGCGCCGAGTCCGAGGGCAAGTTCGCGCGCGTGCTGCAGACCCGCGGCGCGGGCCACACCTCGCAGATGGACATGCTGCTGGGCGAACTCGCCGCCGAGCTGGCCGGTATCGAGCCCACCAAGCTCAAGCGCGACCTCTACTCCACCGTCCACGCGGCAGCCGTCTACCGCGGTGGCAACGCACCGGTGCACGACGTGGACTACTGGGTCATGAACATGCGCGGTTCGGTGTACTTCACCAACGCGATCCGCCAGGCTGTGGACAACGGCATCACCACCTATCTCGAGCTGGCCCCGAACTCGGTGGCGCTGATGCAGGTGCTGGGCACCACCTTCGCGGCGGGCGTGCATGATGCCGCGCTCATTCCGACGCTGAAGCGTAAGGAAGACGAGGCCGCCGGCGTCGTCTCCGCTCTGGCGCAGCTGTACGTGCAGGGCCACAAGGTCGACCTGCCCTCGCTGCTTCCCGCCGGTGAGTACGCGCCGGTGCCGCGCACCGCGTTCCTGCGTAAGGAGTACTGGCCCAAGGTGTCCGGCAGCTTCGGCGGCTCGGGCGACACCGTGGTGCCGGGCTCGCACGTGGCGCTGCCGGACGGCCGCCACGTGTGGGAGGTGCAGGCCCAGGCCGTCACCGACCTGTCCGCGCTGGTGAATGCCGCTGCCGTGCAGGTGCTCTCGGATGTCACCGTCGGCGCGTCGCTGGCGCACGAGGCGATTCCGGTGAGCGGCACTCTGACCACCACGCTCACTCCGCATCCGGGTGGTGCGTCGGTGTCGGTGCACGCCAAGGCGGGCAATGTCTTCCGTCCGCTGTTCGACGCGGTCGTCACCTCCGGCGCTCCGCTGCCGGAATCGGCGGTGGCGCAGCCGGTCGCGGCCGTCGAGGCGGCTCCGGCCGCCGCGGTCGAGGTCGCGGAGTCGGCCGGTGAGCGCTGGGATCCGAACGGCACCCAGACCATCGAGGCGCGCCTGGCGATCATCGTGGCCGAGTCCATGGGTTACGCGGTCGAGGACCTGCCGATGGAGATCCCGCTCATGGAGCTGGGTCTGGACTCGCTGATGGCGATGCGCATCAAGAACCGCGTCGAGTACGAGTTCGACATCCCGCAGCTGCAGATCCAGGCGGTGCGTGACGCCAGCCTGCTCGAGGTCGGCAAGGTGCTGCGCTACGCCATCGAGCACCGCGATCAGCTCGAGGACATCGCGGCCCGCCAGGCCGCCGGTGAGGACATCGCCGTCGACGCCGACTTCGTCTCCGCCGCGCGCGCCGCCATGGCCGCGGGCCAGGATCCGGCCGCACTGCTGCCGAAGACCGAGACCACCTCGCCGGTGGACGAGGCCGAGGCGATCGTCGCGGAACCTGTTGTCGCCAGCTACGAGGCATCCGCGCCGGTGGCCGAGACCGACGCCGACAATGTCCCGCCGCGTAACGCGCCGGAGCGGCTGGTGTTCGCGACCTGGGCGCTGGTGACGGGTAAGTCGGCGGGCGGCATCTTCAACGCGCTGCCGAAGCTGGACGACGAGACCTTCGGGAAGCTGGTCGCTCGATTGTCGGAACGCGCCAAGGCTCAGATCGATCCCGAGCGGATCCGCGGCTGCGAGACCATCGAGAAGATGTCGGATGTGGTCGCGGAATACCAGGAGCACAGCGACGACGTCGAGGGTTTCGTCCGTACCTTGCGTGCGAAGGAAGCCGGATCGAACGCCGTGCCGGTCTTCGTGTTCCACCCGTCGGGCGGCAACACCCTGGTGTATGAGCCGCTGCTGAAGCGGCTTCCAGCGGGAACCCCGATGTTCGGTTTCGAGCGGGTCGACGGCACGATCGAAGAGCGTGCACGTCAGTACATTCCGGAGATCCGTAAGCGGCAGCCGGAAGGGCCCTATGTCTTCTATGGCTGGTCGCTGGGTGCGGTATTCGCACTGACCGTGGCGCAGATCATGCGCGCCGAGGGTGCGGACGTCCGGCTGGTCGGTCTGATCGATCTGGCGATTCCGGTTGAGCCGGAACAGGATACGCCCGAGGCACGAGTGGCGCGCATGCGCCGGTACCAGTCCTTCGCGCAGAAGACCTACGGCTTCGCCGGTGAACTCGACGATGAACAGCTGGAGGAACTGGCTGCGGCGTCGGACGAGGACCAGATCCAGATCATCATGGAGCTGGTGAAGTTCGCGGGCGCGAACATTCCGGGCGGTGTTATGGAACACCAGCGCACTTCGTTCATCGAGAGCCGGGAGCTGCAGAAGATCGAGCTCTCGAACTACGACGGCGATGTGACGCTCTACCTCGCCGACCGTTACCACGACGGCATGATCGAGCTGGAGCCCCGCTTCGGCGATCGCCGGCCGAACGGCGGTTGGTCGGAGCACATTCCGGCGCTCGAGGTCATCCACATTCCGGGTGACCATCTCCAGATCATCGATGAGCCGCGGATCGCTGCCATTGGTGCCGACCTCACCAAGAAACTCGCGGAGATCGACACCACCGGGAAATAACACCACCGCGACACGGGTTCTGCGAAAGTAGGTTTTTGCCGAAAGGAGTCCAGTGAGCACCTCCGCCGAGAAACTCGCCGACCTTCGACTCAAACTCGACATCGCGAGGGAACCGGCGGGTGATGCGGGAATCGCCAAGCGGGCGCGGAAGTCCATTCCTTCCGCCCGTGACCGCATCGACATGCTGCTGGACTCCGGAACTTTCGTGGAAATCGGTGCGCTGGTGCGCAATCCGGGCGACAAGAAGGCGCTTTACGGCGACGGTGTGGTCACCGGGCACGGCCTGGTGGACGGCCGCCCGGTGGCGGTCTTCTCGCACGACCAGACCGTGTACGGCGGTTCGGTCGGCGAGATGTTCGGCCGCAAGGTCGCGGGCATCATGGAATTCGCGGCCAAGGTGGGTTGCCCGGTGGTCGGCATCAACGACTCCGGCGGCGCCCGCGTGCAGGAGGCGGTGACCTCGCTGGCCTGGTACGCCGAGCTGGGCAGACGCCAGGAACCGTTGTCCGGCTTGGTACCCCAGATCTCGATGATTCTGGGCAGCTGCGCGGGCGGCGCGGTGTACGCGCCGATCAATACCGACGTCGTGGTCGCCACCGAAAAGGCGTACATGTTCGTCACCGGTCCCAAGGTGATTCGCGAGGTCACCGGCGAGGATGTCAGTCTCGAGGAGCTGGGCGGCGCGAATTCCCAAGCGCAGTACGGCAATATCCATCATGTGGCCCGGGACGAGAAGGCCGCGTTCGAGTGGGTGCGCGACTACCTGAGCTACCTGCCCTCCAGCTGTCAGGAGCTGCCGCCGGTGGTGAATCCCGGTCTGGAACCGGAGATCACGGAGTCGGACCGGGAACTCGAGGCCATCGTGCCCGACGCCGACAATGCCGGCTACGACATGCACGAGATCCTGCTGCGCATCTTCGACGACGGCGCCTTCCACGAATTCGGTGAATCCGCGGGCCGCAATGTGATCTGCGGTTTCGCGCGGGTCGACGGTCGCAGTGTCGGCGTGGTGGCCAATCAGCCCATGGTCTACGCGGGTGCGCTCGACGCCCGGGCCTCGGACAAGGCCGCACATTTCGTGCGACTATGCGACGCCTTCGAGATTCCGCTGGTCTTCGTGGTGGATACGCCGGGCTTCCTACCCGGCGTGGAGCAGGAGAAGATCGGTGTCATCAAGCGGGGTGGCCGGTTCATCTTCTCGTTCGTGGAGGCGACGGTCCCGAAGGTGACCGTGGTGATCCGCAAGTCCTATGGCGGCGGGTACGCGGTGATGGGTTCCAAGCAGCTGGGCGCGGATGTGAATCTGGCCTGGCCGACGGCGCGGATCGCGGTCATGGGCGCGGAGAGCGCGGTGTCGCTGATCGGGGCGAAGACCTTGGCGGCGGCGCCGGAGGATCAGCGTGCCGCCATACGTCAGCAGATGATCGATTTCTACAACGCGACGGTGGCGACGCCATGGGTGGCGGCCGAGCGCGGCTATATCGACGCGGTCATCGAGCCGTCGAGTACCCGGCTGGAAATCCGGCGGGCGTTGCGCTTGCTCAGGGACAAGAGAATTCCTCGCAACCCGCGCAAGCATCACCTGCTTCCGTTGTAGATTCCGAAACCGTTGCGGGTCGCGCCGGGGTGTGAAAAGCTCGCATTTCATTTTGAAATGCGAGCCTTGGGAGCGAAGCACTAATGGCTACCCGTCGAATTCGGCAACTCATTATCGGTGGCGCGGCCACCGCCGCCACCGCCCTGGCGGTCGTCGCCGCACCGAACGCGTCCGCGGTGACCTACGGAATCACCGGCGTCAACGGCCTGGCGCACGTCGGCACCACGTACACCCTCAGCACTCATGTCGGCGCCCCGAACGCGGGGACGCAGGTGGGCTTCTGGGTCGTGAACCCGGGTAGCAGCACGGTGATCAGCCTCGGCACCGTTCCGGTCGACGCCTCGGGCAACGCGAGCATGACCTGGTCCCCGTCGGCGGCCGGGCAGTACACCTTCACCGCGAACGACGACCTCACGGTCGGCCCCAACGGCGGCTCGACCCTCGGCATTCAGGCGACCGCGGTGCCCGAGGGCAGCATGGGCGGCACCGGCAGCTTCAGCGCTATCCCGGTCATCGGCGGGCCGCTGGTGGCCCTGATGAAGCTGATGGGCCTGGTCTAGGCGGCTCGCCGATTGCGCTGAATCTATCGGCTGTAAGGCATGAATGTGAGAGCCTTCAGCTATGAGTACCTCACCGCTGGCGCTACTCGAAGGCGGGCCGGAAGGCCTCGAAACACGGATCGTTCGGATCACTCCACCGGGCGTCGAACTGCGGGTCGCGTATGGGAACGGGTACGAGCGTTTCAAAGTGACGTCACGGTGGCAGGACACTCCGGACGGCAGTCTGCCCGTCTACGAGTGGGTCGCCCACGTGGACACCGAGAAGTAGCCACCGGAATTCGATCGGCCCCGAACACGGCGGTGGCCGCCCGCATGGTCGCGGGCGGCCACCGAATGCCGGACGCCTCGGGTCAGAAGACCCGCATCTTGCCCGGTGACCAGAACCCGGAGCGGTTCACCACATGGGTGTCGATCTGCGCGGGCCTGGGGAAGTCACCCTTGCCCGGATCGGCCGGGTTCGAGTAGTACGGCACGTACTGCTCCAGCGAACCCCAGTCGCGGTCGTAGTTGTCCTTCAGATACGTCGGAACGGTCTTCGACGACGCGAGCATCTGCGCCCAGCCGAGCGGGCCACCGAATTCCTGCGCCTGCCAGGTGTTCGTGGAACTGATCGCGAGCGGGCGATCGGGCAGGATGCGGTACTTGGGGGCCGCGTCGACCACGCCGTTGTGGTGGTCGAACGGGTGCTGGCACGGGAACTGCAGGCCCACCGCCCAGTCCAGCAGGATCGGCTGCGTCCGGCCCAGGTAGCTGTCGAGCGATACCAGCTTGGGCACCCGCGGCGGCGTGAACGCCAGCCACTGATCACCGATCAGGATCGGGTCATTGGCCCGGATGCGCACCACATTGGCGTCGTCGGACAGCGCCGAGAACGGGATGCGCAGGTTCCGCCAGGACGGGGCGGGGCCGATGTCCAGCGGCCGGTAGGCCCGGATCTCACCGAGGCTGCCGTCCGGATTGCGGTGCGCGTACTCCAGGAAGATGTCCTGGCCGTAGGTCATATTGCCGGTGTCGTCGAACGACATCGCGCGCCCGGCCGCCGAGATGACGATCAGCGGGGAGTCCTCCGAACGCTGCGGCAGCTGGTACCAGCTCGAGGTGAGCGAGGCGGGCTGCTGCACGCCGTCCTGATAGCTGCCCATCACCGGGGTGGTGGCCGGGTCCAGGCCGAACGGCAGCGCCACGGTCGATCCGTTGACGCCCTGCGCGCCCTTGCCGCCGCCGGTGCCCGCGTTCTGGCCCTCCTCGAAGGCCGGGCCGACGGTCTGGGTGGAGGTATTGCCGGTGCCCGGCTTCACCTCGACGGCGTCCGCGTCGAGCTTGGCGGCGACGCCGTTGGAGGAGAAGCCGACGGGGTTCTCCCCGGCCAGCGGGTCACCGTTCAGCGGCGGGTGGGCGGGGTCGATGATCGGAGTCAGGTTGCCGCTGTTGACATTGCCCTCGACCAGCACGTCATTGGCCAGTCCGCAGGTCTTGCCGGTGACCGCGTCGATGTTCGAGCGGGCCAGCGAATAGGCCGGGTACTGCTGCACCGCGCCCTTGAGCAGCGACACCACCTCGAAGATCACCATGAGCGCGGCGACCACGGTGAGCGGAATCGCGGCGAACCTGCGGATCCGCTTGCCGCGCCGGGTCTTCCCGCTCTCCATCGGCTTGGCGTAGCCCTCGCGCAGCGACTGCCACGCCACCACCGCCAGCGCCAGCCCGAACAGCATGAGCATCAGGGTGTTGGACTGGAAGCCGTGCAGGGAGACGGTCTTGTCGTACCACGGCACGCCGTAGCTGGAGACGTACCAGTAGCCGTTGATGCCGGAGAAGGCGGCGGCGAGGGTGAACAGCAGCCCGGCCAGGAAGACCGAGCGGTTCTTGCGGGACCGCAGGGCGGTGGCGGACACCGCGACCGCGGTCACCGCCGCCAGCGAGCCCGCGATGCCCGCGTACGAACCGAAGTGGTGGGTCCACTTGGTCGGGTTGAACATCATGAAGAAGATGGTTCCGAAGACCACGCCCATGAGCCGCCAGGTCGGCGCGCTCGCGATGCCCGGCACCTGTCGCCGGCGCAGCAGCACCAGCATGGTGGTCATCAGGCACAGGATCATGAGCAGGAACGCGAAGCGGCGGGCCAGCGAGCCGTCCACCGTCTCGACGAACAGGTAGTAGTAGCGCAGATAGTCCTTGTACCAGGCCAGATTCGGTCCGGTCACCTGCCGCACCCGGTTGGCCTCCATGATCCCGGCGAAGGTCTGATCGGCGAAAACCGCCACCAGCACCAGGGTTCCGGCCGCCGCGATGGGGGCCAGCAGCGCCACGTCACCGAACTGCTTGCGCCGCCGCACCACGATGGCGACCAGCGGCCGGATGCCCGCGAGCAGGGCCGCCACGCACATCAGACCGGTCGGCGCCGCCGCCAGCGTGAACGCCGCCACCAGCACCGCGACCGCGGCGGGCAGCAGTCGCGAGGTCGCGATGGCCCGCTCGATCGAGACCCAGGTCAGCAGCGCGCCGAAGGCCACGATCGGCTCCGAGCGCAGGCCGTTGTCGTAGGGCAGCCAGAAGGCCAGGAACACCAGGCCGCCGGTCCACAGCGCGACCTTGGAGCGCGCCACCGCATTGCCCAGGCGCGGCACCACCTCGCGGCTGATCACCAGCCAGCACAGGATTCCGCAGAGCAGCGCGGGAATTCGCACCCACGGGCTGGCGGTGGAGATCTCGGCGAAGGCCTGGATGACGTAGTAGTACCAGCCGAACGGCGCTTCCGGCACGCCGTACCAACGGAAGTAGTTGGCCAGGTAGCCGGCGTGCGGGGCCGCCCGCACCATGGTCAGGATGTAGCCGTCGTCGGAGGTGTTGGCGCCCACGAAATGCCACAGCAGCAGGGTGCCGATGATGCCGCCGTCCGCCCAGGTCGGCTTCAGCCAGTGCGCGGGCAGGATGCGCCGGTGCCCGCGGCCGTCGCTGGTGTCCAGCACCGCGAGCGCGCCCATGGCCAGCAGGGTGAGCAGCACGGCGGCGATGATCGCGACCAGCTTGATCAGCGTCGGCGAGGACGAGTACCGCGAGTCCACCGTCATGTGGAACGAAAGGCCCTCCGGGACGCCGCCTTTCATATCGGTGAAGACGCCCACCACCTGCGGCCGCAGGTCGCCCAGCAGCCGGCCCTCGATCGGCACGGTGACCAGTTCCCGGCCGCCGTCGGGGGTGGTCTTCTCGACCGTGCGGGTGACGCCCTCGAAGCCGGCGTAGGTCTCCTTGCTGTCGGAGGTGATGACGAGCTTCGAGCACTCGTTCATCTCCGCACGGGTGGCGGTGGCCACCACGGCATTCCGGTCCAGCACGTCCACGCTGTCGCCGGAGACGCGGACGAACATGGCCTCCAGGTCCGCGCTCTTGCCCTGCGGCGGTGCCGTTGCCAGCAGGATGCCGCCACGCGGATCCAATTGCCCGACCGCGGAACAGGGGATGGTGATGTTCACGTCGATCGGCACCTGCGACACCAGGGCCGCCTGCACCGGATCCAGCGAACCGCGCTGCGGCCAGCTCACCTCCGCCTGGGTCTGCTGCACCGGCAGGAACGGCGTCGCCAGCGCGAACAGCGCCCCGAGCAGGCCCGCGACGATCGCTATCAGCTTCGCTACCCGGTAATCACGCGGGTTCGCGGGGTCGGTCGCCGGAGGGTTCGGCTTCGTGAGCACTGCGGAGGCGTCTGGCACGGTTGCTGATCGTAGCTCCCCCACCTCTCCGAGACTTGGCACACGGCTTGGGAGCCGTTGCCGGATTCGCACGCGTGCCGGCGGTCGTGTGCCAACCCGATTCTGGACGTACCCGACGAGTTACCCTCGGCTCACGAAATCGGTTGTCACCTTCTATTTCGCCTTGATCGGTGAGTCCTTGGCCAGACCGGACCGCGTTTCGACGGTCACGTCCAGGGTCGGGCGTGAATTCGCGTTGGGGGCATACGGGGTGAACTTCTCGAGGGCGCCCCAGTCCCGTCGCCAGTCGTGGTTCAGGTACGACGGCCGGGTCTCGGACTGCAGCAGCAGACCGGTCCAGCCGAGCGGCCCGCCGCCGATATCGTCCTGCCAGGCATTGGAGGCGTCCTGGCCCACGCGGTCGGGCAGGATGCGCCATTCGGGCACCTCGGCCACGCCGTCGTGGTGGTCGAACGGGCGCTGGCACGGGAACGCGAGGCCCACGTGCCAGTCCTCGAGCACCGGGGCCTGGTCGCCGACAAGGGAATTCAGCGTCCGCAGTTCGGGCAGCCGGGGCGGGGTGACCGCCAGCCACTGGCGCGGGGTGATGTCGGCATCGTTCAGGACCAGGCGAATCGCGTTCGCGCCCGCGGGAATCTGGTCCAGCGGGATGCGCAGGTTGCGCCAGGACGGGTTCGGGCCGATGTCGATGGGCCGGATCTGGCCGACCTCGCGGACCTCGCCCGCGGCGTCGCGGGTGCCGTACTCGACGATCAGATCCTGTCCATAGGTCTGGACGCCGTCCTTGTCGAAGGACTTGATCCGGCCCGCCGCGGTCACCACCAGCACCTGGTAGGCCGGGTTATCGCGCACGGTGTTCAGCTTCTCGGCGTTGTACCACTGGGTGGTGAGCTTCGAAACCTGCTGCTCGCCATCGGTGTAGCTGCCCAGCACGGGGGTCTTGGCCGGATCCAGGCCGAAGGGCAGGGCGACCGAGCTGCCGTTGATGCCGGCCTGCTCGCTCTTGCCGCCGCCGGTGCCGGCCCCGGTGGTCTTGGAGGTCTTGTTGCCGGACTTGTCGTTCACCGAGTTGGCGCCGCCGGTGACGGTCTCCTCGGCGTCCGCGGTGAGGTCGGTGGCCACGCCGTTGGGGGTGAACCCGGTGTTCTGCGCGGCCAGGCCGTCGGCGTCGGAGCCGGTCCACGGGTGCAGCAGCGACCCGGGGGTGTCGGTCTCCACCAGCACCTCGTTGGCCAGGGCGCACGAATCGCCCTTCAGCGCGCGCAGATTCGACTGGGCGATGGAGTAGGCCGGGTACTGGCCGATGGCCGCCTTGGCCAGCGACAACACCTCGAACAGCACCAGTACGGCGGCCGCGATGGTGAGCGGCATGCTGGCGAACTTGTCGAAGCCGCGCACCGGCCGCGACGTCGTGTACGGCTCCCGGAAGTGCTGGTAGGCCGCGACCAGCAGGCACAGCACCGCCAGTCCCAGGAACAGCGTGGAGAAGCCCTTGCCCGCGACGAGCGGGGCCTTGTCGAACCACGGCACGCCGTAGCTGGACACGTACCACCAGCCATTGGATCCGGTGAAGGTCATGGCCAGCAGGAAGAACACCGCCGCCGTGAACAGCGTCCGGTTGCGCGGCGAGCGAATCCCGTTGACCCCCACCGCGACCGCGGCCAGCGCCGCCAGCGATCCGGCCAGGCCCGCGTACACGCCGAAATGGTGGGTCCACTTGGTGGGCGTGAACATCATCAGGAACAGCGACATGAACACGATGCCCAGCACCCGCGCCGACGGACCGCGTGAGGTGCCCGGGATGCGGCCGTTCTTGCGCAGCATCACCATCACGCACACGCCCAGGCTCAGCAGCATGGCGAGGATGCCGAATCGACGGGCCAGCGAGCCGTCTGGGGAGAGCATGAGCAGCGAGTCCCAGCGGGTGCGCTCGTCGAACCAGGCCACATTGGGGCCGATCAGGGTGCGCACCCGGGTGGCCTCCATGACCGAGGCCAGGGTCTGATCACCGAAAACGACCACCAGCACCAGGGTTCCGGCCGCGATGCCGGGCGCGAGCAACGCGCCGTAGCGCGACAGCCACGAACCGCGCTGCTGCCCGGCGCGTTTGATGATCACCATGAGCACCGGCCGCGCGCCCGCGATCAGGGCCGCGATGCAGATCAGGCCGGTCGGCCCGGCGGCCAGCGAGAAGCCGGCGATCAGCACGCCGACGGCCGCGGGCAGCAGCCGTCCGGTGGCGATGGCGCGTTCGATGGAGCACCAGGTCAGCAGGGCGCCCGCGGCGATCAGCGGTTCCGGTCGCAGGCCGTTGTCGTAGGGCATCCAGGCGGCCAGGAACACCAGGCCCGCGGTCCAGATCGCGACCTGGTCGCGGCGCACCCGGGAGCCCAAGCGCGGCAGCACTTCCCGGCTGATGACCAGCCAGCACACGATGCCGGCCAGCAGCGCGGGCAGCCGCATCCACGGGCTGGAATCACTGATCCGGGTCATCCAGGCCAGGACCTCGTACGGCCACCCGAAGGGCGCCTCGGCGACCCCGAACCAGCGGTAGTAGTTGGCCATGTAGCCCGAATACTTCGAGGCCCGGGCCATATTCAGGATGTAGCCGTCATCGGAGGTGTTGGCCCCGATGAAGTGCCACACCACCAGCGTGCCCAGCACCGCGACATCGGCGAGCCGCACCCGCCACCAGTGCGCGGGCAGGAAGCGGCGCGGCTTGCGGCCGTCGGCGGTGTCGAGCAGGTGCAGCGCGTACAGCGACAGCAGGGTGAACAGCACCGCGCCGATGATCGCCAGTCGCTTGAGCCAGGTCGGGCTGGAGGTGAAGCGCGCGTCGATCCGCACGGTGGCGGAGGCGTTCCCGAGCTGCTCCCGCTTCAGGTCGGTGAACAGGCCCACCACCTGTGGCCGGGTGTCGCCGCCGACGGTGCCGACGAACGGCGTCCCGTCCTTGCGCGCGACCCCGGTGAATTCCACGCGGGTCTGGGTGGCGTCCGAGCGCACGGTCACGGCGCCGCAGTCGCCGATCTCCGCGACGGGCGCGGACAGCAGCGGAATCAACCGCACCAGCACCGAGAGCACGGGCCCCTTGCCGGGTTCGTCGGTGACCTTGACCACCAAGCCCTTGGTCTCGGCCTGCCCGGAGGCGGCGGGCACCGTCGAGAACAGCGTCCCGCTCGGCAACTCCCGCAGCACCTGGCACGGCAGCGTCACGTCCAGGCTCAACGGCACGTAGGAAACCAGGGGCGCGGCCACGTCGGCCGTATCCCCTTGCGGCCAACGCAGAGTGGGCCGGTCCTGCTGCACCGGCAGGATCGGTGTGATCACCGCCAGCAGGAATCCGAGAAGACCGGACACCAGGGCGAGGATGCGGATGCGGTGGAACGCTCGGGAGTCTGCGCGCACGAAGAACGACTCTATGATGGTTGTTATCCGAACTGGGCGTGGGGCCGGGCCGGAAGACAAGAGGAATCATGACCGAGCTGCGACCTGGCGAAGTTCTCGCCGGGTATGTGATCGCGCGGCGGGTCGGGGCCGGGGGATCGGGCGTGGTCTATGCGGCCCGGCATCCGCGGTTACCCCGGCTCACGGCTCTGAAGATCTTGAAACGTGACGAGGTCGCCGAAGACGACGAGGTATGGCGGCGTTTCGAGCGTGAGGCCGATATCGCGGCGCATTTCGACCATCCCAATATCGTGCAGATCTACGACCGCGGCGTCGCCGAGGACCGGTTCTGGATCTCCATGCAGTTCGTGGACGGCGCGGATGCCGGTGAGCTGCATCATGTTTCGCCGGATCGGGCGTTGAGCATCGGCGCTGAGATCGGGGCCGCGCTGGATTACGCGCACGGCAAGGGCGTCCTGCACCGGGATGTGAAGCCGTCCAATATCCTCATCGCCGATCCCGAGAGCGGCCGCCCGGAGCGGGCGCTGCTCACCGACTTCGGCATCGCCCGGCTGCGCGACGAGACCACCAAGCTCACCCATACCGGAAATATCTCCGCCACTTTCGCTTTCGCATCACCGGAGCAGGTGAGCGGGAAGCCAGTCGGTCCGCGATCTGATCAATACTCGCTGGCCTGCACGCTTTTCGTGCTGCTCACCGACCAGCGGCCCTTCACCGCCGACAATCCGCTGGCCTGGGTGCACGCCCACACACAGGAGAAGCCGCGGCGGCTGAGCGAACTGAACCCGGCGCTCCCGGAAGCCCTGGACGACGTGTTCGACCGCGCCCTGGCCAAGGACCCGGAGGACCGCTTCGACAGCTGCGTCGATTTCGCCTGTGCCGCCACCGAGGCGTACTACTCCGATCCGGCTCTGGCCGTCACCGCCCGTGCCCGCCTGTTGCATCCACCGCCTCGGACCGTCGGCAGGCGAAGACGGAAACCACTGTGGCACGGCCGCTTACAGCGGCGTGTGCTGATCCCCGCCGCGGTGGCGGCGGTGACCGCGGCGGGCGTGGGATTCGCGCTCGACCAGGGCAACTCCCCATCCCCGCCGACCGCGCGAGGAATGGTGCCCGACCGGTTCGTGGGCACCTGGCTGGCCACCGAGGGCCAGACCAACTACCGGCTCACCGTGCAACAGGCCAAGATCGGCGATCCGGTGCTGTCCAACCGGGTGGACGGCGTTCTACCCAACGGGTTTCCGTTCCACTGCGAATTCTCCGCCCCGCTGGACCAGGTGCCCGGCGACGGCGACCGGCTCATCATCGGGACCTCCGAGATCGTGGTGCGCGAGCCCTCCAATGCCTGCCGCGCCAACGGGCCTACCACCCTCACCCTGCTGCCCGACGGGCGGGTCAGCCGCAAAACCGATGTGAGCGGCCTGATCACGTACACCAGCGCCGACACCCTGATCTCCTCCTGGGGCCGCGAGGACGCCGCCATCGCCCGCGCCTTCCCCAGCCTGATCGGTCAGCTCGCCGCCAACGGCACCGCGGTCGGCTGGCAGGGCGGGTCCTGCCGTCCCAAGGATCCCGGTCCGGACGAGGCGGTCCAGGGCGCGCACCGGGTGCGCTGCAATGCCGAGGACGCCACCGGTCAGCCGCGCTTCGACTTCCTCGACTTCGACACCCGCCCGGGCAAATCCGTGGCCGCGCTGTTCTTCGGCGGCAATGCCCGCGTCACCCCGGTAACCCATCAGGACGTGGCGGGTGATCTCACCGTCACCACGGCGGCCTCGGTGGATCCGGCCGTCACCCGGGACAGCGAGAGCCAGCGCGCGCTGGCCGCGGTCTCCTTCCCCGACGGCGATCCGCGGTCGCGTTTCGTCATGGTGCTGCACTGGCCCGGGCACACGGTGAACAACCTCCTGACCGACTGGCTCGACAGGGCTCCACTGAAGTAGCAGGGTTCCACTGACATAGGTAGGTGCGCGATCATGGCCGATCCGAAGCCGGGCGAGGAGATCGCCGGATATGTCATCGAACGCTGGATCGGTGCCGGAGGATCGGGCACCGTCTACGCCGCCCGCCATCCCCGGCTACCCCGCCTGGCCGCTCTCAAGGTGTTCAACCGCGACGAGGTGGACGCCGATACCGAGGGCTGGCGGCGCTTCGAACGCGAGGCCGACATCACCGCCCGCTTCGACCATCCGAACATCGTGTCGGTCTACGACCGCGGCATGGACGCCGGAAGACTGTGGATCGCCATGCAATTCGTGGCCGGTCCCGACGCCGACGGCCTCACCGGGCTGGCCCCCGAACGGGCGCTGCGCATCGGCGACGGCATCGCCTCGGCCCTCGACTACGCGCACGGCCAGGGCGTGCTGCACCGGGATGTGAAGCCCTCCAACATCCTGCTCTCCCCGGCCGCCGACGGCCGCCCCGAACGCGCCCTGCTCACCGACTTCGGCATCGCGCGTCTGCGCGACGAGACCACCCACGTCACCAAGACCGGCGACATCTCCGCCACCTTCGCCTTCGCGTCCCCCGAACAGGTCTCGGGCCGCTACCTCGACCCGCGCACCGACCAGTACTCCTTGGCCTGCACCCTTTTCGTGCTACTCACCGGCACCCGCCCGTTCCTCGCCACCGACCTGGCGGGCTGGATCTACGCCCACACCAGCACGCCGCCCCTGCACGTCACCCAGCTCCGCCCGGACCTGTCCGCGGCCTTCGACCCCGTCTTCGACCGCGCCCTGGCCAAACACCCGGACGAAAGATTCCCCAGCTGCACCGATTTCGCCGATGCCGCCTGGCACGCCTGGCAGACGGGTTCCGCCCGAACCGTCCTGAACCCGGCCGCCGCGGCCCCGAACCCGCCACCGCCCGGGTTCGTCACCGACCCGTCCGTCCTGCGCTCCCCCCGCACCGACCCGACCCTGCTCCGCTCCTCCCGTACCGACCCCACCGCCCTCGCCGACGGCTACCGCACCAACCCTGACGCACCGGCCTACGGCGTCGCCCACGGCGCGCGCACCGGACCCTTCGAAGACGCCGCGCCCCACCGGCATCGGGCCCCCGAACCCGTCCCGGTGTCGACGGGTGTGAGCCGCGGCGTGGTCACCGGCCTGCTGGCCGTGCTGGCCGCCGCCGTGATCGGCGGCAGCGCCATCGTCGTCACCATGAACCTCGAAAGCCACGGAAGATCCACCGGCACACCGCTGTCCGCCGCGGTCCCCACCGTCGCCTCGGCCGCCCCCACCGCCCTCGCAACGGTCGCCGCCACCCCACCCGCCCCCGCGGGCCGCATCCCCTCCGCCTTCGTCGGCGACTGGTCCGGCACCAGCACCGCCAACGCCGACCGCTACCGCCTCTCCATCCGCCAGGGCAACCTCGACGACGTGGTCGTCACCTCGACCGTCCTCCGGGACAACCGCCCGATCTGCGTCTTCGACTACCGCCTCCTCGCCGTCTCCGGCACCGCCGACATCACCGTGGGCTCGGGCAACCTGGTCACCGGCGACGCCGACGGCTGCCTGGTCCAAGGAACCCACGAACTCGTCCTCACCGACGGCCGCATCACCCGAGCCCTCTCCCGCAGCGGCGCCGTCACCTACACCCGCACCAACTGAGAGCCGAAAAGTCCTTCAACCGACCGGAATTCGATAGGGTTCCCACGACACGCGAGCTTCGGCGAAGATCGACAGGTCGTCGGTGCGCGGCGTCGGCGAGGAATGGAGAAGCGGGGGCATGGCGGAACTCCGTCCCGGTGAGATCGTGGCCGGGCATGTGATTCAGCGGAGGATCGGGACCGGGGGGTCGGGATCGGTCTACGTGGCGCGACACCCCCGATTGCCCCGCATGGTGGCGCTCAAGATCATGCACCAGAGCGCGCTGATGACCGAGGCGGACACCTGGCGGCGCTTCCAGCGCGAAGCCGACCTCACCGCCCGCTTCGACCACCCGCACATCGTGTCCGTCTACGACCGCGGCGTCGCCGACGACCTGCTGTGGATCTCCATGCAGTACGTCGACGGCCCGGACGCCGGACTGCTGCGGGCCGTGGCGCCCTCGCGGGCCCTGCGCATCGGGGCCGAGATCGCCGGGGCCCTGGACTACGCGCACGGCAAGGGCGTCCTGCACCGGGATGTGAAGCCCTCCAACCTGTTGCTCGCGCCCGCCGACAACGGCCGCACCGAACGCGCCCTGCTGACCGACTTCGGCATCGCCCGGCTGCGCGACGAATCCACCAAACTGACCGCGACCGGCGTCATCGCCGCCACCTTCGCCTTCGCCTCACCCGAACAGGTGTCGGGCGCGCCCATCGGACCGCAATCGGACCAATACTCGTTGGCCTGCACGCTTTTCGTGCTGCTGACCGACCGCCGCCCCTTCGACGCCGACAATCCACTGGGCTGGGTGCACGCGCACACGACGGTCGCGCCGCTGCGACTGGGCCAGGTGCGGCCCGATCTACCGCGGGCGCTCGACGACGTGCTGAGTCGCGCGCTCGCCAAGGATCCGGCGCAGCGCTACCCGACCTGCACCGACTTCATGAACGCCGCCCGGGACGCGGCGGAGTCCCGCACGCCGACAACCTATTTCGTGACACCGCCGCTGCCGGGCGGCGCACCCTCGATTCCATCGCCGCACGCCGTCCAGCCCACGCCACCGGAATCCCCACCGCCCGCCCAGAGCGCACCCGTCGCCGGTCCGACCAGCCCGCGGCGCGGTGTCCTCGTCGCCGCCCTCGGACTGCTGTGCGTGGTCACCGCCGGCGGCCTGGGATACAGCCTGTTCCGGTACCTCGGTTCGACGGCGGAGGTGACGAACGCGTCCAGCACCCAGGCGTTCTCGCCGGTCTCGACCGTCAGCCCCACCTCCGCCGGTCGCCCGGCGACCGACGGGCAGGTGCCCGGGTCCGTGCTGGGCCGCTGGTCGGCGAAGACCGGTCCCTCGGGCGACGGCGACTACGCGCTGACCATCAACGGCGGCAATATCGGCGACCAGGTCTTCACCCTCACCGAGAAGATCACGCTGCCCGGCGGCGGCCAGGGCATCTGCTCGTACACCGCGCTGCTGGAGTCCAGCAATCTGTCGACCCGCATCTCGGTCGGCGAGTCCCGGCTCGAACCCACCGGCAGCGACCACGGCTGCCCGGTGTCCGCACCCCGGACCGATGTCGAGTTTCGCGGCGGCACGCTGGTGCGCTCCGGCGCGAATTACGCCGGAGCGACCTACACCAAGGTGAGCGCGCCGCCGCCGCGCTGACGCGGGGTCAGTGCAGGAGGCCGCGGACGTCCCACAGCCAGACGCCGTCGACGTACTTGGCGGGGAAGCCGAGGAGTTGGTCCAGGGTCAGGCGGAGGGTGTCGGCGTTGTCGGTGGGGGGGAGGACGACGACATCGGCTCGCCAGTAGCGGAGGTCGACCAGGGCGCGGATGCGGTCGGATTCCTCGATCGACGGAATCTTGTTGGTCTGCTGGGCTTTCGTCAGCAGGGTGGCGGTGGGGCGGTCGTCGGGGCCGTAGCGGCCCTTCTTGGAGGAGCCGGTGGGGCCGACGAAATACCCTCCGGCGAGGGGGAATTCGAAGCCGGAGTCGACCTGCCAGCGCAGGGCGCGGGCGTCGGGGGCCGTGGGCGGCGGGGCGATCACCACGGAGCCGCCCGACACGTAGTGGCGCACCGTGCCGTCGGTGAAGAACGCGGGCGTGGGGGCGCGCTGGACCACCGGCAGGACGGTGGGGGTGAGCGGCAGCAGGGCGAAGACCAGGGCGGCGAACAGGGCCAGCGGGCGCCAGTCGGTGGCGGAGACGCTCCAATAGTCCAGGGCGCGCTGGGTGGCCAGGACCAGCACCACGGCGATGGCGGGGATGGCGGCCATGGTGAAGCGGGACTCCAGGACCGAATTCAGCAGTGGCACATGGTCGAGCCACTTCCACGGCAGCACGATGCCGGTGTCGCCGAGGCCGATGGTGGCCGAGGCGCCCAGCGACAGGATCGTGAACAGGGCGATCACCGCGGCGGCGGCCCGCACCGCGCGTTCCCGCCACATGAGGGCGATGGCCACCGACACCACGATCCACAGCGGCCAGCCGAAGTACGAGTTCTCCTCGGTCGCATTGATGGCCACGTTCTGGCCGTGCGAGAACAGGCCGCCCAGGGACTCGGACGGGAACTGGAACAGCGCCTTCAGGTCGTTCTTCATCGGCCCGTGGTCGATGGAACGGTAGGACTGCGGCCCGAAGAACTGCCACCACAGCGGAATGTCGGTCAGCGCCACCGTGATCAGCGCCGCCAGCAGCACCGGCGGGGCCAGGCTGCGCACCATCCGCAGCCCGGTCTTCGGGGCGTGCAGGTGGTAGACCAGCGCGAAGAGTCCGAACGCGAGCGCGAAGATGAGCAGCGGCTCCTCACCGAGCGCGATCTGCATCGCCACCAGCAGGCCCAGCACGAAGGCGTCCTTGTTGCGGCGACCTCGGATCACCTCGGTGCCCGCGGCCGCGCGCCGCGCCATCCGAATCACCTTCAAGGCGATCACCGGCAGCAGCGCCAGCAGCACGAAATTCGGGTGGGCGTTGGCGTGCGAGATCATGGCGGGCGCGAACCCGCAGAACAGACCGCCCACGGCCGCAGCGAATTTGGACGAGACGAGCTCGCGGGAGAACAGCCAGTACCAGGCGAACGCGGTGCCGCACAGGCCCAGGGTGAGCACCAGCACGAACGTGACCGTCGGGCCGAACAGCAGCGTGACCGGGGTGAGCGGCACCCCGACTCCGAACATGGCGGTATTGGCCATCATGTTCACGCCGTCGGGATAGTTCTGCAGCGTGGTGCCCAGCGGATTGTGCAGATGCGAGACATCGTGGGCGGTGACCGCGAAGAACCACTCCCACATGGTCTGGTCCTGGCCACTCTTGATCAGGTAGCCGCGGTCGGTGTGCATCCACTGACCGGACAGCACCAGTACCGCCAGCGACAGGTACGCGCCCGCGACGAGCAGATCGGCCCGGGCCAGGCGTAGCCGTGCGGCCGTGCGCTGCGCGCGAGTCAGATTGGGACGGACCGTATTCGGCGTGACGCGGTCGAGAACCGCCACCGCCGAGCCCGTTTCGTTCCCCCGATCGGTTTCCCGCCCCTGTGCCAACGCGTAACTCCTTGTGCCTTGCAATCAGCGGCCCACGCTACAGCTTCCGGCTGAGATTGCACTGGCGAGTCGAGAAGTTATCCACAGAATCGGACAGTTATCCCCAGATTCCGACTCATTTTTGGGGATAAGTGATCCTTGTCTCGCCCCACCCCTCAGACACGCACGACGAGGGTGAACGGTCCGATATCGGTGATGCGGTAGTGCCCGTCATCGAACAATGCCTTGGGCAGCGTCACCGTGATGCGCTTCACATTCGGATCGTTCGGATAGACGTCCTGGGACAGCCGCAGCGTGTAGCCGTCGCCGGAGCGCCGGAACAGGAACGCGTCCGGCGCCCGCCACGGGCAGTGCTCGAGCGCGTCGGTCAGCTCCTGCGGCGTCTTCAGCGTGCTCCAGCGCTGGATTTCGGCGGTGCGCGCCGCGAAGTCGGCCAGCGGGTTCGCGTAATGCGAAGTGAGCGCCTGGAATCCGAAGTATGGGTAGATCGCCAGGAAGCTGGTGTCCGCGGTCAGCACCACGCTGCCGTCGCGCGGCCGCCCGGTCTGCTCCAGCAGTTTCGCGTCGATCTCGCGGTAGTAGGAAACCGCCGACGGAGCCCGCTTGTCGGCGCGATCCCCATTGCCGTCGGTATCGGTGTAGGCCGTGGTGATCTCGGTGGCCAGCACTGTTGGAATGCCCTGGCTGAACCCGATCGCCCCGGCCAGCGCCACCGCGGCCGCCGCGATCCGGAACCGGCTCGGCTCGTTCAGCGCCTGGTAGACCGCCCGCGCACCCTCGGCGAACGCGAACACACCCGCCGCCGACAGCAGCGCCAGCAGCGGCGACTCCAGCCGGAACGACAGCAGGGTGGTCCCGGCCGCCGTCGCGGCCATGGACAGCAGGCACCACAGGTAGATGGCGACCACGCCGATGCCCAGTGCCTGCGCGCGCCGTGAACTGCCCGCGCGCAGCACCAGCCAGATGGTTCCGGCCAGGCAGAACACACCCAGCAAATCGAACTCGGTCATCGGCAGCGGCAGCCGCGAACCCGTCTCGGGGAGGTAGTGGAACGCGGAGCCGGAGCCCAGAGATGCCTTGCCGGACAGGAACTTCAGTAGGAACGGGGTCCAGACGGCGAGGGCCAGCACACCCGCGATGGCACCAACTCCGATGAGCCGGACCAGGATCGGCCAGATGGCCCGCCAGGTGTGTTGCGATCGGATGGCGAGCCCCGCGGCGATGACGGCCATCAGGCACACCGCGAAGACCGCGACACCGAAGTAGAGGCTGTAAAAGGTGGCGCCGAGGCCGAGGAACAGCCCGGTCCCCACCACAGCGCCCCAGCCGCCCGCGGTCGTCTCCGTGTCCTCACCGGTCTCGGCGGGTCGATACAGTGCGCCCCAGGCCATTACCAGCGCGGGTCCCAGCAACAGCGTGAGCACCGCGCTATAGGCCTCGGGCGCACCGTAGGCCAGGGTCACCGCGGTAGTCGCGGCGGCGACAGCGACCGCCCAATCCGCGCGAATCAACTTGGACCACAGCACCAGGGCGACAGCCGCGGCGACCGCCAGACCGATGATCGCGAAGGGCTTGAACGCCTCCCACCCGGCCATGCCGGTCAGGCTCGCGAACCGGCCGCCCAGCCAGAACCAGCCCGCTGGATAGAACGGCGGCAGTTCGGCATAGTTCATATCGCGCAGCGCAGCGCTGTCGGTCAGCCGCGTCAAATACTGCGTCCGGAACTCCTGGTCCACGGACATGCCGAACAGGTACAGCTTGGTCGCGGCCAGCGGCATGCCGAGCGTCACGGTGACGAAGGCCGAAAGTCCGCCCCAGGACAGCAGTTTCGCTACCCACCCCCACGTACGCAGGCGCAGCAACACGACCGCGACCACCAGCATGGCCAGTGCCACCACCTGCCCGACCGTGGTGAGCGCGCGGGTCACGTTGGAGGAGTTGAACGCCGGCCAGTGCACGACCGAGAACGCCTCGAGCCCGATCGCGGCCACCACGGCCGCCACCACGGCGGCGAGCACGGCCTCCCCGGCCGCATTACCGGCCTGCCGCGCCAGCACCGCCGCTCGCCCGCTCGCCCGCTCGCTCATCCGCACCAGCCCTCCGCATTCGTGTCATGGACCGCCGGTCAGCCTAGCCAGTGCCGCGTGCGCGGACCTCTCGCCGGGGCCGACCCGCCGGAAATGAAAAACGCCGCACCCCGGGACCGGAATGCGGCGTTGATCGCAAACTCGCCTAGATGGGCAGCTTGCGGAAGATCGGACGCGGCACGTGCCGCAGGATCATCATGACGTAGCGGAAAACGCCGGGGGCCCAGACGATTTCCTTGCCCTTCTCCGAGGCGGACACCGCGAGCAGCGCGACGTCTTCCTTGTTCACGGTGAGGCCGTTCTCCTTGGCGTGCGCGGAGAGCCGGGTACGCACCATGCCGGGGCGGATGACCGTGACGCGCGGGCCGAACGGGGCGATCGCCTCGCCCAGGCCCAGGTAGAAGCCGTCCAGGCCGGCCTTGGTGGAGCCGTAGACGAAGTTGAAGCGGCGCACCCGCTCACCGGCGACCGAGGACATCGCCAGGATGCGGCCGAAGCCCTGCGCCTTCATCTTCTCGCCGAGCAGCACACCCACCGACACGGCGGCGGTGTAGTTGATCTCGGCCATCATGACGGCCTTGCGCTGGTCCTGCCAGAAGATCTCGCCGTCGCCGTCGATGCCGAACGCGACGATGGCCACGTCGATATCGCTGGTGGCCCAGGCCGCGTCGATCACGGCCGGGTGGCTGCCGGTGTCGAGCGCGTCGAAGTCGACGACCTGGACCTCGGAGGCCCCGGCCGCCTTCATCTGCGACACGGCGTCCTCGCGCAGCGGGTCACCCGGCAGGGCCGCGAGGACGATGCGCGCGGGGCCCTTCTTCAGGTACTCGGCGCAGATCGCCAAGCCGATCTCCGAGGTGCCGCCCAGCAGCAGAATGGACTGCGGGTTGCCTACCGCATTGATCACTGAAGCTCCAGCCTTCTCGCCATATCGGACATGAAAACGCCTGTGGGGTCGACGCTCCGGCGGATCTTGATCCACTCGTCGATCCGGGGGTACATCTTGTGGAAGGTCTCCGCGTCGGTGCGCGAATCCTTGGCAGTGTAGATACGGCCGCCGAACTCGAGCACACGGCGGTCCAGTTCCCGGACCAGTTCGTTGAGACCCGGACGAATCGGGAAGTCGAAGCAGGTGTTCCAGCCCTCCATGGGGAAGCTGAGCGGAGCCTGGTTCCCGGGACCGAAGAACTTCAGCACATTGAGCGCCGAGTGATGGCCGGATGCCTGAATATCAATGATGATCTTGGTGAATTCGTCGAGGGCTTCCGGCGGCACCACGAACTGGTACTGCAGAAATCCCTTCGAGCCGTAGGCCCGATTCCACTCCGAGATGACGTCCAGCATGTGATAGAACTGCGTCAAGTTCATCAGTTTGCCGGTGTAGTTACCGCCGAGCGCGTAATACGCCTCACCGACCATGCCCAGCGTGAACTTGTTGACCGCGAAGCTCGGGAAGATATCCGGCACCGTCAGCAGATTCGGGGCGTCGAACTTCAGCGGATTCTTGCGCAGCTTCTTCGGCAGTTCATCGAGTTTCGCCAGCCGACCGCGAGAGACATTGGCGCGTCCCAGCTTCGGCGGCCCGGAGATCACGTCGAACCAGGTCGAGGAGTAGGTGTAGTTCGCCTCGGACCCGTCCTTGTGGACGGCGATGGTCTCTTCCAGGTCGACGGTCTTGATGCCGTCGGAGATGAAGTACGCCGTCTCGGTCGGCGTCATCTCGATGGTCGCGCGCAACACGATGCCGGTCAGCCCGTTGCCGCCGACGGTCGCCCAGAACAGCTTGGCGTTCTTCTTCGGCCCGATGGTCTGCACCTTGCCGTCGGCGGTGAGCAGATCGATGGACCGCACGTGATTGCCGAAGCTGCCCGCGCTGTGGTGGTTCTTGCCGTGGATGTCGGAGCCGATCGCGCCGCCCACGGTGACCTGCCGGGTGCCCGGGAGCACCGGAACCCACAGGCCGAACGGCAGCGCCGCCTTCATCAGCTGATCGAGGGACACGCCCGCGTCCACGTCAACCAGCCGGGAGTCCCGGTCGATGCGGTGGATGCGGTTGAGCGCGGTCATGTCGACGACCAGGCCGCCGGCGTTCTGCGCGTGATCGCCGTAGGAGCGGCCCAGGCCGCGGGCGATGACGCCGCGACGCAGGTGCGCGGGCTTCGAGTCGTTGTCCTCCGCGACCATGGCGACCGCCTTGGCGATCAGTTCCGGGTCGCTGGTGGAGAGCACTTCCGAGGTGGTGGCCGCGGTGCGTCCCCAACCGGTCAAGCGCCGAGTCTGCGTCGGCAGGTCGAACGAACCCTGCTGTGACACGGTGCCCTCTTTTTCTTTGCCGACTACAGGGCTGTCACCGTTCGAGCTGGGCTCGGCGGCGGCCTCGGTAGTGGTCTGAGCTTTCGTGGACATCGGCATAGAGGCTACAGGCATAACCGTTCCGAGGCTTGTGTCCAATGTCGCGGGCATTAGTCTTCTGCGTTGTGACCGCGGAACCCCATCTGCCCCTCCCGCCCGAGCTGCCCCTTGTCGACGAACCGGGTGGCACGGATGTCGATCTCAAGACGCAGATCATTCGCTTCCTGGCGACGGGCATCTTCTCCGCGGTGGTGGACTTCGGCCTGTACACCCTGCTTTTCACGGTGGTGGGCCTGCCGTTGCCGGTGGCCAAGTCGATCAGCTTCATCGCCGGCACCACGACGGCGTATCTGATCAACCGGCGCTGGACCTTCCAGGCCGAGCCGAATCGCAAGCGGTTCCTGGCGGTGATCGCCCTGTACGCGCTGACCTTCGCCTTGCAGGTGGGGATCAACCAGCTCTGCTATTACGCGCTGCCGGATGTCTGGTGGCGGATCGCCCTGGCGTTCTGCGTGGCGCAGGGCACCGCCACCGTGATCAACTTCATCGTCCAGCGCGCGGTGATCTTCAAGATCAATTAGGCGCGGTTCAGGATTCGACGAGGGCGCTGGTTTCTTCCTTGGCCCGGAAGTAGTCGCCGCCCTTGGCGCGCACATTGTCGGTGCCCCACTGCCGGGCCTCCCGCTGCGCGGGCACCAGGTGCGGGATGTGCTTGCGGCAGTGGATGTAGGCCTCCTCCACATCCACCACCACCCAGCGCTCGGGCATGCGGCCGCGGGACTCGGCGGGCAGATCCGGGACACAGCGGCGCATGAGCGCGTCGTCCACGATGCGGGCGGTGCCGTTGACGTGCAGGCCGATCAGGTCCTGCACGAAGTCGATCATCAGAATGCCGACGTGCGGGTTCTCGAGCACATTGCCGAGGCTGGCCATCACGCCGTTACCGCGGTATTCGGGGTAGGCGACCGTGCGTTCGTCGATCACGTGCAGGAACCCGGGATTGCCGGCGCGGAAACTGGCATCGCATTCGCCGTGCTTGTCGGCGGTGGCGATGAAGGCCATATCCATCCGGTGGATGAAATCGATCATGTGGGTATTGAGCCGATCCCGTACCTGATCGGAGTAGAAGCGCTCCGCTCGGTCCTCGGTGCCGTACCGATCCTGCAGTTCCCGCTCGCCGTCGCTGCCGTTTCTGACCCCGGGCATCGTGCGCCCCCTTTGGTAGCTGAAATACCGGATGGAAGAGGCTCGGCCACGAACTACGGCCATCCGAAATCCTATACGGTTTAACTATTTTCGTGTGGCGAATGCGTGAACCGGCAGATCTGCCCTGGTAAGGGTGCTGCGACTGATGCCGGACAAACCTTCCCGATGCGAGGATCCTCCCGGATGAAAAGGCTCACAAGGGACCTTCGTCCCTTAGCTGTGGGGATGCTGCCGGTCACTTCCGGGGTACGGGTATGCGAGATCCCCAGGGGGCGCGGGGATTTCGCATTCCTGTTTTGTCCACTTCGCAGACGTTCGCACCGGGCTCGATCGTTTTCATCCCCCTAGCTGGCGCTGATCTTCGGTACTCAAACATGAATACCGAAAGGTCTTTTCGAGGCGGCTCCGGAATCAGGCTCGGGTGAGCGTCACCGGCACCCCGTTGAACACCGCGTTCCCCGACGGGACATCCACCAGCGAATCATCGGTCAGCACATTGGCGTTCACCCCGGCATGGGTCCGGGCGACCGCCTGCGCGCTGTCCTCGTGTCCCCAGCCGTGCGGCAGGCTCACCACCCCCGGCATGATGTCCTCGGTCGGCTCCAGCTCCACGGTCACCGTGCCCGCCGCCGACTTCACCACGGCCCGCCCGTCCAGCCCCAGCCGCGTCGCGTCCTCGGGATGGATGTGCAGCGTGCACCGGTTCGACCCGCCCACCAATGGTGGAACATTGTGCAGCCAGCTGTTGTTGGAGCGCAGCTGTCGCCGCCCCACCAGCACCATTTCCGGCCGCCGGTCGTCCGCGCGCGCCCGCAGCCGGGCCACGTCGGCCAGCAGTTGCGCGGGGGCGAGCTCCACCTTCCGGGAGGCCGTCCGCAGCGCGCCGGGCAGCCGCGGGCGCAGCGGACCGAGGTCGATGCCGTGCGGATTGTCCAGCAGTACTCGCAGATTCAGCCGACCCGCCCAGTTCTCGGTCGAGTCCCCGGAATCGGGATCGCCCGGAGCGGACGGCACCGTGGGCGCGTTCGCCGCGGCCGCCCACTCGCCGAACGGGCCCAGCCGCAGCATCAGGTCCAGTCGCTGCTCGGTGGTGTTCGACCCGAGCAGTTCCGCGCGCCGATCGGCCATCCCAGCCTTGTGCAGGGTCCCGGCGATCACGATCTCGTCGACCACGGTGAGCGGATCCAGCCCCGGTTGGGGCTCCTGCCCGGACACCGCGAGCGCCAGCCGGGCCATCACCTCGGCCTCGGACAGCTCGTCCTCGCCCAGCGGCGCCACCGGCGGCGAGTAGCGCGCGTAGTTCCGCACCGCGAAATTGAGCAGCGCGAAGTCGTAGTGCGGGGACTGTGTGACGCGCGGGGGCGGCAGGATCACGTCCGCGTGCCGGGTGGTCTCGTTGAGGTACCGATCGACGCTCACCATGAATTCCAGGCCCTCGAAAGCGGCATCCAGGCGCGCGCCGCTGGGTGCGGACAGCACCGGATTGCCGGCCACCGTCACCATGGCCCGGATCTGCCCGTCCCCGGGTGTCAGGATCTCGTCGGCCAGCGTCGCCACCGGCAGTTCGCCCATGGCCTCGGGCAGCCCGCGCACCCGGCTGCCCCAGCGCCCGGTCCGGAACGGCCGCGACCGCACGATGCCCAGCGCGGCGCCCGTCGCGAACATGGCTCCGCCGGGCGAATCCAGATTGCCGGTCAGCACATTGACCACGTCCACCAGCCACTGCGTGATGGTGCCGAACTCGGCGGTGCAAGTCCCGATCCGGGCGTAGACGGCGGCGGTGGGCGCGGCGGCCAGTTCCCGGGTCAGCCGCACGATGGTCTCGGCGGGCACCCCGGTGCGGGCGGCGACCAGCTCCGGCGGGAAATCGGCCGCGGCGGCGCGGATCTCGTCGAGCCCGTTCACCTCGACCCGGACGTCGGTCAGGTCCTCCGCGAACAGCGTGTGCACGATCCCGAACAGCAGGTAGGCGTCGCTGCCCGGTCGCACGAACAGATGCTCGTCGGCCAGCTTGGCAGTGCGGGTGCGGCGCGGATCCACCACCACGAAGCGCCCGCCGCGCTGCCGCAGCGCCTTCAATCGACCCGGGAAATCCGGTGCGGTGCACAGGGATCCGTTGGACTCCAGCGGATTCGCGCCCAGCATCAGCAGGTAGTCGGTCCGGTCCAGGTCGGGCACCGCCACGGTGAGTGGGTCGCCGAACATGAGCCCGCTCGACACCTGCTTGGGCATCTGGTCGGCGGTGCTGGCGGAGAACAGGCTGCGGGTGGCCAGGGCCCGGATCAGCAGCGGCACGTAGAGCGCACCGGCCACGGTGTGCGCGTTGGGGTTGCCGAGGTACAGGCCCACCGCCTGATTGCCGTACGCGGCCGACACCTGCGGCAGCCGTTCGCGGATCACCCCGAAGGCCTCGTCCCAGCTCGTGGCCCGCCAGGTATCGGTGGCGCGATCGCGAATCATGGGCCGGGTGAGCCGGTCCGGGTCGCCGTCCAGGTGGCCGAGAGTCGCGCCCTTGGGGCAGACGAAGCCTTTACTGAAGGGGTCGGCATGATCACCGCGCACCGACACGATGCGGTCGCTGCCGTCGAGGGTGAGTTCGAGTCCGCACACCGCTTCACAGAGCGGGCAGGTGCGCAGCGCGGTCCGGGGGCTGTCCGTGACGTGGGTCATACCCAATGATCGCCCGGCGGCGGATCGGGCGAAACACCCGCGGCGGACGAATCGCGATGGGGGAGCAGGCTATCGCGAGACCTGTGCTGATGTCCGTTATCTCTTAATTCGCAACGTTCGGACCTGGATACGGTGAAACCCGCGAGCGCCGGGGAGCACTCGCGGGTTTCGAGTCGTTCGTGGAGCCGGTGTCAGGAGGCGATACGGGTCGCCTGCGGCCGGGCTCCTTTGGCGGCGGCGCGGACGCCCGCGGCGATGGCGACCACCGGCGGGATCCAGCGGGCCTCGTGCGGGGCGACGCCCCAGCAGGCCGCACCGGCGGACAGCTTGCTCGGCGGCAGCGGGATGCCCGCGCCGTCGGAGTAGACGACCACGCCGGCCTCGCGCAGCGCCTCGATGGCACGCGCGGCCTTGGCCAGGCCGGTGACGAGGTGGATCTCGCGGCGCTCGGCGCCCGGGATCTCGATGACCGGGCCGGTCAGGTCGTTGGCCCGCAGGTAGCGGCGCACGAACGCGGCGCTGTCACCGGTGACCTCGATGCCCGCGATGTTCTCGTCGGTGACCAGGCAGACGCCATTGGCGGTTTCGGCGACCGTCCAGCCGCGCTGGATGTAGTCCTGCGCAGATTCCGCAACGGCTGACGAAAACGTCGTACGCACTGGTTTCTCCATTCCCCGGTAGATCTAGTTCCTGCTCTGGTGGCGTATCGGAGCGGGGGGTTCGGGGCGTTACACACCCTTTTTCACCGCGAGTTCGGTTCTGTCGCAGAACGTCGTTTGTCCAGTCCGCTTTGTCCGGAAAGTGCTGTGGCTCTTCTGAGACACCCGGTTGCCGGACCGGCTCTCGCCTGCGACGACGCGTCAAGGGCGCTATCGCTCGGTTAGGAGCCCGTCATCAGCCGGCGGCGCGACGTGTTCTACAACACACTCTCTCGTCGTGCGGGCCTCCGGCGTTACCGGAGACACTGAATCGGCCGAAACCGGAGACACAGAATCGGCCGAACGGGTCTGCGGGAGAGGAGATCGTCGGCATGGCCGAACAGCCGGGGGAGTCGGAACTCGAGGAGCTCGAGGAGCTCATCGAGGAAGGCCGCTGGGCCGCCTTCAAGGAGGCCGCCACCCGTCGCATGTCCCGGCGGCTCGCCGAGGGCGAGGACGCCGAGGAGCCGGTCGAACCCTTCACCAGTCCAGGAGCTTTCGGCGCGTGGAGCGTGGATGCCGCCCGCGCCCTGCTGGACCTGCAGTTTCACCGCGCCGCCACCCGCACTCTGCTGCCGCTGGCATACCTGCTGGGCCTGGCGGGCGCTGTCGCGATTCCGATCGTGGGAACCGTAGGGCTCTGGCGAATCTCGGCGTGGCTGGGAATCGTGTTCGCGGTGGTGTTCGCGGTGCCGTTGGGCCTGGTGATCGCCGCGGTGGTGCGCCTGCTGCTGGAGTTCGTGCTCAACGCGTCCCGGCTGGCGGCGCGGGTCGAGCATATTTCCGATATGGCCGACGATCTGTTCCAGGCGTTGTCGGATGTGGCGGAACCTGTCAATCAGTTGTCCAAAGATGTTCAAGCAGTGCAATTCTGGCGCTTCCGCCGACGGTCTTCCCGGAAGTAGCCTGGGTAGCGGCCCGTTCCGTCTCCGCCCGAAGCGTGTCCCGTGTCCATGGATCGCTGAGTTTTCCTGTGCAACAATGCGATCGCAACACTGGTATAGGGGGACGAATGGCTCTACCGCAGGGGATTACCGGATCGACCGTGCCGCGCCGGCAGCTCGGCCGACACCTGCGCGACCTGCGAAATCGCGCGCGCATGACGACCCGGGTGGCGGCGCAGCGACTGGAATGGTCCGAGGCCAAGATCTGGCGCATCGAAACCGGTCAGACGTCGTTGCGCAGTCTGGATGTCGAGGCCATGTGCCGGATCTACGGCGCGCCGGAGGACGCTATCGAACCGCTCACCGCGCTGGCCCGCGAGACCAAGGCCCGCGGCTGGTGGACCGAGTTCAGCGATGTGATCGACGAGGGCTACGAGGTCTACATCGGGCTCGAGGAAGCCGCCGGAAAGCTGATCAGCTACGAGAACGAGCTGGTCCCCGGGCTGCTGCAGACCGAGCAGTATTACCGCGCGGTGCTGGCGGGGGCCTACCCCGGCATCTCGCCCGAGCAGCTGGACCGCCGCGTCCGGGTGCGGACCGCGCGCCAATCCCTGCTCACCCGTGCCGATTCGCCGCTGCAGCTGGACGTGGTGATCTCCGAGGCCGTGCTGTGGCACCGCGTCGGCGGTGACGAGGTGACCCGCGGCCAGCTCGACCGGCTGCACAAGCTCGGCGAGCTGCCCAATGTCCGGCTGCGCCTGTTGCGCGCCGAGTGCGGCTACCACAACGGCATGGACGCGGGCCGCTTCGTGCTGCTCGAATTCCCCACCGCCGCAGGGGAACCCACCGAACCGCCGGTGGTGTACGTGGAATCGCTGACCGGTTCCTCGTATCTCGACAAGGAGCCCGAGGTGGCCCGCTATCGCGAGGCCTTCGCCTCGGTGAGTTCCATTGCGGTGGACGCGCTTCCGATCATCGAGTCGGTGCGCGCGGCGCTCTAGGGCGCGGGTCTCTAGCCCAGAGTCTGGGCCAGCACCGCACGGTGCGTGGGCGCGGCCTGCTTGTGCAGTTCGCGCCCTTTTTCCGTTACGCAGACGAAGATCGCGCGCCGATCGTTCGTGCACAGCGTGCGATCCACCAGGCCGTCGCGTTCCAGCCGCGCCACGGTGCGCGAGAGCGCGCTCTGGCTGAGGTAGATGTCATTGGCCAGATCGCTCATCTTGTAGCTGTCGCTGCCGGTTTCGATGAGGCGGTCCAGGGTCTCGAATTCGCTGAGCCCGATGTGGTGGCGGCCCTGCAGTTCCTTCTCCAGGGCGCACGAGGTGGACGCGTGCCGGGCCAGGAGCTCACGCCACTCGCCCACCAGCCCCGACGTCTCGAAAGACGTTGTCACAGGCCGGTCGACGGGCACTGTCGGCTTCGGCATGGGGGTCATCCTAGTCGTTTCCGCGAAATCATGCCACCGCATTAAATGCTTGTGCATTTGATGCGCACGCATGTACCGTCCTCTCTCGTGACTTCCACCGAGATCCGCCCCGCAGTGAGCGCCGCGGCCGACACCACGCAGTGGACCGCCCGGCTCTGGGGCATGCTCATCACCCTGTGCATCGTGCTGTTCCTCGACGGCCTCGACGTCTCGATGATCGGCGTCGCGTTGCCCTCGATCGGCACCGAACTCGACATCCAAACCTCCACCCTGCAGTGGCTCGTCAGCGGTTACGTGCTCGGCTACGGCGGCCTGCTGCTGCTCGGCGGCCGCACCGCCGACCTGCTGGGCCGTCGCAAGGTCTTCCTGATCGCCCTCGCCGTCTTCGCCCTGGCCTCGCTGGCCGGCGCGCTGGTGAGCTCGCCGGCGCTGCTCATCCTGACCCGCTTCGTGAAGGGCCTGGCCGCCGCGTTCACCGCGCCCACCGGCCTGTCCATCATCACCACGAACTTCCCGGAGGGACCGGCCCGCAACAAGGCGCTGTCCATCTACACCGTCTTCGGCGCGGGCGGTTACTCCATGGGCCTGCTGTTCGGCGGCCTGATGACCGGGCTCGGCTGGCGCTGGACCTTCCTGCTGCCCGTCCCGATCGCGCTCGCCGCCCTGGCCGCCGCGTACGTCCTGGTCCCCAAGGACAAGCCCGCCGAAGAGGGCGGCCACGACCTGCTCGGCGCGCTGCTGTCCACCGCCACCATGCTGCTGCTGGTCTACACCGTCGTCTCCGCGCCCGCCGCGGGCTGGGCCTCGGTCCGCACGATCGGCTCGTTCGTCGCCGTCGCCGTGCTCGCCGCCGCCTTCGTCTACGTCGAGAACAAGGTGCGCTACCCGCTCGTCCGCCTGGGCATCCTGCGCAAGGGCACCCTGGTCCGGGCCAGCCTGGCCATCATCGCGGTCGGCGGCTCGTACTTCAGCTGGCAGTTCATCACCACCCTGTACCTGCAGGACACCCTCGGCTGGTCGCCGCTGAAGCTGGCGCTCGCGCTGCTGCCGGTCGGTCTGCTGGTGGTCGCCTCGGCCTTCGTCTCCGACAAGCTGGTCGACCGCTTCGGCACCGGCCCGATCATCGCGATCACCATGGTGATCATGGGCATCGGCTACCTGCTGTACCTGCGCATCGACACCGCGCCGGACTACCTCACGGTGCTGCTGCCCGCGGTGCTGCTGGTCGGTATCGGCTGGGTCGGCTTCCCGGCCATCAACATTCAGGCCACCAGCGGTATCGACGACGACGAACAGGGCCTGGCGGCCGGTGTGCTGCAGACCGCCATGCAGGTCGGCGCGGCCATCGTGCTCGCGGTGACCACCGCCATCGTCACCTCGTCGGTGCCCAGCCACCCGACCCCGGCCACCATGCTCGACACCTACCGGCCGGGCCTGCAGTTCGCGGCCGGCGTCGCCATCGTCGGTGCCCTGGTCGCGCTCACGGCCTTCCTGCCGAAGGTCCGGGCTCGCCGGGCGGACCGCGACGCGGAGGTCGAACTGGTCGGCTGACGCTTGTGGTGACTCCGCCCGCAGCTCACACGGGCGGAGCCGTCAAAGAAATCGGGGCGCATCGCATTACGCGATGCGCCCCGATGACGTATCTGACGTGACCACTGATTTGGTGACGGTTGGGGTAACTCATCGGGGACGGCCAAAATCGGTTCGGCACCCAACCGCCGGCCCGCATGCATGACCGGCGACGGCTCTCAGCCGTGCGCTGAAGTTCCGGGGAGGCGGGGGAGCTCCGCCAGGCGCGGAGCCGCGGCGTCCTTGTCGGAGCGGACGAAGGTGAGCGGCTCGCCGTCGCGGCCCACGGTCGGCCAGGCGATGGCCAGGTCCGGGTCGAAAGCGTCCAGGTCCCGGTCGAATTCGGGGGAGTACTCCAGCGAGCACAGGTAGTTCACGGTGGAGTTGTCCTCGAGCGACAACAGCGCGTGCCCCAGGCCCTCGGCCAGGAACACCGACTTGCGCTCCACATCGTCGATCACCACCGCGTCCCAGGTCCCGAAGGTCGGGGAGTCGCGGCGCAGGTCGACCACCACGTCCAGGAACGCGCCGCGCACGCAGGTCACGTATTTGGCCTGGCCGGGCGGGGTCTCGGTGTAGTGGATGCCGCGCAGCACGCCCGCCGCCGACGTGGAGATATTGACCTGCAGCAGATCGAAGGGCCGGCCCGTCGCCTTCTCGAACTCCGAGGCCTTGAACGACTCGTAGAAGACGCCGCGGTCGTCTCCGTGCAGCCGGGGGGTGAACTCCCACGCACCCGGCACCGACAGTTCCCGAATCCGCATTGCCTACTCCCAGGTTCGCCCGTGGCCCAGCAGGTCCATCAGGTACTTTCCATAGCCCGAGCGCACCAGGGGTTCGGCCAGCCGGGCGAGTTGATCGTCGTCGATGAAGCCGAGTCGCCAGGCCACCTCTTCCGGCACGCCGATCTTCAGACCCTGGCGTTCTTCGATGGTGCGCACGTAGTTGGCCGCGTCCAGCAGGGAGTCGAAGGTGCCGGTGTCGAGCCAGGCGGTGCCGCGGGCCAGTACCTGCACGTGCAGGCGGCCCTGCTCCAGGTAGGCGCGGTTGACGTCGGTGATCTCGTATTCGCCGCGGTCCGAGGGCTTCAGGTCGCGGGCGATGGCCAGCACGTCGTTGTCGTAGAAGTACAGCCCCGGGATGGCGTAGTTGGAGCGCGGGCGGGCCGGCTTCTCCTCGATGGAAATGGCCCGGCCGTCGGCGAATTCGACCACGCCGTAGGCGGTGGGGTCGGAGACCCGGTAGGCGAAGACCGCGCCGCCGTCGAGGTTGTGGAAGGTCTGCAGCTGGGTGCCCAGGCCGGGTCCATGGAAGATGTTGTCGCCCAGCACCAGTGCCGCGCTGTCGTTGCCGATGTGATCGGCGCCGAGTACGAAGGCGCGGGCCAGGCCGTCGGGCTCGGGCTGCACCACGTAGGAGATGTTCACCCCGAAGCGGCTGCCGTCGCCGAGCAGCCGGGTGAAGGCGTCCGCGTCCTCGGGGGTGGTGATCACCAGGATGTCCCGGATCCCCGCCAGCATGAGGGTGGACAGGGGGTAGTACACCATCGGTTTGTCGTACACCGGGACCAGCTGTTTGCTCACCCCGCGCGTGATCGGGTGCAACCGCGATCCGGTGCCCCCGGCCAGGATGATTCCGCGCATGTCACGACAGTCTGCCAGTTCTGCCGGGAACCGTGGCGGTCAGGTTCCGACTGGACCTCGGATCGATCACGCTCGTTTACCAGCGGACGAATCCGGCGATAACTGTTGCGTAGGTCACGTTCCCATGGTGTTCTGAAATAACGCTATGTGAGATGTCAGCGCCGACTCTCCGCGCGCCGGGTGCCGAGCCAACCAATCGGTCCTTCCGGTCGAACGGCTCGGCGCGCCAACAACGAGGTAGGTGCGCGATGGCATTGCCCTATGACGGGACCGCTGTGGCCCGCGACGAAGTCGAGAACCCGGACCGTATCAGCGCCGCCGCGCGCACCCTGACCGCATTCTCCCGCACCGTGATCCGGCCCGCCGGTGACCGCGCCACGGTCACCGTGGGCTCGATGCCGGTCGTCAGTACCGTGATCAACAGCCTCGCCAAACTGCGCCCCACCCCGCGCGGCGTGGAACGGGAGGAAGTGCGGCTCGAGGGCTTCCGCATCGAGATCGTGCGGCCCGCCGGGGCGAGCAAGTCACTGCGCGACGGCGCGGTGCTGTACATGCACGGCGGCGGCTTCTTCCTGTGCGGACTCGACACCCACCGCCCGGTGGTCGCGTCCCTCGCCCGGCGCACCGGACTGCCGGTGGTCAGCGTGGAATACCGGCAGCTGCCCAAGACCGACATCTCCGGATCCGTCGACGACTGCCTCACCGCCTACAAATGGCTGCTGGCACACGGGGTTCCGGCCGGCCGGGTGGTGTTCGCGGGCGACTCCGCCGGTGGCTACATGACCTTCGCGACCGCCCTGCGCGCCCGCGACACCGGACTCCCGGTCCCGGCCGGCCTGGTCGGGCTGAGCCCCGCGCTGGACCTGGACTGCACCGAGAAGCGCGCCCACCCCAACTACCACCGCGACGCGCTGATCCCGTTGTCCGCCTTGGAATCCGTGGTGAAGATCGGCGCGGAGGTCGACGGCCGCCTGGATCCCCGGATGTCGCCGGTCAACAATGTGCTCGCGGGCCTGCCGCCCGCCCTGCTCATCATCGCCGAGGACGAGGTGCTGCGCCGCGACAGCGAGGTGATGGCGCAGCGGATGGCCCAGTCGGGTGTGCCCGCCACGCTGGAGATCTGGCGCGGCCAGGTGCACGCGTTCCCGGCCATCTTCCCCAACATGCCCGAGAGCCGGGCCGCCCTGGCACACGTGGCGCGGTTCGTCCGCGAACGCGTCGAATCCGGAAGCATCGCCCGCACCGCGTGAATCGGTGATGCGCACAGCGTGATTCGATGATGTGGGGCTCGGGGCACAGACCTCGGGCCCCACATCCCCGAACAACGCGAAACCCCCCGCCCGGATGACCCGGGCGGGGGGTTTCGACGTACAGCGCGCAGTTACTCGGCCGGGGCCGACGTATTACTTGGCCGGAGCCGGGGAGATGTGCGGGCCGTTGATGGTGGTGAAGTACTGGATCGCGGCGGCGATGGCGACCGGCGCGGTGATCAGCAGCTGACCGGCGATGGTGCCCAGGAAGCCGATGGTCGAGGCGCCGACGAGGCAGCCGATGACCGGGCCGGCGCCGAACAGCGCGGCCAGCGGGGCGGAAGCCAGACCGGCGACGCCGAAGCCGAGGACGCAGCCGACGGCCGCGGCGCCCAGGCCACCGACGAGGGTCGCGACGGTGGCGCCCAGCGCGATGGTGTCCTTCATGCGGTTCCAGGCGGCCTGCTCACGGTCGTAGTCCGACTTCCACGGAGCCTGGTCCTCGTAGGGGAGGGCGACGTCCTTCACGTTCTGCGGCGTGTAGGTCGCGTGGTCCATGTCGTACTGCGGGGTCAGGGTCGCGGTGTGGTCGGAGATCTCCGCCGCGATCGGGAAGGTGAAGTCGTCCACCTGCAGCTTCAGCGGCATGCCGGCGACGATGTTGCCGTTGGCGGCCTTGATAACGAAGTTGCCGTTCTCGACAGCCATCGAGCCCGCGTCGGTACGGATGATGGTGTTGGTCTCGGAGGTGGTGGCGGTGTAGTTGATCGCACCGGCCTCCTCGGCGGGGGCGGCGTTCACGGTGCCGGCGGTGACGGCCATGGCAGCGGACACCAGCGCCGCGGTGGCGGCGAATTTCCTCATCAGCATTTGTAGAAACCTCATCGAAGAGCTCGGGGGGACAACACGAATCGAAATCGAGGACAGCTAACGAGCGGTGAACCCGTTGTGACCGTTCGTTCAAATTCTGTTCACCAAGTCGATCGCGCGGTTCGTAAGGTAGGGGAAAAGTGCTGCATAGGAAAGGTTTTCGCGCAGATATACGATCGCCGCAATCGTTACCTCAGCGGATCCTTGTGACGAAGGTCACACGCGTCATTGGCGCAGTCGAGACCTTGCGCGCCCGAATGTCGCGGTCGGAGCACCGAATTGCGAAATGTAGACCGAGCGGCCCCCTTTCAATTAAGTGTATTTGTTTCAACGGGATGACCGATTCCGCGCACACGGGTCGCCCAGCGGGTGTAGGGGATCGCAACTTTCCGGACCCACCGCCGAGGTTCGCCGCGGCCGTCGTAGTGTTTCGGTGTGCGATTGCTCGTAACCGGCGGGGCCGGCTTCATCGGCGCGAACTTCGTTCACCAGACGGTGACGCGGCGCGCGGGTGTCCACGTGACCGTGCTGGACAAACTCACCTATGCGGGCAACCGCGCCTCACTCGACCCGGTCGCGGACCGAATCGAGTTCGTGCACGGCGACATCGCCGATACCGCGCTGGTGGATCGCCTGGTCGGGGGTGTGGACGCGGTGGTGCATTTCGCCGCCGAATCACACAACGACAATTCGCTGGCCGACCCGTGGCCGTTTGTCCAGACCAATATCGTCGGCACCTATTCGCTGCTCCAGGCCGTGCGCCGCCACCAGGTGCGCTACCACCACATCTCGACCGACGAGGTGTACGGCGACCTGGAACTCGACGATCCGGCGGCATTCGATCAGAACACGCCCTACAACCCGTCGAGTCCCTATTCGGCCACCAAGGCCTCCAGTGACATGCTGGTCCGCGCCTGGGTGCGTTCCTTCGGGGTGCGGGCCACAATCTCCAACTGCTCCAACAACTATGGGCCCTACCAGCATGTGGAGAAGTTCATCCCGCGTCAGATCACCAATCTGATCGACGGCGTCCGGCCCCGCCTCTACGGCGCCGGACATCAGGTGCGGGACTGGATCCACGTGGACGACCACAACAGCGCGGTCTGGGAAATCCTGGAGCGCGGGCGAATCGGCCAGACCTATCTGATCGGCGCCGACGGCGAACGCGACAACAAGTCCGTGGTGGAGCTGATCCTGGAGGCATTCGGCCGCGCCGCGGACGATTTCGATCACGTCACCGATCGCCCCGGCCACGATCTGCGCTACGCCATCGACGCCTCGCTGCTACGCACCGAACTGGGCTGGGAACCCGAGTATCGGGACTTCCGCAAGGGCCTGGAAGCCACCATCGACTGGTATCGGGACAACGAATCCTGGTGGCGGCCACAGAAGGCCGCGACCGAATCCGCGTACGCCGACGCGGGCGAAGAGGTGATCTAGACGGTCCTGACCGACCCGAAACAGCAACGCCGGGGCAATTCGCCCCGGCGTTGATCGTTGCAGGTCACGGATGTTTCGGGTCAGCCCCAGACGATGGTCGAGTACTTGACGACCGCCGCGATCAGCGCCACCGAAGTAGCTGCAACCACGGTGAATGCCGCCGCGCGCGCCGGAACCCGGCCGGCGGCGTCGGCGAGCCGCAAGGGCACCAAGCGCAGCAGCACCGCCAGCCCCAGTACCGCCAGTGGCACGAAGTAGCGACCCTGCACACCGTCGATGATGAAATAGCCGACCGGCGTGAAGGACATGTACAGCGTCACGTAGATCATGGCCACGCTGGCCGCGATCGTCAGCAGTACCAGCCAGGTCCGCTTCCGGTCCGCGCCGCCGGGCGAGAAGCGTTCCGCCGCACCGAGGCTCATGCCGAAGGCCAGCAGGGCCGCCAGGATGGTGAGGGCCGGTACCTCCACGTAGGAGAAGCCGAGTTCACCGAAGAATTGCGTGAACCAGTGCTGATCGCGGCGGGCGATGCTGTCGCCGAATACCCGTAGGAAATGGAACGGGTCGGTGACGATGCCATGCAGCTGGTCGCCCGGACGCACCGTGCCCCAGTGCTCTTCTTTTCGCATCAGGCTCATGCCGTCACCGGTCGGGGCGGCGATCTTCATCCACACCGCGAAGGACACCGCGCCGAGCCCGGCGGCAGCCCACGGCAGCACCCGCTGCCAGGCCGCGACCCGCTCGCCGTCGCCGAAACCGAGGCGGCGCGCCGGAATCAGCACCGTCAGCATGGCGATCAGCACGTAGGTCGGCTTGCACACCGGCAACAGCACGGTCGCGGCCAGGGCGGCCACCGTCTCCGGTTTGGAGAGTCGTTCGCCGAGGAACAGGCCCTTCACCACCAGCGCCGACACCAGCAGGGCCAATGCGTTGGTGACGGTGTCTGCCGTGACGGTCCCGGCCTGGAACAACGCGATCGGCAGCACCGCGACGGTGAACGCCAGCCACTGCACCCGGTGCCCACGCAGCGTGCGCAGTGCGAACCCGACAATCATCAGGTAGGCGAGCAGTCCGGCCCAGCGTGTCGCCAGTGCCATGCCGCCGACGCTCAGGCCGAAGGCCTCGGCGATCCGGATGCCCGCCGCTTGCGGCAGATACGGAATGGGCGAGTAAGCGGCGGTATTGGTGAACCACAGCTGCTTGGTCTCGTCGGATACCGCGGCCGCGGCCAGCTGGTCGTAGGCGTTCGGGTCTACGACCATGGGCTCCGGTTCGTCCGGATGGTCGTTGTAGTTGTGGAAGGCATAGCTCATCAGCGCATCGATGCTGACGGGAATGTCGCCGCCCCACGCCGGCCCGCGGTCGTCGTGGATCTTCTCGGGCAGGAAGCCGCCGTGCGCGACCTGGTAGGCCCGGCCGAACTGGGTGATCTCGTCGTGGCCCCAGAACGGCGGGGTCAGCACCGACCACACCGCGCCGAAGACACCTGCGACCAGCAAGAAAACCACGGCGGCCGAACCGAATCGCCGTTCGATGCCGATCACGGCGCGCCGCAGTCCGGCGGTCCTGGACTCGGACCCTGCGGCCGTGGCCTCGGGTTCGGCCGGGACCTTCTCGGGTGCCGCGATGGTGGTGCTCTCCGTCATCGAACCGGACCGCCGGAGTGGCCGCCGGGTTCGGTCTCGCCGACCGCGGCGTACCGCAGGTACATCAGGCGGGCCGCCTCGTGCCGGGAGCGGCGGATGCCGTCCAGAATCAGGCCGGCGGTCCAGGCCAGGCTGCCGAGCAGCAGCAGGGTGAAACCGAGGAACAGGGTCGGGAAGCGCGGGACCTGGTGGGTCTCGTAGAACTCGATCACTATCGGCGTGATGAGCACCAGCGAGACCAGCCAGGACAGCGTGCCGAACAGGCCGTAGAAGGCGACCGGCCGCTCGTGCCGGGCCAGGCCGACGATCAGGCGCAGGATCTTGAAGCCGTCGCTGTAGGTGCGCAGCTTGGATTCGCTGCCCGCGGGCCGGTCCCGGAAGCCGACCGGCACGGCGGTCTGCGGGACGCCCAGGTGCTGCGAATGCACGGTCAGTTCGGTCTCGATCTCGAACTCGCGCGACACCGCGGGGAACGACTTCACGAAGCGGCGGGAGAAGACCCGGTAGCCGCTGAGCATGTCCTCGACGTTCTCGCCGAACACCTTGCCGACCACGCCGTTGAGCACCTTGTTGCCGGTCTCGTGTCCGGCCCGGTACGCCGACCCGGCCTCGACCTCGCGGCGCACGCCCAGCACGTGGTCGTAGGGGCCCGCGAGCAGGGTGCGGATCATCTCCGGCGCGGCGGCGGCGTCGTAGGTGTCGTCGCCGTCGACCATCAGATAGACATCGGCCTCGATATCGGCGAAAGCGCGGCGCACCACATTGCCCTTGCCCTTGCGGTTCTCGGTGCGCACGATCGCCCCGGCCGCGCGCGCCTTATCGGCGGTGGCGTCGGTGCTCAGGTTGTCGTAGACGTAGACGACTATGCCCGGGACGGCGGCCTGCAGGTCGGTGACGACCTTCGCGACGGCGGCCTCTTCGTTGTGACACGGCACGATGGCGGCTATACGAAGCTCGGTGGAGTCCACCCGGTCAATCCTCTGATCGGAGGCGAATATGAACACCGGGGAGGGTACCCGACCGTCACAGATATATGGGTGCTGCGGGGTTGGGGTACCGTCGGCCGGTGTCTGCGAACGAGTCCACGGCGGAACAGGAAGACCTCGGAAAGCCCGGGGTCAACACCGGCAACGGACGCGCCGGCATATCGCCGAATACTTCCCTGACCGGGAAGGTCCGGGCCCTGCTGCAGCGCGGCGGGGCCTTCCTGGTGGTCGGTGCGATCGGCTTCGTGGTCGACGCGGGCACCTACAACCTGCTGGTCTTCCTGGGCGGTGAGGGCCCGTTGTTCCGTCTCCCGCTGGTCGCCAAGATCATCGCGATCGGCGTGGCCACGGTGGTCACCTATTTCGGCAACAAGTGGTGGACCTACTCCGATCACGACGGCGATACCGGGGCGCGGCACATCCTCACCTATGCCGCGCTGAATGTGATGGCCATCGGACTGCAATTGGGCTGTCTGGGCTTCTCCCGCTATGTGCTGGGGCTGGACAGTCCATTGGCGGACAACGTTTCCGGCACGCTGATCGGCCAGGCCGTGGCCATGGGCTTCCGATTCTGGGCCTACGGGAAATTCGTCTTCACCAATCCGGCCTCGGGAACGAATAACGCCTGACACTGATAGTGTCGGGCCGCCGAGCGTGACAGTGGCGGTGCGACCACGTCGGATGAGCCGGTGTCTAGAGTATTCAAAGGATGTCGAGGGATTCATGGATGCGTCGGCTGGGCAGGCCGTGACCGAAACCGAGGATCGGAAGGCGACCGGGGAGGCCCCCGCCTCCCTGCGCGCGGAACATGCCGCGCCGGATCGGCTGGTGCTGGCCCGCGGGATCTTCACCGGTCCCGCCCCCAAGATCAGCGACGACCTGTACGCGGTGGCCAAGGGCAAGGTCACCCGGGAACGGCGGACCCTGCGCCTGGAGAAGGGCGCGTCGGTCAATACCAACACCTATTTCGGGCGCTTCGCCGCCGCCTACTGGCAGCGTTGGACGACGGTCACCGAGGTCGAAGTGGGCCTGACCCTCGAGGTGACCGGCAAGGTGCGGGTGCGGCTGGCCGCCTCCGACATCGCCGGACACCGCCGGGTGGTGGACACCGCCGTGATCAAGGAGACCGGCCGGGTGACGCTGCTCGCCCCGCTGGACATGTACGTCGACGGCGGTGCGATCTGGCTGGAGATCGAGGCGCTCGGCGGTGAGGCCGTGATCACCGATCTGGAGTGGACCGCGGCCGCGCCCGAGCAGGTGCGCCCGGTGGCCATCGCCATCTGCACCTTCAACCGGGCCCAGGACTGCGCGAATACCGTTGCGGCACTGGCCTCCGACGCGACCGTGCTGTCGCTCATCGATGCCGTGTACGTGGTCGACCAGGGCACCGACCTGGTGCAGGACCAGGCGCTGTTCACCGAGACCCAGCCCAGGTTCGGCGACAAGCTGCGCTACATCCGGCAGCCCAACCTCGGCGGCGCGGGTGGTTTCACCCGCGGCCTCTACGAGGTGTCGGGCGCCAACGAGCACGCCGACGTCATCCTCATGGACGACGACATCTTGTGCGAGCCGGAAACGGTGTTGCGGCTCAACGCCTTCGCCAATCTGACCGTGGAACCCACCCTGGTGGGCGCGCAGATGCTGTTCCTGTTCAACCCCGACTTCCTCAATGTCGGTGCGGAGGAGACGAATCTGGGCAAGCTGCGCCACGGCCAGAAGGTGGCCAAGGCGCTGCGCAACACCTCCATGCTGAAGAAGCACCAGGAACGCCGCGTCGACGCCGGCTACCAGGCCTGGTGGACCTGCCTGATCCCGGCCGAGGTGGTCAAGAAGATCGGGCTGCCGGTGCCGATCTTCTTCCAGTGGGACGACGTGGAATACGGCCTGCGCGCGCGGGAGAACGGTTTCGTCACCGTCACCCTGCCCAATGCCGCCGTGTGGCACGCCGACTTCTACTGGAAGGACTTCGACGACTGGGCGCGCTACTTCTCCTCGCGCAACTCGCTCATCGTGTCTTCCCTGCACCACGACCTGGATAGCAAGGCGATCACTCGCCAGCTGTTCCGTGAGATCGCCGAGTACCTGGTCGGCATGCAGTACGGCCTGGCGCACACCACCCTGCAGGGCATCGAGGACTACCTGAAGGGCCCGGAGACGCTGCGCGACGGCGGCATCGAGGCGCTGGCCAAGGCCCGCGGCTCCCGCTCCGACTACCCGGAGACCGCCAAGCACCCCGCGGCCACCTCCCCGGTTCCCAACGCCCACCTGCACGTCCGCCGCGCGGGCGGCGAGCCCAGCCACCCGCTGCTGGTGCTCTACAAGCGCGCGCTCAACCAGTGGACCGGCCGCGTCATCCCGGGCCCCGTCGCGGTCACCCGCGAGGACGCCCACTGGTGGCACGTCGGTCTGTTCAACCACGTGGTCGTCACCGATGCCTCGCAGTCCGGTGTCCGAGTTCGCGTGCGCGACAAGGAAACCGCCCGCCGTCTGTTGATCCGCACCTACCGGGTGCTGCGTCAGCTCCGCAAGGAGCTGCCGGACCTGCAGCGCCGCTGGCGGGGCGCGATGCCGGAGCTGACCAGTCGAGAGAACTGGGAACGTCTCTACGGAATCGACAAGACTGCTTGATATTCGGCTGAACATGGCCCGGGACATCGTGTCCCGGGCCATGTTTCATTTCCGCGGCGGCTGAGGTCAGAGGAACAGGTCGGTGGTGAGGGGGCCGTCGCCCGGAGTGACGCGGTACTTGTCCAGGTCGGTGATGCCGTGTGCCGCAAGGACTTCGTCGTCGATGAAGAAGTTCCCGGTGGTGTCCTTGGCGGGGGAGGTGAGCACCAGGTAGGCGGCGTCGGCGTAGACGTCGGGGGTGCGGGAGGTGGAGATCATCTCCTCGCCGCCGAGCAGGTTCTGGACGGCCGCGGTGGCGATGGTGGTGCGCGGCCACAGGGAGTTCACGCCGATGCCGTACTTGCGCAGCTCCTCGCTCAAACCCAGCGTGGTGAGCGACATTCCGTACTTGGCGATGGTGTAGCCCAGGGCCATGCCCGCCCACTTGGGGTCCAGGTTGAGCGGCGGTGACAATGTCAGGATGTGCGGATTGCGCCCGGCCTGAGCGGAATCCCGCAGTGCGGGGATGCTGAGCTTGGACAGCAGGAAGCTGCCGCGGCAGTTGATGTCCTGCATGAGGTCGTACTTCTTCATGGGCAGCAGCTCGGTGGGGGAGATGTCGATGGCCGAGGCGTTGTTCACCACCATGTCGATGCCGCCGAACCGCTCCTGCGTCTGCCGTACCGCGTCGGCGACGGCCTCGTCATCGCGCACGTCGCCGAGGTATTTGAGGACGGTGCCGCCCGCGGTCTCCAGTTCGGCGGCCGCGGTATGAATGGTGCCGGGCAGTTTCGGGTGTGGCACATCGGTTTTCGCGATGATGGTGATGTTCGCGCCGTCCGCGGCCGCCCGCTTGGCGATCTCGAGCCCGATTCCGCGACTGCCACCCGACATGATCATGGTCCGACCTGCCAGCGGCTTCCGTGCTCCGGTCATGGATCCACTCCTCTTCTGCTGTTGTCGCCCTGAATCCGATCATCCGCGCCTGACCGGGCCGGCGGGCCGGAACTCTCGCATCTCGGGGAGTAGTGCTGGCACTACCAAGCGCCCGGCCGCCGACACGACCACGATCCGGGTGCTCGGGGCATGGGCCGCACCCGAGCGCGTCCTTACCCTCGAAAGGGCCGGAAAACCCGGTCTGAACAGGAGGAATGTCTTCCATGAGTGGATTGCGGCGGCCGCGCGGGCGGGCTCTGCTGGCCGGTGTCGGGGTCCTGGCCGTCCTCGCGGCCCAGGCGTGCGGCACCGACCCCGGGAGCGGTGAACCCGCTCGCAAGGAGCTCTATCGCACCGTCACCCGGGCCCTGGACGGCGTGGTCCGCGGCGGCTTCCCGGGCGCGCAGGTCGTGTTCGACGGACCGGACGGTCATCACGTGCTCACGGCGGGCGTAGGTGACCTGAGCACCGGTGCGCTGATCCCCGAGGATGCGCGGGTACGGATCGGCAGCAATACCAAGACCTTCGTCGCCACCGTGGTGCTGCAGCTGGTGGGCGAGGGCACAGTCGAACTGGACGCCCCGATAGAGCGCTATCTACCGGGCGTGGTGCGAGGCAACGGCAATGACGGCAACCGCGTCACGGTCCGGCAGCTGCTGCAGCACACCAGCGGCCTGCCCGAATACCTGGCGGGCCGCGACCCCGCCGCGCCAGGGTCCGGGCAGTTGACCGCCGATTCCGATCAACTCCGCCGCTCCCACTACGAACCGGCGGACCTGGTCCGCATCGCCATGGCCATGCCGCCGCAATTCGAGCCCGGCGCGCGGTCGGTCTACACGAACACCAACTACATCCTGCTCGGCATGTTGATCCAGCAGGCCACCGGTCGCCCGGCCGCCGCCGAGGTCGAGCGCCGCATCCTGGAGCCGCTGGGCCTGCGCGACACCTACTTCCCGAACTCGCGCGAGACCGGGATCCGGGGACCGCATCCGCGCGGATACCACGAAATCGACGGCCGCCGAGAGGACTTCACCGAGCTGGACCCGTCCTGGGCCGATACCGCGGGCGCGATGATCGCCACGCCCGCCGACCTGAACCGCTTCTTCACCGCCCTGCTCGCCGGGAAACTACTGCCCGCGGCCCAATTGGCGGAGATGAAGCGGACGGTCCCGTGGGATCGCGGCGAACCCGGTTCCGGCTACGGGCTCGGACTGATCCACCACGCGAGCTCGTGCGGCAAGGAGGTGTGGGGTCACGGCGGCAGCATTCCCGGCTTCGGCACCCACACCGGTGTGGCCGCCGACGGCACCGCCGTGGTGGTCACCGTCAACCAGCTCCTGGCCGACCGGGCCGCTTCCGAGGTCGTGACCAAGGTCTTCGACTCCGCCTTCTGCTCGTGAGAGGAACCTCCGTGCGTTTTCGCGAGATCGCCCGCACTCGACGAGGCTTGGCCGCGCTGGCGGTGACCGGGCTGGCGGCGGGAGCCGCGCTCACCACGGCCGCCGTCACCGAGCCTCCTGCCGCCGCGGCGCCCCTGGACCGCTACTACCACCAGCAGCTCGACTGGAACTCCTGCGACATTCCGGAACTCGACGGTATGGGCGGGCAGTGCGCCGATATCACCGTGCCGCTGAATTACGCCGAGCCGCAGGGCCGTACGACCACCGTCGCCATCTCCCGTATTCCCGCCACCGACCCGGCGCGACGGCGCGGCGTCGTGCTGTCGAATCCGGGTGGTCCCGGTGGCGCGGGCCTGGACTACTTCGTGGAGACCAGCAAGGCCCTGACTCCCGAGGTCCGCGCCCGCTACGACCTCATCGGCATGGATCCCCGCGGCGTGGGCCGGTCCGACGCCGTGAACTGCCACTGGCCGACCGGCTTCGGATTGCAGTTCGCGGGAGTCGACGCCAAGGGTTTCGCCGAATCCGTCGCGACCCAGTCCGATCTGGCGGCGCGGTGCGCGGCCGCCGAGGGAGATCGGCTGCCGCACATGACCACTCGCAATACCGCCCGCGACATGGACGTCATCCGCACCGTGCTCGGTGAAAGCCGGATCAACTACGTGGGCACCTCGTACGGCACCTACCTCGGTGCGGTGTACATGCAGATGTTCCCGGACCGGTCCGACCGCATGGTGCTCGACGGCAGTGTCGACCCCGACCGCTACGGCGTGGTCGGCATGGTGCAGGACATGGGCGCGCCCAATGAGGCCGCGCTCGACGCCTGGGCGGCCTGGACCGCCGAACGCGACGGTGAATACCACCTCGGCGCGACCGCGGCCGCCGTCCGTGACCTGGTCCAGCGGCTCATCGCGCGCGCCGCGACCCAGCCCATCCGGATCGGCGACTTCGACGTCGACGCGCACTCCCTGCCCCTGGTGCTCTACATCGCCTTCGACTCCCCGCAGAACTACGGCCGTGCCGCACAACAGATCCGGGAACTGGCCGACGCCGCCGACGGGCAGCGGGTCGAGCCGGACGAGAACCTGGCGGGCAGCCTGGCCGTGATACTGCGCGCCCAGCCGCGCGACATGTCACCGTCGATGGCGGTGCTCTGCGGCGATGTCGGCGCGCCCCGCGATCCGGCCTGGTACTGGCGCAACCTCGAGGCCTCCCGCGCCACCCAGCCGGTCTTCGGGGCACTGGCGAACAACATCACGCCGTGCGCGTTCTGGGCCCCGCCCGCCGAATCACCCACGGCCATCGCCAATGCGGCGCCCACCCTGATCGTCCAGGCCACCGGCGACACCCGCACCAGCTACGGCGGCGCGCTCGCCATGCACCGGGCGCTGACCGGCTCCCGCATGGTGACATTGCAGGACGTCGGCATCCACTCGATCCTGGGCCGCTACCCGAACGCCTGCGTCTACGACGCCGTGAACACCTACCTGGCGGACGGCGTCCTGCCGGCCTCCGACCTCACCTGCCGCGACGAGTGATCAGCCGGCGTTCAGATAGGCGAGGACGGCCAGCACCCGCCGGTGCCCCACCTCGTCGGCGAACAGCCCCAGCTTGGCGAAGATGCTCCGAATGTGTTTGAGCACAGCGCCTTCGGTGACCACGAGGCGCTCGGCGATGGTGGCATTGTCGAGCCCCTCGGCCATGAGCGCCAGCACCTCCCGCTCACGCGGGGTGAGGCCCGCCAGCGGATCGTCGGTCTTGCGCCGCACCAGCAGTTGGGAGATCACCTCGGGATCCATGGCGGTCCCGCCCTCGGCGACCCGGCGCAGCGAATCCAGGAAGCGATCCACCTTCCCGACCCGCTCCTTGAGCAGATATCCGATCCCGCCCGCCCCGTCGCCGAGCAGTTCGGCGGCGTAGCTGTCCTCGACCCAGGCCGAGAGCACCAGGACCGGCAGGCCGGGATGAATCTGCCTGGCGCGCACCGCTGCCCGTAGTCCGTCGTCGGTGTAGGTGGGAGGCATCCGTACATCCACCACCACCGCGTCGGGCCGGTCGGCGGTGACCACCCGCAGGAAATCGTCGGCATTGTCGACCGCCGCGACCACGTCGATACCGGCGGTCTTCAACAACAGCGCCAGTCCCTCGCGCAGCAGCGCGTCGTCCTCGGCGATCACCACCCGCATGACGCCATCACCCGCTCACCGCTTTCCCTCATGATCAACACGGCAGCTCCACCCGCACCACGGTAGGTCCGCCCGGCGGGCTGCTGAGCAGCATCCCGCCGTCCAGCGCCTGGGCTCGCCGCCGGATTCCGGCCAGTCCGCCGCCCTCGGCTTCGACCGCCGCTCCGACACCGTCATCGTGCACTTCCACGATCAGGACCTCGGCGGTACCCCCGAGGCCGACTCGAAGCTGTCGAGCCCCGGAATGTTTGGTCGCATTGGTCAGCGCTTCGGCGATCACGAAATACGCGGCCGCCTCCACCGCCGCCGGCCGTCGCCCGATCGGGGCGCTCGCCTCCTCGTCGACATCGAGGATGCACGGGATCGGCGAGCGGGCGGCCAGGGCCGAAATGGCGCTGGTCAGGCCACGATCCGCGAGCACCGGCGGGTAGATGCCGCGCACCACGTCCCGTAGTTCGGCGAGTGCCGCCTCAGCCGTGTCCTGGGCTTTGCGCACCAGTTCGTCCGCCGCGTTCGGATCCCGCTGCCGCAGTTGATCGGCCAGTCCGAGCTGCATGATGACCGCCGCGATCCGCGCCTGCGCCCCATCGTGCAGATCCCGCTCGATGCGCCGCAGTTCCGCTCCATGCGCGTCCAATGCGGCCGCGCGGGTAGCGGTGAGTTCCGCCACCCGAACCTCGAGGTCGGCGCCCGGCGACGGTCCGAGCAGCGTCCGCGCCAGCAGGGCCTGCCACCGGGCCACGGTCGGCAGCTGGAGGACCAAGGCCGCCAAGGGAATCGCGATGAGGGCGCTGACCGCCGCCAGCGGCCACGAATCGACGACGAAACCGAAGCTCTCGACCGTCCCCGGCGGCACGATCCGCCAATACATCGGAATCGTGAGCTGATTCAGCGCGCCCCACGGCAGCCCGACCGCGAACAGCGCCACCACCATGCCCGGCACCCCGTGCAGGCACAGCCACGCGATATCCCGCCCGTTCGCCGGATCCTGGAAGGCGGTCGTCAGCCGCTGCCACAGTCCGCCGGTCATCGGGCGGTATGCCACCGGGATCGGCGCGCCCAGCCGTTTCCCCGCCCGCCGCCGTTCGAACGCGGTCAGCGGTCGGATCAGCCGCAGGAATTCGGGAATCGCCGGAATGCCCACGCCGAGGAGGCTGGTGGCCGCCACCAGCAGTAACCCGACCGTCGCGAGGATGGCCGCGGCTCCGGTGACACCGCCGATCAGCAGATAGCCGATGCTCCCCGGCAGCGCCCGTAACCGATTCGCCGTCCAGCGTCGCGCGGTCGGCATGGTGTCGCCGGACTCGCCATCGCCCCGAGCATCCACCGCCGTGCCGCCGGCCCGGGGATCCGGGCCGGGCTCCGGCGTCGGGTCGGCGGTCATGCCACCAACCTACTGGCTGTGGAATGGGCACAGTCGGGGCCTTCCGCCGGGTACTGTCCGGCGCCAACCGGCCGGTTCGGCGCGCCGCGGTGGTTCACCCCGGCGCGCCGCTTCCGTGCTCGGTCAGCGTTGCTTGCCGCCGCGTTCCTTGTAGAGCCTGCGCTGGCTCTTGTTGATGTCCTTCCACACCTTCTTGCGCTCGGCCTGCAACCGGGCGTCGGTGCGGGAGGCCAGCCAGTCGTTCTCCCGGCTCAGCTTGCGGAAGCTGTCCAGGCGCCGCTGCGGCAGCTCACCGGATTCGATGGCCGCCAGCACCGCGCACCCCGGTTCGGTGCGGTGGTCGCAGTCGGCGAACCGGCACAGTCCGGCCAGGGATTCGACGTCGCTGAAGGTGCGGCCCAGACCCGTCGCGGCATCCCAGAGACCGACCGACCGCAGGCCCGGCGTATCGATGAGGGTGCCGCCGCCGGGCAGCGGCCGCAGTTCGCGGTGCACGGTGGTGTGCCGGCCGCGCTTGTCGCCTTCGCGGACCGCCTGGGTCGCGAAGACATCCGCCCCGAGCAGGGCGTTGGCCAGCGTGGACTTGCCCGCACCCGAGGGGCCGATCAGGGTGACGGTGCCGGACAGCAGGGAGGTCAGCACGTCCATGCCGACACCGCCGGACGCGCTGACCGCCAGCACGGTCACGCCGGGCGCGGCGGCACGGACGTCTTCGATCGGAATATCGTGGGCCAGATCGGCCTTGGTGAGCACCACCACCGGTTGGGCGCCGGACTCCCAGGCCAGCGCGAGCAGCCGCTCGATGCGCCCGAGATCGACGTCCCCGTCACCGGCGGTGCACACCAGCACGGTGTCCACGTTCGCGGCCAGCACCTGATGGGCGGATTTGGCGCGGGACTCGGGCTGCCCGGAGACCGCTGCCCGGACGATGGCGGTCCGGCGCGGCAGCAGGGCCCGCACCGTGCGGCCGCGGTCGATGGCCACCCAGTCGCCGGTGCACAATCCGCTGACCTCGGAATCCGAGCGCGGAAGCTGTGCGCGGACCACCGCGGCCGTCAAACGGCTCTGGTAGTCGGCGGTGGGCAGCGGGGCGGCGATATCGCATTCACTGCGATCCATGCGAATCACACGGGCGGGAATCAGGTCCTCGCCCAGCAGCGGCAGATAATCGGCGGCCAGGGCGGAGTTCCAGCCGTAGGGGGAGAGCAGGTCGAGATCGACCGTAGACATGTGGAGTCCTTCGACGGGCCGAGCCCGGATCATGGACTCAGCGAGGGGAATTCGAGGTGGAGGCGCGCACCGCGCGCGTGAACGCGGGCACGGCAATCCGCACAGTCGTCGTCACGAAACTCCACCTCCCATCTCTCCTCATGCCGTCACCGAGGCGACCGCTCCCAACAAGAACGGGGACAAGCTTCGCAGCCTGTCCCCGTTGCGCGCAACGTATTTTCTCGCCCGGTCCTTCGGGGTTTCATGGGTTCACCCCTGAGCGTCCGAGAGTTGGACTCACCTACGACGAGGGCTTGTCGAACTGCTCCCGGCGGCCCATCCGCTGCAGGCGTAGCCACTCCATCAGCCCGGCCGGGTCCTTCTGCTGCACCAGGAAGAACCACCCGAAGCGGGCGACCTCCTGCGGCAACAGCTTTCGCATGCCGGGCTGAGCCATCAGGTAGCCGCGGTTGCGATAGGTGAAGTGCCGCTTGACCGGATCGTCCGGGTACTGGGTGTGCATGCGCCCGCCCAGGATCGGCTTGAACTCGGCCGAGCCGTTCGGGTGCAGGTAGGCGGTCTGCAGGCAGGTGCCGAAGGGCAGCCCGGACCGCACCAGCCGCCGGTGCACCTCCACCTCGTCACCGCGCACGAACAGCCGCAGGTCCGGCACGCCGATCTTGTCGACGGCCGTCGCGGACACCAGCGCGCCATTGAACAGCGAGGCGATGCCGGGCAGGAAGTCCTCGTCGCCCAGCTCGGACCGCAGTCGCCGCCACACCACGCCGCGCCGCAGCGGGAAGGCCAGCCGGTCCGGGTCGTCGATGTCGGCGACCACCGGTGACACCTCGACCAGCGAGTGCCGTTCGGCGCAGTCGAAGAGGGTGGCGAGCACGTCGGGGCCCTCGGGCCGGCCGTCGTCGTCGGCCAGCCAGACCCAGTCGGCGCCCATGGTGAGCGCGTGCAGCATGCCGAGCGCGAAACCGCCCGCGCCGCCCAGATTGTGTTCCGAACCCAGGTAGGTGGATTCGATGGGCTGCTGCTGCACCAGCTCGCCCACCTCGGCCTCGTTGCCGTTGTCGACCACGATCAGGTGGTCGACCGGACGGGTCTGGCTGCTCAGCACCTTCAGCGATTCGGCGAGCAGTTCCCGGCGTTTGTGCGTGACCACGATGGCGACGATGCGGGCCTCGTCGCCGTAAAGGGGGGTGGATGACTCACTCATGCGGGGTTCCGTTCCGGTTCACGTTCACGTTCCAGATCCCGCAGCACCTGCGCCACGTGATCACCCGCCTCCGGGCCCTCGTAGGCCCGCACCACGTCCTCGATGCCGCCCTGCATGCGCACCTGTCCGTGATCGATCCACATGGCGCGGTCGCACAACTGGGCCAGGAACTCGTTGGAATGGCTGGCGAAGACGAGAATGCCAGAGCGCGAGACCAATTCCTGCAGACGCACCCGCGCCTTCTTCATGAATTCCGCGTCGACCGCGCCGATGCCCTCGTCGAGCAGCAGGATCTCCGGATCGATGGAGGTCACCACGCCCATCGCCAGACGCACCCGCATACCGGTCGAGTAGGTGCGCAGCGGCATCGCCAAATAGTCGCCCAGCTCGGTGAATTCGGCGATCTCGTCGATCTTGGACAGCATCTGCTTGCGGGTCTGACCGAGGAACAGGCCGCGAATGATGATGTTGTCGTAGCCGGAGACCTCGGGGTCCATGCCCACGCCGAGATCGAAGACCGGCGCCACCCGGCCGTGAATCCGCGCGCTGCCGCGGGTCGGTTCGTAGATGCCCGAGAGCAACCGCAGCAGTGTCGATTTGCCCGCGCCGTTGTGGCCGACCAAGCCGACGCGATCGCCTTCCTTCAGCGACAGCGAGATATCCCGCAGCGCCTCCACGACCACCACATCGGATTGGTTGCGCCCGATGGCCCCACCGGCCGAACCCAGTACCGCCTTCTTCAGCGAACGGGATTTGGCGTCGAAGATGGGGAATTCCACCCACGCGTTCTGGGTCTCGATACTCACATGGTCGGTCATTGAGCCTTCACACCCAGTAGGGGACTCGGGAACGGAACTTCTTCATAGCCAGTATCGCGACTATCCAGCCGACGACGGTGATCGCCACCACCACAATCCAGCTGCGCAGGTGGATCGCGTCCCCCAGCAGGGGCGCGCGCACGATCTCCAGGTAGTGGAAGGTCGGCACCAGTTCGGCCAGCTTGGCCCGATCGCTGGCGGTGCCCGACAGCGCCGAGGTCTTCCACATGACCGGGGTGAGCACGAACAACATCAGGGTGGTGCTGCCCAGGATCGGCGCCAGATCCCGATAGCGGGTGCTGAAGATGCCGAACACGATCGTCACCCAGATGGCATTGAGGAACAGCAGCACCAGGGCCGGAATCGCCAGCAGCGCCGACCAGTGCAGATGCCGCCAGATCCCGAACGCGGGCACCATCACCGCGTAGATGATCAGGTTGTGGGCGAAGAACAGGAACTGCCGCCACACCAAGCGGTACACGTGCACGCTCAGCGCCGACGGCAGCTGTTTGATCAAGCCCTCATTCGCGATGAAGACATCCGAGCCTTCGAGAATGCTGGCATTGATCACATTCCAGACAATCAAACCCACTGTCACGTACGGCAGATACGAACTCAGTGACTGCCCGAACAGTGTGGCGTAGAGCACGCCCATGGCGGCGGCCTGCAAACCGGTGGCGATGGTGATCCAGAACGGGCCCAGCACCGAACGCCGGTACCGCTGCTTGATGTCCTGCCACCCCAGGGCCAGCCATAGTTCACGCTGGGAGAACCCGTCGCGAAAATCCTTGAAGGCGCGACCGAAGGACTGGGAGTCCGACACGAGCGGCACTATTTCAGTGTCCGGGCGCACGTCGGTCTTCGCCGAGTCAGGGGGAGCAGCAGCAGGCACAGCACCCGACCCTATCTAATGGCAATCGCTTTGCGCGCAGAACCTGCCGCCGACCGTGATGTATCGGCGGCAGGACGGGCTGTCAGAGGTATTGACCGCCGCCGGAACCCTGTTGTCCGCGGGGGTCGCCGTGGCTCATCCCCGGCGGGAGGGCCTGGCGCATCTGCTCGAGTTGGGCGCGGGCCGCCATCTGCTGGGCGAACAGAGCGGTCTGGATGCCGTGGAAGAGGCCTTCCAGCCAGCCGACCAACTGGGCCTGGGCGATGCGCAGTTCCGCGTCGGAGGGGATGGTCTCGTCGGTGAAGGGCAGGGCCAGCCGCTCCAGCTCCTCGCGGAGTTCGGGGGCGAGGCCGGTTTCCAGTTCCTGGATGGAGGTGCGGTGGATCTCGCGCAGCCGGGTGCGGGAGGCGTCGTCCAGCGGTGCGTGCCGGACCTCCTCGAGCAGCTGCTTGATCATGGTGCCGATGCGCATGACCTTCGCGGGCTGCTCCACCATGTCGGCGAGCGACTCCTCCTTTTCCTGGGAGTTGTCCAGAATGCCCGAATTCTCGTCACCGACAACCTGTCCGGTGATCTCCACCGGCTCGCCGCCGATCTGGGCCGCCGCCGGGATGAACAGCGGCTTCCCTTCGGGCCCGATCACGACAATGTTCTCCGGCACCCCATCGGATTGCGTCATGTCTCCCATCCTGCCCAATCCGTACCGAGCCCGCTAAGTCACACCTCGGTTCGTAACACGCCGATGACCCGCCGCGAAGTGTGACCAGACCCCCCGGAGCGAAGCGGAGGGGCGATATAAACACAGTCCCGTCCAGTTTGTTCGGTAGATGCAGGTCGTCCCTTTCTGCGCGGACGCTTCCATCCCTACCGTTACCCAGCCGTGCCCTCTCCCTTTAGAGTGGCCAGCATGACTTACGACGTCGCACGGGTGCGGGGCCTGATTCCGTCCCTGGGCGACGGCTGGATCCATCTAGACCCTCAAGCGGGCATGCTGGTCCCGGATTCGGTATCCCGGGCCGTCTCAACGGGTTTCCGGACCTCCGCGTTCTCGCACTCCAATCGGCACGGTGCGGCCAAGCGCAGCGCCGCGATCCTGGAGGCCGCGCGCGAGGCCGTCGCCGATCTGGTCGGCGGCGATCCGGCGGGCGTGGTGCTCGGCCCGGATCGCGCGGTCCTGCTGGCCTGGCTGGCCGAATCGCTGAGCTCCCGGCTGGGTCTGGGCACCGGGATCGTGCTGTCGCGCCTGGATGACGAGGCGAATGTCGCGCCCTGGCTGCGCATCGCGAATCGCTATGGCGCACACGTGCGCTGGGCCGAGGTCGAGATCGAGACCTGCGAGATGCCGGCCTGGCAGTTCGAGGAGCTCATCGGGCCCACCGCCCGCCTGGTCGCGCTGACCGCCGCCTCACCCATCGTGGGCTCCGCGCCCGCGGTCCGGGTGGCCGCGGACCGCGTGCACGAGGTCGGCGGCCTGCTGGTCGCCGACTGCTTCGGCGCCGCGCCCTACGCGCTCCTCGACATCGACGAACTCAATGCCGACGTGATCGCCCTGAGCGCTCCGGCCTGGGGCGGCCCGCAGATCGGCGCGCTGGTCTTCCGCGATCCGGCCTTCCTGGACCGGATTCCGTCCATGTCGCTGAATCCCTATGCCAAGGGCGCGGAACGGCTCGAGGTGGGCGGCCACCAATACGCGCTACTGGCCGGGCTCACCACCTCGATCGACTACCTGGCCTCCCTGGACGAGCGCGCCACCGGCACCCGCCGGGAACGCCTGGAGATGTCGATCACCTCGCTGCAGGACTATCACGACCACCTCTTCGAACATCTGATGGCGGTGCTGGACACCATCCCGAATCTGACCGTGATCGGCCGCGCCTCCACCCGCATCCCGACGGTGAGCTTCACCATCGCGGGCACGCAGGCGGAGAAGGTCTCCGCCAAGCTGGCCGACGCCCGCATCGGCACGCTGAGCGGCTCCCACGGCGGCAGCCGCCTGCTCGACGCCCTGGGCGTCAATGACGAGGGCGGCGCGGTGACCATCGGACTCGCGCCCTACACAACGACTTTCGAGATCGACCAGCTCGGCCGCGCGCTGGCCGCCCTCGACACCTAGGATCTCGGCGCCACCCCGGCCCTAGACCTCGTGGATCTGCAGGATCACCTTGCCGACGGTCTCCTCGGAGTCCAGCAGCCGGTGCGCCCGCGCCACCTCGGTCACCGGAACCTCGGCCGACACCACTGGCGCCACGGTGCCGTCGGAGATCAACGGCCACAGGTGGCGGCGCAGTTCGGTGATGATCTCCGCCTTCGACCCGCGCCCGTGCTCGGGACGGCGGCGCAGATTGGTGGCGTGCACCGAGCCACGCTTGCCCAGCAGCACGCCCAGATTCAATTCCGCCTGCACGCCGCCCTGCATGCCGATCACCACCAGATGCCCGTCCTCGGCGAGCGCGTCGACATTGCGCTTCAGATAGGACGCGCCCATATTGTCGAGAATGATGTCGGCGCCTGGATATTCGCTGTGCAGTGTGGTCACGAAATCGTGCTCGCGGTAATTGATCAGCACCGTCGCGCCCAATTCCGCGCACCGGTCCAGCTTGAACTGCGATCCGGCCGTCACCGCCACCCGCGCGCCCAGCGCCCGCGCCACCTGGATGGCGTGCGTGCCGATACCGCTGCCGCCGCCGTGAATCAGCAGCAAATGCCCACTGTGCAGGCCCGCGGTCATCACCAGGTTGGACCACACGGTGGCCGCCGCCTCCGGCAGCGCGGCCGCCGCCGCCACGTCCAGACCGTCGGGTACCGGCAGCAGTTGAGAGGCGGGCGCGTTCACCCGTTCGGCGTAACCGCCGCCGGCCAGCAGCGCGCACACCTGATCGCCGGGACGCCAATCCCGTACGCCGGGACCGACTTCCGCGACGGTCCCGGAGACCTCCAGCCCCAGGATCTCGCTCGCGCCGGTCGGCGGGGGATACAGGCCCTGCCGTTGCAGCAGGTCCGCGCGGTTCACCCCCGCGGCCGTCACATCGATCGCCACTTCGCCCGGTCCGGGCGCGGGCAGGTCGTCCACCTGCGCCCACTTCATGACCTCTGGCCCACCGAAACCGTCGAGTGTCACCGCATACATGAAAACGAGCCTACGACCGAGCCGCACCGATTACTGTCAGGCCACCCTCGGGCGCGGTACAGCATCCTCTCAGCTTCGACCGGCATCGTGTGTGGAGGGATTCGAAAGGAGATTCCATGATCACCACCCTGACCGTTCTCGGCGGCATGGTCATCCTGGCCGCCATGGCGATGTCCGGATTCGTCGCCCACGACGCCCCGCGCGCCCTGGTCCGCGTCCGAAACCGCCGATAGTCCCCCAGTACTTTCGACCCGATACGCGGCCGGGTCGAAAGTACTAGCGTTCCGGGGCATGAGCAGTTTCGTCGACTTCCAGAACGAGATCTATCTCGCCGGTCTGGCGGGCGCTGTCCCGGCGCTCCCGATGACCGCGGCGGGCCTGGAAGAGCGGGCTCGGGAAGAGCTCGATCCGGCGGCCTTCGCTTATGTGGCGGGCAGCGCTTCCTCCGAACGGACGGCGCACGCCAATCTCACCGCCTTCGAGAAGTACCGGCTGCTGCCGCGCGTGCTGCGCGGCGCGAGCGGGCCCGGTGCGCGCGACCACTCGGTCGAGGTGCTCGGAACCCGTTTGGCCGCACCCATTCTCACCGCACCGGTCGGCGTGCTGGGTCTGTTGCGCGAGCGCGGCGACACCCTGGTCGCCGACGTCACCAAGGAGCTGGGCATCGGCATGTGTCTGTCCACCGCCGCCTCCTCCACCATCGAGGACGTGGGCGCCCGGGCCGGGGCCTGGTGGTATCAGCTGTACTGGCCCAATGACATGGAGCTGGCCCGCTCCTTCGTCGAACGCGCCGAGAGGTCCGGCGCCAAGGCCATCGTCGTCACCGCCGACACCCCCGCGCTGGGCTGGCGGCCCCGCGATCTCCAGCACGGCCACCTGCCGTTCCTGCACGGCCAGGGCATCGCCAACTACCTGTCCGATCCGGTCTTCCGGGCCAAGCTGAGCGCCCCGCCGGAGGAGAGCGAGGAGGCGCTGCGCGCGGCCGTGCTCACCTGGTCCGGACTGTTCGGCAATCACACGTTGCGCCCGGCGGACCTCGCCCGGCTGCGGGACTGGACCGAACTGCCGATCGCCGTGAAGGGCATCCTGCACCCCGACGACGCCCGCCAGGTGGTGGACGCGGGCGCGGACGCGGTGATCGTGAGCAATCACGGCGGCCGTCAGGTCGACGGGGCGATCGGCGCGCTGGACGCGCTGCCGACCATCGTGGCCACCGTCGGCGATCGCGCCGACGTGCTCTTCGACTCCGGTATTCGCACCGGGTCCGACGTCATGATCGCGCTGTCCCTGGGCGCCAAGGCCGTCCTCTACGGCCGCCCCTGGGTGTACGGCCTGGGCCTGGCGGGTGCGGACGGCGTGCGCCACGCGCTGCGCTGCCTGCTCGCGGATTTCGATGCGGCCATGGGGCTTTCGGGCTGCCGCGGTCCGCACGAGCTGAGCCGCACCATGATCTCGTCCTACCGCGTTTAGCCCGCGCGCGCGGAGGAATTCTGCGGGTGGAAAACCGCGCGGGACCGCCGAGCTGAGGAGGGGCGATCACACGCCGTCACAACAATGAGCCGATGGCCGCGGCCGCGGGCCGGAATACGCTCGAACCGAGGTGGCTCACCCCAGAGCAGCAGCGTGCCTGGCGCGCCTACATGGACGGCAGCCAGCGCCTCATGTCCGACCTCAACCGGCAGCTGCAACGCGACTGCGATCTGTCCCTGGCCGAGTACCGCATCCTGACCAAACTCTCCGAGGCCCCCGGCCGCGCCCTGCGCATGAGCGACCTGGCCGACGGCGTGCTGTCCTCCCGCAGCCGCCTCACCCACCAGGTCCGCCGCATGGAGGCGCAGCGCATGGTCCGCCGCATCGCCTGCGAGGACGACGGCCGCGGTGTCCTGGCCCAGCTCACCGACGAGGGCCTGTGCCGCCTGCGGACCGCCGCGCCCGCCCACGTCGCCGCGGTCCGCCGGTTCTTCGTGGACCTGCTCACACCGCAGCAGCTGGCCGCCGTGGCCGCGGCCCTGGACCTGGTGAATCTGGCCGCCGACCACCGCGCCGACACCAGGTCGGCCGCCGATCTGGAGTGACCGGCTACGCGGATCTGGAAGCGGCAGGCCGACCGCACGCGCCATCAGTTACCATCAGTCCGCTTGGAAGCGTGGCAGAGCGGCCGAATGCACTCGCCTTGAAAGCGAGCGTTGTGAAAGCAACCGGGGGTTCAAATCCCTCCGCTTCCGCGTGAAAATGCTGGCGGCCAAGGGATTTCATACCCCTTGGCCGCCAGCATTTCGCATTACCGGGCGGGCAGATTCGCGAGCCAGTCGCGAATGATCGGGTCGGTGACCTCGGGGTGGGTGAACGGCACCGAGTGGGCCGCGCCCAGTCCCTCGATGGTCTCGACCCGGATCGGACCGCCCAGCTGCGCGGCCAGTTCCTCGGTCTGGCGGCGGCTGTGGATCTGATCCTGCACCCCGTGCATGAGCAGCGCGGGCGCGGTGATGTCCTTGACCAGGTCGACGATGGACTCGCGGTCGATGAGGCAGCGTCCGGCCTGCTCGAGCCGACGCCGATCGGAGGCGTTCCACTTGTCGAGCCAGTAGCGGCGCTGTTCGCGGGTGCCGCCGATCATCTGCACCGCGATCGGGGTGGCGATGGGCTCCAGCGGGACGTCGCCCAGGATCCACTGGTTCATGATGATCATCTCGAAGCCAACGGATTCCGCGTCGTCGTAGGCGTCCGCCCGGGTGCCGATCAGGATCAGGCCGCGCACCCGCGCGGGCTGCAGCAGCGCCATGCGCATGCCGATCCAGCCGCCCTGCAGCAGGCCGCCCACGACCAGCCGGTCCAGGCCGAGGTGATCGACGACAGCCCATGCGTCCCAGGCCAACCGCCAGTTGTCGAACGGCTCGGCCGGGTCCTCGGTGTGGCCGTGGCCGCGCGCGTCGATGGTGACGACCCGGTAGTCCGGAGCCAGGGACGCCTCCTGGGCGGCCCACATCTCGGTGTCCTGGAAGAAGCCGTGCATCAGCAGCACCGCCGGGCCGTCGCCGCCGGTGTCGCGATAGTGGATCTTCGCCCCGTCTTCGGTCGTCACGAACGGCATGCGGCGGCGCCCCCTGTCAGGTCTTCGGTTGCGCCGGTGTGGATTCGAGGCGCGTGCCGACCCTAACAGGAACGTGTTCTAGATGAAGCGCGCGATCGTCGCCGGATCGGTGGCGAACTCCAGGAACGCGTCGTTCTCGTGCGGATCGCCCGCCGTGACGCGCACGCCGTCCGTGCCGTAGGGCCGGAGGATGACCCCCGCCGCGGTGCTGGCCGCCCCGTACTCGGCGCTGCGGTCGCCCAGCGGCAGCCAGACGAAGTTGGCGTGACTCACCGGCACCCGGTAGCCCGCCGCCAGCAGCGCGGCGCGCATGCGATCCCGTTCGGCCACAACCGCATCGGTGCGCTCGATCAGCTCAGGCCGCGCCTCCAGGGACGCGATGGCCGCCGCCTGCGCCACCCGGCTGACGCTGAACGGGATGTGCACCTTCATCAGCGCGGTGATCACCTCGGGCGCGCCGACCGCGTAGCCGACGCGCAGCCCCGCGAGGCCGTACGCCTTCGAAAACGTGCGCAGCACCAGTACGTTCGGGCGCGTGCGGCCCAGTTCTACGCCGTCCGGGAAGTCCTCGGCGGGTATCCGCACGTACTCGAAATACGCCTCGTCCAGCACCACCAGGACGTCGGAGGGCACCTTGTCGAGGAACTCCACGATCTCGGCCCGGCCGCGCGCGGTGCCGGTCGGATTGTTCGGGTTGCACACGAACACCACGCGGGTCTTCGGGGTGATCGCCGCCGCCAAAGCGTCCAGGTCGTGGGTGAATTCATCGTCCAGCGGCACCTGCACCGCCTTCGCGCCCGCCACCTGGGTGACGATCGGGTACGCCTCGAACGAGCGCCACGCGAACAGCACCTCGTCGTCGGGGTTGCGGCAGGTGATCTGCACCAGCTCCTGGCACAGCGCGACGCTGCCGCACCCGGCCGCCACGTTCTCCAGCTCCACGCCCAGGAAATCCGCGATGGCGCCGCGCAATTCGATGGCGTGGTTGTCCGGGTACCGGTGGGACAGCTCGACCGCCTCGGCAATCGCCTTGGTCACCGACGGCAGCGGCGGGAAGGTGGTCTCGTTGCTGGCCAGCTTCACCGCGCCGGGGTGGGTCTTGCCGGCGACGTACGCGGGGATGGCATCGAGGTCCGGGCGAATGTGCGCGCTCACCCCTCCACCCTATGTCCAGTGCCGGCGGGGTCGCCCGGGGGTGTCGTCCGGCTTGCGCGAATGCCGGCCGGGGTTTGCTCGCCCGCCCCGAGCCGGGCTCGAATCGCGCTCGGCTGGAATATCTCCGGCCCTCCTGACCGGCGGAAAGATTTATCTCGTTTTTACCTAGCACAACTACAGTGGCCCTATGTCGGGCATCTATCGAGAACTGGCCCCTGTGCACGACACCACCGCGATAGCGCTGACCGTGCTCGAACCCGAGGGACACACGCGCGGCGGCATCGTGGTGTTGCACGAATCACGTGAATTCACCGAGCCATTGCTGGAACTCATGCGAGCGCTCGCCGCCGACGGCTGGACCGTCATCGCCCCCGACCTGTTCCACCGCCCCGCCAACGGCAGCCTCGACCGCGTCTTCGGCGACGACCTCTTCGCCGACTTCGACGCCTGCTTCGAGTGGCTCACCGGACACGGCGTCTTCCGCGACTGCATCGGCGTCCTCGGCTTCGACTCCGCCGGCACCGCCGCCGCCCTGGTCGCCACCAACCGCCGCGTCGGCGCGGCCGTCAGCGTCGCCGCCCCCGGCATCGAAACGCCCCTCACCGAGCAGGCCGTCGCCCTGCTCGCCGCCGCGCCCGCCTTCCAGGCCCCCTGGCTCGGCCTCTTCGGCGAGGACGACCCGCGCACGCCGCCCGATCAGGTGGACCGCCTGCGCGAGGCCGCCGCCCGCGCCGACGTCGCCACCTTGGTGGTCACCTACCCCGGTCTCCACCACCGCCCCGACCAACCCGGCTTCGACCCCGCCGCCCTCGACGACGTCTCCGTGCTCGACGCACAGACCAGAATCTACGAATGGTTCGACTCGCACCTACGCTGACCAGCCGATTTGGCCTATTGGTCACCCGCTGTGTAATCTTCTGTCCCGGCGGTTCGAAAGGAACCGGCGCCCTCGAAGAGGGGCACCAGGAGGCGTGCCAGAGCGGCCGAATGGGACTCACTGCTAATGAGTTGTCCCTTCACGGGGACCGGAGGTTCAAATCCTCTCGCCTCCGCCACTGCCCGGTACGCCGGGTGGACATTTGAATAGACATGCGCCCGTAGCTCAACGGATAGAGCATCTGACTACGGATCAGAAGGTTAGGGGTTCGAATCCCTTCGGGCGCACAAACAAGGGCCCCACACCAAACGGTGTGGGGCCCTTGGCTTTTGGCGGGTGCGGCTACTTCCAGGCGGCGAGGGCGGGGAGATCGCCGGTGAGGTCGGCGCCGGGGGCGCGGCCGATGAGCCAGGCGGCCAGGGATGCGGCGGGGCCGGTGATTTCGGGGCCCTGAGTGCCCACTGCGCCGGTGTAGCCGGTGTCGGTGGCGGTGACCGTGAAGCCCGCTCCGTCGGCGGGCTTGACCTCGCTGAGGGACTGAGCGAGGAGGCGGGCGGTGAAGTCCTCGGGCCAGTCGGCGGGGGTGTAGCCGATGTTGAGGTCGACGTGGTGGATCTCCACCTCCAGCAGGCGCATCCAGATGACGCGGGTCGCGGGGATCTCGCCGCCCATGCGGTTGCGGACGGTGGCGGTCCAGCGGTCGGCGGGCATGACGCGGGCCAGCGCGAGCCAGCGTTCGGCGGAGGCGGTGAGGTCCTCGACTTGGTCGCGCAGCGAGCGCGGCGCACCGGCCTCGATATCGGAGTCGCGGAGGTATTGGCTTGCGTACTGCGGGGTTTCGATGCCGGTGCGGGCCCATAGCAGCAGGTTGACCAGGCTGTCGGCATTGCGGGAGAGGTGCGCGAGCACGTGGCCGCGGGTCCAGCCGGGCAGCAGGGAGGGGTCGACGAGGTCGGCGTCGCTCAGCGCGGCGACCGCGGGGAGCAGGCGCTCGGTCGCGGCGGCGACGGTGTCGAGCTGGGCGGCGGTGTCGGCGAGGTGCGCGTCGCTGGTCACGGTCCGACCCTAACCGCTGCGGGCGGTCAGCGGCCGGACGCGCGCGCGGTGTGCCGGTGCCGGGACGGCGTCCCGGAATCGCGTTCGGCCACAACGATTTGCACGGCCAGCGCCACCAGCCACAGGGACATGGCCCCGACCTGGATGCGCTGCGCGATGCCCAGGCCGTAGTTGCCGGGCAGGTTGTCGGCGATCAGCATCCACGCCGTCACCACCGAGCCGACGATCAGAATCCACAACCCGGTGTGCCGCAGGATCGGCCAGCGCCGGTACTTGAACGCGGCCACCGTGAACGCGATCATCGCGATGTAGATCGAGAAGACGGCCAGGGTGCTGGTCAGCGCGTGAATCTGGTGCAGCTGCGGGAACAGTCCGGTATCCACATAGCGTTTGGGCGCGCCCGGCTCGTCGGGCACGATCGGCCACTGCGCGTCCGCGATGGTCGCCGCGCCGAAGCAGGCCAGCGCCACCCAGCCGATGGTGGCGTAGAGCCGCCGCGAGAACAGCAGCACGCCGCCCAGCCCCGCCACCACCAGCAGCGAGCCGGAGACGGTGTCACCGGTGGTGAAGACCCAGCGGAACGGTGCGCCCTTCTCGGCCAGCTGGCTGAGGAAGGTGTTGGTCGGGTTGCTCTGGATGGGCAGGATGAATTCCAGGACCCAGGAGGAGTAGCCGAGTCCGGCGACCGCGATCAAGATCGCGATGAACCATCGCAGTGCCCGTCGCCATCGCGGCTGGAGCACGGTCGTGCTCGGAGCCGCCTCGGCTAGTTTCTGCTCGGTTGGCATCACCGCGCTCGCTTTCGCTGGCCTCGCTCACTCGTACTGCCCTGCCCGGCAGTTTTCGATTCGTCCGGACTGGTCGGCTGGTCCGGTTGCTACGTCCATTGTCGCCCATTGGTTAACACGGACGTCACACGCCGCGCGACAACGCGGTCAGCACCAGGTCGGCAGCCGATTCGGCGGCCTCGTGTTCCCACACCCGCACCACGGTCCAGCCCGCCGCCGCCAGGCGGGCATCGGTGTCGCGGTCGCGCGCCACATTCCCCGCCAGCTTCTCGGCCCACCATTCGGCATTGTTCTTCGGGCGGGTCGCATGCTTGGGACAGCTGTGCCAGAAGCACCCGTCCACATAGACCGCCACCTTCCGCCGCGGGAACACGATGTCCGCTCGCCGCCGTAGTCCCGGCAGCGGCGCCCGGTCCACGAAGTAGCGCTCGCCGCGCCGATGCAATTCCCGCCGCAGGGCCAGTTCCGGCTTCGTCCCCACGCGGCGCTGCTTGGCCATACGGGCGCTGGTCGCCGCGTCGGTGCCCGGCCGCGCATCCGTCATGCGGCCATCCTTGCCGCGCCCGACAAGGCCGGCAAGATTCACGCGGCTTTGACGGGAGCGCCTCCCATGCGCTCGAGATGGTTCTCGACATCGTCGAGGAAGCCCTCGGGGAAGCGCAGCGAACCCATCTGGGTGCGGCGCAGGAATCCGGCGGTCGCCCGGGCCGAGAGCAGCCGGGGATCGTCGAGGAACCAGCGCAGGTCCTCGTACGGCGCGTGAACCGGCCAGGTGGACACCGGAACCCGCCGCACCTCCCCGCGATGCCCCCAGGCCGCGGTCGGCCAGCTGCGGCGGGTCAGCGGTTCGCCCTCGGGGATCGGGTCGTCGGCGGGGTCGGTGACGCGCCCGGCGATCCACTCGGCCATGCGCACGCTCACCGCGTTGCCGACCAGCTTCCAGCGATGCCCGGGACGCACGCCCGGGACCTCCAGCGCCGGAGTCGTCCAGTCGCGGTCGAAGCCCTGCAACCGTTCCCCGTCGGTGATGCCCGGCGTCACCAGTTCCCCCGACGGCAGCCGGACGGCGGGCGGGCTGGCGATGCCGAGGCCCGAACCGCCCTTCAGGGTGGGCACCGCGTTCACCGCCCAGCCCAGTCCGCGATTGCCCTCGGTCCAGTAGAAGCCGCACGGATCGTGCGCCGGATCGCCGACCTCCCGCGGGCCCGCGTCGGTCCCGAACAGGATGGGCCGCGGATCCTCGGTGCGGGAAGCCAGCATCAGCACCCGCTCCCGCCGCTGCGGCAGCCCGAACGCGCGCGCGTCCACCACCCGGTAGGCCCAGGTGTAGCCGAGTTCGGTGAGGGCGTCGGTGATGTGGCGCATGGCCGCGCCGCCGCCGAGCTGCAGCATGAACGGCACGTTCTCGATGAGCAGCCAGCGCGGCCCCCGCTTGCGCTTGACCAGCCGGAACACCTCGTCCACCAAACCCGAACGGGAGCCGGTGATTCCGGCCGTACGCCCGGCCTGGGACAGGTCCTGGCACGGGAATCCGGCCGCCACCAGCTCGATCCCGGACGGCAGCGCACGGAGCTTGGTCACGTCCGAATGCAGTGGCACGCCGGGGAAATGCGCCGCCAGCACGGCCTGCGCGCCCGAATCGATCTCGCAGAGCAGTTCACTGCGCCACCCGTGGGCCGCGAGCCCGAGTTCCAGCCCACCGATGCCGGCGAACAGGCCGACCATCCGCGCGCCCGTCACAACAGTCCCTTTCACCCCGGAGTCCCCGTGCCGCAGAGCACGTTACTCGAGTCCCTCATCCACACCGAGCACAGCGCCCGCCGGAGCCGGACTCCAGAGCCGGTCGCTATCACTCGGGCGGTCGATCAGCGGGCGCCGGCGTGCGGAAACGCCGAGAACCGCTCCGCACCATTGCATGTTGATCACGATGTCCGGTCACGGGAGTGATACCGGCCGGGGATCTCGGACGAGCCGGGGCCTGCAACTACGGTTATAGGCGTGACGGATAACGGGAGTGAGGACGCCAAGCCGGTGGCGCCGCGGTGGCCGGCCATTCTCACCTGGCGCGCACACAACGCCTCACGCATGGAATCGGTGCGGGTGGTGCTGAGCGGCAACCGGATTCGCGCCGCGGGCCGGATCATCGCCGGCGACTGCGAGGACCATCCCGCGTTCAGCGCCTCCTACGACCTGGTCACCGATGAATCCGGGGTCACCAAGCGGCTGTCGCTGCGCAGCACCCTTGCCACCGGCGAACGCCACGCCTCGATCGCGCGCGACGAGGAGGACTACTGGCTGATCGACGCCGGAAACACCCATGTGCGCTCCACCTTCGGCGGGGCGCTGGACGTGGACGTGGTGCTGAGCCCGTTCTTCAACACGCTCCCGATCCGCCGCTACGGGCTGGCCCGAGCGAGCGAGGACGTCCAGGTTCCGGTCGTCTACGTGCGGCTACCGGACCTGCTGGTGCAGGAGGCCAGCCTCACGTATAGCAGCGGCCCGGACGGCATCCACGTGCTGTCCCCCGTCTCGTCCGCCACCGTCACCGTCGACCAAGACGGCTTCCTCCTCGACTATCCCGGCCTGGCCGAACGCATCTAGCCGTCGAGTGGCGCACCCTGGAGGGGTTTCGTCCGAATTCGGCTCCAGGATGTGCCACTCGGCGATCAGTCGAGGGAGGTGAGGACGCCGCCTGAGCGGCCGGCGTCGATGAGTTTGGTCAGCCAGTTGCGTTCGCCGGGGGTGATGTCGGTGATCGGCCAGCGTTCGTTGTCGTCGTAGTCGGTGCGGGCGTCGTGACCGGCCTCGGTCAGTTCGGTGATGGTGCCGTTGGCGCGCAGGCTGTCGCGGGCCTGGGCGAGCACCTCGAGGGTGTCGTCGAGGACGTCCAGCAGGGCGGCGGCATTGGGTTCGCAGATCGCGCGGACCAGTTCGGGGGAGGTGGCGGCGACGCGGGTGCCGTCGCGGAAGGAGCCCGCCGCGAGACCGAGCGCCAGCGGGCCGCCGTTGGCGCCTTCGATGGCGAGCGCCTCGGCGAGCACGTGGGGTAGGTGCGAGATGCGGGCGACCGCGCGGTCGTGCTCCACGGCCAGCACCGGGACCACCACCGCGCCGCAGTCCAGGGCGAGCTGGGCGACACGCCGGAAGTTGTCGGCGTGCACGCCCGGGTCCACGCTGACCGCCCAGGCGGCGTTCTTGAACAGGTCGGGAGTGGATGCGGCCCAACCGGATTCGCTGGTCCCGGCCATCGGGTGACCGCCCACGTAGCGGGCGCTCAGTTCGTGGCGTTGCACGGCGGCCGCGACCGGGGCCTTCACGCTCACCACGTCGGTGAGCACGCAGTCGGGTGCGAAGGTCTTCACATCGGAGAGCACCGCGTCGATGGCGGGCATGGGCACGCCGACCACGATCAGCGCGTCGCGTCCGGCGGCGCGCGACAGCACCGCCTCCACGTCGCTGATCACGTCGTAGCCGTCCATCCGGGCGGCCTTGGCGCCGACCTCGGACCGGTTGTAGCCGAAGGCCTCGTAGCCCCCGGCGGCGGCGGCCCGCAGGACCGAACCGCCGATCAAACCGGTACCCAGGACGCAGACAGCTGGTTTCGAAGTGCCCGTCATGCGATCAGATTCGCATACGACTTCAACATTTCCCCCGAAGCGGACTACCGTTGCGCGCATGGCAGCACAACGCTCGAGCACGAACAGGGCGGCGTCGGACGACTTCGACGACGTGGAAGGGTTCGCGGTGGCCGTTGTCCGTGAGGAAGCCAACTGGAAGGTGACGCCGCTGAGCGACGCGTCCCTGTCCAGTCTGTCCGCGGCCGAGCACGAGTTGCGCGCGCTGCGAAGTTCCGGCGCGGTGTTCGGCCTGCTCGACGTCGACGACGAGTTCTTCATCATTCTGCGCCCGGGCCCGACCGGCAGCCGCATCCTGCTGTCGGATGCCACGGCCGCCATCGACTACGACATCGCGGCCGATGTGCTGGAGGAGCTCAATATCGAGATCCCCGACATCGACCCCGACGAGCTCGACGATGTCGAACCGTGGGAGGAGGGCGACCTCGGCGTGCTGTCCGATCTCGGCCTGCCCGAGCCGGTGCTGTCGGTCATCCTGGCCGAGACCGACCTGTACCCCGACGAGCAGCTCGGCATGATCGCCCAGCGTCTCGGCTTCGCCAACGAGTTCTCGGCGGTCCTGGACAAGCTCCCGCGTTGACCGGCTCGCTCGCCTCCGACGAGGCGATGATGCGGGCCGCCATCGCCGCCGCCGCCGCGGCCGATCCGCGCGACGTTCCCGTCGGCGCGGTCGTCTTCGACGCCGACGGCCGTGAACTCGCGCGCGCCGCGAACGCCCGGGAAGCCCTGGGCGATCCCACCGCCCACGCCGAAGTCCTCGCCCTGCGCGCCGCCGCCCGGGTCCACGGCGACGGCTGGCGCCTCGAGGGCGCGACCCTCGCCGTCACCCTCGAGCCCTGCACCATGTGCGCCGGCGCCCTGGTCCTCTCCCGGGTCTCCCGTGTCGTCTTCGGCGCCTGGGAACCCAAGACCGGCGCCGTCGGCTCCCTCTGGGACGTGGTCCGTGACCGACGTCTCAATCACCGCCCCCAGGTCCGCGCCGGCGTCCTCGAACCCGAATGCGCCGCTCTCCTGGACTCTTTCTTCCGATCCCACCGCCCCTAGCCCTCTCTCCAGCCGATTTCGGTTTCCGCACGGTCCTCCTGTAAAGTCACCACCGGTGGCGTGTCCGAGCGGCCTAAGGAGCACGCCTCGAAAGCGTGTGAGGGGTAACCCCCCTCCGAGGGTTCAAATCCCTCCGCCACCGCTGAGGAGCCCCTCACCTGTTCACACAGGTGAGGGGCTTCTTCTATTTATCCGGGCGAAAAGGTTTGTTTAAGCCTCGGCTCGCAGGATTGCTTGCAACGCAGAACTTTCCGTGCGAACGAGCAGCCTGGAGGCTTCGATGTCCTATCCGCACAATCAGCCTGGCCAGGCCTACTGGTACCCCGCGCAGACCGTGCCGCCTCGGGTGGACAGCGCCGCCGGGGTTCTCGCGGGGGTTGCGGCCCTCGGGTTCGGGGTGCTCACCGCGTTGGGAAGTGCTGCGCAGTACCACCTGTGGTGGAGCTACTCGGATGAGATGCGGAAGCTCATGGGTGTGCTGCCGTCGATGGTGTGCGGGCCGATCGCTGCCTTGCTACTGATCCCCGGCGGCGTCTTGCTGCTGCGTCGTACGGCGGTAGGCCGAGTCCTGGTCATTCTCGGCTTCGTTCCGCTCTTCACCGAACAGGTGCTCGAGTGGCAGCGGCATGTGCCCGCGAGCCCTTTCGTACTGGCCTGGTCTCTCGGCTTCATGGCCCTCTATCTGGGTGTGGCCATCCTCGCCGCCCTGCCCTCCGTCACCCGCTGGATCAACGCCCGCGAAATGAATAGGTGATCCAATCTGTCGGCGTCTTTCGTGTGCCTGTAATTGCACTATGCTGCAGGCGATTTCGTGCGACGACGGTTGAATAGGGCCGTCCGATTTTGTCGGTGGGCTGCAGTAGCTTCGTGCATGGACGTCGATCGTTGGGGCGTCGAATGAGCGAAGGGGTCGGTATGAAGAACACTCGAATTCGTTGGGCGGGGATAGGAACAGCCGGATTCGTGACCTTGGGGGTGGCAACGGTTGTCGCGGCCACGACCGCATCCGCGCAGATGAGCGTTTCGCAGTCGTCGGCGTACTGTGTCGGTTCCACTTATACGATTACGTTGCCTGTCGCGGACCAGACCGCACTGCTGAATCGGGCTCCCAGTGGGTACCACGAGTTCATCTTCAGTGACGTATCGTCGGCCGGCGGCAATGCCAGGACTTTCGCCGTCGCACAGATGGTCGCGGGTCAGGACCTGACCGTTCAATGGAAGCCGGATGTGGCCCAGTCGACGAACATCTATGCGGGCGCGTGGGATTCGGCCACTAATACCGGTGGCGGCCTCGAATTGCTGGGTCCCATCAATGTTGTTCAGGGTGGACCGAGCTGCCCGGCGCCGCCCGCCACCGGAACGGGCAGTGCGAGCTCGATCCCGGTGATCGGTGGCTTGCTGAAGCTGCTCGGACTCTGAACCGATATCTGGAAGCGCCGATTCCATTCCGGGTGTCGGCGGCCTGCTGAAGGCCCTCGGACCCTGATCGAAGGAGTAGCCCCGCGCTGGGAAACCGGTGCGGGGCTTTTCTTTTCAGGGGCGGAGGCCGTCGAGGAGGAGGTCGAGGACTCGGTTGACGGCGGTGGGGTAGGGCTCGTCGGGGGTGGCGTAGATCTGGAGGGTCATCAGCCGGCCGATGTCGGCGGGGGTGACGTCGGGGCGGAGGGTGCCGTCGGCGTGGGCTCGGGTGGTCAGGTTGTCGATGCGGTCGGTGATGGTGGCGCGGACTTCGGTGAGGGTGGGGTCGGCCTTGATGTCGGCGTGGAGGGTGGGTTCGATGGCGGCGGCGAGGGCGCCGAGGCGGAGTTCGGCGCAGGTTCGGAGGAGGCGGGTGAGGGCTTCGAAGGGGGTGGGGGCTTCGCGTTCGGCGGTGGCGGCCAGGTCGGAGAGGGCCGAGAGGTAGGAGTGGGCGGCGGCGGTGATGAGGGCGCCGCGGTCGGGGAAGCGCCGGTAGAGGGTGCCGACGCCGACGCCGGCGGCGTCGGCGATGTCCTTCATGGAGACATTGGCGCCCTGCTCCCGGAAGACGAGCTGGGCGGCGGCCAGGATCTGGTCGCGGTTGTTGCGGGCATCGGACCTGAGCTCGGCCGTTGTCCTCACCTCCGGCAATAAGTGGACGAAATTATTCCGGTTACTGTACCGTCCACTGAAAAGTGGACGAAAATCGTCCACTTTGGCTGGAGGTGATGACGATGAGCAAGGCCGTGCTGATCTCCGGGGCGGGGATCGCGGGGGCGACGCTGGCGTATTGGCTGGGGCGCAGCGGGTTCGATGTGACCGTGGTCGAGCGGGCGCGCGGGCAGCGGTCGAGCGGCAACCCGATCGATGTGAAGGGGCCGGCGGTCGAGGTGGTCGAGGCCATGGGGGTGATGCCCGCGCTGCGGGCGGCGGCGTCGGCCGTGGATCGGATGAGCTTCGTGGACGAGACCGGCAGGAAGCGGTCGGGGTTGCGGCTCAGCGCTTTTCAGGGCGGTGCGGGGGACCGGGAGGTGGAGGTCGCTCGGGCGGACCTGGCCGGGGTCCTGCTCGATGCGGCTCGCGACAAGGCCGAAGTCCGCTGGAGAGAGTCGATTTCGGCGATCACGCAGGATGCGGGCGGGGTGGACGTCCACTTCCGGAGCGGCGGCACCGGCCGCTACGACTACGTGATCGGAGCCGACGGACTGCATTCGAACGTCCGGCGGCTGGTCTTCGGCGACGAGGCCGGATTCCTCCGCCACCTGGGCATGTACGCCGCCACCCTGCCCGTCGACCGGGTCTTCGACGACGAACGTGAAGTGGTCATGTTCAACCGGCCGGGCCGCGCGATCACCGTCCACCCGTCCAGGGGGAAAGCCGTGGCCGCCTTCATGTTCCGGCAGTCCGCTGTTCCCGGCTTCGACCACCGTGACCTCGCGCAACACAAACGCCTGGTCGCCGCGGCCTTCACCGGCCGCACCGGCATCTTCACCGATCTCCTCGACCGCCTCCAGGTCGCCGAGGACATCTACTTCGACTCGGTGAGCCGAATCGGTCTGCCGCACTGGTCGATCGGCCGCGTCGCCCTGCTCGGCGACGCCGGATCCTCGCTCTCCCTGTTCGGCGATGGCTCCACCCTCGCCATCGCGGGTGCGCACACCCTGGCCGAGGAACTCACCCGCACACCCGATGACCCCCGGCACGCTCTGGTGGCCTACGAGCGCCGCCACCGCGAGCTCGTCGAACCGAGGCAGCGCGGCTTCCGCGCGGCCGCCGCCCTCATGGTTCCCGGCACCGCCGCCGGTATCGCGCTCCGCAACGCTGCCGTCCGCTTCCTGCGCTGACGAACTAGGCGCGCAAACGAACTCGGCCCCCACCCGGAATCCGGGTGGGGGCCGAGCGTGCGACGCGTCGATCAGCCGATCGTGGCGTGTTCCTTCGTCTCGGTGGGGACGGTGGACTGCTTCAGCTCGGTGAGCTTGGCGCCTTCCACGTCGATGTCGGGGAGGATGCGGTCCAGCCACTTGGGGATCCACCACGCCGAGTCGCCCAGCAGGGCGAGCAGCGACGGGATGAGCACCATGCGGACGATGAAGGCGTCGAAGAAGACGCCCGCCGCCATGGCGAAGCCCATGGACTTGGCCACCACGTTGTCCTGCAGCATGAATGCGCTGAAGACCGAGATCATGATGATGGCGGCGGAGGCCACGACGCGGGCGCCGTGGTGGTAGCCGCTGATCATGGCTTCCTTGGCGGACTTGCCGTGCACGTATTCCTCACGCATGCGGGTCACCAGGAACACCTGGTAGTCCATGGCGAGACCGAATACCAAGCCGATCAACATGATCGGCAGGAAGCTGACCAGCGGGTGCGGTTCGACCAGGCCGAACTTGCCGTCCTGGAAGATGAGCACGGTCGCGCCGAAGGTGGCCGCCATGGAGAGCAGGAAGCCGAGCGCGGCGGTCAGCGGCACCAGGATGGAGCGGAACACCAAGAGCAGCAGGATGAATGCCGCGCCCGCCACGATCGCCAGATACGGGATGATCTTGACCAGCAGCGCCTGCGAGACGTCCGCGAAGATGGCGGTCGTACCGGTGATGCCGTACTCCATGCCGTACTGAGCCTTCAGCTCCGACTCGGCATTACGTGCGTCCTTGACCAGGTCCTTGGTCTCTTTGTTGTTCGGTCCGGCGTGCGGGACGCCCATGAACATGGCGGCCTGCCCGTCCTGGCTGTGCTGGGCCACCGTCAGGTAGTCCATGCCCGGGTAGTGGGCCAGCTTGTCGCGCAACGCGTTCAGCGCCTCGGTGCGCTGGTTCTCCGGGGTCTTGCTGAGGTCGACCGCCACCATCAGGGTGCCGTTCGAGCCTTCGCCGAAGCCCTCGGTCTGCAGGTCGTACGCCTTGCGGATGGTGGTGTCGTGCGGCATCGAGTCGCCGCCGGGCAGACCCAGCTGCAGGTTCACCGCGGGGGCGGCGAGCAGGCCGAGCAGCACCACGGAGATGCCGAGGGTCAGCGCGGGCGCCTTGCCGATGAGGCGGGCGAAACGCTGGCCGTTGGTGACCGACGAGTCGTCCTCGGGATCGTGCTGGGCGACCAGCGGCAGCTTCGGCTTGAACAGGAAGCGGCCGAACGCGCCCATGAGCGCGGGCATCAGGGTGACGGCCACCAGCACCGCCATGGCCGCGGAGACCGCGCCGAAGATACCCATCGAGGTGAGGAAGCTGACCCGGACGAAGGTGAGACCCGCCAGCGCGATGATGACGGTCAGACCGGCGAAGATGACGGCCGAGCCCGCGGTGCCGACCGCGGTGCCCGCGGCCTCCTCCGGCGAATTCGACACGGCCAGTTCGTGTTTGTACCGGGAGACGATGAACATGGCGTAGTCGATGGACAGCGCCAGGCCGATCATGGAGGCCAGGATCGGGGTGAAGGTCGGCACGGTCAGCCAGTGGGTGCCGAACATGATGACGGAGATGGCGGTGCCGACACCGACCAGCGCGGTGAGGATCGGCACGAAGGCCGCCACGATCGCGCCGAACGCGATCACCATGACCACCAGGGCCACCGCGATGCCGATCATCTCCGAGGCGCCGCTGGAGCCGCCCGGATCCTGGGTGATGGAACCGATGAGTTCGACCTGCAGGCCGGCCGCGCGCGCGTCGTCACCGACCTTGTAGGCGGCTTCACGGTCCGCCGCGGTGAGGTCGGAGTACTTCGGGATCGTGTACTTGACCTGCATGGTCGCGACCGAGTCCGGGTGCTCCTCGTTCAGCACGTTCAGCGGTGCGCTCGAGCAGTTCGCGGCGAAGGCCGGGTTGGAGCGGTCGGCGGCGAGGCAGTCGATTCCAGCGCGCTCACCGATCTTCTTGGTGATGTCGACCGGGTTCATCAGCGGCGCGGTCTTGTCGATGATGTTGAGTTCACCGAGCTTGGTGACGAAGGCCTGCAGCGCGGCCGCGTTGCCGGGATCGGTCAGCTTCTGACCGTTCGGCGCGGCGATCACGTAGGTGCCGTTGACGGCGTTCTGGTCGAAGCCGGCGGAGGCGCCCGGGAAATGCTCGTCGAGGATCTTGGTGGCCCGCTCGGATGGCAGGTCCGGCATGGTGAAGGAGTCCTGGAACGGCTTGGCCAGGGAGCCGCCGACACCGCCGATCACGAACAACGCGGCGATCCACGCCGCGATGACGATCCATTTACGGCGGAAGGCGAACTTTCCCCACCGATAGAGGTATACGGACACGAGGAGTCTCCTGGGCGATGGTTTGTGCGGGCTGAACAGGGGTGCTGGTGTGCGAGCGCGTAGACAACACTGCCGCCGGGAGCTACCGCTCCCCGCCTTCACGAAACGAAATCTGCCTACCGTGCGGTAGGTAGACTACCGAGGAGCTAAGTGGAGGAACAACCTCGACTCCAGGTGGCGTTGATCGCATTTCGAGCACGAGTGAGAGGATGAGTGCATGGGTGGCCAAAACGGTTCCGGGACCGTTGTCGCAGGTAGAAGCACTAAAGAGGCGATCCGCGACGCCGCTCTGCAGTTATTCGCCAGCAAAGGGTTCGACCACAGCAGTTTGCGCGAGGTCGCCGATGCGGTGGGAATCACAAAAGCCTCGCTCTACTATCACTATGCCTCGAAGGTCGATCTGCTGGTAGCGATCATCGAGCCGATGTTCGACGAAGTGCGGGATCAGGTCGCGAGCCTCGACAACCTGCCCGCAACTCCCGACAACGTCCGAGCGGTGATTCGCGAGCGCCTGCACTCCACCCTGGCCAACCGTCAGGTGGGCGCGCTGTGCATGCGCGACACGGTCGCCATCGTCAACGCGCTCGGCAATCGCTACCCCGACATGATCGAGTTGCATCACCGCATGTGCCGGTGGATGGCGGGACCCGATCCGGACGCCGACACCCTCTTGCGGGCCGCCGCGGCCATGCAGGTGCTCAGCACCGCGATGATGACCCAGGAGATCGTCCCGGACATGGATGTCGACCACGTCGAGACGACCTTGCTGAATGCCGCACTCGGTGTGCTGTATCCAGCGCGATAGGGTTTTCACACCACCGGTCCGATTTCAGGAGTTTCCGTGCACATCACCGCGAAGGTCGATTACGCGGTGCGCACCCTCGTCGAAATCGCGAAGGGGCAACCGGATTCGGTGAAGGCCGACGCGATCGTCGCCGCCCAGGACATTCCGCCGAAGGTGCTGGAATCGGTGGTCGCGGATCTGCGCAAGGGCGATCTGGTGATCAGCCGCCGCGGTCCGGACGGTGGTTACCGGCTGGCCCGCCCGGCCGCCGAGATCAGCATCGCGAATGTGATCCGCGCCGTGGAAGGCCCGCTGGCCTCGGTGCGCGGGCAACGGCCGGAGGACGTCAGCTATACCGGCGCGGCCGAACCGCTGCAGCGGGTCTGGATCGGGCTACGTGTGAACATTCGTTCCGTGCTCGAGCGCGTCACCATCGCCGACATCGCCCACGACTTGCTGCCGTCCTTCCTGGACGAACTGCTGCACGACCCCGACGCCTGGACCCGCCGCCCTCGCTCGGCCGCAGGATCAGTGGCCGGCGCGCATGCTGAGCCCACCTCGGGCGAATGGCGTGACCTGGATCACCCCGATATCTAGGCAGAAGCCGCGGATGTTCGCGGCCGTCCCGATTCTGGACCGACGGAGCGGGGGAGCGAAGCGGAGGAGCGGAGGAGGGAAGAATCGGGACCAGGGGCCGCGAACATCCGCCCCGGAGCGCAGCGGAGGGGCAATCAGACACAGAAAAGGTCGCGGCGAGCGTTCGAGGATGGCGGTAGCCTGCCAGCATCATGTTGATCCGACTTCTACGCACCTCCATGCGGCCCTACCGCAATCAGTTGGCGGGGGTCGTCGTGCTCCAGCTGATCTCGGTCATCGCCATGCTGTATCTGCCCACGTTGAACGCCGACATCATCGACCAGGGTGTCACCAAGGGCGATATCGGCTATATCTGGTCCACCGGCGGCTGGATGCTGCTGGTGACCGCCATCCAGATCATCGCCCAGGCCGCCTCGGTCTATCTGGGCGCCCAGGCCGCCATGGGCGCGGGCCGCGATATGCGCGCGGCCCTGCTGCACCGGGTGGGCACCTTCTCCGCGCGGGAGGTCGGCGTGTTCGGCGCGCCGTCGCTGATCACCCGCAATACCAATGACATCGGCCAGGTGCAGCTGCTGGTGCTGATGAGCGCGACCATCCTGGTGATGGCCCCGATCATGTGCATCGGCGGCATCTTCATGGCCTTGCGCGAGAGCATGCAGCTGTCGTGGCTGCTGTTGATCGCGGTGCCCGCGCTGGCGCTGTCGATGGGCTTCATCATCACCCGCATGGTGCCCGGCTTCCGGCGCATGCAGGACCGCATCGACGCGGTGAACCGGGTGCTGCGCGAGCAGATCACCGGTATCCGCGTGGTGCGGGCGTTCGTGCGGGAACGTCAGGAGACCTGGCGCTTCGGTGTCGCGAACAGCGAGCTGACCGAGCAATCGCTCTATGTCGGTAAGTACATGGCGCTGATGTTCCCGATGGTCATGCTGATCTCGAACGTCACCACGGTCGGCGTCATCTGGTTCGGCGGCCATTCGATCGACAACGGGGACATGCAGATCGGCACGCTCACCGCGATGCTGGCCTACATCATGCAGATCCTGATGGCGGTCATGATGGCCTCCTTCCTGGCCATGATGGCCCCGCGCGCCGCGGTGTCGGCGGAGCGGATCAGCGCGGTGCTCGACACCGAATCCTCGGTGTCGGAACCGCGGGTGCCGCAGGCGTTCAAGGACGACCCGGGCAAGGTGGACCTGCAGTTCGCCGAGTTCAAGTTCCCGGGCGCGGAGAAGCCGGTGCTGAAAGCCATTCGCTTCCAGACGAAGCCGGGCACCACCACCGCGATCGTCGGCGCGACCGGCGCGGGCAAGACCACGCTGATCAACCTGATCCCGCGGCTCATCGACGTCACCGACGGCGCGGTCCACGTGGGCGGCACCGACGTCCGTGAGCTGGCGCTGGAGACGCTGCGCACCGAGATCGGCCTGGTCCCGCAGAAGGCGTACCTGTTCTCCGGCACCGTGGCCTCGAACCTGCGCTACGGCAAGCCGGACGCCACCGACGAGGAACTCTGGCACGCGCTGGAGATCGCGCAGGCCGCCGACTTCGTGCGGGAGATGCCGCAGCGGCTGGAAACGCCTGTGGCGCAAGGCGGTACGACCGTATCCGGCGGTCAGCGACAGCGTCTGGCCATCGCCCGCGCGCTGGTGCGCAAGCCGCGCGTCTACCTGTTCGACGACTGCTTCTCCGCCCTGGACGTCGCCACCGACATGCGGGTGCGCGAGGCCCTGAGGCCGGAGACCGCGAACGCGTCGGTCATCATTGTGGCGCAACGGATCTCGACCATCCGTGACGCCGACCAGATCGTGGTGCTGGAGGACGGCGCGATGGCCGGCATCGGCACCCACGACCAGTTGCTGCTCGACTGCAACGAATACCGCGAGATCGTGGAATCGCAGTTCAGCGCGGAGGAGGTGCGATGAGGCCCGGAGCCCCCAATCCCGGTGCGCCGGACGCGAAGGCGAAATCCTTCGGACCGTCGCTGAAGCGCCTGCTGCGCATGCTCGCGCCGGATCGGGCCTATCTGATCGTGGTGTTCGTGCTGGCGGTCGGCTCGGTGGTGCTCAACACCCTGGGTCCGCAGATCCTCGGCAAGGCCACCAACCTCATCTTCGACGGCGTGGTCGGCAAGCAGCTGCCCGCCGGGCAGAGCAAGGACGAACTGGTCGAGGGCCTGCGCGCGGGCGGCAACACCACCTTCGCCGACATGCTCGCCAGCATGGACGTGATCCCCGGCACCGGAATCGATTTCACCGCCGTGGGGCAGGTGCTGGCCTGGGTGCTGGCGCTCTACATCGGTTCCGCGCTGTTCGGCTGGCTGCAGGCGCAGCTGCTGATCGTGGTGCTCAACCGCACCGTGAAGCGGATGCGCGCGCAGATCGAGGAGAAGATCCACCGGCTGCCGCTGCGCTACTTCGACTCCATGCCGCGCGGCGACGTGCTCTCGCGCGTCACCAATGACGTCGACAATGTGGCGCAGACGCTGCAGCAGACCATGTCGCAGCTGATCATCAACGTGCTGTCGGTGATCGGCATCCTGATCATGATGTTCTGGATCTCCTGGATCCTGGCCCTGATCGCGCTGCTCACCGTGCCGCTGGCGGTCATCGTGACCGCGCAGATCGCCAAGCGCTCCAAGCCGCATTTCGTGGATCAGTGGAAGTTCACCGGTGAGGTGAACGCTCAGGTCGAGGAGGCCTTCACCGGCCACGAGGTGGTCAGCGCCTTCGGTCGCGTGCGCGAGGTGGGGGAGAAGTTCGACGAGACCAACGAGAAGCTCTACAACTCCTCGTTCAAGTCGCAGTTCATCTCCGGGCTGATCATGCCCGCCATCATGTTCCTCGGGAACCTGAACTACGTGCTGATCGCCGTGGTCGGTGGCCTGCGGGTGGCGTCGGGTCAGCTGTCGCTGGGCGAGGTGCAGGCGTTCATCCAGTACTCGCGCGGTTTCACCCAGCCGCTCACCCAGATCGGTTCGATGATGAACCTGCTGCAGTCGGGTGTGGCGTCGGCGGAACGGATCTTCGAGATCCTCGACGCCGAGGAGCAGTCGCCGGACCCGGATCCGGAGGACTCGCGGCCGCTGGAGCGCGGGCGGGTCGCGTTCGAGGACGTGTCCTTCCGCTACGAGCCGGAGACCCCGGTCATCGACGACCTCTCGCTGGTCGCCGAGCCCGGGCACGTGGTGGCCATCGTCGGGCCGACCGGCGCGGGCAAGACCACCCTGGTCAACCTGCTCATGCGGTTCTACGAGGTGGATTCCGGCGCCATCACCATCGACGGCGTCGACATCACCGCCATCACCCGCGACCACCTGCGTTCGCGCATGGGCATGGTGCTGCAGGACACCTGGCTGTTCGGCGGCACCATCCGCGAGAACATCGCCTACGGCAATCCGAACGCCTCCGAGGAGGACATCCTCGAGGCCGCCCGCGCGGCCTACGTGGACCGGTTCGTGCACGCGCTGCCGATGGGCTACGACACGGTCATCGACGAGGAGGGCTCCGGTGTCAGCGCCGGCGAGAAGCAGCTCATCACGATCGCCCGCGCGTTCCTGGCCAAGCCGTCCATCCTGATCCTGGACGAGGCCACCAGCTCGGTCGACACCCGGACCGAGCTGCTGGTGCAGCACGCCATGGCGGCGCTGCGCCGGGACCGCACGAGTTTCGTGATCGCGCACCGGCTTTCGACGATTCGCGACGCCGACACCATCGTGGTGATGGAGAAGGGCAAGATCGTCGAGCAGGGCACGCACGAGAAACTGCTCGCCGCCCGCGGCTTCTACCACCGGCTCTACAACGCCCAGTTCGCCGCCGCCATCACCGACGGTGAGGGCAACAATGTGGACGATCCGGAGCCGGACGCGGTCGTCCTCACCAAATGACCCTCGCTTCCATGGCCTGGCCCGCGCACGAAGGTGTGTGGGCCAGGCCACTTTCGTGGAGCGAAGAAAATCGCTCGTCTGACGAAGTGAGAGGATAGCTCGGTGTCTGCTGCCTCCGAGTTCTCGTTCAAGGTCGGTGCCCGCCTGGAAGGGCGGCACGGCAGGACCGGTGTGATCAGTACGCCGCATGGCGATATTGCGACACCCGCCTTCATCCCCGTCGGCACCAAGGCCACCGTCAAGGCCGTGCTGCCGGAGACCATGAAGGAACTCGGCTCGCAGGCGCTGCTGGCCAATGCCTACCACCTCTACCTGCAGCCCGGCCCGGACATCGTGGACGAGGCCGGGGGTGTGGCGGAGTTCATGAACTGGCACGGCCCGACGTTCACCGACTCCGGCGGCTTCCAGGTCATGTCGCTCGGCGTCGGCTTCAAGAAGGTGCTGGCCATGGAATCGGTCGGCGTGCAGGACGACGATGTGATCGCCAAGGGCAAGGAGCGGCTGGCGCACGTCGACGACGACGGCGTCACCTTCCGCTCCCACCTGGACGGCTCCAAGCACCGGTTCACCCCCGAGGTGTCCATGGGCATCCAGCATCAGCTGGGCGCGGACGTCATGATGGCCTTCGACGAGCTCACCACGCTCATGAACACCCGTGGCTACCAGGAGGAATCGCTGGAGCGTACGCGGCTGTGGGCCAAACGCTGCCTCGACGAGCACGAGCGGCTCACCGAGGCGCGCTCGCATCGGCCGTATCAGGCGCTGTTCGGCGTGATCCAGGGCGCGCAGTACGAGGACCTGCGCCGCAAGGCCTGTCGCGACCTCGAGGAGTTGCGGGCCGCGGCCGGAACGGGATTCGACGGCTACGGCATCGGCGGCGCGCTGGAGAAGCACAATCTGGGCACCATCGTCGGCTGGTGCTGCGACGAACTGCCCGAGGGCAAGCCCCGGCACCTGCTCGGCATCAGCGAGCCGGAGGACATCTTCACCGCGGTGGAGAACGGCGCGGACACCTTCGACTGCGTGAATCCCTCACGCGTGGCGCGCAATGCGGCGCTGTACACCGACGAGGGCCGGTTCAATATCAATACGGCCCGGTTCAAGCGCGACTTCACGCCGATCGACGAGACCTGCGACTGCTACACCTGCGCGCACTACACGCGCGCCTACATCCATCACTTGTTCAAGGCGAAGGAGATGCTCGCCTCGACGCTGTGCACCATCCACAACGAGCGGTTCACGGTGCGTCTGGTGGATCGCGTCCGCGAGAGCATCGACGGCGGCTACTTCGACGAATACCAGGCCGAGTTCCTGGGCCGCTGGCGCGGCCGCATCAAAGCCCCTGGGCAATAAGGGAATTCGACGCGGCCGCCAGCTTCGGAGGGTCGGTCCGCGTCACTCGTAGATGGCCGAGCGCTCGCGCGGGCGGTAGGACGGTTCGCGCTTCTTGAGGAAGGCGATGCAGCGGTAGCTGATCGGCAGCACGCACGCCTCGACGAGGGTCTTCCAGATGAAGCCGACGATCACGTAGTTGACGAAGTCGCCCCAGGTGTTGATGCCGATGGCGGTCGCCGCGATCGAGCAGAACACCAGCGTGTCACCGAACTCGCCCGCGATGGTGGAGCCGAGCAGTCGCGCCCAGAGATGCTTCTCCTTGGTGCGCTCCTTGATCAGCACCAGCGTGCTGGAGTTCAGGAACTGGCCCACGAAGTAGCCGGTGATCCCGGCCAGCGCCAGCTGCGGGGTATTGCCGAGCACGTCCCCGAAGGAGGTCGGGTTCTGCTGCAGGTCACCGGTGGGCAGTTTGATGACGATCTGGAAGCAGACGATCATCAGCAGCAGCGCCGCGAACCCGTAGTAGACGGTGCGGCGGGTGGCCCGGAAGCCGTACACCTCGCTGAGGATGTCGCCGATGACGTAGGCGATCGGGAAGAGGAAGAACGCGCCGTCCATGGTGATCGGCAGGATGGTCAGCGGGCCCAGGGAGAAGTGCTGTCCGGAGAAGAATTGGACGCCCTTGGCGACGCACACGTTGGAAATCAGCAGGACAGCGGTGAAGGCCACCGCCACCGGCGTGAAATATCCCCCCGCCGCGTCCGCGAATGCGGCGTGTTGCGGCGTGGGGTGTCCAGATCGGTCGGTTTCGACCGTTTCGATATCACTCACGCTCGAAAGTATCCCCTGCCTCGACCGCGGGGTATGGATAGCTGGGGTGCCCTAGGCTGGACGAATGACGAATCCTGGCGATTCCGACGAGTGGTGGAAGCAGTACGGGGGTGAGGGCGTCGCGCCCGAGACTCCGCCCGCGGCGCCGCAGCAATCGACGCCGCCTCCGCCCGGCTACACCTCCGGGCCGCAGTATCAGCAGCCGCCGCTGACCCCGCCGCCGCAGCCGGTGTATCCGAGCTATCCGCCGCCGCAGGCGAATCCGACGCCGGGCTATCCGGGCGCGGGCCAGCAGCCCACGCCGCAGCCCCCGGGCTACGGTGGCTACCCGGGCTATCAGCCCTACGGGTACGCGTCGCCGACGCAGCAGACCAGTTCGCTGGCCATCGCGTCGCTGGTGGTGTCGATCATCGGCATCCCGGCCATGTTCTTCTGCGCCTTCCTGCCGGTGATCTCGATCGTCGGACTGGTGCTGGGCATCGTCGCGTTCAACCAGCTCAAGACGAACGGGCAGCAGGGGCGCGGCCTGGCGCTCGGCGGCATCTGGGTCGGCGCGGCCGGGACGGTGCTGGGACTGGGCGGGTTCCTGATCTTTCTCATCGCCCGCGCGACGGGCTCCAGCTGAGAGACCGGCGCGGTGCGCGAATGATGTGGCGCACCAATGACAATGGGGCGCATCCGGAGAGGATGCGCCCCATTGCGTTCAGCGGAGGGAAGAGCCTCAGCCCTTCAGCACCTGGGTGCCGCCGGCGAACTGGTCGTGCCAGCCCTGCTTGGTCGGGCTCTGCTCGATGGTGATGGCGATGTAGATCGCCATGCCGAGGCCGACCAGCGTGCCCAGGCACGGGACCAGCTGCACGATCATGAACAGGTTGCGCTTGGCGGAGGCGGCCGGGTCCAGCGGCGCGCCGCCGGGGCCGACGACCCGCAGGTTCAGGATCTTCTTGCCCAGTGTCTGGCCGCCCTGCTGGGTCTCCATGAAGATGAAGTAGCCGAAGTAGATGACCGGGACCAGCACGCTCCACAGCCACGCGATGCTGCTGGGCAGCACCGCCTGGATGATGCCCGCCGGAATGCCGATGATCAGGCCGTCGATGATGCGGGCCGCGAAGCGGGTCCACAGGTCACCGGGCTGCGAGCCGCCGAAACCGCCACCGAAACCGGGCTGGCCGCCGTCCGGGTAGGGCTGGTAGGCAGGCTGGCCGTACGGCTGCTGCTGGCCGTAGGCGTCGGACTGACCGAACGGCTGCTGCGGCTGCTGGCCGTACTGCGGCTGCTGCTGCTGCTGACCGTACGGGTCGGGCTGCTGGCCGTAGGGCTGCTGGCCGTAAGGCTGCTGCGGCTGCTGGCCGTAGGGGTCGGACTGCCCGTAGGGCTGCTGCTGACCGTACGGCTGCTGTGGCTGCTGCGGCTGGCCGTAAGGCTGCTGCGGCTGCCCGTACGGCTGGCCGCCCGGATACTGGTTGGGGTCGTACCCACCGCTCGTCATTGTTCCGCCGTCCTCGTCGATTTCGTTCGGGATCTGGTCGAGTGCGTACGTTACGGACACCAGCTGGGTTGCAACAACCCGTCGGGGTCGAGTCTCCAGGGTTCTTTTGGGAGGTTTTCCGGCCGGAATCGTTCCAGGACATCGGCCGGCGTGATTGCGCCGTCGTAGCCGAGCGACGCCGCGAGCGCGCTCAGCACGTATCGCGGGGATTCGCCGAGGGCTGTCCGATCGCGCAGGGTGACCGCCCCGTCGCGCTTGGCGAGCCGTTGCCCGGAGGTGTTGAGTACCAACGGGACGTGGGCGAATACGGGGACGGGCAGGCCTAGCAACATGGCCAGATACGCCTGCCGCGGCGTGGAGGGCAGCAGGTCGTCGCCGCGCACCACCTGGTCGATGCCCTGCTCGGCGTCGTCCACCACGACGGCGAGGTTGTAGGCGGGGGTGCCGTCGCCGCGCCGCAGCACCAGATCGTCCACGGCGCCGCGGTATTCGCCGAGCAGGAGGTCGGTGACGGTGAATTCGGTGCGGTCGGCGCGCAGGCGCAGCGCGGCGGGGCGGCCCTCGTCACGCCGACGCTGCTTCTCCCGCTCGGTGAGGTCGCGGCAGGTGCCGGGGTACGCGCCCATCGGGCCGTGCGGCGCGGTCACCGCCTGCTGTATTTCCTTACGCGTGCAGAAACACTCGTAGGTCAGGTCCGCCTCGGTGAGGCGTGCGACAGCAGTGTCATAGCGGGCGAGGCGCTGCGACTGCCACACCACGGGCGGGTCCCAGTCCAGGCCGATGGCGGCCAGGTCCTCGAGTTGGCGTTCGGCCGCACCCTTTTTGACGCGGTCCAGATCCTCCACCCGCATGAGGAATTCGCGTCCGGTGGAGCGGGCGAAGAGCCAGGCCAGCAGTGCGGTGCGGAGGTTGCCCAGATGCAGATCGCCGGACGGGCTCGGTGCGAAGCGACCGGCCCCGGGCCGCCGTCCGGGGTGGGCGGCCGTTGCTGGGGCGGGGTCGGTCGGCATGTCTGTCGATGGTAGTTCGCATCCTTCGCAGCGCGGCCGACCCTTCGCCTTCGTGCCGGTGCGCACCTCGAGTGCGGCGGGACTACGGGATCGCGAATTCAGCGCGGGAGTGTGAGCCGAGCTCGAAGATCCGTGTCGGAGATGGGTTTTCCCTGCTCAATGGCCATGAGCAAGGTGTGCGCACGGTCCACCAGGCCGGGCGAGTCGATGCCGTAGGGCGCGGATCCGTAGGCGGAGAGGCGTTCGGACGCCCGTTCCAGCAGAGTGCGCGCTCCCTTGGGGTTTCCCCGCTGAATGTGGGTGAGTCCAACGGCAAATTGCGCGAGGCCCTGCCATAGCGACTTCTCCGCGAACGGACCGTTCTTCCAGGCGGCCTCCAGTACCTCGTGCGCGTTGAAAGCCAGGCCCTCGTCCAGCAGACGTTGGGCATAGTCGAGGGTTTCGGCCGGCGGCAGGTCCAGGTCATCGGGAATGCGAGGGATGCCGGGGCTGCCGAAAGGGAGGGGTCGCCCAAAACGGTCACGAGGACGGGCATTCTGGGCACGGCCGTCGTCGTCACGGTCCCGTCCGGCGTCCTCCGGTGACTGCTGGGGCATGCTCCCCATGATTCCCCATGCCCCGCGTATCTCGGTCCACCCGGGGTACCCGAGGCGTGAGCGAAGGAATTCTCATGTTTGAAATTCAATAGCCTCAAACCGGGGCTAATTTCTTGCAAATAATTTGCTGGCTAACCTTGCCACAAATTTGCTGATTGAAAACGAAAGAATGCGATCTCCTAATGACGAACCCTGCTAGGGTTTAGCGCGGGAACGGCCATCGGGGGCGCATTCCCATCGCGAAGTGCAGAGATAGGTGGTACGGAGCGTTTGCGTGCGACCCGCGGCGAGCCCCGGAGATTCGTGTTTTCGAGCGATCCCGCGGTCGCCAGGTTCGATGCCAGCAGGATTCCAAGCTTGACGCAGAAAAGGAGCTAGTACCGTGAAGGTGGATTTCACCGGCGCCGTTTGGCGCAAGAGCAAACACAGCGGCCCCAACGGCAACTGCGTGGAGGTCGCGTTTCTCCGCGACGGCAATGTCGCGGTCCGCGACACCAAGGACCACGGCGCCGGGCCGATCCTGGCTTTCACCCCGGGCGAGTGGGATGCCTTCGTAGCGGGCGTCTCCGACGGAGAGTTCAAGCGGGCCTGATCGCAGCCCCTATGCGGCCTGCCGCGGCCCCGCCGGGAAAAACGAGAAGCCCCCGAGTCCCGGAGACTCGGGGGCTTCATCATTGGCCCTACGCTTCGCTCCGGGCGGGTTCGCGGCCCCTGGTCCCGATTCTTCCCTCCTCCGCTCCTCCGCTTCGCTCCCCCGCTCCGTCAGTCCAGAATCGGGACGGCCGCGAACTTTTGAGCCCGGAGTCTCAGCGGGTGCTCTCCTGTGCGTCGCGCAATACGGCCAGCTGGGCGCGCTCGGCCGCGTGCTCGTTGGCGGCGTTGAGTTCGCGTTCCTCCGGGGGATCGGCCCAGAAGAACGCACCGGTGCCCGGGCTGCCGGCGAGGCCGAGTTGGTTCAACTTCCGGGGGACGCGGGCGCCCTGATATTCCAGGGGGATCGGATGGCCGTGCTCGTCGACGGGGCCGAGCGGCTGGTGCACCTCGATGTACTCGCCGTGCGGAAGTCGCCGCACCACGCCGGTTTCGATGCCGTGCTCGAGCACGCTGCGGTCGGCGCGTTGCAGTCCGATGCACAGCCGGTAGGCCGCGGCGTAGGCCAGCGCCGGGACGGTCAGCAGGCCGATGCGGAAGGCCCAGGTGGTGGCGTTGAGCGAGATGTCGAACTTGAAGGCGATGATGTCGTTGACGCAGGCCAGGGTGAGGATCAGGTAGAAGCTCAGCGACATGGCCCCGATGGCGGTGCGCACCGGGACGTCGCGCGGGCGCTGCAACAGGTTGTGCCGGGCCCGATCGCCGGTGAGCCGCTTCTCGATCCACGGGTAGGCGATGATCAGCGTGAAGATCAGCGGCATGAACAGCGCCACCGAGAACGCGCCGGGGATGGTGTGCCCGAACGGGTACGCCTCCCAGGCCGGGAACAGGCGCAGGAACCCGTCGGTCCACATCATGTAGAAGTCGGGTTGGGTGCCGGCCGAGACCTGGGAAGGGTTGTACGGCCCGAGATTCCAGATCGGATTGATCTGCAGCAGTCCGCCCATGAGCGCGAGCGCGCCCAGGGTGAAGGCGAAGAACGCGCCCTGGTCCAGTGAGAAGACCGGGACGATGCGGGTGCCGATGACGTTCTTCTCGCTGCGTCCGGGCCCCGGGTACTGGGTGTGCTTCTGATACCAGACCAGCGCGATGTGAACAACGATGAGCGCCAGCATGATTCCGGGCAGCAGCAGCACGTGCGCGATGTAGAGGCGCGGAATGATGATGGTGCCGGGGAAGTCTCCGCCGAACATGAGCCAGTGCAGCCAGGTGCCGATGACCGGACTGCCCAGGGTGATCCCGGCGAAGGCGGCGCGCAGGCCGGTGCCGGAGAGCAGGTCGTCGGGCAGCGAGTAGCCGAAGAAGCCCTCGAACATGGCCATGATCAACAGCAGCGCACCGATCACCCAGTTGGCCTCGCGGGGTTTGCGGAAGGCGCCGGTGAAGAAGATCCGGCACATGTGAACGATCATCGACGCGGTGAACAGCAGCGCGGCCCAGTGGTGCACCTGCCGGATGAACAATCCGCCGCGTACGTCGAACGAGAGGTTGAGCGCGGTCTCGTAGGCCCGCGACATGGTGACCCCGCGTAGCGGCTGATAGGAGCCGTTGTAGGTGACGTCGCCCATGGAGGGGTCGAAATACAAGGTCAAATAGACGCCGGAGAGCAGCAGAATGATGAAGCTGTACAGCGCGATTTCACCGAGCAGGAACGACCAGTGAGTCGGAAATACCTTGTTGATCGATCGTTTCAGGAATGCGGCACCCTGGTACCGCTGATCCATCTCATCGGCTTGTTTCCCAAGTCGACCGGCGATCTTGTTGGTGGTTGCCATAGCGGTCACCCCGCCCCCGGGACAGTGCCAGTGCTTCTACTACAAACGGTAGCACTGCCGTCTCCGCAGCGCATCGGGTTTTCGTTATGGTCGTCGGGTGAATTCCCTGGCCGCCCGGGACGCCACCATGTACTGGCTGTCCGCGCGCACCCGCAACGATCTGTTTCTGCTCTACTGCTTCGCCGACACGGGGTGCGACGCCGAGCGGCTGCGGACGGCCGTCGCGAACCGGGTGGTCCACATCCCGGATTTGCTGGTCCACGTGCTGGACGCTCCCGCGAATATCGCGTATCCGATGTGGGCGACTTGTGAATTCACCGCCGATCAGTTCGTCGACCACGACCTCGGCGATGCCACCTGGGCGACGCTCACCGACGAACTCGGCACCCTGCTCGGCACCGGCGTGCGGGCGAATGAACGCCCCTGGCGACTGCACGTCTTCCGAAACGTTCGGGACGTGCCTGGATTCGCTGCCGGGGAGTCCGCCCTCGTAGCGGTGCTTCAGCTGTCCCACGCCCTGGCCGACGGGCGTCGCGCGGCCGCCATCGCTCGCGCGCTCTTCGGTACGGGCGACGTTCCGGCGGCACCCGTGCCGCGTCCTTCGGCCGCGTTCCTCCTCCGTTCGCTGCCCCGCCGCGTGCGCGACACGGCGACCGGCGCGTTCGCCTCGGCTCTCGCTCTGCCCACTATCCCGATCGACATGGCGCGCACCATGATTCGCGGCCTGGCCGCCGTCCGCGCCCAGCGCGGCCTGGCGGATCTCACCGCCGCCGGTGAACTCCCGCCCCCGGCCCCCGATGTCGAGCCGACCCTCCTGAACGGCGCCGGCGCACCCCCGCAAGCGCATATCGTGCGAATGCTGGTGTGCGACAAGACCCGCCTGCGCGCCCAGGACCATTCGGTCACGGTGGTCGCCCTCACCGCCATCTCCTTCGCCCTCGAACGCTATCTCCGCGACCACGACGCGGCCGTCGCCGAACTCCGCGCCCAGGTGCCCATGGCGGTCGCCGCGCTCGGAACCGACGGCCCGGACCGTCCCGCCCGCAATGCCTACCGCGACCTCTCGGTCGATCTGTCCCTCGCCGAACCACGGCCGCGTGCCCGCGCCGACCGTATCGCCGCCGACCTGACCGCCCGCCGCACCCGCGCCGCCCACCCCCTCCAGCACGCGCCGGACGCGGTGACCGCCGTCCTGCCGGCCCCGATCCTCCACCGCGATGTAGCCAACGCGCCGATCGACATACTCCCCGAACGAGTTTCGGGTCACACCGTGGTTTCCAGCGTCGACCGCGGTCCCGCGGATCTCGAGTTCGGCGGCGGTGCGGTGCGTTTCACCGCAGGGTTCCCGGCCCTGGGCGCGGTCATGCACCTCACCCACGGTGTGACCGGTCTCGGTGACACCGTCACCGTCTCCGTGCACGCCGACCCCACCGTGATTCCGGATCCGGACCGCTACTCGGAGCTGCTGGAATCCGCTCTGGACGAGGTTGCGCGCGCATTGCGCTGAACCGCGAATGCGAAAGCCCCCGGCGGATCGAGTCCGGCGGGGGCCTTCGAGGTGGAGTTCGGTGGAGAGTTAAACCATTCCGTTGATCAGCGGATGCTCGGACAGGCTATCGGGTGCACCCCACTGGGTGTGGGTGAGTGCTTCGAAAACACAGATCAACAATAGTTTTCGCGCGCGATGGCCGGAGTGGCTGTCGGATTCGCCACCGACGTCCTGGATTCGCATACCGACCGCCGGGTTGCGGCGCGGTGCGGGTTCCGACAACATCCAGAACATTTCGGGTCCCATCAAAGTCGAGCGCCCGCCCGTCTCGCTGAACCACCGACCGGAGTATTCGATCATCAGATCGGTGAATGATTCGACGTTACCGAATGCTTCGGTGAACTGAGTCATCGCACCCGATCGATCCAGACTGTTCTGGATGATCGAAGCCAGCCGGATCGCGATCTCCCGGAACTGATCTACTCCCTGGTCCTGCCACATGTTCATCGCCATACTTCGCTCCAGAAGGGTCGGTGGTGCACTACATTTGCGCAGCGGTCATGTAGAACTGGCGCCGTTCGTCGGCGTCCAGCGGGACGGGCCTGTGCTGGGTGCTGATGCCGGCGGTCTGGCCCAGGGAATATCCGGGTGCCGCGGATTCCAGTGGGTAGAGCCTCGGCTGAGCCGCGGGATATGGGTCCTTGGCGCGCCCCGTCTCCTGCCAGTCGAGCGCCGCATCGCAGAGCTCGGGTGCGGGCTCCGGGTCGTCGTGCTCGACCGCGGCGACTACATCCTCTAGCTCGGACACCTCGATCTCGTCCGCGAGGTCGGAGGCCTCCAGCTCGGCCGCGTTTTCCGCTGCGACCTGCTTGCCGCGTTCCCAGAGCATCAACGTGAGATGCACGGCGAACAGCATGGTCAGTGGCATGCCGGCGTAAAGGCACATCGGCACGACGCTGCCGCCGATCTCGTGGGCGTACTGGATATTCCCGGCGATCGAGACGAGAGTCGACAGAGCGAACAAGGCGGTCGAGTACCACCAGCCGACGCTCCATTGCCGGAATGCGGCGGTGGCGATGATCGAGGCGATCACCAAGCCATCGATGGCGATCGGCACATTCGAGGCGAGATCGGGCGGAACCAGATTACGCACCGAGAGTTGGTGCAACGCGGCAAAAGACATCTGAAATGACTTGACTGCCACCACCGAAGTCACCAACAGCGAAGCATGGGCCAGCCGGGGTCTGAACGAACTCAGTCGACGGAGCGTGCCTCCCGTCCCGCGTGACGGGGATACTCGCACTTCGCCATTCGTAGATCCTGCGGTAGTCATCGTCACCATGGCGGCGAGGGTACCGCGCGGTCGGTCGTCTATTGCGCATCGTCTTGTTTTCAGATGCTTTGGGGTCCCGAGTTCTAATCTGCGGCGATTGAAATCGGTGAACTATTGCCTGAAATCCCCTCTACTGCAACAGGTCAAGACTTTCGGCAATGGTCGGAAGTGCTGTAATCATCAGCCTATGGGTGTTTCGTAATGATTATCCGTAATGTCCTTCTGCTCGTTGGGTTCTGACGGGAGCGCGGTCGCAAGCGGTCGAGCATGCCATCCAAAAGCGAACTCTCTCAGACGATTGCGACACCATGACCCACGCGGCGTCGAACGCCTCGGCATCGGCGATCGGCCGGTCTCGCCGGACGAGACATCGACCGTGACCGACATGGGCCTGCGGCGCTCGAACCGACCACCCGAGTTGATCCACTTCTCAACCGAGTACGGGGAGATCGCATCGGCGGGCAGCGTCAGAGCTGTGACGTAACTAACACGCTGATCGACCGGCTCCCCGAGCGAGTCTCGGGTCATGCCGTCGTCTTCAGTACCGACCGCCCGGCCTCGCCGACCCCGCCGCGCTCCCGGACCCAAACCACTGCCTGAGCCTGCTGGAATCCGCTCTCGACGAGGTAGCCCGCGCATTGCACCGCGCCGGGTCGGCTTCGGATATGCGGAAGGCCCCGACCGGACTGAGTCCGGCCGGGGCCTTCGAAGCGGAGGATAGGGGATTTGAACCCCTGAGGGCTGTTAACCCAACCCGCGTTCCAGGCGAGCGCCATAGGCCACTAGGCGAATCCTCCGTCGAGCAATATACCGGGTACACCCCTGGTGGAAGCAAATGCAGTGGTCGGCGGCTACTTCTTCTTCAGATTGCTGAGCGCCTTCTGGGCCTGCTCCTTGCACACCTGGGCGATCTCGTCCTTGCTGACGCTCTGGCCCTTGCCCATGCGCAGGCGGATGTTGACCTTCACCGAAGCGTTGTCGTCCTTGACCGCGACCGTGTAGTCGGTGGTGGTGAAGGAGGAGTAGTCGTCGACCTTGGCCGCCCAGTAGCCGGCCTCGCCGATGCCGTTCACGTCACCGGCGGTGCGGCCGCTGCCGGTGGTGCCGGTGTCGCTGGTCTTCCAGATGTCGTATTCGGGGCGGTTGTAGGCGCTCGACGAGCCGCTCAGCAGCGAGACGTTGAGGGTGAGGTCGGCGGTATTGGCGATCGCGTACTTGTCGGTCTTGGAGGTTTCCTCGTTGCCGGCCCGGCAGTCGAAGCGGCCGCCCGAGTAGTCGGTGGGCTTGGTCTCGGAGTGCTCGGGGGTGCCCTTGGAGTTGGCGGCCCACTTGTTGAGCACCGAGGTGTCGATCACGGTGCAGCCGTTGGTGATGCCCTCCATGGAGTACTTCCCGGCGGCCTTCTTCTTGTCCCCGCCCAGCGGCGACGGGCTGTCGCTGCCGCTGAGCGCGACCACGCCGATCACCGCGCCGACGATCACCACCAGGCCGATCACCCCGCCGATGATCCAACCGGTCTTGTTGCCGCCCGAACGCGGCGGCTGTGCCGGATAGCCGTAGCCCTGACCCGGCGGCGGGACCGGGGGCTGGGCGAACTGCTGCTGCGGGAAGCCGCCGGACAGGGGCTGGCCGTAGGCGTCGGTCATGGGCTGCTGGTAGCCGGGCATCGGCTGCTGCGGGTAGCCGGGCGCGGACTGCCCGGTCGGAAGGGGCTGGGCGGGTGGCGTGTACGGGGGCATGCCGCCGGCGGCGTAATTGAGCATCGTCGGGTCCGCACCCTGAACCGGCCGGCCCTCCCCGGCGGCGGGCGCGGTGGCCCACCATTGCGCGGTCTCCTGGGCTTTCTGCGGGTCGTGCGGCGCACCGGCTCCTGGATCGGAACTCGTCATATTCGTCTCTACCCCTCCGGAAAATCGCGGGCGACCCCGCATATCGCAGGCATCGTATCGACCCCGGGAGGCACCGGGCTCGGTGAGCCGCTACACTGGCCGACGGATCCAGCGCGGCGCGCATCCTGTGAACTCCCCCAGGGCCGGAAGGCAGCAAGGGTCAACGGGCTCTGCCGGGTGCGCTGGGTCCCCTTTCTTTTTCCGGCCCGGTCGTGCGGGTGACGGAAGTACAGATATCCCTGCCGAATCGGATACGCCGCCTAGTAACCTGGGCGGTTGGGTTCGCGGTGCGCGCAACCCTGGACATACATCCCACGCCATTGGAAGGGCGCTCAGATGCCTCGGCAGATGCAATTCGGTTTGATGAGCCATGCGGAACTCGTGACGGAACACGAGACGCAGACCGCGAACTACGCGAAGCTCAAGACCGAGAAGCTGACGCTGGACATTACGAGGGGTAAGCCCTCGCCCGAGCAGCTGGACCTCTCGCAGGGACTCCTCGAGCTGCCGGGCGCCGCCGACTACCGTGACGCCAACGGCACCGACGTCCGCAATTACGGTGGCCTGCACGGCCTGCCGGAGCTGCGCGCGATCTTCGGCGAACTGCTCGGCATCCCCGTGTCGAATCTGCTGGCCGGCAACAACGCCAGCCTGGAGATGATGCACGACCTGCTGGTGTTCGCCATGCTGTACGGCACCGCGGATTCGGAGCGCCTCTGGGCGGACGAGCCGGTGCTCAAGTTCCTGTGCCCGGTCCCGGGTTACGACCGGCACTTCGCGATCACCGAGTCGCTCGGCTTCGAGATGATCCCGATCCCGATGAAGAACGACGGCCCCGACACCCACCTGATCGCGGAGCTGGTCGCGTCCGACCCGAGCATCAAGGGTCTGTGGGCGGTGCCGAACTACTCCAACCCGACCGGCGTCACGTTCTCCGAAGCCGTTACCCGCGAACTGGTTTCGATGCCCACCGCGGCTCCGGACTTCCGCCTGTTCTGGGACAACGCCTACGCGGTGCACCCGCTCACCGACACCGCCGAACCGGTGCTGGACGTGCTGGGTATGGCCGCGGCGGCCGGCAACCCGAACCGCCCGTTCGTGCTGGCCTCCACCTCGAAGATCACCTTCGCGGGTTCGGGCGTGAGTTTCTTCGGCTCCTCCACCGCGAATGTGGAGTGGTACTTGAAGCACCTGGGCAAGAAGACCATCGGCCCGGACAAGGTGAACCAGCTGCGGCACCTGCGCTTCTTCGGCGACGCCGAGGGCGTGCGGGAGCACATGCAGAAGCACCGGGCCGTCCTGGAGCCGAAATTCAAACTGGTGCTGCGGATTCTGGAGGACCGGCTGGGCGCGTCGAAGGTGGCGTCCTGGACCGAGCCCAAGGGCGGCTACTTCATCAGCCTCGACGTGCTGGAGGGCACCGCCAGCAAGGTGGTGGCGCTGGCCAAGGACGCGGGCATCGCGCTCACCCCGGCCGGTTCGTCCTACCCGTACGGAAAGGACCCGGAGGACAAGAACATTCGCATCGCGCCCAGCTTCCCGTCTCTCGGTGAGCTGGAGAAGGCGATGGACGGCCTGGCCACCTGCGTCCTGCTGGCCGCCTCCGAGAAACTCATGAGCTCCCCCGCCTCTCCGCGCCTTTAGCGGGCGGCATGGGTGCCGTGAACTACTGGCGACCCGTGCCGGCGGCGGGGTGCCGCTGACCATTTCGGGCGTCCCCGGCGAGTTACCCTCGCCTCCCGAAATCAGTTGTCGCGAAACGTCTTTCGCTGCTCGGGCGCGCATCGAATCGATGCGCGCCCGAGTTGTTTCAGTTCGGCTTGTGCGCCAGCACCGCGAAGATGGTCACCGACAGGTGGATGTCGCCGCTGGCGGCTCCGGCCTCCAGGTCGGCGAGCAACTGATCGCGCTGGGGCTCGCTGATCGAGCCCCGCGCCACCGCGCGATCCGCGACCCGGGCGACCAGTGCGCCCGCGCCGACGCTGCGGTCCTGGATCAGGGCGTGTGAGCCGATTTCGTCGACGACCAGTCCGGCCGCGGCCAGCTGCCCCGACAGGCGGCGGCCCGCGAACGGGTTGGTGGTGCCCGCGATCATGGTCTCGATCACCTCGTGCACCACGTGCCGGTCACCCGGGTGCACGATGGCCGAGCCCCAGTCGGTGTCCATCACCACGACCCGGCCGCCGGGCCGCAGCACGCGGGCGATCTCCCCGACGGCGCGGGCAGGTGCGGTGAGGTGCTGGAAGACGCGTTCGCACAGGGCCACGTCGAAGCTCTCGCTGCCGACGGGCAGGCCGTAGGCGTCGCCGCTGACGAAGGTGGCGGTGGAGCCGACCTGGGCGGCGCGGCGTTCGGCGGCGGCCAGCAGGTTCGGGTCGGGTTCGACGCCGAGCGCGGTGCCGGTCGGCCCGACCAGCTCGGCCAGGGTCAGCACCTCCGACCCGGCGCCGGCGCCGATGTCGACGGCGCTCTCGCCGGGGCGGGTGGCCAGGGCCTCGTGGGCCCAGGCCCGCAGGCGCCGGATACCCGGCAGCGCTGCCTGTAGATCGTGGACGTCGACGAGCTGGTCCTGTCCGTCACGGTCGAAACGGTCCGGTCGCAGTCCTGAGTCCGCACCAGGTTGCGGCACGGTTCGCACTGAAGAATCAGCCATGGTGTCGGGCATATGCCGAGCCTAGTCGTGACCCACGTCACCGCAACGCAAGATGAATGGGATGATCGATGCATGGTGAGCCGCACGCTGTGTATTGCGCAGGAATCCGATGCCGACGAGCTGCTTTCGACCGATGATTTCGCCCTGTTGGTCGGGATGATGCTCGATCAGCAGTTTCCGATGGAACACGCATTCCGTGGGCCGTGGAAACTGGCCGACCGCATGGGCGGCTTCGATATCCATCGGATCGCCGCCGCCGATCCCGCGGAATTCGAGGAGCTGGCCGCTACCCCGCCGGCCATTCACCGCTACGGCCGCTCCATGGGACGACGGGTCCAGGAGCTGGCCCAGTACATTCTGGACAACTACGGCGGCAATACCGCGGGCCTGTGGACCGACGGCGATCCGGACGGCAAGGAAGTCCTGAAACGGCTCAAGAAACTGCCCGGCTTCGGTGACCAGAAGGCCCGGATCTTCCTCGCCCTGCTGGGTAAACAGCGTGGTCTGGCCGCCGCCGGCTGGCGCGAGGCGGCCGGCGCGTACGGCGAGGACGGCTCCCGCCGCTCGGTCGCCGACGTCACCGACGCCGAATCCCTCACCCAGGTGCGGGAATTCAAGAAGCAGGCCAAGGCCGCCGCCAAGGCGAAGTAATCTCCCTCACTTCCACGGCATCGAATCAAGCTGGTTTTTAACCTCCAGTTTCACAGGGGGTTCACAGATGCTTGCCGCCGACAGTTCAGTTCTCGGCAGTGGAAGCAGTACAGAAAATGAAGATGAGGGAATTCGCCGGGATCGCGGCATTGCTGGTCGCGGCGACGGGGGTCACCGCCGGCACCGCGTACGCCGGTCCGGCCAAGACCGATGACGGCACGATCAACTACACATCCCAGGTCACCGAGCAGGGCAACACGGTGGTCAGCACCGACGCCGGCTCGCTGGTCGTCGAGGACGGTGCGCTGAAGGTCAAGGCGGCGAATGGAACCACCGTCGCCGGCACCGAATTGAAGTTCCGGATCGACGATTTCGAGTTCCCGATCGCGGCGCAGATCAGCGACCGCACCGCCACCCTGACGCCGCAGGCCGACCTGGCGCACGCGGTGTACAAGCCGGTCGCGCTGCCCTACGAGGATCAGGCGCCGTGGAAGACCCAGTACGACCGTGAGCTGGCCGCCTGGAACCGCTTGACCAGCACCATCTCCGCGGGCGCGACCATCGGCACCGTGGTCGGCGGCCTCGGCGGCGCGGCGCTCGGCTGCGTCCTGGGCGGCGTCGCCTTCGCGACGGCGACGGCCCCGCTGGCCACGCTGTTCGGCGTCGGACCGCTCGCCGGTTGCTTGATCGGTGCGAGCACGGTCGGCTTCCTGGGCACCATCGGCGGTCAATTGCTCGTCACCGCGCCGATCGCGATCGCCGCTGCGGTGCAGTACTTCACCACTATCAACCAGCCGTTCACCGCGCCCAAATAGGTTTTTTCGGCAACCGATGGGCAAAGGTTCACCGCGCCGGAACCAAGCTGCCACATGGCGTTTGTAAAGGCCGGTTTCCATCACTGGGCCCCGGGGATACACCTGATCTGGTTTCCCCGGGGCACACCGCTCATCTCACGAGGGATTTTCGAACACATGCGTCTCAAGAACTTCACCGCGGTTTCCGCGCTGGTCATCGCCGCTCTGGGCGTCACCGCCGGCACCGTGAACGCCGCGCCCGCCGCCGATAACAACGGCGTGATCAACTACACCGCCACCAACTCCGAGACCAACACCGTCATCCGTACGGATGCCGGTTCCATGGTCGTCGAGAACGGCAACTTCGTCATCAAGGCCGCCAACGGCAATGTCGTCGCCGGCATGCCGCTGAAGGTGCGCGTGGACGACTTCGAGTTCCCGATCGCCGCGGAGATCTCGGACCACACCGCGACCCTGACCCCGCAGTACGACATGGACCACGCCACCTACGCGCCGGTCGCCAAGGATGTCGCCCTGCCCTACGAGGACCAGGCTCCGTGGAAGTCGGACTACGACCGTGAGCAGGCCGCCTGGAACCGTATGAAGGACACCATCTCCCTGGGCGCCACCGTGGCGACCCTGGTCGGTGGTCTGGGCGCCGCGGCCGTCGGCTGCGTCCTCGGCTTCGGTGTCGCCGGTCTGGCCTCGGCCCCGCTGGCCGCGCTGTTCGGCGCCGGCCCGGTCATCGGTTGCCTCGTGGGTGCGGCCACCGTCGGCTTCCTGGGCACCATCGCGGGTCAGCTGCTGATCACCGCGCCGGTCGCCATCGCCGCCGCGATCCAGTACTTCACCACCATCAACCAGCCGCACATCACCGCTCCGGCTCCGGCCAAGTAATACTCGGTCCGAGTAAAGAGCAAGGGGCGCAACAGGCATCAGCGATCACCTCATCGGGACAGCCCGCTCGGTCATTCGACCGGGCGGGTTTCGCAATTCGGGAGTGTTCACCGTATGAGCACCCGTGCGACATATTTCGTTCGCGTCGACCCGTTTCGATCATGCGGTCCAACCACGCGGACTGCCTGATGAGGAAACCGAGAAATGCGCTTCAAGACTTTCGCCGCGACCGCGGCCCTGGTGTCCGCTGCCATGGGCGTCACCGCCGGTACCGTCAACGCCGCTCCGGCCGCTGACAACGGGGTGATCAATTACACCGTAACCACTTCCGAGACCAATAGCGTCATCCGGACCGATTCCGGCTCGCTGGTCGTCGAGAACGGTGTCTTCAAGATCAAGGCCGTGGACGGCACCGTCGTGGCCGGTATGCCGCTGAACTTCCGCGTGGACGACTTCGAGTTCCCGATCGCCGCGGAGATCTCCGACCACACCGCGACCCTCACTCCGCAGTACGACATGGACCACGCGACCTACAAGCCGGTCGCCGAGGCCAAGGACGTCAACCTGCCCTACGAGGACCAGGCTCCGTGGAAGTCGGACTACGACCGTGAGCAGGCCGCCTGGAACCGTATGAAGGACACCATCTCCCTGGGCGCCACCGTCGGCACTCTGGTCGGTGGCCTCGGCGGCGCGGCCGTCGGTTGCGCCATGGGCGCGGTCGTCTTCGCCGCCGCGACGGCCCCGCTGGCCACGATGTTCGGTGTCGGCCCGCTGGCCGGCTGCTTCATCGGCGCGAGCACCGTCGGCTTCCTGGGCACCATCGCGGGCAACCTGCTCGTGACCGCCCCGGTCGCGATCGCCTCCGCCTACAACTACTTCGTCACCATCAACCAGCCGCACCTGGTCGCGCCGAAGTAAGTCGCACAGCAGCATCCCGAACCCCGTCCGGCACCCGCCGGGCGGGGTTCGTCGTTGTAATCGGGGTGAGCCCAATCCTGTCGCCGCGCTGCGGCCGATGCTGGAGTGGATCGATGGGTGACCTGACCTCGATTCACGGCGCGGCAGCCGCGCTCACTCCGGTCGACGGGACCGATCTCCGGAAGACCTTCGCGTACTTCCCCAGCGCTGTGGTGGCGCTCTGCGCCCGGCTCGGCGGAACGCCGCACGGGCTGGTGGCCAGCACTTTCGTGCCGGTATCGCTGGATCCGCCCCTGGTGTCGGTGTGCATTCAATACTCGTCGGAGACCTGGCCGCGGCTGGAGCAGGCGAGCCGATTGGGCTTGAGTCTGCTCAGCAGCGACCAGGAGAGCGCGGCGCGAGGTCTGAGCTCCAAGCGTGGAGACCGGTTCCGGGGTGTGGAGCTGCGGGGCGGGAACGGGAACGCCGCGTTCGTGGCGGGGGCGACGGCCTGGCTGGAAACCTCGGTGTACGAGCAGGTTCCGGCGGGAGATCACGCCGTGGTGCTGCTGCGGGTGCATCGGGTGGGCGTCAGCCCGGAGTCCGAGCCCCTGGTCTTCCATCGCAGTGATTTCCGCGCACTTTCCGGGAAATCGATTGAGGCGCAATTGAATTCAGCCTGAGCCGGACCGGCGACAGGGTGCGCCGGGCTTCGTATCGTCGGTGTCCATGAGCACCCTGGCGGTATCCGCGCAGACGGCGGAGGCGACCGGAGCCGAGGACGGTGATCTGTCCGTCGTCCGCACCCGCCACCCGTGGCGCTGGGTCACGGGGGCCGTCGCGCTGGTGCTGGTCGCGCAGTTCGCGCACGGGCTGATCACCAATCCGGGCTGGGACTGGGGCACGTTCGCGCAGTACGTCACCGCGAAATCGGTGCTGTCGGCGCTGAAAGTGACCCTCGAGCTGACCTTCTGGGGCACCTTGCTGGGGTTCTTCCTCGGTATCTGGCTGGCCGTCGGCCGCCTGTCGAAGAATCCGGTGTTGAAGGCGATCGCGTGGACCTATATCTGGGCGTTCCGGTCGATTCCGCTGATCGTGCAGCTGCTGTTCTGGTTCAACCTCGCCTATCTGTACAAGACGCTGTCGCTGGGCATTCCCTTCGGCCCGGAGTTCGCGCGATTCCAGACCAATGGCGTGATCAGCGGATTCACTGCGGCTGTCATCGGTTTGGCGTTGCATCAGGCGGCGTATTCGGCGGAGATCATCCGAGCGGGCATCATCTCGGTGGATGCCGGGCAGTGGGAGGCGGCGCGGTCGCTCGGACTGCCGTGGCGGCGTCAGTTCTTCACCATTGTCGGGCCGCAGGCCATGCGCGGAATTCTGCCGAATGCCGCCAATGAGGTGATCAGCCTTTTCAAGGGCACCTCGATCGTGTCGACCATGGCGATCGCCGAGCTGTTCTATCAGGTGCAGGTCATCTACGGCCGGAACGGCCGGGTGGTGCCGCTGCTCATGGTGGCCACGGTCTGGTACATCCTGCTGACCACGGTGCTCAGTGTCATTCAGTTCTATATCGAACGGCGCTTCGCGAGAGGAACCGGCGATGAGTGAATTCGCGATCGAATTACGTGGTATCCGAAAGTCTTTCGGCCGCACCGAAGTGTTGTCCGGAATCGATCTGACGGTGCGGCCCGGCGAGGTCACGGTCATTCTCGGTCCGTCCGGCTCGGGCAAATCGACGCTGCTGCGCACCATCAACCATCTCGAGCAGGTGGACGGCGGCACCGTGCGGGTGGGCGGCGAGCTGGTCGGTTACCGCCGCAAGGGCCGCAAACTCTACGAACTGCACGAGCGCGAGATCCTGCGCCAGCGGGCGCGGATCGGGTTCGTGTTCCAGAACTTCAATCTCTTTCCGCACCTGACGGTTCGGGAGAATGTGACGCTCGCGCCGGTGGCCGCGCAACGCCGCTCCAAGGCCGAGGTGAACGCCGAGGCGCTGGAACTGCTGGCGCGAGTCGGGTTGGCGGACAGGGCCGGCGAGTATCCGGGCCGGCTGTCCGGCGGGCAGCGGCAGCGGGTGGCCATCGCCCGGGCGCTGGCCTTGCGGCCGGAGGTGGTGCTGTTCGACGAGCCGACCTCCGCGCTGGACCCGGAGCTGGTCGGCGAGGTGCTCGACGTGCTCGAGGATCTCGCGCGCGGCGGTTCCACACTGGTGATCGTCACCCACGAGATCGGGTTCGCCCGCAAGGTGGCCGACACGGTGGTGCTGCTGGACGCGGGCCGCGTCGTCGAGCAGGGACCGCCCGCGCAGGTGCTCGACGCCCCGACTCATCCCCGCACCAAAGCCTTTCTCGCCCACGTGCTCTGACCCCCAACGCCGGATAAGGAACCCGCTCATGCCCAAGTCGCACCGTCGCAGACGGATCACCGCTCTCGCCGCACTCACCGTGCTCGGCCTGTTCGCGGCGACAGCCTGTGGCAAGGACGGCGATGGCGGCGCTCCCAGCTCCAACACCGTCAACGGTCTGAACTACGACCTGTCCCCGGCGCAGTCGGGCCGGGTGCACGCGGCCAAGGTGGACGCGCTCGCCGCGCAATTGCCCGCCGCCGTCCGGGATCGCGGCACGCTGGTGGTCACCGGATCGGTCGGCGCGACGCCGCCGCTGCGCTTCTACGCCACCGACGACCGCACCCCCATCGGTTCCGAGGCCGACGTCTCCTCCCTGCTCGCCGATCTGCTGGGCCTGAAGGTGGAGACCCGGGTGGGGGACTGGGCGCAGAACTTCGTGAAGATCGACTCGGGCGAGGCGGACGTCTTCATCAGCAATGCCACCGTCACCGAGGAGCGCAAGGAGAAGTACGACTTCGCCACCTACCGGCTCGACAATATCGCCCTGGAAGTCCCCAAGGACGCGAACTGGGCCTACCAGGACCGGAAGTCGCTGGCGGGCAAGAAGATCGGCGTCGGCTCCGGCACCAACCAGGAACAGCTGCTGGTGAAGTGGAACGACGACAACCTCGCCGCGGGCCTGCCGAAGATCGATATCGCCTACTACGAGAAGACCAGCGACTACTACCTGGCGCTGGCCTCCGGCCGCCTCGACGGTTACCTCGGCCCCAATCCCTCGGCGCAGTACCACTCGGCGTCCAGTGGCCAGACCAAGGTGGTGACCACGCTGTCGGGCGCGGGAGACGCGCTCCAGGCCGAGATCGGCGTCCTCACCAAGAAGGGCAATGGACTGGCGGAGCCGTTGCGGGCCGCCATCCAGTACGCCATCGACAACGGGCTCTACAAGCAGGTGCTGGACCGCTGGGGCCTGGGCGGCGAGGCCGTGCCGCAGTCGCGGATCAATCCGCCCGGACTGCCCAAGAAGAAGGGATGAGCATGTCGCGCAGGGTTTTCCATGTCGGGCAACACGATCCCCTGGCCGCGCCGCTGCTGGCGGAGCTCGCCATCGAGTACAGCAGCCGGTACGGCGGGACGCCGGGGGAGGTGCATGCGGATCTGACCGGGTATTCGGCCAGTCACTTCGCTCCTCCACAGGGCGACCTGTTGATAGTTGTGGATAACGGGGAAACGGTGGCGGGCGGCGCGTTCCAGCGGTACGACGCCGAGACCGCCGAGCTCAAGCGGATCTGGACGGCGGCCACGCATCGGCGAAAAGGGCTGGGGCGGTTCGTGCTCGACCAGCTGGAAGCCGAGATCGCGCGGCGCGGGTATCGGCGCGTCTACCTGACCACCGGTCCGCGTCAGCCGGAGGCGGTCGCTTTGTACACGGCGGCCGGCTATACCGCGCTGCCGCGTGATGTTCGTAAGGAAGTCGGCTACGTGCACCCGTTCGAGAAGTTCCTCGACGCCGGAGAGCAGGCGATTCCGGCATGAAGTTCCTCCTGCTGACCTTGATCACCCACACACCGGACCCGGTGACCGGCGGGACCGAGTCGCCTCGGCAGCGGCTGCGGCGGGTCGTCGAGAGCGCGCGTCTGGCCGAGGAGCTCGGTTACGACGGTTTCGCGGTGGGGGAGCGGCACGAGGATCCGTTCATCTCCGCGGCCCCGCCGGTGGTGCTCAGCCACCTCGCGGCCGTCACCTCGCGGCTGGCGCTGTTCACCGGTGTCACCACGCTCAGCCTGCTGGATCCGGTGCGCGCCTTCGAGGACTACTCGACGCTGGACAATCTCTCCGACGGCCGGCTGGAACTGATCATCGGGAAGGGCAACGGCGCGGCGCAGGCCAAGCTGTTCCACGTCACCACCGACGACCAGTGGGATCGTAATCGCGAAGGCTACGAACTGTTCCGGAAGCTGTGGGACAGCGACAGCGTCACCTGGTCCGGCCGGTTCCGGCCGGCGCTGACCGAGGCCAAGGCGCTGCCCCGGCCGCTGCAGCCGCGGCTGCGCATCTGGCACGGCAGCGCCACCAGCCGTGAATCCGCGGATTACGCGGCGCTGCACGGGGATCCGCTGTTCTCCGCGAATGTCACCTACCCGATCGAGCCGTACGCCGAACTGATCGACCACTACCGGGAACGCTGGGCGGCCTACGGCCACGACCCGGCCGAAGCCCTGGTGGGCGCGGGCACGGCGGGCTTCCTGGTGACCCGGACCTCGCAGGAGGCGCTCGACCGGTATCGGCCGGTCTTCGAGGCGCGGCAGGCGGTGGCGCGGAAGTTCGACGTGCCCATCGTGTTCGCCTCCGTCGAGGACTTCGCGGCCCGGTCCTCGGCGCTCATCGGCAGCCCGGAACAGGTGCTGGACAAGGTGAGCCGCTATCACGAGCGATTCGGCCACGAGGTCATCCACCTCAGCGCGGACGCGGACGTCCGGACCGAGGCCGAGCACCGCGAGAGCCTCGAACTGTTCCAGGCCGAGGTCGCCCCCGAACTCCGCCGCCGCATCCCGAGCCGACCGCTCGGCGCCGACCGTTACCCCGCTGGAGATCCCCGATGACCCGTTCCCTGCTCACACGCACCACCCGCCCCGTGGCCCTGGCGGGAGTGTTCGCCGCCGCCGTCACGCTCGCCGGGTGCGGCGGCGGGGACGCCACCACCGGCAGCGGTGAGCCGGCGGGTCCGCCGCAGGCGGGCGGCACCCTGCGGTACGGCCTGTCATCGGCCCCGACCTGCTCCGATCCCGCGCAGTCGTCGACCAATCAGACGATCTACGTGACCCGGCAGGTGGTGGACTCGCTGGTCGATCAGGACCCGGAGACCGGTCAGCTGAAGCCGTGGCTGGCCGACACCTGGACCGTCTCCCCGGATGCCAGGTCGTTCACCTTCCATCTACGCGACGGGATCACCTTCAGCGACGGCACCCCGCTCACCGCGGACTCGGTGCGCCGGAACTTCGATTCGATCGTCGCGCTCGGCGGTGCGAAGGCGCCGCTGGCCGCGAGCTACCTGGCCGGGTACGCGGGCAGCACGGTGCTGGATCCGCGCACCGTGCGGGTGGACTTCGCCGGGCCGAACGCGCAGTTCCTGCAGGCGACCTCGACCCCGCAGCTGGGCATCCAGTCCGAGGCCACCGCCGCCAAGGCCGCCGAGGAGCGCTGCCTGGGGACCAATATCGGCAGCGGCCCGTTCACCTATGCCGAGTGGAAGCAGAACGCCTCCGCCACCCTGGCCAAGCGGGCCGGGTATGCCTGGGGCTCCGCGGTTTTCGCCGGTCAGGGCGAGGCGCATCTGGACAAGATCGTGTTCACCGTGGTCCCCGAATCCGGGGTGCGCACCGGCAGCCTCGCCTCCGGCCAGCTCGACGCGATCAGTGACGCGCTGCCGCAGGATGTGGCGCAGATCGAGGGCGGCGGCGGTCGCGTGCAGTTCACCGCCAACCCGGGCGTCCCGTTCGGCCTGCAGGCCAATGTGACCCGGGGCGTGCTGCGCGATCCGGCGGTCCGGGCCGCGCTGCTGCCCGCCATCAACCGCAAGGAACTGGTGGACACCGTGCTCGGGCCGCAGTTCAAGACGGCCAGCAGCGTGCTCGCCTCCAAAACGCCCGGCTATGTGGATCTTTCGGCCCGGGTGAAGTTCGACCCGGACGCCGCGAAGAAGCAGCTCGACCAGGCGGGCTGGGCGCCGGGCGCGGACGGCATCCGGGTCAAGGACGGGCAGCGGCTGAGCGCGGGCGTCATCTTCGCCCCCGTGTTCTCGGCCAATCAGCCCATTCTCGAGCTGACCCAGCAGCAGCTGCGGGCGGTCGGCTTCGACCTGCGGCTGGAACCGTTGTCGGTGGCGGAATCGACGGTGCGCCAGAACACCAAGGACTTCGACTTCAACTACTACAACTCGACCCGCGCCGACGGCGACATCCTGCGCACCACCTTCGCGGTCGACCAGCGCAACCTGAACGCTCGCGGCCCCGCCGAACCCCTCGACGCGCTGCTCGCCCAACAGTTGTCGGCCACCGATCCGGCCGTGCGCGCCCGCATCATCGGCGACGCCCAGACCGCGGTCCTCGACCAGGGCCTGTGGATCCCGACCATCGAACTCTCGCAGGCCATCGGCGTCGGCAAGGCGGTGGCCGGGGTGAAGTTCGAGGCCTCGGCGCGACTGCAGTTCCACGACACCTGGCTGGCGCGGTAAACCCATGGGCCGCTACGTGATCGGACGGGTGCTGCAGGCGATCGGTGTGCTGTGGGCGGCGTTCACGCTGTCCTTCGCCGGGCTGTACCTGCTGCCCGGCGACCCGGTGGCGCTGGCGGCCGACGCGGCCACCGGCACGCCCGTCGACGCCGCGGCCATCGCGGAGATGCGGGCCCGCTACGGTCTCGACCAGTCGTTGTGGGCCCAGTACTGGACGGCCTTGTCGCACGCGGTACGCGGCGACCTCGGCCACTCCATCTCCACCGGTCAGACCGTCACCGGGGTGCTGGGCGACGCCCTGCCCTCGACCCTGGCGCTGGCGGCGATCGGGCTGCTGCTGGCCGTGGCGGCCGGCGGGGCGCTGGCCCTGGCGGCCGCGTACACCGAGCGTCCCCGGCTGCGCGGGCTGCTCACCTCGCTACCCGCGGTCGGGGCGTCGATGCCGGGCTTCTGGGTGGGATTGCTGCTGCTGCAACTGTTCTCGTTCCGGTTGAAGCTGGTGCCCGCGTTCGGCGGCACCGGATTGGGCGGGACCATCCTGCCCGCGATCACCCTGGCCATCCCGGTGGGGGCGGTCATCGCCCAGGTCCTCCACGCGAGCCTGGTCGCGACCTGGCGGCAGCCGTTCGTCGAGGTCGCCTTCGCCAAGGGCGCGTCCCGCTGGTGGGTGCAGCTGCGCGACGTCCTGCGCCCGGCGGCCGCCCCCGCGCTGACCGTGTCGGGATTGTGGACCGGCACCGTGCTGGCCGGGGCGGTGGTCACCGAGACGGTGTTCTCCCGCCCGGGCATGGGCCGACTGGCGCAGGAATCGGTACTGCGCCAGGACATCCCGGTGGTCCAGGGCATCGTCGTGTTCGCCGCCCTGGCCTTCGTGACCGTCAACCTGCTCGTTGATCTCGCCTACCCCCTGCTCGACCCCCGTGTGGTGCACCGGAACTCGACGAAGGAGCGTGCTCATGCCTGACCGTTCGCCGACCCCGCCCCGGCATGTGATCCGCGATCTGCGCGCGCGACTGCGCGGCTGCTCGCGCGGACCGCGATCGACGCTGCGGGTCATCACCCTGACCCACCCCCTGCTGGACCCGGGCATCGCCTTCTGGGACGCGGATGACGAGTGGTCCGATGTCTGACCTGGCATTCCGGCCCGAGTCCGACCGGACGTTCCGACGCGAGGCCATCGCCGGTGGGACGGCTGCCGCGTCGTGGGCGCGGCGCAATCCGGGAACCGTCGCGGCGGGCGCGGTCGTCGCGCTGGTGTGCGCCTGGGCCGTCGCCCCGGCCGTTTTCGCGAGCGGTGATCCCCTGCGCGGCGTGCCCGCGCAGAAGCTGCGCGGCCCCAGCCTCCAGCACTGGTTCGGCACCGACAATCTCGGGCGTGACCTGTACACCCGGGTGGTGCACGGCGCGGCACTGTCGTTGAGCGCGACCGTGTTCGCGGTGCTGATCGGGCTGGTGACCGGCGCCCTGATCGGCCTGGTCGCGGGTGCGGCGGGCGGCGTGGTCGACACCGCGATCATGCGCGCGGTCGATGTGGTGCTCTCGATTCCCGACATGCTGCTCGCCCTGGCCACCATCACCGTGCTGGGGCTGGGCACCCGCAATGTGGCCATCGCCGTGGGCATCTCGCTGATCGCCAGGTTCGCCCGGGTGATGCGCGGCGAGGTACTGCGGGTGCGCAACGCGCACTACGTGGAGGCCGCGTTCGCGTCCGGTGTGCGCTGGCACATCGTGCTGTTCCGCCACATCCTGCGCAATGCGTACGGGCCGGTGGCGGCATTGGCCGCCGTCGACTTCGGCGTGGTGACGCTGTTCGTGGCGTCACTGAGCTTCCTCGGCTACGGCGCGGTGCCGCCCACGCCGGAGTGGGGCTCGCTGGTGTCGGAGGGCCGCGGCTACCTGGCCACCGCGTGGTGGCTGACCACCCTGCCGGGGCTGGTCATCGTCGTGCTGGTGCTGTCCACCCAGCGGATCGCCCGCGCCTTGCAGAAGGAGGCCCGATGACCGAGCTGTTGAACATCGAGGGGCTACAGGTCGAGTATCGGGGCCGCGGCGGAGCGACACCCGCCGTGCGCGGCGTCTCGCTCCAGGTCCGGCGCGGGGAGACGCTCGCGCTGGTGGGTGAATCGGGTTCGGGCAAATCCACTCTCGCGCACGCGGTGATCGGGCTGCTCCAAGGCGGCGTGATCACCGCCGGGGAGATCACCTTCGACGGAGAGCGGATCGACCGGGCGTCTCCGCGCGCGCTGCAACGGATTCGCGGCGCGCGCATCGGGCTCGTCCCTCAGGATCCGGGCACCTCGCTCAATCCGGTGCTGCGCATCGGACGGCAGGTGGGCGAGGTATTGCGCATCCACGACCGGGCCGATCGCCGCACCGCCGACCTCGCGGCGGTCGAGATCCTCGACCAGGCCGGGCTGGATCGTCCCGAACTGCGGGCGCGCCAGTATCCCCAGGACCTGTCGGGCGGACAGCGGCAGCGGGTACTGATCGGGATCGCGCTGGCCTGCGGGCCCGAACTGGTGATCGCCGATGAGCCGACCAGCGCGCTGGACGTCACCGTGCAGCGCCGCATTCTCGACCTACTGGCCGCGCGGACCACGGAATCGGGGACGGCGGTGCTGCTCATCACCCACGACCTGGCGGTCGCGGCCGAACGGGCGGACCGCATCGCGGTGATGCGGGACGGCCTGATCGTCGAGACCGGCACGGCGGCGGAGGTATTGGGCAATCCGCAACACGAATACACGCGGCGGTTGATCGCCGCCGTGCCGAGCCTCGGTGCGGATCAGCCCCCGCGTCCGGTTCGTGAATACGGGACCCCGCTGCTGGCCGCGACCGGTCTGCGCAAGTCCTTCCGCGTCACCAGGGATTTCACCGTCGATGCGGTGAACGACGTGTCCTTGGAGGTCCATCGTGGTGAAACCCTCGCCGTGGTAGGCGAATCCGGCTCGGGCAAGTCGACCACGGCCCGCATCATCGCCCGGCTGACCGCGCCCGACGCGGGCGCCGTCACCGTCGACGGGCAGGACGTCACCGCCCTGCGCGGTTCGGACCTGCGGGCGCTGCGCCGTCGCGTCCAGGTCGTCTACCAGAACCCGTACGTCTCGCTGAACCCGAAGCTGACGGTCGGGCGAATCGTGGCGGAACCCTTGCAGGCGTTCGGGATCGGCGATCGGCGCGGCCGCCGCGCCGCGGTGGCCGCACTGCTGGATCAGGTCGCGCTGCCCGCCGCCTTCCTGGATCGGCGCCCGGCGGAGTTGTCCGGCGGGCAGCGGCAACGGGTCGCCATCGCCCGTGCGCTGGCCCCGCGCCCCGAACTGGTCGTGCTCGACGAACCGGTCTCGGCTCTGGACGTCTCGGTGCAGGCGCAGATCCTCGACCTGCTCGAACGACTCCAGACCGAACTGGACCTGGCCTACCTGTTCATTTCCCACGACCTGGCCGTGGTCCGTCGCCTGGCCGATCGTGTCGCCGTCATGCGCCAGGGCGGTGTCGTCGAAACCGGAGCGACCGCCGAGGTTTTCGACCGACCGCGACACGCCTACACCCGTGAACTACTCGCGGCCGTCCCCCGGGCGGCCACCCCCGATCACCCGCTACCGCTCGAAAGGACAGCCTGATGCCGCATCCGACTCCGCTGCTGCTGGGCCTGGAACTGTCCGGCACCGGCGCGCACCCCGCCTCCTGGCGGCGCGCCGACTCCCGCGCCGAAGACCTCTTCGACGCCCGGTACTGGGTGGACGCGCTGCGCGCCGCCGAGGACGCGGGAATCGAGTTGGCGTTCCTGCCGGACTCCTTCACCCTGCAATCCGCCGGGGCCATCGGACGCCTGGACGCGGTGGCGGTGGCCGCGCGTGCCGCCGCCGAGACCCGGCGCATCGGCCTGATCCCGCAGGCCTCGGTCACCCACACCGAGCCCTTCCACCTCTCCAAAGCCATTGCCAGCCTGGACTTCGCGGCCGCGGGCCGGGCGGGCTGGGAGGTGTCCGTCGGGGCGGGGGAGGCGCGGCTGTTCGGCCGCAAGCCCGAACAGGACGAACGCTCCCGCTGGGAGGAGGCGGACGAGGCGGTCGAGGTGGTGACCCGGCTGTGGGACAGCTGGGAGGACGACGCCGAGATCCGCGACCAGGCCACCGGCCGGTTCATCGACCGCGACCGGCTGCACTACATCGACTTCGCGGGTGAGCACTTCTCGGTGAAGGGACCGTCCATCACCCCGCGTCCGCCGCAGGGCCGGCCGCCGCTCGCGGTGCGCGCCGCCGACCCGCACAGCACGAGGGTCGCCGTGCACCGCGCCGACCTGATCCGGATCGCCGCACCGGATCTCGCGACCGCCGCCGCCACCCGCTCCGAACTGCGGTCCGCCATCGCCGCCGCCGGACGAGACCCGAACCGGGTGCGGGTGCTGCTCGACCTCGACATCCACCTCGCCGACACCGCGGACGCCGCCGCCCTCGGGGTCGCCGAACTGGAGGACTGGACGGCCTCGCCCGCCCCGGCCACCGTCTTCCACATCGGCACCCCCGCGGAACTGCGCGACATCCTGCGCCGCGTCGAAACCGACTGCGCCGCCGACGGTGTGGTGCTGCGCCCGCTGGCGCTCGCCGCCGCCCTGCCGCAGCTGCCCGCCCTCACCCCCACCCTGCGCGAGCGTCTGGGCCTGCCCCGGCCCGCCGGCCGCTACGCCCACGCCTGAGGAGTCACCGCCATGCCGGATCATCGGATACGCAAGCAGATTCACCTGGCCGCCCACTTCCCGGGCGTCAACCACCACACCGTCTGGACCGACCCGGACTCGGGCAGCCAGATCGACTTCGACTCCTTCGTGCACCTGGCCCGCACCGCCGAACGCGGCCTGTTCGACTTCTTCTTCCTCGCCGAGGGGCTGCGGCTGCGCGAACACCGCGACCGCATCCACGACCTGGACGTGGTCGGCAGGCCCGACACCTTCACGGTGCTCAACGCGCTGGCGGCCGTCACCACCCGCCTCGGGCTGGCCGGGACCATCAACACCACCTTCAACGAACCGTTCGAACTGGCAAAGCAATTCGCCTCGCTGGACCACCTGTCCGGCGGCCGCGCCGCGTGGAACGCCGTCACCTCCTCGGACGCCTTCACCGGCGAGAACTTCCGGCGCGGCGGCTACCTGGAGCACGCCAAGCGCTACACCCGCGCACACGAGGTGGTCGAGGCCACCCGCGCGCTGTGGGACAGCTGGCCCGCCGACACCCTCGTGATCGACCGGGAGCGCGGCATTTTCGCCCAGCCCGTCCCGCAGGCCCGGATCAGCAGCGACCAGTTCGAGATCGAAGGCCAGTTCGTCCTGCCGCGCGGCCCGCAGGGCTACCCGGTGCAGATCCAGGCGGGCGACTCGGACGAAGGCCGCGAATTCGCCGCCGCCAAGGCCGATGTCATCTTCAGCGCACACGGCGAACTCGAGGACGGACAGCGCTTCTACCGCGACGTGAAGGACCGGCTCGCCAAGTACGGCCGGGCCCGCGACGACCTGAAGATCCTGCCCGCCGCCGCCTTCGTGCTCGGCGACACCGCCGAGGACGCCGCCGAACGCGCCCGGTACATCCGGCGGCAGCAGGTGACGCCGCAGACCGCCATCGCCTTCCTCGAACAGGTCTGGGGCCGTGACCTTTCCGCCTACGACCCGGACGGCCCGCTGCCCGACATCGACCCCGTGGACGACGCGAACATCACCCGCGGGCGGGTGCGTCACGCCCGTGACCCGCGCGCCGTCGCCGAGGCCTGGCGGGCCAAGGCCGCCGCCGAGCAGCTGTCCATCCGGGACCTCATCATCGCCACCACCGCCCGCCAGCAGTTCGTCGGCACGCCCCGGCAGGTGGCCGCCGAGATCGACCGCTACGTGCAATCCGATGCCGCGGACGGGTTCGTCCTGGTTCCGCATCTGACTCCGACCGGGCTCGACGAATTCGTCGACAAGGTCGTCCCGGAGTTGCAGTCCCTGGGCAGCTTCCGCACCGAGTACACCGGCGCGACCCTGCGCGAACACCTGGGCCTGCGCCACCCCCATCACGGCACCGAAGGAGTACGCGCCTCATGACCGCCATCGAAACCGCCTACGACCAGCAGTGGGCCGCCTTCCGCGCCGAACGCGCCGCCTGGGCGCGCCAACCCTTGGGCTGGCTCAGCCTGACCGGGCTGCACTGGCTGGGGGCCGACCAGGAGACGGTCGACGGGCTGCCCGGCCGCTGGCACGCCGACAGCGAGAACGTCTATGTCACGGTCGATTCGGGACAGCCCGAGCTGTTGCTGAACGGTGTGGCGCTGAGCGGCAAGGCCGCGATCACGCCCGGCGAGGGGGCGCCGGGGCTCCAGGTCCACACCGGTGACCGCATCATCGAGGTGATCCGGCGGACCGGGCGGTTCGCGCTGCGTGTGCACGATCCCGCCGCGCCGACGCTGGCGGCGTTCACGGAGATCCCCGTCTACGAACCGCAGCAGCGGTGGATCGTGACCGGCTATTTCGAGCCCTTCGCGCAGACCCGTGTCGTCACCACCGGCGCGGTCGTGGAGGGTCTCGAGCATCACCACACCGCCACCGGCACGGTCACTGTCGAATTGGGCGGCGAGCGGCGCGAACTGGTGGTGTTCGGCAGTGAGGCCCTCGGCCTGCACGTGCTGTTCACCGACGCCACCAGCGGCGTCACCACCTACGGCGGCGCGCGGCGACTGGATCTGTCCCGGCCGGCGGCGGACGGCAGCCTGCTGCTCGACTTCAATCGCGCGGTCAACCTGCCCTGCGCCTTCACCGACTACGCGACCTGCCCGATCGCCCCGGCGGAGAACCGGCTGCCGCTGGCCGTCGAAGCGGGCGAACAGGATCCGCGGCGGGGGCGGTCGCTGTGACCATCCCGCTCTCGGTCCTGGACCTGTCGCCGATCAGCGCGGGCTCGACGCCCCGGCAGGCCCTCCGCAATACCGTCGACCTGGCCCGGCAGGCGGAAAAGCTGGGCTACCACCGGTTCTGGGTCGCCGAGCATCACTTCGTGCGGGTCGCGAGCTCCGCGCCGACGACGCTCATCGGACTGATCGCCGCCGCCACCGACACCATCCGGGTCGGTTCGGCCGCCGTGCAACTCGGGCATCACACCTCGATCTCGGTGGTGGAGGCCTTCGGCACCATCGACGCTCTCTACCCGGGCCGGTTGGATCTGGGGCTGGGTCGCTCGGGGCAGCGCGCCGAACAGCTGCGATCCGCGGGTGTGCCGCCGGTGCCCGCCCCACCGCGGCCCACCGAGGTCCGCGACGGCGTGGTGCTCCCACCCCCGTTCTACCCCGGTCAGTTGCTCGACTTCACCAGGGTGAAGGCGGCTTTGGAGACCCTGCACCTGCCGGGGGCGCGGCCGCTGCCGTACACCGAACAGGTCGAGGAGATCCTCGCGCTGCTCGACGGCAGCTTCGTGACCGACGACGGTGTGGAACTGCACGCCGTCCCCGGTGAGGGCGCCGAGGTGCAGCCGTGGCTGTTCGGCAGCAGCGGCGGCGAAAGCGCGCAACTGGCAGGGCGATTCGGGCTTCCGTTCGCGGCGAACTACCACGTGTCGCCGGGCACCATCGTCGAGACGGTGGAGGCGTACCGGGCGGCGTTCCGGCCGTCGGCCCGCTTCCCGCGGCCATATCTGGTGGTGTCCGCCGATGTGCTGGTCGCCGAGGACGACGCCACCGCCCGGCACCTGGCCTCCAGCTATGGGCACTGGGTGTACTCCATCCGCAGCGGCGCGGGAGCGGCCGACTACCTCGATCCCGAGAGCGCGCCCGCCTTGTCGGGTCCGCAGCAGCGGCTGATCGACGATCGGGTGACCACCCAGTTGGTGGGTTCCCCGGCCACCGTCGCCGAACGCCTCGACGCCTTGCGCAAGTTGACGGGCGCGGACGAAATCCTGGTCACCAGTGTGGCTTTCGACCACGATGACCGGGTGCGGTCGCACCGCCTGCTGGCGCGCGAGTGGGGGCTGTCCCCGCAGGCGCGCGCCGCCTGAGACCACCGCCGCTCGTCCGGAAGGGGACTCCGGGGCGGGTGGCGGTACCCCGCACCGCGCGCACAGGGCCTCGTGCGTGGGGCGGGACCCGGGGCCGGGCCGGATCGTGGACCATCCGGCCCGGCCTCCCGGGCGCGAACCGAGGTGCGACGGATTCAGGCCACGGCGAACGCCGGCGCGGCGGCCGGTTCGCGATGTCCGGCCGCCCGCAAGATCCGCAACACACCCTGATTGGCGTCGACCAGTTCGCGTTCGCACGCCTCACCGTTCGTGCCGGCGAGTTCCTCCTCGTGCGCTTGCACAGTCAGCTTCCAGCGGTAGCGAAGCGCCGCGATCAGTCCGTCCGGGTCGCCGAACACCGTGGCGTGTTCCGGGCGCCAGGGCAACTCGCCGTCTCGTCGGCTTTCGATCTCCGCGGCCACGTCGTGCAGTGCCCGCCACCATTCGTGCGTGCTGTCCCAACTCATTGCTCTCACCTCGATCGATTGTCGATGCCGTCGCGATCGCCGGGCTGTGACCGACTCTCCAGATCAGAATCGGTCCGGGCCGCGTCGGACCGCTATTGGGGGAATCACGTACTTCCGGGCACCGGTGAGGTACGCGTAAGCTCCGACAGTGACGCCCAGCGATTGGGAGTTCTCTCCTCCGCTGAACAATCTCCCGACGCCGCTGTCGAGCTTCGTCGGACGTCATGCCGATCTCGCGAAGATCCGGGACCTCTTCCAGACCTATCGATTCGTCACCATCACGGGGCCGGGTGGCGCCGGTAAGAGCCGACTCGCGCTCGAGGTGGCGCTGGCGCGCAGCGATGATTTCGTGGACGGCTGCTGGCTGGTCGAACTCGCCTCGATCACCGACCCCGCGCTCGTGCCGCACGCCATCGCCGGGGCCGTGGGGGTTCCGGAGCATCGCCGGCGTTCCCTCACCGATTCCCTGGCGGTCCGTCTCGAGGCGTCGGCCGCGCTGATCGTGCTCGACAATTGCGAACACGTCGTCGAGTCCGTAGCGAACGTGGTGACGGAGTTGCTCGAGCGCTGCGGCCTGTTGCGGATTCTGGCCACGAGCCGGGAACTCGTCGAGATACCGGGTGAGGTCGTTGTGCGAGTCGGAGGACTCGCGCTGCCGTCAGCGACCGGCGATCAGGATCTCGCGGTCGTGACCGGGGCGGAGAGCGTTGCGCTGTTCTTCGAGCGGGCTCGAGCGGTGCAGCCGAACCTGACGATGACCGCGGCGACCGCGGCCGGAGCGGCGCGGATCTGTCGCTATCTCGACGGCCTCCCCCTGGCGATCGAGCTGGCCGCGTCGAGAGCCGCATCGCTCGACGTCGAGCGGATCGCGGCCCACATGGATGACCAGTTCGGGCTGCTGACCAGTGGAAACAGGGCCGCCCTCCGGCACCATCGCACGCTCGTCGCCACCATGGACTGGAGTTACCGACTGCTGAGTCCGGCAGAGCGGACATTGTTCGACCGACTCGCGATCTTCGCGGGCAGCTTCGGAATCGAGGAGGTGGACGGGGTCGGCCGCGCACTGTCCGACGGCTGCGCGGGACTCCTCGCCGGTCTCGTCTCCAAATCGCTGGTCTCGTTCGACCCCGCCGCGGGACCGGCGCCGTATCGCCTGCTGGAGACGGTGAAAAGCTACGGCCGTGCGCATCTGCGCGCATCGGGGGACCTGGGCGAATTACAGCATGTCCACGCGTCCTACTTTCGCGATCTCGCCGAGCGCGCCGCCGCCGCCTTCCGGACCTATGCGGAACATGCGTGGGTGAACCGGTTGGAGGCCCAGCACCCCGACCTGCGTGCGGCGCTGTCCCACAGCATCGAGTCCGGCGATGCCGGCACCGCGATCCGACTCGCCGGCGCGCTGGCGCACTTCTGGCAGCTGCACGGTCATTTCCGAGAGGGATTGCGGTGGCTCGCGACAGCCCTCGCGATGTCTGGTGAAGTCGACGAATGGTTCACCGCCTGGGCTCATGTCGGGGTCGGTGACCTGGCGATGATCCATGGCGACCGGGCGGCCGCCGCGGCGGCGCTGGATCTCTCGGCGGCGGCATTCCGAGGGCTCGGCGACGGTCGCGGTCTTGCTCGCGCACTGCAATATCGAGGGTTGACAGCAGCATTCGGCGACGACCTGGCCCCTGCCGAGAGACTGATCCACGAGTCCCTGGCGCTCATCACGGACGCCGGTGAGACCGGGGGACTGGCCCACGGTTGGGGCCTGATCATGCTCGCGGGCGTCGAACTAGGGAAGGAAGACTACGTCGCGGCCGCCCGCGATGCCGAGGCGGCCGACCGGATCATGCGGGTGATCGGGGATCGTGAGGCCTTGGGCTGGGCGGCCCTGATCCGTGCGGTAGCGGCGTGGCGCACCGATCGGATCGACGAGGCCACGACCGAGGCACGGGTCTGCCTGATCGCCTTCCTCGATGCCGGCGGGCTGTACGGGGCCAGCGTCGGTCTGATGGTGGCGTCCGCCGTCGCGTTGAGCGGTTCCAGAATCACGCGCATGGCCGAATTGCTCGGCGCCGCCGAGGCCCTCGCCGCCACGATCGGCGCCATGACGGTTCCGTTCGGGATGCGGTGGCTGACAGAGACATTCGGCAACGCGGTCGCCACACTCGGCCCGGCAGCCTTCGAGGAACACCGCCTGATCGGTGCGGATCGGGTGCGATCCGACACCGCCGGATACCTCGCCGAGGTCCTCGACGATCTCGACGTCTCGATTCCACACCGAGCCGGGAAGCCGCTGCTCACCAGGCGCGAGCGTGAGGTGGCGGCGCTGGTGGCGCGCGGCCGGACGAACCGCCAGATAGCCCGGGCGCTGGGGATCTCCGAGCGGACGGCCGAGGTGCACGTGCACAACATCGCGGGCAAGCTCGGGGCGAGCGGCCGAGCCGAGGTCGCCGTATGGTTCGCCACCGATCACGCCCTCCGAGGCGGAGAGTCGACGTAGGTCCCCGCCGGGATCACCCGGCGGGGACTTCGTGTTCGGTGGGCTAGCGGGTCCGCGTGGCGCGGCGCATGGCCGAGAGCGGGTCGGCGTAGAACGCGCTCACCGAGGTGACCGCCGCCGCGAATTCCTGCACCCGGCCGCCGAATCGGCTGATCCGGAGATCCGCCGCGGGCAGCGTGGTCGACTCGGCGAAGGCCTTGGCGACCCGCTCCATGCCCGGGCGCCAGCCGGTGAACGCCTGGCCGCCCAGCACCACCCGGTCCGGATTGAACATGTCACGCACCAGAGCCGCTGTGCGGCCGAGGATTTCGGCCCGCTCGATGAGCAGGTCGCGAGCATCGGCATCGCCCGCGTCGGCGGCCCGGTACAGATCGGTGACGGCCGGGCGGCGCGGGGCCTCCGGCTTGGGCAGGATGCCCTTGCGCACGGCGCGCTCCAGCAGGGCGCGCTCACCGATGGTGGCCTCCAAGCAGCCGCGCCGGCCGCAGGTGCAGTCGGCGTCGGAGCCGGTCGGGAGATGCGCGATGGAGCCCGGGCCATTGGTGGGGGTGTGCACGCGATCGTGCAGAGTGACTGCGACACCGGCGGTTTCGCGGGCGTACACGAACAGGCTGCTGCCGGGCCGATTCTCCTCGGCCGGGTCGCGCGGGGTGAGCAGCAGCTCCGCCGCGGCCATCGCCTCGACGTGCGCGGACACCGAGACCGGCAGGTCCAGCACACTGCTGAAGACCGCCGCCACCGGCGCGGCCTGCCAGCCCAGGCGGGGATGGTCGACGACACCGGCCGCCGGATCCACCCGACCGGCCAGCGCGACGCCGGTCCACAGCGGCCGCCGCCGGGGCAGCCGGTCCAGGAAGGCCTTGGCGCTGCGGGCCACTATGGTCAGCGCCGCGTCCTGACCCGTTTGGGGCGTGGCGATCTCGAGCCCGCCGAGGATGCGGCCGGACAGGTCCGCGGCCACGATGCGGGTCACGGTGAAACCGATGTGCACGCCCAGCGTCACGTACGAGTCGGTGTCGACCTCGAACGGCACCCGGGGGCGGCCCACCGCGCCGGACGCGGTCAGATCGGCGCGCTCACGCAGCAGTCCGGCCGTAAGCAGCGCGGACACTTGGCGATTCACCGTGGCGATGCTCAGACCCGTGGTCTGTGCGGCGACATCGCGGAAGATCGGGCCGCGGGTGGCGGCGCGCAGCACGGCGGCCGCCGGGTTGTCGGTGATCCGCAACTCCGGGGGCACGGCCGGGCGCGCCGGGGCGGGGCGCGCGGTCGCGGTGGAGACGGCGGTATGGGTGCGGTCGAGCGTGGGGCTGGACACTGTGTCGAATCCTTGCTGCGGTCCACCCGGTCGACGGGTGGACGAATGCCTACATGAAGGTTTCAGCGGTGCAGCGAGGAACCCGGACGGCGACCGGCGGAAATGCCTGGTTATCGGGGTCAGAACTCGACTGCGCGATGGCAGGGACAACACAGTTCCCGTTGCCGCGGCAGCCGAACGCCCAGCGCGACGGTCACATACGTGACCCGCGGCGCGGAAGAAGGGCGACTGGCAGACATAGGATCAAAGTATCATTCCGATCACGGAGAACGGAAGGCAAGCGCGATCCTCCCGGCAGTCCCGGGCCTGTCACGGCGCGTCGGTGCGAAACCCTCCTGGCAACCTCGGTAGCTACCGAATCTTTTGCGGCGGTTGATATTTCAAGCCATCCGCGGCATGCGTCGGATCGGGCTCGACGAGTGGCGCACGCCACATTCTCTTCTCGTATCCCGAGCAGCAGCCCGAAACCCCACCCCACTCGAGTCCGCTGTCGCGCACACGCATTCCGCTCAGTGTGATTCCAAGGCACACGCTCCCGGAGCGGGTGGCGCAATACCCCGATTCGACCGCATTCCGGCAGGCCGCGCGTTCGGGCCGGCGGCGCAGAACCGCATCGCCGGCGCCGGGGCGTGGTGAGCGGCCCGGACGGCCCCATTTTCGCCGCTACAGTTCTGAAACCGCAGGTCAACGGCGTGGAAAGGAGTCGAGGTGTCGCCGGAACCGGTACCGCTGCGCGCCCCCGAACGCCGGGCGGATCGCGCCCGACACGTGGCCGACGTGTTGCGTCAGCAGATCCACGCGGGCGCCTTCGACGACGCACTGCCCGCCGAAGCGGCGCTGTCCGCGGAATTCGGCGTGTCCCGCAACACCGTTCGCGACGCGCTCGCGCTGCTCAAGGACGAAGGTCTGATCGAGCGCGCCCCGAAGATCGGAACGCATGTCGCGCGCCGCAAATACGACCACGGCCTCGATGCCCTGCTCGGTTTGAAGGAGACGCTGCGCGGCCACGGCGAGGTCCGCAACGAGGTGCGCGCCGCCCGCCGGGTCACCCCGCCGCCCGCGGTCGCCCGCAAGCTGCGGCTCGAACCCGGTGAACAGGCGGTCTACATCGAGCGGCTGCGCTGGTTCGGCGACCTGCCGCTCAGCCTGGACCTCACCTACCTGGTCCCCGACATCGGCGACCAGGTCGTCACCCGCGACCTCGAGACCAATGACGTGTTCGCGCTCATCGAGCAGATCAGCGGCGGCCCGCTCGGCTCGGCGGAACTGGCCCTCGAGGCCATCACCGCCGACGCGCACTCGGCCATGACCCTGCAGATGCCCGAGGGCGGCGCGCTGCTGCTGCTCGAGCGCCTCACCTCGCTGGAGGACGGCCGCCCGGTCGACCTCGAGTACATCCGCATGCGCGGCGACCGGATCACCATGCGCGGCAGCCTGATCCGGCCGCCGGAACGCTCACCCGATGCCGACCCGGGCACCGACTGGAGGTTGACCTAGATGGCTTTGGCCGAGAACCGGGCGGATGTCCCGGTGACCATCGACGAATCGCTGTGCATCCAGGGCTGCACGCTGTGCGTGGAGATCTGCCCGCTGGACTCGCTGGCGATCAACCCCGACAACGGCAAGGCGTACATGCACGTCGATGAGTGCTGGTACTGCGGCCCCTGCGCGGCCCGCTGTCCCACCGGCGCCGTCACCGTCAACATGCCCTACCTGCTGCGTTGAGCCCAACCCGCTGAGGAAACCCATGAAGTACCGCCCCGCCCGCGTGATCGCCGCGGCCCTCGCCTCCGCCCTCGCCCCGACCGTGTCCGGCTGCTCGCTCGAGAACGCCGGCAACGGTGACACCGTCAAGGTCGTCATCGGCTACCAGTCCAAGACCATCAATACCGTCACCGCCGGAACCCTGTTGAAGGCCAAGGGCTTCCTGGAACAACGCCTGAACACGCTGAGCGCCAAGGGCGGCGCGAAATACCAGGTGGAGTGGCAGGACTACGACACCGGCGCGCCCATCACCGCGCAGATGGTGGCCGAGAAGATCGACATCGGCTCGATGGGCGACTACCCGCTGCTCATCAACGGCTCCCGCACCCAGGCCAATGAGCGCTCCCGCACGGAGCTGGTGTCCATCACCGGCTACAACCCCAAGGGCGCGTTGAACATGGTGGTCGTCGCACCGGACTCGAAGGCGCAGTCCATCAATGATCTGGCCGGGCAGAAGATCTCGGCGAGCGTCGGCTCGGCCGGGCACGGCACCCTGGTCCAGGCGCTCACCCGGGCGGGCATCGACCCCAAGTCGGGAGTGGAGGTGCTCAACCAGCAGCCCCAGATCGGTTCCTCCGCACTGGAATCCGGTCAGGTGGCGGCGCTGTCGCAGTTCGTGGCCTGGCCCGGCCTGCTGGTGTTCCAGAACAAGGCCAAGCTGCTCTACGACGGCGCGGAACTCAACGTCCCGACCTTCCACGGCGTGGTCGCCCGCCGCGACTACGCCAAGCAGCACCCGGAGGTGCTCGATGCCTTCCTGCAAGCCCAGCTCGACGCCACCGACTTCATCCACCAGCGCCCCCTGGAGGCGGCACAGACCGTCGCGGACAACGCCGGGCTGGCCCCGGAGGTCGTGTACCTCTACAACGGGCCGGGCGGAACCTCCTTCGACACCACGCTGAAGCCGTCGCTGCTGGCGGCATTCCAGGGCGATGTTCCGTACCTGAAATCGATCGGCGACTTCGCCGACCTCGACATCGACAAGTTCGTCGACCCGGCCGCGCTGCAGCGGGCATACCAGGAACGCGGGCTGAACTACGACGCGGAACTGGCCAACAACGCCAATCCGCTGCCCGGGTCCGGCGGTGAGCTCTGGCTCGCCGGACAGGACACGACGCAGTCGCTCGCCGATCCCACCGCCCTGCTGCGGGCAGTGAAACAGGCTCGGGCACAGGGCAAGACGGTGCGCGCCGCCTACGTCCCGGACGCCGAACTCGGCACCCGCTGGTTCGCGGACAAGGCGATCTGGGTGCGCGACGGCGACAACTACCTGCCCTTCACCACCCCGGCCGCCGCGCAGCGGTACCTCGCCAAGCACCCCGCGGGCGCGATCGTCGGCTACGACCAGGCCGTGAACGAGGTCCGGGTATGAGCGCCCCGGCGGTCGCCGCCCCGGCGGCGGCCCCCGTCCTCGCCCCGGCCGCACCGCCGGTGGCGCGCCCGCGGGCCGGGCGGGCGGTGTGGCGGTCGCGGATCGTGCGGGCGCTGTCCGTGCTGACCGCCATCGGTGCCTGGGAGTTCCTGACCGCCAACCACATTCGACTCTGGGTCCGGTTCGACACGCTGCCGACCGTCACCCAGATCGTTCGGGCCTTCCGGCATCAGCTCGGCACCGACGCCTACTATCTGGACCTCGGGCAGTCGCTGATCCGGATCCTGAGCGGTTTCGGTCTGGCCGCCGTGATCGGCGTGAGCGCCGGTGTGACACTGGGCCGTTCCCGCTGGTTCGCCGACACCGTGGGACCGCTCACCGAACTGGCACGGCCCATTCCGGCCATCGCCATCGTGCCGGTCGCCATCCTGCTGTTCCCCGACGACGAGGCCGGGATCGTGTTCATCACCTTCCTGGCCGCCTTCTTCCCGATCCTGGTCGCCACCCGGCACGCGGTGCGGGCGCTGCCCACCATCTGGGAGGAATCCGTCCGCACCCAGGGCGGCAACCGCTGGGACGTGCTGTGGCGGGTGGTGCTGCCGGGTAGCCTGCCCGGCGTGTTCGGCGGGCTCTCCGTCGGCATCGGCGTGGCCTGGATCTGCGTGGTGTCGGCCGAGATGATCTCCGGGCGGCTGGGCGTCGGCTACCGCACCTGGCAGGCGTACACCATCGTCGACTACCCGGGAGTGTTCGTCGGCATCATCACCATCGGCGTGCTCGGCTACACCACCTCGGCCGCGGTGGAACTGCTCGGGCGGCGCGTCACCCACTGGCTGCCGCGCGGCGACGAGGAGGCGAAATGAGCACGGCCGGAATCGGATTGACCCTGGACCGGGTGCGGCTCTCCTACACCGGAGCCCCGATCATCGACGACCTGTCGATCACCGTGCGACCCGGCGAGATCCTCGTCCTCACCGGACCCTCGGGCTGCGGGAAGTCGACGGTGCTGCGCGCCCTGGCCGGACTGCTGCGCCCCGACGCGGGCCGGGTGCTCGCCGACGGCGTCGAGGTCACCGGCACCGACCGCGACCGTGCCGTCGTCTTCCAGGACAACGCGCTGCTGCCCTGGAAGACCGTGCGCGCCAATATCGAACTGGCACTGCGGCTGCGGGGCGCGCCGCGCGCCGGACGCCGCGAACTGGCCGACCGCTGGATCGCCGAGATCGGGCTCACCGGCTTCGCCGACTTCCTGCCCACATCGCTGTCCGGCGGCATGCGCCAGCGCGTGCAGCTGGCCCGCGGCCTGGCGGGCGCGCCGCGCGCGGTCATGATGGACGAGCCCTTCGGTGCCCTCGACACCCAGACCCGCGACACCATGCAGCGCCTGCTCGTCGACACCTGGGACAGCCACCCCACCACCGTCGTCTTCGTCACCCACGACGTGGACGAGGCCCTGCTGCTCGGCGACCGCATCGCCGTCCTCGGCCGCGCCGGCGAACCCCTGCGCGCCCTGCCGGAGGTCCCCCGGCCGCGCGAGACCGGCGTCGACCGCACCGCCCTACGGTCCGAAATCATTGCCGCCCTGAACCATTCGGGCGAGCTCACGGAGGCGACGAAGTAATGGAAATCCCCGATCTCGACGACACCCTCCGCCTCGACTGCGACGTGCTGGTCATCGGCGGCGGCACCGCCGGCACCATGGCCGCCCTCACCGCCGCCGAAGCCGGCGCGAACGTGCTGCTGCTGGAGAAGGCGCACGTCCGGCACTCCGGGGCGCTGGCCATGGGCATGGACGGCGTCAACAACGCCGTCATCCCCGGCAAGGCCGAACCCGAGGACTACGTCGCCGAGATCACCCGCGCCAACGACGGCATCGTCAACCAGCGCACCATCTATCAGACCGCCACCCGCGGCTTCGCCATGGTGCAGCGGCTGGAGCGCTACGGCGTGAAATTCGAGAAGGACGCCTACGGCGAATACGCGGTACGGCGGGTCCACCGGTCCGGGTCCTACGTGCTGCCCATGCCGGAGGGCAAGGACGTCAAGAAGGCGCTGTACCGGGTGCTGCGGCAGCGGAAGATGCGCGAGCGCATCCGTATCGAGAACCGGCTGATGCCGGTGCGGGTGCTCACCGAGAACGGGCGGGCGGTCGGCGCGGCCGCCCTGAACACGCGCACCGGGGAATTCGTGGCGGTCGGGGCCAAGGCCGTCATCCTGGCCACCGGGCCGTGCGGGCGGCTCGGGCTGCCCGCCTCCGGGTACCTCTACGGCACCTACGAGAACCCCACCAACGCGGGCGACGGGTACGCCATGGCCTATCACGCCGGGGCCGAGCTGTCGGGGATCGAATGCTTCCAGATCAACCCGCTGATCAAGGATTACAACGGCCCGGCCTGCGCGTACGTCGCCAACCCGTTCGGCGGATACCAGGTCAACGCGCTCGGCGAGCGGTTCGTCGACTCGGACTACTGGTCCGGTCAGATGATGGCCGAGGTCAAACGCGAGATCGAATCCGCGCGCGGGCCCATCTATCTGAAGGTCTCGCACCTGCCCGACGAAACCCTCGAGGCCCTCGAGGACATCCTGCACACCACCGAACGCCCCACCCGCGGCACCTTCCATGCCAATCGCGGCCACGACTACCGCACCCACGACATCGAAATGCACATCTCCGAGATCGGTTTGTGCGGTGGGCATTCCGCGTCCGGCGTCTGGGTCGACGAGAACGCCCGCACCACCGTGCCCGGCCTCTACGCCGCCGGCGACCTGGCCTGCGTGCCGCACAACTACATGATCGGCGCGTTCGTCTACGGCGACCTCGCCGGAGCGCACGCCGCCTCCACCCTCGACGAGCTGCCCGAACCCGGTGAGCTGCCCGCGGACCAGCTGGCCGCCGCCCACGAGCTCGTCTACCGGCCGCTGCGCCAACCCGACGGGCCGCCGCAGCAGCAGGTCGAGTACAAGCTGCGCCGCTTCGTGAACGACTATGTGGCCCCGCCCAAGACGGCCGCCAAACTCTCCCTCGCCATCGAGACCTTCGACCGCATGCGCGGCGACCTCACCGCCATGGGCGCGCGTACCCCGCACGAACTCATGCGCTGCGCCGAGGTCAGCTTCATCCGCGACTGCGCGGAAATGGCCGCCCGCTCCTCGCTCACCCGCACCGAATCCCGGTGGGGGCTCTATCACGAGCGCGCCGACCTGCCCGCCCGCGACGACGTCGAATGGCGGTACCACCTCAACCTGCGCAAGACCGCCGACGGGGACATGGAGTTCCTGAAGCGGCCCGTCGCACCGTATTTCGTGCCCGTGCCGGGGCTGGACGATCTGCCCGGCACCGACACGGCGGTCATCCCGGTCGAGCAGCCCGCCCTGATCGGCACCCCGCCCAACCTCGGGGCCCAGGTGCGCTCGCACGCCCCCACGGGACGCACGGCGAAAGACGCTGTCGCGCCGCGGATCGCGCTGCTGCTGAGCCTGGACGCGCCCGGCGTCGCGGAATTGCGGCCCTTCCTGTCCGATCCGGATCCACGGGTGCGGGCGACCGCCCTCGCGGTCCTCACCGAGAACACGCCCGACGGATTCGCCGGCGAACTGGTCGCGGCACTCGGCGACGAGGACGCCGAGGTGCGCGCCGCTGCCGTGGCGGGCCTGCGTGAACTCGCCGAAATCCTGCCCGCCGCAACAGGGCTCGCGGAGCACACCGATTCGCCCGACCCGTTCGTGCGCGCGGCCGTCGTGGATCTGCTGCGTTCGCTGCGCGCCGGGACGGCCGAACTGTTCGGCAAGGCCTCGGTCGACGCCGACCACCGCGTCCGCATCCAGGCCGTGCACGCGCTGGTGTCGCTGGACGACTGGCCCGCGCTGACCGCGGCCGCCCACGACGACAACCGTGAGGTCCGCATCGCCGCCGCCCGCGGCTTGGCCACCATCGGCCAGGGTGGCGTCGACACCGTGCGCGCGCTGACCCTGGATCGCGACCCACTCGTGCGCGCCGCCGCGTTCACCGCGCTCGCCCGGCTCGGCGGGGATGCCGATACCGCGATCCTGACCGCCGCGCTGAGTGATTCGGCCTGGCAGATCCGGGAGGGCGCGGCGCGCGGGCTGGCCGGGGTCGGCCCGGAGCGCGCCGTCACCGCCCTGAGCGCGGCGCTCACCGACATCCACCCGGACATCCGCAAAGCCGCGGTGCTGACCCTCAGCGTCTGGCCGGAGTCCGAGGCGGCCCGTGTCGCACTCGAAACCGCCCACGCCGACAGCGATGCCGACGTGCGTGCCTACGCCCGGCGGGCCCTGGCGGTGCACGCCGAACGGTGAGAGCGGTCGCGGGCGAACCGGTTACGCGGTGCGGTACATCAACCCCGTCGGCAGGTACCCGGTGGAGACCCCGGGGCTCAACCCGCGATCGACCGCCAAGCACACCACCGCCAGCAGCGGCCACGCGATGAATCCCTCCGGATCCAGGCCGCGCCGCGGGGTGTCCCAGAAGCGGCGGTGGAATTCGAGGCCCTCGACCAGAGCGGTCTCGAATTCGGCCGGGTCGCCGCGCAGGACCGCGTCCAGCAGGCACAGCGCCGAATAGGCGATGATGAGCGCGTAGTCGTCACCGCCGGCCTGCTGCGCGTCCACCGCGGCCTCGATCCCGTCCACGATGATCGTTTCCGCCGCCGGATCGCCGGTCCAGGCCCGCTGCCAGGCATCGGCCCACAGATAGAGGCACTGCTCCCCGGGCTGCCCGGTGCGCGTGGTCACCGCCAGCGGGTGACCGGGGCTGCCCGGTGCGCCCAGCAGATAGGCGAGCAGCTCGCGATCGCGGTCGATCACGGCGGCCCACAGGCCGTTCAGCAGATCCGCCACCGGCGGGGGCGGCACCACGCCGCCGCACGCGGGGACCGACCACCGCGTGCGCGCGAGCGTCACCACGATCGGCTCCTGCCCGGCGGGCCGTGCGGCCGAGCGCAGCCGAGCGGCGTAGGCCGCTGCGGTATCCGCGACGGCCTGGCGCAGCCGGGCCGACTCGCCGCGCGGATCGTCCAGGCTCAGATAGCCGACGACGGCCCGGGAACTCCAGGCCACGTCGGCGAGCACCGCCTGCGGTTGCGCGGCCAGGAATTCGGCGCGCAACGCCGTGGTCCGCACCCGGAAGGCGCGGCCGAAACCCGCATCGGTCGGTCGAATAGCTGTTGGATAACTAAGTTCCTGGGCTGTTAGTGCGATATGGCGATCGATCATCGGACTTCGATGATGATCGGTGTTCCCACCAATTTTGCCAATCGATTGCTCACGCCGTGACAATAGCGAATGGCGAACCCTGCTACATCGGTTGGTATATCGGTCGCCGGGGGTGTGTCACCGTTGATTGCCGGGCCGGAACAACCCCTCGACCGCGGTGATGAAGTACGGGAAGTGCGCGCCGAATCGCTGCAGACTGCGATCACCCTCGAACCCGCCGAACCAGTACAGCCCAGGACTCCCGTCCGCCGTCGGATCCAGGTCCCGGAACGTGCGCACCCACTGATCGCCACGGCGCGCGGCAACCAGGAACGGCAGCGCCCGCGAGAACGCCAGCTCCTGATCCGCCACCGGAATACGCCGCGGCGCAAGCGCGTCCAGCCCGCGCTGCATGGCCTGCACCCGGCCGGTCAGCTCCCGGCCCATCGCGCTGCGGGACGGCAGATAGCGGGGGAGCAGCAGTGCGGCCACCCCGCCCAGCGCGAGCGCGACACCGATCAGGGCGTGCCGCTGCGGACCCAGCGCCAGCGCCGCGGTCGCGGCGAGACCGCCCACGATCAGCGCGATCCCGAGCCAGAACTCGAAACCGCGGCGGGTGCGGTCGATGAACACCCCGGCCGTCACCGCATCGTCGATCAGCGCGGCGCGCACCGCCTTCGCGTCCACCTGCCCGCGGCGCTCGGACAGCAGCACCGCGTCCGCGCCCTCCGGGATCAGCGCCGAATACACCGCGCGCTCATAGGCGGTCAGCTGCTCGTCGGGCGGATTCACCCGGGAGAAGCGCCAATCCGCGTCACCGGCGACCGTCACCCACAGGTAGTTGCGGACCGCCAGATCCACCACGGTCGACGCCATGTCCGGCACGTCGGCGTGGCCGTCGAGCAGCAGGCCCGCCGTACTCGGCAGCACACCGTCCGGCGACGTGAACTGCACGTGATCGCCGGTCCGCACCAGCGGATCCAGGGTCTCGGCGGCGGCCGGCGCGGAACGCCGCGACCACAACACGTATCCGGCCGCCGCGGCCACCGCCGCGAGCAGCGCGCCGAACGCGGCCCACACCGGACCGGTCGGCGAGAACGCGTTGGGCGCGTTGTCGTCGCGCACATCGGCATTGGCCCGCACCGTGTTCGGCGGCAACTGCAAGGTCACATCGAGAATGTCGCCCTTGCGTAGGTCGGTCTTCTCCAGATGCGCGAAACCGTCCGGCTCGACCCGAATATCGCCGCAGTTCTGCGGATTTCCGGGCGGGCCGACCGTGCACTTGGTGACGCCCATCCGGAAGCTCGGGCTCGACACCGTCGCATTGATCGACGCCACATCGGTGTTCAGCACACCGGTCCACTGGAACACCTGCGCGCCCCCAGCGTCACTGACGGTGTTGTGCACCGTGTATACGAAGGTGGCCGTGCCCGGTCGCGCGGAGATGGTGAACAGATCGTCCGCGACATGCGCCTCGCCGTCCCCCTCGGCGGACACATCGGTCACCTCGAACGTGCGCAGCACACTCGGGTTCACCTGCACGCGCAGCGGCAGCACCTGCCGAAACTCCCCGCCCTCGGGGACTTTCACGGTTTCGGTGACCCGCAGCAGACCGTCGTCGCCCAGATTCACCTCCGCGGTGATATCCACACCGGCCGGCTGCGCCCACACGGCCGGCGCCGCCACACCCGCCAGCGCGAGCAGCAGCGCGACCAGGGCGGCCCCCCGAAAAATCTGCATGACTGGCACTCTAGCCAGCTTGCTATCCTTCCTCAGCGGCAAGTCGCAGGTCTATGGAGCCGGCAGGTTATCTCTGAGGAACGAGGGGGTGCGGGGGTTGACTCGCCCACCGTCCGAGCACGGACCGACGCCCCCGGGTCGCCGGCCCACGCCGCCTCCTGGAAACCCACAGCCGCACGGCAATCCGCAGCAGCCCGTCCAGCAACCCGGATTCCCGGCGGTCCCGCGCCGTCCCGCAGGTCAGCCCGGAGGCGCGCCGCCGCCCGGATACCAGCCTCAGCCCGGGTATCCGCCGCCGCCCGGATATCAACGGCCACCCGGATATTCGCCGCAGCCGGGCCATCAGCCCCCGCCTTACTCCGGTCACCCGCAGCAAGCCGGCGCACCTCGCCCGGGGTATCCCGCCCAGCCGGGCAAGGGCCCCGCTCGGCCGGGTTACCCACCGCAGCAGGGATTTCCGCCGCCACCCGGGTACGGACAACCCGGATACCCGTCCACCGGTCAGGGGCGGCCCGCGTATCGCGCGCCCATGCCGCCGCCCACCGCCGCGCCGCCGACCGGCGCGATTCCGGTGGCCCGGCCCGCGCCGCCGAGACGCGGCCGGGTGGGGACGCTCGTCGTGATCCTGGTGCTGCTGGTGTCCGGTGTGCTGCTGCGCACCGCCGTCACCACCGGCCTGAACTCCATCGGTTCCGGGTCGAACGTCAAGACCGGCTATTCCAGCGACGCCGGGGAGAACCACGGTGTCGCGGCCACCGCCGACAATCCGCTGTTGACGAACCCCGATTACACGCTGCTGCCCGCCACATGCGCGTACTCGCAGTGGGGCACCCAGGTCGAGGTGGCGCGCAAGTTCTTCGAGACCGCGGCCGACTGCCTGCACACGGCGTGGAAACCGTTGTTCGACAAGATCAATCTGCCGTTCCCCGCACCCAAGCTGAACGTGTCCGCGGACACCGCGGGCATCACCACCCTGTGCACCGGCAACAGCAGTAACTTCGCGGCCTTCTACTGCTCGGCGGACATGACCATCTACATGCCGATCAGTCAGCTGCAGACCGATATCTTCGGCAACAACTGGGTCGTCTACCTCTCGGTGTTCGCCCACGAGTACGGCCACCACGTCCAGGCGCAGTCGGGCATCCTCGGCAAGGTGCACCAGCAGCGCCGCGACGCCGGATCGCGCAGCGACACCGGGCTGGAACTGTCACGCCGCACCGAACTACAGGCCCAGTGCTTCGACGGCATGTACCTGTCGTCCTCCGGCAACGGCGGCTCGCTGACCAGCGCCCAGATCGGGGTGGCCCGCAACGACGCCTACCACCGCGGCGACGCACCCGGCGACATGCGCGATCACGGCACCGCGCAGAGCATGGGCGGCTGGTTCGAGATCGGCTACGACAAGGACCGCGCCATGCAGTGCAACACCTTCAGCGCCGCCGCGAGCAAGGTGAACTGACCGCGAAACACTCGAGCCCCGCCGCGAAGTGCGACGGGGCTCGAAACGGCTTCGGGCTCAGTGGCCCAGCGGCTTGCCGATGCGATTCGGCGAATGTCCGTGCACGCCCTCGGCGTACGCGGTCTCCGCGTGCAGCGCGAAGTCGACGCCGCCCAGCTCGTCCTCCTTGGTGACCCGGAAGCCGACCAGCTTGTCCAGCACCTTGCCCAGCGCGAACGTCATCCCGAACGCGAACGCCGCCACCGTCACCACGCCCACGGCCTGCTTGCCGAGCTGACCCAGCCCGCCGCCGTAGAACAGGCCCGCCGGGCCCTTGGTCATGACGGCCGAGGCCAGGAAGCCGATCAGCAGCGTGCCGACGATGCCGCCCATGAAGTGCACGCCCACCACGTCGAGCGAATCGTCGTAGTTGCCCTTGAACTTCCAGCCAACCGCGAACGAACACACCACGCCCGCGACCAGGCCCACGACCATCGCGCCGATGGTGTTCACCTCACCGCAGGACGGGGTGATGGCGACCAGACCGGCCACCGCACCCGACGCCGCACCGAAGGTGGTCGGCTTGCCGTCGCGGCGCGCCTCGACCACCAGCCAGCCCAGCATGCCGAGACAGCCCGCCACCAGCGTGTTCAGGAACACCGCCGCGGCGGTGCCGTCGGCGGTCAGCGCCGAACCCGCGTTGAAGCCGAACCAGCCGAACCACAGCAGGCCCGCACCCAGCACCACGAACGGCAGATTGTGCGGGCGCATCGCGTCCACCTTGAAGCCCTGACGCGGGCCCAGCACCAACACCATCGCCAGAGCCGAAGCGCCCGAAGCGATCTCGACCACCAAGCCGCCCGCGTAATCCAGCGCGCCCACCTTGCTCAGCCAGCCGTCCGAGGTCCACACCCAGTGCGCGATCGGCGCGTACACGATCAGCGCCCACACCGGCACGAAGATCATCCACGCCGAGAACTTGGTCCGATCGGCGATCGCGCCGCTGATCAGGGCCACGGTCAGAATCGCGAAGGTCAGCTGGAAGGTGACGAACAACAGCTCCGGAACGCCCGCGCCGGTGGTCTTGTCCACCACGTGCACGGTGTCGGGGTTGATTCCGGCGAGCCCGAAATGCCCGAGGTCGCCGATGATTCCGCCGCCCGCGTCATCGCCGAAGGCCAGGCTGTACCCGCCGAGCAGCCAGGCCACCGTCACCAGCGGGATCGAGATGAAGCTCATCATCAGCATGTTGAGCACACCGCTGGACCGCACCATGCCGCCGTAGAAGATCGCGAGGCCGGGTGTCATCAACAGCACGAGCGCCGTGGCCGCCAGCAGCCAGGCGGTCGACGCCGCGTCGATGTGGGGTGTCATGCGGTAACTCCTTCTGCGCGTGATCGCGTTGCGTGGAAGTTACCGAAAACTCACGTTAAGGCGCTGTTACAAAAATGAGGAGTCCGATACCTCCCCGTAACAGCGTCAGCTGCGCTGTTCCCTGGCCTTTTTGGCCAGCGCGCGCAATCCCCGCGGGCCGGGCACCGGATTTCCGTCCTCCAGCGCCATCCATTCCGCGGTGACGAGCCACCGCTGCTGGGCGCGGGCGTCGGCTGTGTCGTTGAACACCCGCCGGCCCCGGTCGTCGCGCAGCTCGTAGGCCATGACCGACCAGCGCGGCGGGCGCCCGTTCTCGGCCACTTGGTCGCGCAGATAGGCCGCCACCAGAGTGCCGATCATGTTCACCGGCCGCAGCGAGACCCGGTTGCCGTAGCGGAGGCCGAAGAAACGCCTTCCGGCACACAGGGATCGGGGCTCGGCGCTGTAGGCGATCCAGCCCGACCGCTGCGCGCGCTCGATGAGCCACAGGTGCTTGATGGCGGTCGGCGGGATGTCACCCACCCGGTCGCGGATCAGGGCGATCACCGGTTCGGTGAGCAGAATGTCGCGCCGGGTCGGACCGGTGCCGTGCACGGTCCAGTATTCGTCGGTCGCTTTGGCCAGAACCCGCCCGAAATCGTCGATGCTGCGCTGCGCCCGGCGGCCCAGCCGCTCGATGCGCTCGGCCTCGGCCCGCATGTCGTTCTGCACCATGTGGGTGCGGATGGCGGCCAGGGTCGGCACCTGGCGACGCTGCAGCAGTTCCAGGATCGCGCCCGCGGTGGCCGGATCGGCAGCGGCCGACACCGGTAGCGAATCACGCTTGATGTCGTAATCGTGCGGGCTGATGGCCCGGCTGAGCAGTCCGACGGCGGCGCTGTCGTCCGCGAATTCGGTGCTGGAGAGCCAGGCGGTGGCGATGTCGTCGTGCGAAGGCACGGGGCATGTCCTCCGGAGGATTTGGTTGTGCCCCGGTCGGGATGAGGGACCGGCCGGGGCAACCAACCTGATGAAGGTTTGGCTACCGAAGTTGCCGATGTCTACGGTAGCCAAGGGGTTGCGTTCTTGCCGCACCGATTCACAGAATCGTTATGTCCGCTCTGTGGTCTTGAAACAGAACGCAGGTCTGTATCTGGTGTCGTTGCAGTAAATGTGGGTTCGACAATTACCGTTTCAAAACGACGCGGAGAATTTGCTATCCGATTTGACCGGGTATCAGTTCGGGTCGGTCGGTTTTGGCAGGAGCTCGGGATGGAATGTGATCTGCATCACATCTCAGGGCGGCTGGTGGTTCGGCCGCATGTCACCACCTGTCGGGGCGCACCGGTAACCTCTCCCCGTGGCTCTGTACCGGAAGTACCGACCGGCAACGTTCGCTGAAGTGGTGGGTCAGGAGCACGTCACCGATCCGCTGAGTACGGCGCTCGACACCGGGCGGATCAGTCATGCGTATCTGTTCTCGGGACCGCGCGGGTGTGGCAAGACCTCCTCGGCGCGCATCCTCGCCCGCTCGCTGAACTGCGAACAGGGACCGACCTCCACCCCCTGCGGCGTGTGCTCGTCGTGCGTGGCGCTGGGTCCGGGCGGTGCGGGCAACCTCGACGTCATCGAGCTCGACGCCGCCAGCCACGGCGGTGTCGACGACACCCGCGAACTGCGCGACCGCGCCTTCTACGCACCCGCCGAATCCCGGTACCGCGTCTTCATCGTGGACGAGGCGCACATGGTCACCACGGCCGGCTTCAACGCGCTGCTCAAGATCGTGGAGGAGCCGCCCGCCCACCTGATCTTCGTCTTCGCCACCACCGAGCCGGACAAGGTGCTGCCCACCATCCGCTCGCGCACCCACCACTACCCGTTCCGGCTGCTCCCGCCCGCCACCATGCGTGGACTGCTCGGCAAGATCTGCGACCAGGAAGGCGTGCGGGTCGAGGAGTCGGTGTACCCCTTGGTCATTCGCGCGGGCGGCGGCTCCCCGCGTGACAGCCTCAGCGTGCTGGACCAGCTGCTGGCGGGCGCGGGCGCGGAAGGCGTCACCTATCCGCGCGCGGTGTCGCTGCTCGGCGTCACCGACATCGCCCTGATCGACGATGCCGTCGACGCCCTCGCCGATTCCGACGGCGCCGCCCTCTTCGGCACCATCGACCGCGTGGTGGAGGCGGGCCACGACCCCCGCCGCTTCGCCACCGACCTGCTCGAGCGCCTGCGCGACCTGATCCTGCTGCGCGCCGTCCCCGACGCCACCGACCGCAACCTGGTCACCGGCCCCGGCGACGTCATCGACCGCATGCGCGCCCAGGCCGACCGCCTCGGCGCGGCCACCCTGGCCCGCCACGCCGAACTCCTGCACGAGGGCCTCGGCGACATGCGCGGCGCCACCAACCCCCGCCTCCTGCTGGAGGTCATCGCGGCCCGCATGCTCCTGCCCGCGGCCTCCGACGCCGAGACCGCCACCCTCCAGCGCCTCGAACTCCTCGAGCGCCGAATGGCAAGCGGCGCACTCCCCGCCGCGTCGCAGCAGCCCCAGGGCGCCGCGCCCACCGCCGCGTCCGCAGCGTCGGCCCCGGCCGCGGCTCCGCCCGCCACCGGAGGCGGCAACGCCCGCCGCGGAGCCGCCGCCCTGGCCGCCATGCGGGCCGAGAAGTCCGGCACGCCCGCGCCTTCCGTCGCAGACGAGTCGGTTCCGCCCCGGACCGCCTCGCCCGTCGCGGCTCCGGCCACTCCGGCCGCGCCGGATTCGCCCTCGGCGGCCGCAGCTCCGGTGGCCCCCGCGGTGGCTCCGGCGCCGCCCGCTCAGACCGTGGCCGCTCCCGCCGCGGAACCGAATGCTCCGATGGCCGGGGACGCCCCGCCCGCACAGACCATGCCCTCGAGCGGATCCGATTCTCCCGCAGTGGATTCCGCGAATCCGAGTCCGACCGGAACCACGATCCGCCCGCCCGAGCTCTCGCCGGTCGCGAGCCCGGTGCCCGCGATGGTCACACCGCCGTCCCTCGCCCCCGTTCAGGAGAGCGCTGCCGCGGCGGTGGCCGCGCAGCCTGCTCATCCCGCCGAACGTGCTGCGGCACAACAGGCTTCACGCGGATCCGCGACCGCTGGGAACGTCGCGCCGGAGCACGAGTCCGGGCAAGCGGCAGCGCCGCAGCAGGAAGCGGCCGCGAATTCGGTAGCCGCGGCCGCGCCCACGAGCACCGCCGCGGCCGAGGCCGCCGCTCCCGCGCAGCCCGCCGTGGCCGCCCCGCCGTCCGCTCCCGCGGCCGACCATGCTGTCGCGCAGCCCTCTTCGTCCGGCCCGGCGGTCGCCGAAGCGGGTGTCGCCACTGCTGAGCAGGGACAGGCCCAGCCGACCTCCGGGCCGGCTCCGGCTGCCGAGGTCGTCCCGGCCGCCGGCCCCGTCGGTGACGATGTGCTGCAGCAGGTCGAGGAGGCCTGGGCGGATATCCGGGCCAAGGTGCGGGAGTTCGGGGCCGCGGTGCACGCGCTGCTGTCCGGCGCGAGCGTGGCCCGGGTCGAGGGCGAGACGATCGTGCTGGCGCATCAGCACGCGCCGCTGGCGCAGCGGTTGTCGCAGCCGCAGTACCTGGAGGCCGTGCAGTCGGCGGTCAAGGCGGTGCTGGGCCGTGAGCACGGGGTGAAGTGGGAAGTCGGGGGAGCCGGGTCGGGCGGCGCGGCCGCCAAGGCCCCGGCGGGCCGGGCGCCCGCGACCGCGCCCGCGGAGCCGAAGAAGGCGGCGCAGAAGTTCTCGCGGCCGAGTCAGGCCAGGGCGGCCGCGGCGCCGGTCGCCGAACCGGCTCCGGCGACCGGGTGGGGGAGCGCCCCCGCGTCCGCTCCGGCGGCTCCCGCGCCCGCGGATCCGGGGCCGGCGGGCGGGGATTCGTTCGAGCGGGAGAGCGCCCGTTTCGCGCCGCCGGAGGACGATATTCCGCTGCCCGACGGGCCGGACCTTCCGGACGATCCGGGGCCGGTGGACTACTCGCCGGTAGGTTATGACGGCGTCCCACCTGCTACTACGCCGGAGGAGGAGCGCGAGATGCTGGAGGAGTCGGCCAAGCCGGTGCCTCCGGAGGAGCGCCGCGACCCGGATGAGGTGGCCCTAGCGTTGTTGGTGCAGGAGTTGGGCGCCACACCTCTGGAGGGTTGACAGTTCCCTCGGGTGCCAACTTAAGTTAACCGGAGTTCGCATAGTTCGGTACTATGATCGGGTGGCCGTGAGTATCGGTTTCGCGAGGTTCTAAGGTATGCCCAGGCGTACGGGTTACCGGAGCGTCAACAAACCGGCTCGGGACGTTGTTTGTACAGCGTCAAAGGCGATCGGTCGTGGGGCCGGTCGGCGAGGTATGGCTACGGCACGGCCCGCACAACGCGGTGACGGCGCACCCAAGAGAGGAAAACTCCGATATGACCACAGAGGCCTACATTTACGAGGCCATCCGCACCCCGCGCGGCAAGAACCGTGGGGGGTCGCTGCACTCGGTCAAGCCGATCGACCTGACCACCGGTCTGGTCCAGGAGCTGCGGAAGCGCTTCCCGAACCTGGACGAGGCTCGCATCTCGGACATCATCCTGGGTGTCGTCTCGCCGGTCGGTGACCAGGGCGCGGACATCGCCCGCACCACCGTGCTCACCGCGGGCCTGCCCGACACCGTCGGCGGCTTCCAGATCAACCGCTTCTGTGCCTCGGGCCTCGAGGCCGTCAACCTGGCCGCCCAGAAGGTCCGCTCGGGCTTCGACGACCTGGTCATCGCCGGTGGCGTCGAGTCCATGTCCCGCGTGCCGATGGGCTCCGACGGCGGCGCCATGTTCATGGACCCGAAGACCAGCTACGACAGCTACATTGTCCCGCAGGGCATTTCGGCCGACCTGATCGCCACCATCGAGGGCTTCACCCGCGATGACGTGGACGCCTACGCCGTGCGCTCGCAGGAGCTGGCCGCCAACGCCTGGAAGAACGGCTACTTCACCAACTCCGTCGTCCCGGTCAAGGACCTGAACGGTCTGACCGTGCTGGACAACGACGAGCACATGCGTCCCGGCACCACCGCCGCCGACCTCGGCAAGCTGAACCCGGCCTTCGCCGGCATCGGCGAGATGGGCGGCTTCGACGCGGTGGCCATGCAGCGCTACCACTTCGTCGAGTCCATCAACCACGTGCACCACGGTGGTAACTCCTCGGGCATCGTCGACGGCGCCGCCATGGTGCTGATCGGTTCCGAAGAGGCCGGCGCCGCGTCGGGCCTGACCCCGCGCGCCCGCATCGTGGCCACCGGCACCTCCGGCGCCGACGCCACCATCATGCTCACCGGTCCGACCCCGGCCGCCGAGAAGGCGCTGGCCAAGGCCGGTCTGAAGCGTGAGGACATCGACCTCTACGAGATCAACGAGGCCTTCGCCTCCGTCGTCCTGAAGTTCCAGAAGGACCTGCAGATCCCGGACGAGAAGCTGAACGTCAACGGCGGCGCGATCGCCATGGGCCACCCGCTGGGCGCGACCGGCGCGATGATCACGGGCACCGTGGTCGACGAGCTGCACCGTCGCAACGCCCGCTACGGCCTGATCACCCTGTGCATCGGCGGCGGCATGGGTGTCGCCACCATCATCGAGCGCGTCTGACGCCCACCGACTTTTCTCTAGGGAGACACGAAACACTATGACCGAGAACATGATCGGCTGGGAAAAGGACGCCGACGGCATCGTCGTGCTGACCATGGACGACCCCAACCAGGGCGCCAACACCATGAACCAGCTCTACAAGGACTCCATGAAGGCGACCGTCGATCGCCTCGAGGCCGAGAAGGACGACATCACCGGTGTCGTCATCACCTCCGCGAAGAAGACCTTCTTCGCCGGCGGCGACCTGAAGAACATGATGAAGACCACCCCCGCGGACGCGGCCTCCATCATGGAAGAGCTCACCACCATCAAGGCTGACCTGCGTCGCCTGGAGAAGCTGGGCAAGCCGGTCGTCTCCGCGATCAACGGCGCTGCCCTGGGCGGCGGCCTGGAGATCACCCTGGCCACCCACTACCGCATCGCCGCGGACGTGAAGGGCGTGCAGCTGGGCCTGCCCGAGGTCTCCCTCGGTCTGCTCCCGGCCGGTGGCGGCGTCACCCGCATCACCCGCATGCTGGGCATCGCGAACGGCCTGATGGGCGTTCTGCTGCAGGGCAACAAGTTCACCCCGGCCAAGGCCAAGGCCACCGGCCTGATCAACGAGGTCGTCGGCTCGATCGAGGAGCTGGTCCCGGCCGCCAAGGCGTGGATCAAGGCCAACCCGGACAAGGGTGTGCAGCCCTGGGACGTCAAGGGCCACAAGATCCCGGGCGGCACCCCGTCCAGCCCGGCGCTGGCCGCCAACCTCCCGGCCTTCCCGGCCAACCTGCGCAAGCAGCTCAAGGGCCAGAACATGCCGGCGCCGCAGGCCATCATGGCCGCCGCGGTCGAGGGCGCGCAGGTCGATTTCGACACCGCGTCGCTGATCGAGTCCCGCTACTTCGTGTCCCTGCTGACCGGCCCGGTCGCCAAGAACATGATCCAGGCGTTCTTCTTCGACCTGCAGCACATCAACAACGGCGGTTCGCGTCCGAAGGACGTGCCGAAGCGTGAGATCAAGAAGGTCGGCGTGATCGGCGCGGGCATGATGGGCGCGGGCATCGCGTACGTCACCGCCAAGGCCGGCATCGACGTCGTCCTCAAGGACGTCACCATCGAGGCCGCCAACAAGGGCAAGGACTACTCGGTCAAGCTCGAGGAGAAGGCTCTCTCCCGCGGCAAGACCACCGAGGAGAAGTCGAAGACCCTCCTGGACCGCATCAAGCCGACCGCCGACCCGGCCGACTTCGCGGGCGTGGACTTCGTGATCGAGGCCGTGTTCGAGAACCCGGAGCTCAAGGCGAAGGTCTTCGGCGAGATCGAGGACATCGTGGACGCCGACGCGCTGCTCGGCTCCAACACCTCGACCCTGCCGATCACCCTGCTGGCCAATGGCGTGAAGCGGGCCGAGGACTTCATCGGCATCCACTTCTTCTCGCCGGTCGACAAGATGCCGCTGGTCGAGATCATCAAGGGTGAGAAGACCTCGGACGAGGCGCTGGCCCGGGTGTACGACTACACCCTCGCGATCCGCAAGACCCCGATCGTGGTGAACGATTCGCGCGGCTTCTACACCTCGCGCGTGATCGGCAAGTTCATCAACGAGGCCATCATGATGCTCGGTGAGGGCGTCGACCCGCAGACCATCGAGCAGGCCGGTCTGCAGGCGGGCTACCCGGCGGCGCCGCTGAAGCTGTCGGACGAGCTGAACTTCACCACCATGCAGAAGATCTACAAGGAGACCGCCGAGGCCGTCGTGGCCGCCGGTGGCGAGATCGACGCCGCTTCCGGCGCGACCGCGAAGATCCTCGACAAGCTGGTGGGCGAGTTCGACCGCAAGGGTAAGGCCGGCGGCGCGGGCTTCTACGACTACACCGACGGCAAGGCCACCGGTATCTGGTCGGAGCTGCGCTCCACCTTCGGCACCTCGACCACCCTCCCCGAGGGCGTCACCCTGCAGGATCTCAAGGACCGCATGCTGTTCGCGGAGGCCATCGAGACCCAGAAGTGCTTCGACGAGAACGTGCTGACCTCGACCGCCGACGCCAACATCGGCTCGATCTTCGGCATCGGTTTCCCGGCCTGGACCGGTGGCACCCACCAGTTCATCGTCGGTTACCCGGGTGGACAGGAAGCCTTCGTGGCCCGCGCCGACGAGCTGGCCGCCAAGTTCGGCAGCCGCTTCGAGGTTCCGGCCTCGCTGCGCAAGTAGTAACCGTGCGCGAGCGCTGAACCACCGGCGCTCGAGCATGTGAAATACCCGGCCCGGGTCGCGAATACGCGGCCCGGGCCGAGTGTTGTACGGGTATGTGTACAGCGGTGGGCGCGAGACCGAAAGGGTCCACACGCCCGAGCGGTCCGCGCTACGTTGAATATGCGCGGGCGGACACGGTTACTCGTTCCAGGTCGAGGTGGTGGAGATGAACTCACAGGCGCGCCGGGACGGCTCGCGGCGTGAGCAGGCGTCTCCCGAAAACTCCACGCAGGCATACGTTCCCGTGAACATCGACGACGAACTCGAGGCCATGGGCCTGTTCGACGCGGAGGAGATCGGCCGGGGCGGGTTCGGGGTGGTGTACCGCTGTAGCCAGCGTGCCCTGGACCGGGTGGTGGCGGTGAAGGTGCTCTCCGCGGAGATCGACGACGAGAGCCGGGAGCGGTTCCTGCGCGAGGAGCACGCCATGGGCCGGTTGTCGGGGCATCCGAACATCGTGGACATCCTCCAGGTGGACGTGACGCCGACCGGGCGGCCGTACATCGTGATGCCGTACGCGACCCGCGGTTCCCTGGAACAGGTGGTGCACGACAATGGGCCGCTGTCCTGGGTGGATTCGCTGCGGGTCGGGGTGAAGCTGGCGGGGGCCATCGAGACCGCGCATCGCGCCGAGGTGCTGCACCGGGACGTGAAGCCCGCCAACGTGCTGTTGAGCCGGTACGGGGAACCGCAGCTCACCGATTTCGGAATCGCGCGTATCCCGGGCGGTTTCCGCACGACCACGAGTTTGATCACCGGGTCGCCCGCGTTCACGGCGCCCGAGGTGCTCAAGGGTGACGAGCCGACCGTGCGTTCCGATGTGTACGGGCTCGGTTCCACCCTGTTCGCGCTGCTGACCGGGCACGCCGCGTTCGAGCGGCAGGCCGGGGAGAAGGTGGTGGCGCAGTTCCTGCGCATCACCAGTCAGCCGGTGCCGGACCTGCGGGAACTGGAGATCCCGGCGGATGTGGCCGCGGCCATCGAGGCGGCCATGTCGCCGGAGCCGCGGGATCGGCCCGTCAGCGCGGTGGAGTTCGGTGAGCTGCTGCGCGCAGTGCAGGGCGACCACGGTCAGGTGCCGGACGAGATGGCCTTGATCGACGGCGCGGAACTCGGTGCGGACGGCCATGATCCCTCGGCGCCGACGTATTCGACCCAGCGCAGGCACACCGTGGTGACGGCGCCGCGCAACCGGTCGCTGACGCTGCGCCCGACCGGCAATCCGAGCGCGGTGTTCAGCACCGGCAATACGTTGCCGCCCACGGCCACAACGAAATTCCTGCCGCCGACGCCGGCGCGGGAACCGATCGCCCGGCCCCGGCTGCTGGAGCCGCTGCGGTCGGGCGGCCGCCGCCGGCTGGCGGTGATCCACGGCCCGGCCGGATTCGGCAAGAGCACGCTGGCCGCGCAGTGGTGTGCCGAGCTCACCGATCGCGGGATGCCGGTGGCCTGGATCGGCATCGACCGCGACGACGACAACGAGGTGTGGCTGCTGGCCCACATCATCGCGGCCATTCGCAAGGTGCGGCCGGAGATCGGCGTGGGACTGGAACAGCTGCTGGAGGAGCGGCCCGCCGAGGCGGTGCCGTACGCGGTGTCGGCGCTCATCGACGAGGTGCGGGCGGGCGGGACCCCGGTGGTCGTGGTGGTGGACGACTGGCATCGGATCACCGACGCCGGGGCGCAGCGGGTGATGGCGTCACTGCTCGACAATTGTTCGCACGAACTGCGTTTCGTCATCACCAGCCGGGAGCGGGCGGGGCTGCCGTTGAGCCGTCTGCAGGTGGCCGACGAGCTGATCGAGCTCGGGTCCCCGCAGTTGCGGCTGACCGAGGCGGAGACCAGGGAAATCCTGGTCGACCGGCTGGGATTGGAGTTGAGCGACCGGCAGGTCGAGCAGATCCACACCGCCACCGACGGCTGGCCGGCCGCGATCCAGCTGGCGGGATTGTCGCTGCGCGCGGCGGATCACGATGTCGACCGGCTGATTATCGGGCTGTCCGGTGACAACAAGGCGATCCGGGAGTATCTGGCCGAGAACGTGCTCGGCGCCATCGAGCCGCGCATGCTCGAATTCCTCACTGACATAGCGATTCCCGAGCGGGTGAACGCGTCGCTGGCCGAGGCGCTGTCGGGTGCGGCGGACGCCGCGGATCTGCTCGACGAGGCCGAGCAGCGTGAGCTGTTCGTGCACCGGATTCCCGACGATCCGAGCTGGTACCGCATGCAGCCGATGGTGGCCGAGCATCTGCGCGCCCGGCTGGACCGGGCGCAGCCGGGGCAGTTGAAGAAGTTGAACGGCAAGGCGTCTCGCTGGTTCGCCGAACACAATCTGATCAAGCAGTCGGTGGATCACGCGCTGGCCGCCACCGATCTGAAGTACGCGCTGGACCTGGTCGAGAAGGGCGGCATGGATCTGATCGACAGTTCGCGGCTGGCCACCCTGTTCGGCACCGTGTCGAAACTGCCGGTCCAGCAGGTGACTTCGCGGTCCAAGCTGTTGATGGCGCTGGCCCGGGCGAATGTGAATCTGCAGCAGTCCGGGGCGGCGCGGACCGCGCTGGGCCGTTTGTCGAACATGCTGGCGCGCAGCGGCACCGACGATGCCGAGGCGGTGACCCAGCGCTGTCAGGCGGCGGTGCTGGCGGCGGCCGACCAGGTGGCGCGGGACCGCACCGAGGGCGTGCTCGACAAGATCACCGAATGCCTGAAGCTGGCCGACGATCTCCCGGCGTGGACGGTGTCCACGGCTGCGAACCTGGCCTCGTTCGTGCGGCTGTGCGGTTTCGACTTCGAGGGCGCGCGCGGCATGCAGGACTGGGCCGCCCCGTTCCACGCCCGCTCGGCCGACCCGCTGGGCGAGGTGTTCGGCCTGTGCGCGCGCGGCGACGCCGCCTACGAGCAGCTCGATATCGCCACCGCCACACGGTGTTTCGAACAGGCCTGGCAGACCGCCCGCGATCGCGCCGGGTCCCGGTCGGACGCGGTGCGGGTGGCGGCGGCGCTGCTGGGCGAGGTGGCCTACCGCCGCGGCGATCTGGACAGCGCCGAGCGGCTGCTGGATCAGAGCCACGAATTGACCACCCGCGTCGGCCCGGTCGACTTCCTGGTCACCATCTTCGTGAGCGGCGCGCGCGTGAAGGCGGTGCGCGGCGACCTGGAGACCGCCGCGGCTCGCCTGGACGAGGGCGCGCGGATAGCCGCCGACCGTAAGCTCACCCGGCTGGCCGCGCAGGTCCGGGCCGAGCGCCTGCGGCTGGGCCTGCCCGCCGATTCACTGAGCGCGGGTCTGGTCACCGACCCGATGGCGCGCACACCGCGGCATGCCACCGGTGCGGCGGTGCTGACCGCCGAGGCCGAGGAGATCGCCACCATCCGGGCGCTGCTGGCCCGCCACTATCGCGGCGACGACCGCGCCACCGACGACCTGGCCCCGCTCGGCACCGACGACACCGTGGTGAAACGGGCCCGCGTCCTGCACGCCCGGATCCAGGAACAGCACCGGCCCCGGGCCGAACTCGATTCGGCGCTGCTGCTGGCCGAGTGCCTCTCCACGGCGGGCTGGCTCGGGGAGTCGATCGCGACGCTCACGCCGGTGGTGCTGCGGTGCGCCGAGCTGGGCTGGTCGCGGCCGCTGCTGGATGCCGGGCCGAGTGTGCTGACCATCCTGCGGACCATGCGGCACGAGATGCCGTTGGACGCGGACGGTCAGGAGGCGCCGCGCCGCTTCCTGGATTCACTGCTGTAGGACGGGTCGCAGGGTATTCACAGCGTTTCTCGAGGAACGGCGGACACAATCGCCGTCGTGTTCTCGCCGCATGCGCCGTCGCAGTCACCGCCGCTCGGGCCGCCGCCCGCGCCGCACCCGCCCGCCGCCCGCAGCGGCTACGGGGGCTTCCACCACGGGGTTTCGCTATTGCACGGGTGGGTGCCGCAGGTGGTGGCGTTCGTGGCGGTGCTGCTGCTGGTGATCGCGTTCGCGCGGGCGACGCGACGCTGGTGGGTGCTGTGGATGCCGGTGTGCGCGGTGGGCGGCGTCGCGGCGGCGTGGGCGGCCTGGGATTTCGTGGACGATCAGGGACTGGCCTCGGATCCGGCGCCGGCGTTGTTGTGGGCGTCGATCGGATTGACGGCCGCCGGACTGGTGGCCGCGATCGTCGGACTGCGGACCGGCGGCTGGTGGCAGCGGATCGCGGCGGTGCTGGCGGTCCCGGCGGCGCTGCTGTACACGGGCGTGGTGCTCAACCAGTGGGTCGGCTACTACCCGACGGTGCAGGCGGCCTGGGACGCGCTCAACGCCGATCCGCTACCGCACCAGGTGGATCTGGACGAGCTCGCCGAATTGCGCAAGACGGATGTGGGGACCGGGCGCATCGTGGAGGTGGATATTCCGGAGGCGGGCAGCGACTTCCGGCATCGGCGCGAATACGTGTACCTGCCGCCCGCCTGGTTCGCCGGTGACACACCGCCCACCCTGCCCGCCGTGATGATGATCGGCGGCGAGTTCAACACTCCGGCCGACTGGGTCCGCAGCGGCCAGATCATGCCCGCCGTGGACGCTTTCGCGGCCAAGAACAGCGGGCAGACGCCGGTGCTGGTGTTCGTCGATTCCGGCGGCAGCTTCAACAACGACACCGAATGCGTGAACGGCCCGCGCGGCAACGCGGCCGACCACCTCACCAAGGACGTCCCCGGCTACGTGGAGTCGGAGTTCGGCGTCTCGAAGGATCCGGCGCAATGGGCGGTGGTGGGCTGGTCCATGGGCGGCACCTGCGCGGTCGACCTGGCCGTCATGCATCCGGACCTGTTCGGCACCTTCGTCGACATCGCCGGTGACCTGGGCCCGACCGCGGGCTCCAAGGAGCAGACCATGAAACGCCTGTACGGCGGAAACGCCGACGCCTGGGCGCAATTCGATCCGCTGACGGTCATGGAGAAGCACGGCCCCTACACGGGCGTGGTCGGCCTGTTCGACGACCTGACCGCACCCAAGCGCACCAACAACCCGGGCGCGAACGGCGCACCGAACGGACAGCCGCGGAACTTCCCCGGCACGCCCAAGGTGAGCGAGGAACAGATCGGCAAGGGCGGCCGCGACGGCGTCCAGGACGCGAACGAGGAAGGCGCCGCCGAGCAACTGTGCGACGCGGGCCGCAAGGTCGGCATCGACTGCACCGTGCACACGACGGTCGGCGGTCACACCTGGCAGTTCGCCGCCTCGGCCTTCACGTCGTCATTCCCTTGGCTGACAGCCCGTTTGGGGCTTCCGGTGCCCGGCCTGTCGTCGTGAGAGGGAACGGGCGCGCGGCACTGGCCGCACGCCCGTCCTCCGGGTTTCGGGGGACTACCCCTGAGAGCCCATGAGAGTCATGCCTTCCACCAGGGGCGGAGGGGCACCGTCCAGGTCTGGTCCGCGGCGAGTTTGACGCCCAGGATCTGGTGCAGCTGCACCACATTGCGTTCGAACCCGAGCTGGCAGCCCGCCATGTACAGGCCCCACACCTTGGCGGTGCCCTCGCCGACCTCGGCGACCGCGTCGTCCCAGTTCTTCACCAGGTTGTCGCACCATTCGGCGAGGGTGAGGGCGTAGTGCTCGCGCAGGTTCTCCTCGTGCAGCACCTCGAGGCCCACGTTCTGGATCTCGGAGATGATGCGCCCGGAGCCCGCGAGTTCGCCGTCGGGGAAGACGTAGCGGTCGATGAAGTCGCCCGCCTTGGTGATGCGGGTGTTGTCCGGCCGGGTGATGGAGTGATTGAGGAACAAGCCGCCGACCTTCAGCTTGGACTTGATGTAGTCGAAGTAGGCCGGGTAGTTGTGCACGCCGATGTGTTCGGTCAGGCCGATGGAGGACACCGCGTCGAAATTGCCCTCGTGCACGTCGCGGTAGTCGGAGTGCCGCACCTCGGCGAGGTCGGACAGGCCTTCCTCGGCGATCTTGGACTGCGCCCATTCGGCCTGTTCGGCGGACAGGGTCGCGCCGATGACGTGGACACCGTGTTTGGCGGCGTAGCGCACCATGCCGCCCCAGCCGCAGCCGATGTCGAGCAGTCGGTCGCCGGGCTTCAGGTTCAGCTTCTCGAAGACCAGGCGGTACTTGTTCTCCTGCGCCTGTTCCAGCGTCCAGGCCGGGTCCTCGTACGCGGCGCAGGTGTAGGTCATGGACGGGCCCAGCACGTATTCGTAGAACGTGTTGGAGACGTCGTAGTGGTGGTGGATGGCCTCGGCGTCGCGAGTCTTGCTGTGCCGCAGTCCCTCCAGCGCGATGCGCCGCCAGCGCGGCATGGCCTCCTGCGGCGGCGGGGGCACCGGCTTGAGCAGTTCCCAGCCCAGGGAACGGGCGATGACGACCAGCTGCAGCGCGGTGGGGCGGCGGAACTTCATGCTCGCCATGGCCTTCAGCAGTTCGTACGGGTCGCCGGGTTCGACGCCGTGGGCGATCAGGTCCCCGGCGATGTAGGCGCGCGCCATGCCGAGGTCGCCGGGCGCGGTGGCGATGTAGTTGACGCCGCGGGGCGTGAGGATCTCGAGGCCGAATTCGGAGTCCTCGGGTCCGGCGGTGCTGCCGTCGTAACAGGTCAGGCGGATGGGCACCGGGCCGTCGAGCAGGGTCGCGAAGATCTCGGCAATGCTCAGTTTGGTTCCGAGCTCGGCGAATACGTCGGAACGGTCCTTGTACGTGGTCACTTGCGTTGCACCGCCTTCGAATACAGATCCAGTAGACGAGAATCCGGGTCGTAGCGTTTCTTGAGAGAGGAGTAGGCGCCGCCGCCGTAATAGAGGCCGGCGAATTCATCCTGGTCGTAGAAGGAGTCCGAATACAGCGATTTGTGACCGTCCAGTTCGGACACTCTGCGTTCGATGGCGCGGTTGGCCACGCCCTCGGGCTGTCCGGGCACGGTCGGCACCGCCGACCAGAAGCCGACGTTCACATAGGTGCGGTCGGGTTCCAGCGGGTAGAGCGGCCAGGGCCGTTCGCCGTCGCCGTCGCGCAATCGCAACGGGCACAGCCAGATCGGCTCGATCGGGATCTCCCGCAGGAACCACTCCACGAAGTCGGCGGTGTGCTCGAGCGGCACTTCGATGTCCTGCACCACCCGTTCGCGGGGCGGATTCCCGTGCCGCGCCTCGATCTTGTCGCCGATGCCGTACTTGTGGTCGAGGGCGATGAGTTTCCAGTAGAAGCTGGAGCGCCGGTACCGCTGCGGCCAGAAGCGCCGGACGCGCGGGTTCTGCGCGCCGAAGGCCCGCGAGCACCAGAACCAGTCGGTGTCCCAGCGCCACAGGTAGTCGTGGATGGTGAGCCGGTCGCGAATGGGTCGCGGGGAGTCGTGCTGGATGGACCGGTAGTAGATGTCCATGCCGGTGTAGTCGCTGACCGGGCCTGGTTCGTCGGTCTGGCGGCCCAGGATCAGGTAACTCTCGTCGGCGGTGAAGACCACGCCGTCGAGGTAGTCGACCGGTTCGCCGTCCCAGGCGCGGTCGGCGATGATCCGCGCCATGGCGGCCTCGAGTTCGCGCAGCCGGTGGAAGCGAACATGCCGCACCTCGACATAGGGTTCCACGGTTTCCAGCTCGATCTTCAACCGCGTCGAATAACCCAGCGTTCCATACGAATTGGGGAATCCGCGGTACAACTCCGCGTGCTCCCCGTCCCGGGTCGCGGTGATGATCTCGCCCGCCCCGGTGAGGACGTCCATCTCCAGCACGGATTCGTGCGGTAGCCCGTTGCGGAACGAGGTCGATTCGATGCCGAGTCCGGTGACCGCGCCGCCGAGGGTGATGGTCTTGAGCTGCGGCACCACCAGCGGGACCAGTCCGTAGGGCAGCGTGGTGGCGACCAGGTCCTCGTAAGCGGTCATCCCGGCCACGTCGGCCGTGCGGGCTTCCGGATCGACCGCGATGACCTGCGTCAATCCGGACACGTCGAGTCCGGGTGCGGTACTGCGGGCGCGGGCCCGGAAGAGATTGGACGTCTTCTTGGCCAGCCGGACATTGGCATCCGGCGGGATGGCGCGATAGGAGGCCAGGAGGCGATCGACCCCAGCCTGATGCGCGGCGAAACCTGATTCCTGTGCGGCCGGTGCGCGGCCGGCCTTACCCAACAGACTCACTGCCACCCTCGAAAACCTAGCGTGCACCGACCGGTACGGCCAGCAAGAAAGCACCGGCGGGGCGGGTTTTCACACATAGTTTCCCTGTGCGCGGGCAGGCGTGACCTGCCCTGTAGTCAGAGTATTCCCCGTCACACCGTGATGATTCTTACTTTGGCTAACATTTGGCTTACGGTGTGCCGGAGCGGTTTACAGCGGGTCGTCGAGTTCCATCTGCCGGATCTGCGGCAGGTACGGGTCCAATTCGCCCGCTTCGAACCGGCACATGCCGATCACGTGCCAGAACTGGCCCGCCGTCAGACCTTCGGTCTTGTAGCGGCCGTCCGGCGTGAACGCCACCCAGCCCTCCGGCAGGCCCAGCAGGGTGGCCCGCGGTTCCGGCGCGGACTCGTCCAGCGCCCACACCATGATCGAGCCGTCATTGCCGCCGCTGGCCAGCAGCCGCCCGGACGGATCGAAGGCCAAGGACCGCACCCGGTTGCGATGGCCGTGCAGGGTGTGCCGGTGCTCGCCCGTGGCGATGTCCCACAGCTGGATCACCAGGTCGTCGCCCGCCGTGGCCAGCAGTCCCGACCGCGCGTCCACCGCCACGCACCACAGCCGCCCACGATGCAGGTCCAGCCGGTGCAGCGGGGGGCCTCCGGCCCGGCTCCAGATCCGGACCGTGCCGTCCCAGGAGATGCCCGCGACCAGGTCGTCGTGCAGGACCACCCCGTAGACGCGATGCCCGCCCGCGCCGCTCGGCGTCGGATCCGACAGCGTGCCCAGCAGTTCCCCGGACTCCACGGCCCAGAGCCGGATCTGCCCGTCGTCGCAGCCGGTGGCCATGGTCGCGCCGGTGGCGTCGAAGGCGATCGAGCGCACCCGGCCGCGATGGTCGGCGCAGACCGCGTGCTCGCCGCCGGTCTCACGGGTCCACAGCGTCACGGTGTCGTCGTCGTTGGCGGTCGCGATGAAGCGGGCGGTCGGGTCGTAGGCGATGGCCCACACCGGCGCGGAGTCGACGGTGATCTCCCGTTCGGCCTCGCCGGTGCCGATATCGGACACCCGCAGCCGCCCGGCATTGCCGACCGTCACCAGCTGGGTGGCCCGGGCCGGGCTGAACACCCCCGATTCCACCGTGACCAGCCCGTCCGCGCTGCCCTGCAGGCGGTGGGTGAGCCGCCCGGTGGCGGCGTCCCAGAGCCGGACGCTGCCGTCGTTGCCGAAACCTGCGAGCACGGTGCCGTCCGCGTTGAACGACACCGCGCGCACGTGCCGCCCGTGTCCGTTGAGGGTGTGCAGGCGTTCGCCGGTGGCGGAATCCCAGACCCGCAGCGCGAATTGGTCGTCGGCGAGATCGAGCGGTCCCCGGAAAGCGCCAGCTCGCAGCCCACCCTGGGCCTCACCGAACTGTGGCTCGCCGTCACGTATTTCGCGCTGCGGGTGTGGGAGAACGGGCGGCCCTACCTGAATCTCACGGAACTGACCGAGGTCGCGCAGGCCGCCGTGCAGGAGATCGACGCGAGCCGGCTCAATGTGGCGCAGTTCGTGCACGCCCTCGGCTCCCGCAGCCTCATCGTGCGCAGCGACGACAACCGCTTCGGCTTCATCCACTCGTCAGTGCGGGACTGGCTGGTGGCCAAGGCCATCGCCACCCAGCTCAGCGCGGGGGTCGCCGAACCCGCGCCGCCGGCGCAGGCGCAGCTGGAACCTCTCGCCGTCGCATGTCCGGCCGCCGCCGATCAGTTGCTGGCGTTGCTGATCGGCGCGAATGTGGGTCCGGTGGTGACGCCGTGGGCCTCCCTGGCCACCCTGCTCTGCCTGGAGTTCTGCCGCACCCACGAGGTGCGGGTGCCCATGCGGCGCTTCGTGCTGACCGGCCTGGTGCTGGCCGTGGCCGCGACTACCGCCGCGACGGCGGGGCTGCTGCTCACCGGCTAGAACGTATTGGCCGGTCGCAGTGCGTATTCCACGATCTCGGTGACATCGTCGTCGGTGTACACGGCGGGCAGCGGTAGCGTCAGCCGCTCCAGCAGCCGCCGCACCTGCGCGATGCTCGGTTCGGCGGGTGGCCGCAGCTCGCTGTCGCGGCCCAGCGGAACGTGGCGGGCCTGCTTGAAACTCAACGCCAATTCGCGGGTGAGATCGGAGTATTGGGTCTTGCCTCGTTCGAAGAGCAGCGCCGGGGTGTTCGAGCCACGCTGATTGGTGATGACCACGCTGTCGGACATGTCCCAGCGGTAGGTCGACACCACCGAGGACAGCGCCAGCTCGATGGTCAGCAGCTCGGACTGGGCCCGGTACCAGGAGCAGGCCACCACGGTGGCGAAGGACTGCTTGCGGATCCGGTCGGTGGTCCACGGTCGCCCGGTCGCGTCGCCGCCCGGCTGCAGGGAATTGCGATGCTGCGCCTCGACCTGGCACAGCTGCTCGTCGCTGGGGTCCAGGATCTCGACCCGCAGATTCAGCAGGTGCTGTTCGGCGCGTACCCGGCCCAGGAAGAACGGCAGCGTGGTGGCCCGCAGATAGGTTCCGGTGCCGCCCTTGTAGATCCAGTTGTCGGTGTCGCGTCGGGCCAGCGCGTGCGCCTGATCCACCTCCGCGCCGTAGAGCAGGCGCACCGCGGCCGTCTCGCCGACCAACCGGGCGATCCGGTTGCGGTCCCGCAGCAGCGTCACCGCGAGCAGGCTCAGCACCAGCAGGATGGCATTGCTCACCGGATCGAGCTTGGTGTTCTTGTCGATGAACTCGACGATCACCGCGGTGATCGCGATCACGATGGCGACCACCGCGTCGATATTGAGCCGGAGCCAGGTAGCGAAGCGTGTCATGGGCGGCGTCCTCCCCCGAGAGATGTCACCCAGGATAGGTGCCGCGTAGCATGACCGAGCGGTAACAGGGCAGAGTGCCGGTCAGCCCGCAATCACTAAGGAGCACATGGTGGGACAGGTCAGCGCCTCCAGTTCGATCGTCGTCGCGGCGGATCCGAAGCGAACCCTCGACGCGATCGCCGACTACGAAACGGTCCGGCCGAAGATCCTCTCCTCGCACTACCGCGACTACAAGGTGGTCGAGGGCGGCCAGGGCGCGGGCACCGTCGCGGAGTGGACGCTGCAGGCCACCGAGAAGCGGTCCCGCAATGTGCGCGCGGCCGTCTCGGTCTCCGATTCCATGGTGACCGAACGGGATTCGAACTCCTCCATGGTCACCGCCTGGACCGTCACCCCCTCGGGCTCCGGCTCGCTGGTCACCGTGCGCACCACCTGGAAGGGTGCGGGCGGCATCGGCGGGATCTTCGAGGGCATCTTCGCGCCCCTCGGCCTGAAGAAGATCCAGGCCGAGGTGCTCGAGAACCTGAAGAAGGAACTGGCCTAGTTCGGCTGATCCTGCGCGATATCGAAGAGGTTGCCCTCGGGGTCGGACAGCGTCGCCCACTTCACGCCGTATTCGTCGAAGTCGGCGAGATGCTTGGCCCCGAGCGCGACCGCCTTCGCGATCTCGGCCTGCTGGTCGGGTGAGTGCAGGTCCAGGTGCACCACGTTCTTGCCCGGGTTCTTGTCGGGCACCTTGATGAACATGAGCGTCGGGGTGGCGGCGCCATTGTCGATGGTGGCGAAGAATTCGGTCGCGCCGTCGTCGACGGGACGTTCGAACAGCTGCGCGTAGAACCCCGCCAGCTCGGCGGCGTTGTCGCAGTCGAAGGTGATGTTCCCGAGGGACAGTGCCATGGTTTTCTCTCCTTTTCAGAGCCGGCCGATCGGCCAGCAGACTTCGGTGCGGTAGTCGGCGGGTTCGGCGTCGCCGGGACCCACCAGGTAGAGCTCGCGCACGGGTTCGGCGAGCGCGATGTCGTGTTCGGCGACGTGGCTGCCCAGCGCGCCGTAGGTGCGGTCGAATTCGGTGAAGGGGCCCGCGTGCACCGCGATGGCGAAGCGGCGGGCGGGCAGGTCCAGGACGGTTCCGGGGTCGAAGCGGTCCCGGTGCCGGGGTTCGATGGGCACGAAGGTGACCACCTCGCCGCGGTCGTGCTCGAAGAAGGCGGGCGCGTAGGTGGCGCCACCCGGCCCGGCGGGTGCGAGATCGGCCGCGGCCAGGCTGCCGTAGAGCGTCCCGAAGCTGTGGTCGCACCACTGGTCGCAGTCCTCGCGCGCCACCTCGGCGGACATGGCGATCACGGGATGGCTTGTGATGGAACGGTATTCGACGCTGATCCGGTCCGACGGCAGCAGTAGCGCCTTGAGCGAGGCCACCACGTCGCGGGTGCGCACCAGCTCGGCCTCCATCCGCTCGAGGTGCGCGCGGATCGCCGCGTCCCGCGCCACCTGATCCGGGGCGGCCATCACCGCCTTGATCTCCGGCAGCGGCATGTTCAGCTCGCGCAGCCGCTTGATCAGGTGCGCCTGATCCACCTGGGCGGTCGAGTAGAAGCGGTAGCCCGAGCCGGGGTCCACCGCGACCGGCTCCAGCAGCTCGATCTCGTGGTAGTACCGCAGCGTCTTGATGGTCAGGTAGGTGAGCCGGGAGAACTCACCGATCGGAACCGTTGCCGTCATGCTTTCAGCGAACACCCTCCAGCGAGGGGAGAGTCAAGCGAACCGTCGCGTGTCGGCGACTAGGCTGGGGTGCGATCACCATCCCCCAGGAAGGACGCGCCGTGCAGCCCGGTGAAGGTTTCGATTTCCAGCAGTTGATGGCCCAGGCCCAGCAGATGCAGCAGGCGGTGATGGCCGCGCAGCAGGAGATCGCGGAGTCCGAGGTCGAGGGCGAGGCCGGCGGCGGCCTGGTACGCGCCAAGATCCGCGCCACCGGCGAGGTGCTGTCGCTGACCATCGATCCCAAGGTGGTCGACCCCTCGGATGTGGAGACCCTGCAGGACCTGATCATCGGCGCGCTCAACAACGCCATGGACACCGCGCAGAACCTGGCCGCCGAGCGGCTGGGCCCGCTCGCGGGCGGTCTCGGCGGCGCGCTGCCCGGACTCTGAGCGGGGCTGGGTAGGTGTACGAGGGTCCGGTTCAGGATCTCATCGACGAACTGGGCAAACTGCCCGGTGTCGGCCCGAAGAGCGCGCAGCGCATCGCCTTCCATCTGCTGTCGGTGGAGCCGCCGGAGATCGACCGGCTGCAAGCCGCCCTGCAGAAGGTGCGCGACGGGGTGCGGTTCTGCAACGTTTGCGGCACCGTCTCCGACGGCGAACTGTGCCGTATCTGCGCCGATCCGCGCCGCGATCGCACCATGATCTGCGTGGTCGAGGAGCCCAAGGATGTGCAGGCCATCGAGCGCACCCGCGAATTCCGGGGCCGCTATCACGTGCTCGGCGGCGCACTCGATCCGCTCTCGGGCGTCGGCCCCGATCAGTTGCGTATCCGGGAATTGCTGACCCGCATCGGAAATCAGGATGACGGGGTGGACGTGTCGGAGGTCATCATCGCCACCGACCCGAATACCGAGGGTGAGGCGACGGCCACCTATCTGGTCCGTATGCTGCGCGACTTCCCGGGGCTGAGCGTGACGCGTCTGGCCTCGGGGCTGCCCATGGGCGGCGATCTCGAATTCGCCGATGAATTGACCCTGGGCCGCGCCCTTTCCGGCCGCCGCGCGCTATAGACGGTCCGGGGGTTTCGGGGGGAACCCCCGAGAGTCGATCAGGTCCAGGTCGGCGGTGCGGGCAGCGCCGCCGGCTGCGGGCATGGAATGTGCTGCACGTTGCGGGGGATATCGGCGCCGGCGCCGCTGGCGTGTAAAGCCACGGCAATGGCGAAGGTGGCCGCCAAACCCGCCACAAGTGCCAGGCCCTTACGCAAGGTCCCGGTTTTCAGGGACGGGCGTAGCTTCATCTTTCGCTCCTCGCCTCGGTGATAATGCGCCGATCTGGAACACCGCGTGCAATTAGCGAAATGCTAGCTTTCCGTCCGCCCCCCGCAGCACATTGTGGGGGGTTGGAACCGGAAATTGAAATCTTCCCGTTATTTCTGGTCAGAACGTTAGACGCTGCCAGTCCAGGGCATCGAATCCCGAACGATCTCCGGTCGCCCAGCTCCAGATCAGGTCGGCGACAATTCGCGGGTCGCTCGCGGTGGCGGCGAAATGCTTGTCCGGCGAGCCGTCGCGGTATTCGAGGTCGTAATGCCCGTCCGGGTGGCGATAGGTCTGGATATAGACCTGATCGGCGGTTTCCGCGATCAGATAGGGACCGGGCTGGCCCAGCTCCGGAATCCACAGGTCCACCAGTTGTTTTGTCAGGTAAGGAAATTCGCCGGCTCCGCCGTGGGTGACCGCGGCGGCCACTGATCCGGCCGGATCCGCCAGCCACGACAGCTGCGGATCCCACACCGCGTACCCGCGCGGCGTGCCCAGCTCGAACAGCAGCGAGCGGGTGTGCCCGATGGCGTCGTACTGGGTGGACACGAACAGCGCGTCACCGAGCACGCCGTCGGCGGCGGGCGCGCCCAGGAAGCTGTCGACCTCGGGCAGCTCCGCATTGCGTTTGTCCAGCTCGGCCGCGATCCCGGTGATCGCCTCACCGGCCGGGCGGCCCTCCTGGCCGGTCAGGTGGTCGTCCACCTCGGCGGGGGAGGACGCGACGCCGGAGGGCAGCAGAACGAGGTCGTAGCTCACCCGGCCAGGCTAGTGGCTAGCCCGCGCGAGTCCGCCGCCCGGTCTCCGCGCAGGCGCAGCCGCCCGCCGCGTCGCCGCAGTCGGCCACGAACAGGTGCCGGGCCCGATCGGTGTCGAAGCATTCGGATTCGGTGCATTCCACCGGACCCGCGGCGTGCACGATCAATGTCCCGTGACAGTGATCGAGGGCCGATTCGCATAGTGAGCAACCCGCAGGATGCACCGCAACCTCCTTCAGCCGTTCCTATGGTGATAACACTCGCCACCGACAAGCGCGGGAGGACACCGCGTGTCGTCCGAACTGTCGGAAGAACTCCCGCGTGCCGGGGGTCCGCCGTGGTGAACTGGACGGATGGGGATCAAGGTTTCCCTCGAACACCGCATCACCTATTCCTTCGACCGCCCCGTGCGCGTCCACCCGCACGTGGTCCGGCTACGCCCCGCCCCGCACACCCGCACCGCCATCGAGGCGTACTCGATGCGGGTGACGCCGGGAAACCACTGGGTGAACTGGCAGCAGGACGCGTTCGTGCACGAGACCGCCTGGCCCCGCGCCGTTTTCGAATTGGCCCAGGACGTCCCGTCTCTGGACGGCCCCTCGTGCCCGCCGACTTCACCGACCTGCACGCTGGCCATGGTGCAGTCGCTGCTGGTGCGGGCGCTGGTACTGCAGTTCTGGGAGCATCCGCACACGGCCCCGCTCATCCGGCACGGCGCGAATCTGCACGGACGCTATCTGCTGCCGCATTTCCTGCAGGCCGATATCGCCGATGTGGCGGCCGATCTGCGGGCGCACGGTATCGAATTCGAGACCAGTTGGCTCGATCCGTTCTCGGAGTTTCGTTTTCCCCGCTTCGGCACGGTGGTACTCGGGGATATGGAAGTGGAACTGCGCGGGGCGATCGAACCGTGGAACACCCTGGGTGAACAGACCACCGCGTCCGGGACCGCCCGGTACGTGGACTCGTCGGTGGAGCGGCTGCAGGTGCGGGTCACCGGCGCCGACCGGGACCGATACGTGGTGACCTGCAATGGCTTCCCGCTGCCCCTGGTCCCGGCCGGACGGGCGGACGTGCAGGTGGCGGGCGTGCGGTATCGGGCCTGGCAGCCGCCGGAATCCCTGCACCCCACCCTCACCGTGGACGCGCCCCTGGTTTTCGACGTGCTCGACCTGGAGACGGGACTGTCGCGCGGCGGCTGCACCTATCACGTGAGCCATCCCGGCGGCATGTTCTACGCCGGGCCGCCGGTGAACGCGGTGGTGGCGCAATCGCGGCGCAACCGGCGCTTCGAATCCACCGGGCACACTCCGGGTCCGGTCGATCTGGCCGACGTGCGTGCCAAAATGGCCATACAGGCGACGGACGTGGGCGCGCCCGGAATACTCGATCTGCGCCGGGCGCGGACCGTGTGGGGCACGGCCGGCGGTCCGCGGGCCCACCCGAACGTCGGCGATCGATAGGCATACCCGGGGAAGTGGTTGCGGTGACAGTGCTCGACGCGGTGCCGCCCGGAGACGCCACGCCGGGAGAACCCGACCGGTGGACCGCCCTGTCGAATTCCCGGGAAGTGCTCGAGGAATTCGCGAACTACCGCGCCGCCGCGGCCGACACCGGCGCGCGCGACGCCTGCGGCCTCGCCACCGGCGGTTACTACGACGAACTCGCCGACCGGGACGGCCGTCTGCGCGGGATGTGGGCCGACCTGTCCGCGGATGTCCTGGACCAGGGCCGGGAAGGGCTGCGCCGCATCGACACCCGGGTCCGGCGGCTGGTCGAGGACGACGGCATCACCTATACCGAAATGACCGCCTCCGCCGAACCCGCCACCCCCTCGCCGTGGCGGCTGGACCCGATCCCGCTGCTGCTCTCCGACACCGAATGGGCGGCCCTGGAATCCGGCGTGGTGCAACGCTCCCGACTGCTGGATGCCGTGCTCGCCGACGTCTACGGCCCGCGCCGCACCCTCATCGAGGGCCTGCTGCCGCCGCAGCTGGTCTTCGCGAACCGGGGGTATGTCCGTGCCGCGCACGGCATCTCGCTGCCGGGACGGCATCAACTGTTCCTGCACGCCTGCGATGTCAGCCGCTGGAGCGACGGCGGCTTCCGGGCGCTGGCCGACTGGGCGCAGGCCCCGTCCGGCGCGGGCTACGCGCTGGCCGACCGCCGCGTCGTGTCCGCCGCCATCCCCGAGGCGTTCGAACTGGCCGGCCCGCGCCCGCTCACCCCGTTCGTGCGGGCCATGCGGCTGATGCTCATCGAGGCCGCGCCCCGTGCCGCCGACGAGGACCCCGTGGTTGTGGTGCTGAGCCCCGGCGTGCACTCCGAAACCGCCTTCGATCAGGCGTATCTGGCGTCGGTGCTGGGCTTCCCGCTGGTCGAGAGCGCCGACCTGGTGGTCCGCGAGGGCCGCCTGTGGATGCGATCACTGGGCACCCTGAAACGGGTCGACGTGGTGCTGCGCCGGGTGGACGCAGAATTCTCCGATCCGCTGGACCTGCGCGCGGATTCGCGGCTGGGCGTGGTCGGGCTGGTGGAAGTGCTGCGCCGCGGGGCGGTCACGGTCGTCAACACCCTGGGCAGCGGACTGCTGGAGAATCCGGGACTGGCCCCCTTCCTGCCCCGGCTGTCGCGACGACTCCTGGACGAGGAACTTACCCTTCCGGGTGTCGAATCCTATTGGGGTGGTGATGATTCCGAACGCTCCCACCTGACCGCCAACCTGCACCGGCTGATCCTGCGCTCCACCGTCGACGACGCCACCGTTTTCGGGCCTGTCCTCACCGCCGCCCAGCGCGCGCAGTGGCGAGCCCGGGTGGAGGCCGAGGGCTGGAAATGGGTGGGGCAGGAACCCGCCCGGTTCTCCGTCGCCCCGGCGGTGGACGGCTCGGGCGGACTGGTCGCCGCACCCGTCGCGGTCCGGTTGTTCTCGCTGGCCGGACGGGTCGGATACCGCGTCATGCAAGGCGGATTGGGGCAGCTGCATCAGCGCGGGGGTCCCGGCGGCATGGTGGGGGAGGCCGCCGCCAAGGACGTCTGGGTGCGGGCCACGCCCGCGGAGGTCCCGGCCGTGCCCGCGGTCGAGGTGCCGGAGGAGCGTGAACGCCCGGTGGTGGCCGTCGCCCCCGTCGATGTGGTCAGCTCGCCGCGCGTCCTCGACGATTTGTTCTGGCTGGGCCGCTACGGCGAACGCGCCGAGGTCACCGTGCGCCTGCTCGCCGCCATTCACGACCGGCATCAGGACTACCGCTATCGTCCCTGGATGGAAGGCGCGGAGGCCATGCCGATCCTGATGGCGGCGCTGGCCCGCATGACCGGTACCGCGCTGCCCGCGCCAACCCGAGTCGTCGTCAAACCGGTGCCGGTGCACGAGGATTCGACCGATCGCTCTGGCAGGCGGCGTCCCGGGGCGTCGAAGTCGCGAGCGCGTCCGGGGGCGTCACCGCGATCCGCCGGGCAGCCCGGACCGGAATTTCCCGGACAGTCGCAGTCCCTGCCCGCGCCCGTGGGCGCAGCGCAGATCTCCCGTCGCCGCGAGTACTCCGACGAACCGACCGTCCCGATCGCTCTGCCCGGCGCGTCCCGCCGCGATCACGACTACCTGGTCTCGCTCACCGTCGGCCGTGATGTCACCGGTTCTGTGGCCTTCTCCGTGGAGCGCTACGCCAAGGCCGCCCGCGCCGTCCGCGATCAACTCTCGCCCGACACCTGGATGGTGCTGGGCTCCCTGGACCGCGCCCTGTCGGAATACCGTGACGCACTGGGTGATCGGGGCGCGGCCCTGTCCACCGTGCACTCCCGCGTCCTGTCCGCGCTGCTGTCGCTGACCGGCATCGATGCCGAGTCCACGGTGCGTGACACCGGCTGGCGCGTCATGGACATCGGCCGCCGCCTGGAACGCGCTCTCGCGCTGGCGGCGCTGATGAGCTCCGCGCTCACCGGCGACCATCCGCCCGAGGCCGGGCGAGTGGTCACCGACGCCGTTCTCCAGGCCACCGTCTCCGCGGTGAGTTACCGCCGCCGCCATCGCGATTCGGTCCGCATCGCCGCCGTCGCGGGCCTGCTGCTGTTCGACGAGCACAATCCGCGCTCGCTGGCCTACCAGCTGCAACGCCTGGACGACGATTTCCAGGCGCTACCCGGCGCCTCCGGATCCGCTCGCCCGCAACGACTCCTGGCCGACGCCCGGCGCATGCTGCGCCGCGTCGATCCGGCCGACCTGGAGGCGGTCGACGCCGAAGGGCGTCGCGCCGAGCTGGCCGAGCTGCTCGACGGCGTCCACCTGCGGCTGCGCAAGCTCTCCGAATCCTTCGAGGCCACCCGGCTGTCGGTGCCCTCGGAGATCCAGCCGCTGTGGGGCACCGCCCGGGTGGTGGGCTGATGCGCCGCTACCGGGTGCTGCACCGCACCGTCTACGAGTACTCCGACGTGGTCAGCAGTTCCTATGGCCGCGCGTATCTCACCCCGCGCGAGTTCCCGGGTCAGCGCCTGCTCGCCCATGACACGCGGGTGGATCCGGTGCCGTCGGACCGGTCGGTCGGTGCGGACGTGTACGGCAACACCACCCTCTATTTCCACGTCACCGCCGGGCACCGCCGCCTCGAGGTCACCGGCGAATCCCTGGTCGAGGTCGCCGCGCCCGCCGTCCCCGCCGCGCAACCACCCTGGGAGCAAGCCCGCCCCGGCGCCGGAAACGGCCCGCTCGCGGTCGAATTCACCCTGGACCTGACCCCGCCCGAGATCACCCCCGAGGTGGCCGCCTACGCCGCCGAGTCGTTCCCGCCCGCCCGTCCCCTGCTGGACGCGGTCCGAGAACTGACCACCCGCATCCACACCGACTTCGCCTACCAATCCGGCTCCACCACGGTCAGCACCAGCGTCGCCGACGTCTTCGCCGAACGCCACGGCGTCTGCCAGGACTTCGCCCGCCTCGGCATCGCCTGCCTGCGCTCCCAGGGCCTGGCCGCCCGCTACGTCTCCGGCTACCTCTCCACCGACCCGCCCCCGGGCAAGGAACGGATGGTCGGCGCGGACGCCACCCACGCCTGGGCCGACGTCTGGCTGCCGGGCGGCGCGGGTCAGTGGATCGGCTTCGACCCGACCAACGACCAATTCGCCGACGACCGCTATGTCACCGTGGCCTGGGGCCGCGACTACGCCGACGTCCCCCCGCTGCGCGGCATCATCTATACCGACGCCCGCGAATCCACCATCACCGTCTCGGTCGACGTCGCCCCGGTCACGCCGGATGTCGCCCCCATCTCGCCCGATGTCGGCCCGCCCCCGGCCCCGGAGTGACACACTCGATGATGTGGCCCCCGCCTCCCCTGCTTCCAGGCGTCTATCGCACCCCTGTAAACTCGTGATCATCATGCAGCGGGCACTTCTCCTCGGCCGCCGCGACGGGGTCTGATTCGGACCGGCTCCCGCCGCGGGGATTTGCCGTGCCGGTCTACCCAATAACTGGGATCCAGCCACACCTCGGAGATAAATCGCCATGTCACCCGCTGATGCTTTCGTTTCCGGTACGCGCATCATCACCGCGCCGTCCAAGCCCGCGCCCGCTGACCAGCCGGCCTGGAACAAGCAGAAGAACTCCTCCATGCCGGTATTCCGGTACCGGCCCTTCGCCGAGGAGGTCGAGCCCGTCGAGCTGCCCGACCGCACCTGGCCGGACAAGATCATCGACCGCGCGCCCGGCTGGTGTGCCGTCGACCTGCGCGACGGCAACCAGGCCCTGATCGACCCGATGAGCCCCGCCCGCAAGCGCCGCATGTTCGACCTGCTGGTGCGCATGGGTTACAAGGAGATCGAGGTCGGCTTCCCGTCCGCCTCGCAGACCGACTTCGACTTCGTCCGCGAGATCATCGAGGACGGCGCGGTACCGGACGACGTCACCATCCAGGTGCTGACCCAGTCCCGCCCGGAACTGATCGAGCGCACCTTCGAGGCCTGCGCCGGCGCCCCGAACGTGATCGTCCACTTCTACAACTCGACCTCGATCCTGCAGCGCCGTGTGGTCTTCCGCGCGGACCGCGACACGGTCAAGAAGATCGCCACCGACGCGGCCGCGCTGTGCCTGGAGGTGGAGAAGCGGTACCCGGACACCAACTGGCGCTACGAGTACAGCCCCGAGTCCTACACCGGCACCGAGCTGGACTACGCCCGTGAGGTCTGCGACGCGGTCTCCGAGATCATCGCGCCGACTCCCGAGAAGCCGCTGATCATCAACCTGCCCGCGACGGTGGAGATGGCGACGCCCAACGTCTACGCCGACTCCATCGAGTGGATGCACCGCAACCTGGCTCGCCGCGACTCCATTCTGCTGTCGCTGCACCCGCACAACGACCGCGGCACCGCCGTGGCCGCCGCCGAACTGGGTTACCAGGCCGGCGCGGACCGCATCGAGGGCTGCCTGTTCGGCAATGGCGAGCGCACCGGCAATGTCTGCCTGGTCACGCTGGGCATGAACATGTTCTCCCGCGGCGTGGACCCGCAGATCGACTTCTCGAACATCGACGAGATCCGCCGCACGGTCGAATACTGCAACCAGCTGCCCGTCGCCGAGCGCCACCCCTACGGCGGTGACCTGGTCTACACCGCTTTCTCCGGTTCGCACCAGGACGCCATCAACAAGGGCCTGGACGCCATGAAGGCCGCCGCCGACGCGCAGGGCGCGGACGTCGACGACATCGTGTGGGAGGTTCCGTACCTGCCCATCGACCCGAAGGACGTCGGCCGCACCTACGAGGCCGTGATCCGGGTGAACTCGCAGTCCGGCAAGGGCGGCGTCGCCTACATCATGAAGACCGATCACGGGCTGGTGCTGCCGCGCCGTCTGCAGATCGAGTTCTCGCAGGCCGTGCAGCGGATCACCGACGGCGAGGGCGGCGAGGTCACCCCGAAGGAGATGTGGGACGTCTTCTCCGAGGAGTACCTGACCCCGATCCTGCCGCTGGAGCGCATGCGCCAGAAGGTGACCGCGTCCGAGACCGACGGCGGCGTCGACCACATCGAGGCCGTGGTCAAGATCGACGGTGTCGAGCACGCCATCACCGGTGAGGGCAACGGCCCGCTGGCCGCCTTCGTCGACGCGCTGGCCACCATCGACTACGACGTGCGGGTGCTGGACTACAGCGAGCACGCCATGTCCTCCGGCGACGACGCCCAGGCCGCGGCCTACGTCGAATGCGCCATCGGCGATCAGGTCACCTGGGGCGTCGGCATCGCCACCTCGATCACGACCGCCTCGCTGCGCGCGGTGGTCTCCGCGGTCAACCGCGCTGCCCGGAAGGCCTGAGTGGCCTGAGCCTCGAGGCTGAGAGAAAACGCAGGTAGGAGAGCCCGTCTCGACTTCGTCGAGGCGGGCTCGCCGCGTCCGGGGGGGTCAACAATGCTAGCGTTGGGTCGCAATAGCGCCGAGCTCTCTGTTCGAGCTGTCGAGCAGATGGGGGACACGTGACTACGAAAGATCAGAATTCGACCTCGAAGCCGATCGTGGCGGAGGACGTCGAAGACATCCTCGACGAGGTGGAAGCGGGTGGGCCCGCCGAGGCGAAGGAATCCGATTCCGAGGAGCAGGCGGCCGGATTCTTTCCGCCGGTACCGGATTCGATCGACCAGACCGTGGTGTATCCCGGCAATGGCGGACCCTTCCCGGGACCCCAGGGGCCGGGCGGCCACAATCCCTTCGCGGCCGACGGCCACAATCCGTTCCCTCCGGGTGGGCCCGGACCGTACGGCCCGCCGGGATTCCCGCCCGCCGGTGGCTTCCCGCCGCCCGATGCCGGGCAGTTCGCCCCGCCGCCGAATCCCGTTGTGCCGGGCGGTTTTCCGCCGATCGGCGAAGTGCGTGAGCAGACGCCCTACGGTGAGGTCCGGCAGGAGATCGGCAGCGACGGCATGGTGCGCCGAGTGTTCCCCGAGCAGCAGCCGGGTGAACCGGGGGAGCCGGGGCACTTCGGCGGTCCCGGCCACCCGGGGCAGTTCGCGCCCTCCAACGATCAGCCGGGCGGGCCGATCTACAGCTGGTCGCCGCCCCCGGCCGCGCCGCCGCAGCAGCCGCAGCCGCAGGTCGGTTTCCAGCCGGGCTGGAATGCCCAGCAGCAGCAGGGGATTCCGCCGCAGCAGGGCTCGTTCGGGCAGCAGTACGGTCAGCAGCAGCCGCCGCCCGGACATTCGGTCAATGACCTCAATCTCTTGAAGCGCGCCCGCCGCGCGCCGGGCAGCGGCTGGCGGCGCGCCGTGCACAAGGCGTCCGGCGGCGTCATCAATCCGGGCGAGTCGGCCGCGGACGTGGTGTACCGGCAGCTGGTGGACCGGGTCAACCAGCCGGTGCGCGGGGACTACCGGATCGCCATCCTGTCGCTCAAGGGCGGCGTCGGAAAGACCACCACCACTGTCGGTTTGGGCTCCACCTTCGCGTCGCTGCGCGGTGACCGGGTGATCGCCATCGACGCCAACCCCGACCTCGGGACGCTTGCGCACCGGGTGCCGCGGCAGACCCGATCCACGGTGCGAAACCTGCTGGAGGATGGGCACATCAGCCGGTACTCCGATGTGCGGGCGCACACCTCGCAGGCCCCGAGCCGACTGGAAGTGCTGGCCTCCGAACAGGATCCGGCCGTGTCGGAGGCGTTCTCGGAGGCGGACTACCGCAAGGCCATCGGCATCCTGCAGCAGTTCTACAACATCATCCTGACCGACTGCGGCACCGGTCTGATGCACTCGGCCATGTCCGGCGTACTGGATATGGCGAGCTCGCTGGTGCTGGTCACCTCCCCGGCCATCGACGGCGCGCGCAGCGCCTCGGCCACCCTGGACTGGCTCGACCACCACGGCTACCACAAGCTGGTGGAGCGAACCGTGGTGGTGGTCAACGCCTCTCGCAAGGGCTCCTCGACCGTGGACCTGGACCAGCTGCGCAAGCTGTTCCTGGATCGCACCCGGGCCGTGCAGGTCGTCCCGTTCGACGACCACCTGGCCGAGGGCGCGGAGATCGACCTCGAACTGGTCGGCAAGCCCACCCGCCGGGCGCTGCTGGAACTGGCCGCCATGGTGGCCGACGACTTCGGCTATCAGGCTGCCGCGCAGGGCTTCCCGCCCCAGCCGGGTGGATTCCCGCCGCAGGGTGGATTCCCGCCGCCGCAGGGCGGTATGCCCCCGCAGCAGGGTGGGATGCCGCCGCAGGGTGGTTTCCAGCCGGGCGGCTTCCCGCCACAGGGCTGAGCTCCGGCGGGATTCGACGAACGAAAAACCCCGCGGTTCAACAGAACCGCGGGGTTTCGTCCATCCGGTGCCGTGCGGTGATTCAGCCCTGGACCAGGGGCGAGAGCGCGCGCCCGGCCAGTTCGACCGTGCCCGCCTCGTGCCCGTTGGTGACCAGGTTGACGATGATGCCGTCGATGCCGTGATCGAGGACCCGCGACTGGATCTGCTCGGCCACTTCGTCGGGGGTGCCGACGAATTGGCGATCGGCCGGGGAGTTGCGCAGCGCCTCGTTGGGCAGCGCGCCCAGGTCGGTGATGCCGATGCGGGCCAGCATCTCGGCCTGGGTCTTGCGGGCGCGATCGCCGTCCTCGTCGACGATGACGAAGGCCAGGAAGCTGGTCTCCAGGGTCTTCGGGTCGCGGCCCGCCTCGTCCAGACGGGCGTGCAGGGCGTCCAGCTTGCGGGGCAGCTCGGAGGCATTGCAGATGATGTTGAGGTGGTCGGCGAACCGGGCCGCCAGCCCGAAGGTCTTCTTCTCGCCGCCGCCGCCCAGCAGGATCGGCAGGTCGTCGCGCACCCGCGGCTCGTTCATGGCGTTGTTGGTCCGGTACCACTTGCCGTCGAAGGTGGAGTGCTCGCCGCGCAGCATCGGCGTGATGATCTCCAGGGCCTCCTCGAGCTTCTCGAAGCGCTCGGTGAAGGTGCCGAAATCGAAGCCGTAGGCCCGGTGTTCGAGCTCGAACCAGCCCGCGCCGATGCCGAGCACGGCCCGCCCCCGGCTCACCACGTCCAGGGTGGTGACGGTCTTGGCGGTGAGCGCCGGGTTGCGGTAGGTGTTGCCGGTCACCAAGGCGGACAACTGGATTCGCTCGGTCGAGGCCGCGAGACCGGACAGCGCGGCGTACGCCTCCAGCATCGGTTCCTCGGGCGCTCCGAGGAGCGGCAACTGGTAGAAGTGGTCCATCACGAAGGCCGCGTCGAAGCCCGCCGCCTCGGCCTCGCGCGCCTGCGCCACCACCGCCGGGAAGAGGTCCCGGGGCGCGACCCCGTAGCTGAAGTTCGGCATCTGATACCCGAGTCGAATGCTCATGAGCGCCACGGTAGGACTTGGAGCGCACTCCAAGTCAACCGCTGACATTCCATCCGGCCGCCCGGCGCGGGTCAGGTGGTGGCGTGCCGGGCGGCGGCCTGGAAGGCGGCGATCACCATGGCGACGGCGGGCCGCTGCTCGACGTGCGGGCGGGTGGCCAGATCGTAGACGCGGGCGGCGCGCACCCCGGCCAGGCGCAGCATCACCAGGTGCGGGTGGCGGACCGCGTAGCGGGGCATGAGGGCGACGCCGTACCCGGTGGCCACCAGCGCCTCGATCACGCTGAACTCGTTGAGCCGCTGTGCGATCCGCGGTTGCACGCCGGTCACGGTGGCGATGGAGCGCAGCACGTCGTCGACCGGGAAGCCGGTGCGCACGCTGATCCAGGTCTCGTCGGCGAGTTCCGCGGGCACCACCGCGCCCTGCCGGGCCAGCCGGTGGTCGGGCGCGACCACCACGTCGATGGGCTCGCGCATCAAGACCCGCGACGCCACCCGCGGCCCGGCGAGCGACGGCGCGCGCTCGTCACGGTGGGTCAGCACCACGTCGTAATCGGCCAGCAATCCCGGCACCTCGCTGGGCGGCACGTCCTCGTCGCTGGCCACCACGTCCACGCCGCCGCCCGCCAGTTCGGCCAGCACGTGCGGCAGCAACAGTGCGGCCCCGGACGGGAAGAGCGCCACCCGGACCCGCCCGCGCGGCGATCCGCGGTACTCGGCCATCTCGGTGACCGCGCGTTCCATGGCCGCGAGCACCTCGTCCGCGCGCACGACCAGTGCTCGACCGGCATCGGTGAGCCGCACCCGCCGGCCGTCCGGCTCGAGCAACGGCACCCCGGCCTCGCGTGCCAGCACCTTCAGTTGCTGGGAGACCGCGGACGGGGTCATGGACAGGGCTTCGGCGACCGCGGCAACCGTTCCGCGATCGGCCAGTTCCCGCAGCACCCGCAGCCGTTCGAGCGACATCAAGGGCCCGTCGGGGCGGGGTGGTTCGGGGGTCGGCACAGTTAAGTTTTACTACATCGTGAGTACAGAATTATTCGATTGTCCTTACTTATTAGCCCCAGCAATATTCTCGGCATGACCAATCGCGATCGACTGCTCGGACTCGCCGTCGTGGTGCTGTGGGGCCTGAACTTCCTCGCCATCCACGTCGGGCTGGAGCACTTCCCGCCGTTCTTCTTCGCGGGACTGCGGTTCGCCGTCATCGCGATTCCGGTGCTGCTGTTCGTGCCGCGGCCCCGGGTGGCGTGGAAGTGGTTGCTGCTCTACGGGATCGGGTTCGGGATCCTGCAGTTCGCCTTCCTGTTCACGGCCCTGCGGACGGGGATGCCGACCGGGCTGTCCTCGCTGGTGCTGCAGTCGTCCGCGCCGTTCACGGTGCTGCTGGGCGCGGTGTTCCTGCGGGAACGGCTGCGGGGGGTCCAGTTGGCGGGGATCGCGGTGGCCATGGCGGGAATGGCGGTGATCGGCTGGGATCGGGCGCACCACGCGGCCCTGTTGCCCCTGCTGCTGACGCTGCTGGGCGGATTGGGCTGGGCCTTCGGCAATATCGGGTCCCGGCTGGCCGCGGCCTCGTCGGAGGACGTGAATCCGCTGCACCTCACGCTGTGGATGGCCGTGGTGCCGCCGATCCCCATGTTCGCGCTGTCCGCGCTCACCGAGGGGCCGACCACCGGCTGGAACGACCTGATCGCGTCGTTCTCGGCGACCGGGTGGCCCGCGTTCGCGGCCCTGGCCTACATCGTGGCGCTGGGCACCATCGCGGGTTCGGGTCTGTGGACGTATCTGATGAGCCGCTACCCGGCGAGCACGGTGGCGCCGCTGTCGCTGGCTGTACCGGTGGTGGGGATCGCCGCCTCGTGGGCCTTCCTGCACGAGGCGCCGTCGGCATTGTCGCTGGTCGGGGCGGTGATCGTGATCGCCGGCGCGTTCACCGCGACCTCGGCGGGCCGCCGGGTCCCGGCGGTCGGGGTGGAAGCCGCCACGCCCGGGACAATTCGACACGCCCAGCCGACACACCGCCAAATTCAGGACCCTGCGCTCGTCGAGGCCTAGCTGAGCAGTCTTGTTAATTGTTGTTCGACCAAATTCCGTACCTTCGGGATGAAAATTTCCACCCCAACCGACCATCTGTCTGCGACAGCTCCATAGGATGCTGACCAGGCGTGGGAGGTAACGGGTATGGCAGGACAGCGTTTGTCCGTCACGCGGCGATCAGTGCTGCGTGGAGCAATGGCGGCCGGGGCGATGGCGGGAGCGGTGGCGGCGGGGGCCGCCCGTCCCGCCGCCGCCCACGCGGCCGCAGGACGTCGGGTAGCCGTGCTGGGCGGCGGTGTCGCGGGTCTGACCGCGGCGCACGAACTGGCCGAACGCGGTTTCGAGGTGACCCTGTACGAACGGCGGGCGCTCGGCGGCAAGGCGCGCAGCATCCCAGTCCCGGGCAGCGGCAAGGACGGGAAGCCGGAACTGTGGGGTGAGCACGGATTCCGTTTCTTCCCCGGCTTCTACCGTCACATTCCAGACACCATGCGGCGAATCCCGTTCGCGGGCAATGTCAATGGTGTATGGGACAACCTGGTCGCGGCGTCGGAGGCGCGCTTCTCGCGCAAGGGCACCGACGACACCATCATTCCGATGGGCAAGGCCGGGAAACCGTGGTCCACCCCCGACAACTTCCGCGAAACAGTCGGGTCCGCGATCACCACCTCCACCAATATGGGCACCGCCGACGCCCTCTACTTCGCCAACCGCCTGCTGGTCTTCAACACCAGCTGCGACGCGCGCCGCAATGGGCAGTGGGACAGCGTGGCGTGGCGGGACTACGTCGGTGCGGGCAAGCGCTCCAACGAATTCCGCATGCTGCTGTCCAGAACGCTCACCACCCTGCTGGTGGCCGCCAAGGACGACAAGGCCAGCACCCGCACCATCGGCAATATGGGCGAGCAGTTCCTGGGCAACCCGCTCGAGACCGGCAATGACGGCCCGCTCGACCGGCTGCTGAACGGCTCCACCAACGAGGCCTGGATCGACCCCTGGGTCAACCGGCTGCGCGAACTCGGCGTCACCTTCGTCAACGCCGAGATCCGTGGTCTGGAACTGGACGGGGCGCGCGTTTCCGGTGCGCGGATGGTGGATTCGTCGGGATCGGCCCAGACAATCGAGGCCGACCATTTCGTGAGCGCGCTGCCGGTCGAGGTGGCCCGCACCCTGTGGACGCCCGAGATCCTGTCGCTGCGACCGGAATTGGCGGGCATGAGCCAGCTCACGGTGGACTGGATGAGCGGTATCCAATTCTTCCTGCGCCGCCGCGCCGATATCGCGCGCGGCCACGTCGCCTACGTGGACTCGCCGTGGTCGCTCACCTCGATCGCACAGGGCCAGTTCTGGAATCGCACCCCGGTCACCGGTCTCGGTGACGGCACCGTGCAGGACTGCCTGTCGGTCGACATCTCCGACTGGAACACCCCGGGCATCCTCTACGGCAAACCGGCCAAGGAGTGCACGCACGAGGAGATCGCGCGCGAGACCTGGGCGCAGCTCGACGCGCACCTCAACGACCGCGGCGAGCTGCTGCGCAAGGACGACCTGCACTCCTGGTTCCTCGACACCGGCATCGCGTGGGACGCCGCGCAGAAGCGCAACACCAATGCCGACCCGCTGCTGATCAATACCGCGGGTTCGCTGGCGCTGCGCCCGGATTCGCATTCCGACAGCCTCCAGAACCTGTATCTGGCGGGCGATTACGTACGCACCAACGTGGACCTCGCCACCATGGAGGGTGCTTCGGAATCGGCCCGCGCCGCGGTCAACAAGCTGCTCGACGTGACCGGTTCGGACGCGCCGCGCTGCAAGCTGTTCACGCTCTACCGCGCCCCCGAACTGGAGCCGTTCCGGCAGCTGGACACGCAGCGGTACGCGGCCGGGCAGCCGAATCTGTTCGACGCCTAGGGGAATTCCTCACACCGGCGGAAAAGAGCTGGTGTGAGGGCCTCGGGCGGGCGTTGAATCGGGGACATGAGCGAGATCACGGACCCGGTCGAACTGCGTGAACTACTCGGGGAGGTCGCTCCGCGGCCGCGGAACAAGGACCGCCACGCCCTGCACGAGCGGGACCGGGAGTGGATCGCGCGCTCGCCGTTCGTGGTGCTGGCCACCAGCGCCGCGGACGGCACCTGCGACGCCTCGCCGAAGGGCGATCCGGTCGGATTCGTGCAGGTGCTCGACGACAAGACCATCGCGATCCCGGAGCGGCCCGGCAACCGGCGCGCCGACGGATACCTCAATATCCTGAGCAATCCGCATGTGGGCGTGCTCTTCATGATTCCGGGCCGCAACGACACCCTGCGGATCAACGGCCGCGCCCGATTGCTCCGGGACGCACCGTATTTCGACGACATGATCGTCAAAGGCCATCGCCCGATCCTCGCCATCGAGATCGCGATCGAGCAGATCTTCTTCCACTGCGCCAAAGCGTTCATGCGCAGTGACCTCTGGCGGCCGGAGCGGTGGGCGGCCGACACGTTGCCGGGCACGGCGCGCCTGGTCAAGGATGTGCAGCCGACCACACCCGAGACCGTCGAACAGCTCGAGGAGTACTACAGCGTCGACAGCTACCAGAAGAAGCTCTACAACGGCTGAGTGCGGCGCGGATCACGGCGCGGCCCCCCACACCGCGTGCACGCCGTTTCCCCGTTCCCCATAAACTCGCGGTCGTGGCAGACATCTCGATGCGCGGACAGCTGGCGCTGCGGGCGGCGACGGCGGCGTCGTGGGCCTCGCGGCGGGCCGGGCGGGGCAACGGCTCGATGATCGGCGGGTTGATCGCGCTGAAGATCGATCCCTCGCTCATGACGCAGCTCGGCCGCGGCAAGCGCACGGTGCTGGTGACCGGGACCAACGGCAAGTCCACCACCACCCGCATGACCACCGCCGCGCTGCAGTCGCTGGGCCGGGTCGCCACTCAGGCCGACGGCGCGAACATGGACGCCGGGATCGTGGCCGCGCTCACCGCGCACCGCACCGCCCCGCTCGCGGCCATCGAGGTGGACGAACTGCACCTGCCGCATGTCGCCGACGCCCTGAACCCGTCGGTGGTGGTGCTCCTGAACCTGTCCCGCGACCAGCTCGACCGGGTCGGCGAGATCAATATGATCGAGCGCCGCCTGCGTGAGGGCATGGCCCGGCATCCCGCGGCCGTACTGGTCGCCAACTGCGACGACGTACTGGTTACCTCCATCGCCTACGACCACCCGAACGTGGTGTGGGTCTCGGCCGGCAGCGGCTGGGCCGTGGATGCCACCAGCTGCCCGCGCAGCGGCGAGCCCATCGTGTGGGAGGGCGAGCACTGGTACAGCACGGGCGCGGACTTCCAGCGCCCGGAGCCGCGGTGGCGGGTCGACGAAGCGGGCCTGCACGGCCCCGACGGCCTGGAACTGCCCCTCTCCCTTGCCCTTCCGGGCCGCGCCAACCGCGGCAATGCCGCCCAGGCGGTGGCCGCCGCGGTCGCGCTGGGCGCGGATCCGGCCGTGGCCGCCGCGGCCACCGGCACCGTGAAGGAGATCGCGGGCCGCTACCGCAGCGTCGACGTGGACGGCCGCAGCACCCGCATGCTGCTGGCCAAGAACCCGGCGGGCTGGCAGGAAGCACTGTCCATGATCGACCCGGCCGCAACGGGTCTGGTGATCGCGGTCAACGGCCAGGTGCCCGACGGCGAGGACCTGTCCTGGCTGTGGGACGTGCGCTTCGAGCACTTCGAGGGCACCCAGGTGGTGGCCGCCGGCGAGCGCGCCACCGACCTCGCGGTGCGCCTCACCTACGCCGGCGTCGAACACATCACGGTGGCGGATCCCTTGCGCGCCATCGCTTCCTGCCCGCCCGGGCGGGTCGAGGTGCTGGCCAACTACACGGCGTTCCGCGATCTGAATCGCGACCTCGAAGAGAAGACGGGCGTCCGCGCATGAGCGGGCAGGCCCGGCGGCGGCAGCGCAGTGTAACCATGGAGGGCCCCGCGAAGGCGCGAGAGGATAGAGCATGACACGAGAATCGACCGTCCGCATCGGGCTCGTGCTCCCGGACGTGATGGGCACCTACGGCGACGGCGGCAATGCCGTGGTGCTGCGCCAGCGGCTGCGCATGCGCGGCTATGACGCCGAGATCGTCGAGATCCCGCTCACCGAGCCGGTTCCCAACTCCCTGGACCTCTACACCCTCGGTGGCGCGGAGGACTCGGCCCAGCGGCTGGCCACCCGCCATCTGCAGCGCTATCCGGGCCTCCAGGAGGCCGCTGGGCGGGGTGCGCCGGTGCTGGCCATCTGCGCGGCCATCCAGGTCCTGGGCCACTGGTACGAGACGTCGTCGGGCGAACGTGTCGACGGCGTGGGCCTGTTCGACGTCACCACCGCACCCCAGGACAAGCGGGCCATCGGCGAGGTCGCGACCCAGCCGCTGGTGCCCGGCCTGTCCCAGCCGCTCACCGGCTTCGAGAACCATCGCGGCGGAACCAAACTCGGCGGCGACGCCAAACCGCTGGCCCGGGTCACCAAGGGCGTCGGCAACGGCGTCGGGGACGGGCTCGAGGGCGTCATCCAAGGTTCGGTGCTCGGCACCTACATGCACGGCCCCGCCCTGGCCCGCAATCCCGAGCTCGCCGACTATCTGCTCGGCCGCGCGCTGGGTGTGGATTCGCTTCCGCCGCTGGAGCTTCCGGAGGTCGATCAGCTCCGCCGGGAACGCCTCCGGGCCTGATGGCGGGCTGATTTCGGCGCTGCCCACGGGATCGGGGGCTTGTGCCGCGGCACAGCCGCCCTGAATGTCCGGTTGGTGATCTCTCACCAAGGTGTTGAGGCGATGGCGAACGGCCGGTAATCTCGCGCGCGGTCACGCGTGATTAGGGAGGTGACCGGTTGCGTAGGCGCACCATGTTGAAGGCTGCCGGATTGGCGGCTCTGTTGGCGGGCGTCGGAACGGGTGCCGCTACGCGCGGCGCCGGATCCGCGTCCGCGAATCCGTTGTGGAACGCGCTGTTCGAGGCGTGGGTCCCGGAAATCTTTGCGCCACTGCCGGATCCGCCCGAGCACACCGAGGCCATCGTCATCGGCTCCGGATTCGGCGCCGCGGTGACCGCGCTGCGACTGGCCGAGGCCGGTATCCAGAACACCGTGCTGGAACGCGGTTCCCGCTGGCCCAACGACCCGTGGCGGGAGATCTTCACCGGCGACGAGCTGCCCGACGGTCGCGGCTTCTGGCATCGCACCAGCTTCACCGGCATCACCAAGGTCCCGGTGCCGTGCGCGGACTTCGGCGGCGTCCTGGACGTCACCGAGTACCCCGGCATCGACGTGTGGCGCGCCTCCGCGGTGGGCGGCGGGTCGATCGTGTTCACCGGCGCCATGGTCGCGCCGCCGAAGCACCTGTTCGACCACGTCTTCGGCGGCGTCGTGAACTTCGACGAACTGGACTCGGTGTACTACCCCCGGGTCCGGCAGATGCTGCGGCTGTCCCCGATGCCCCAGGACGTCTACGACTCCGCGCCGTTCGCGCACTCGCGGGTGTGGGACCAGCAGGTGCGGGCCGCGGGGTACACGCCGCAGGCCAACGACTCGATCTTCAACTGGGACGTGGTGCGCGCCGAGCTGGCGGGCAACAGCCGCGCCTCGGCCACCGCGGCGCACAGCAATCTCGGCAACTCCAACGGCGCGAAGTTCGATCTCAACCAGAACTACCTGCGCTACGCCGAGGGCACCGGCCGCACCGGCATCTTCCCGGGCCACCGGGTCGACACCATCGGCCAGGACGCCAACGGCAAATACGTTGTCACCGTGAGCAAGCTGGCCCCGACCGGTCAGGTGCTGCGCACCCGCACCCTCACCTGCGACAAGCTGTTCCTGGGCGCGGGCTCGGTCGGCACCTCCGAACTGCTGGTGCGGGCGCAGGCCACCGGCACGCTGCCCAACCTCAACGAGCATGTCGGCGACGGCTGGGGCACCAACGGCGATGTGGTGCTGGCCCGCAGCTTCAGCTACCCGTCCATGAACGGCGGCGGCGTCCCCAGCGCCAGCCGCATCTTCGACGACGCGGGCATGCCGCTGCACCTCGAGAACTGGTACGTGCCGGGCATTCCCATCGACACCGGCGCCATCGCCTCGCTGGGCATCGTGCTGGACCCGACCCGCGCCCGCTTCGGCTACGACCGCGGCCGCAATGCCGTGGGACTGGCCTGGCCGCACGAGGCGCAGGGCCGGATCGTGGACGCCTGCCGCGCGGTGGATCACAAGGTGGGACAGGCCAGCGGCGCGATGGTGGACTACACCGCCATCGGATTCGACGCGCAGGGCTTCTTCACCGCGCACCCGCTGGGCGGCGCGGTGCTCGGGCGGGCGACCGACGGCTACGGGCGGGTCGTCGGCCATCCTGGTCTGTATGTCATGGACGGCGCGGCCATCCCGGGCAGCACCGCCACGGTGAACCCGTCGCTCACCATCACCGCGATCGCCGAACGCAATATCGAGGCGATCATCCGCGCCGGAAAGTAGCCGGGCGGAGGGCTTTTCGCCGTTGTCCACAGTTGCCCAGGGGGGGTGTGGACAAACTTGCGGCGCGGAATGCTGCGATAGGGAAAGACCGGTCGGCGGGAAATCTGCTGTGCGGAACACCGCCTCACCGGGGGTTTGCGCCGACTACGCTGGCGGCGACCGTTCGAGGAGGAAGGGGACGTCGTGACCGAGCTCAGCGCACCGGAGGCCGATCAGTTTCCGCACAAGCCCCCGGCCCTGTGGAGCGATTTCCTCATGCTCGCGCTCGCGGTGGTGTCCGTCGTGCTGGTCGCGTGGATCACCTTCTTCCCGGTGTCCGACCACACCTACCAGTTGATCCGGATCGCGGACTACAGCATCTGCGCGGTCTTCCTGGCCGAATTCCTGTGGCGCTGGCGGCGGGAGGGCTGGAGCTGGACGTTCCCGTTCATCTACTGGTACGAGGTCCTCGGCATGATTCCGGTGACCAGCCCGTTCTTCCGCGGGTTCCGGCTGCTGCGGATCGTGGTGATCGTGGTGCGGCTGGGCCGGGTGGCCGACCGCGCCTTCGGCGACCGGATCACCGCGGCCGTGGTGAGCCGCTCGATCGGGGCCATCGTCGAGGCCATCGAACGCCCGCTCACCATCCGGGTGCTCGACGAGGTCGGCGAGGTGATGCGTGCCGGCCACTACACCCGCAATATCGCGAACGCGCTGGAGGAGAACCGCTCCGAGATCGATCAGATGATCGTCGAGGTGATCCGGAGCGATCCGCAGCTGGGCAAGGTGCGCTACATCCCGTTCCACGAGGAGATGATCCGCGGCATCGCGGACGCCAGTTTCCGGGTCATCTTCCAGGTGCTGGCCGATCCGCGCACCGACGAACTGGTCGCGGACGCCCTGCGCGAGAACATCAATCAGCTCCGCGACGCCGTGCACGCGGGCACCCGGGTGCCGGAGTCGATCAACCACCGGATCGCCCCGGGCGCCGGATCGCCCGTATGACCGCTCAGTTCGTCCCGTGCCGGATGAGATCGCGCGGCTGGGCGTAGCGCACCACCTCGAACACGATCAGCGCCAGCAGTACCGAGCACAGGATGCCCAGCGCGGCCAGCGCGGGCAGCGCCGAAGCGAGCGGGATGAGCGCCGGCAGGACCCCGGCGGTCACCAGTCGCGGCACCAGCACCTTGCCGGTCGCGTAGTGCCGGAAACCGACCAGCGCCAGCAGATATGCCGCCACGCCGCCGTACAGCGCGAACAGCGGGATCCCGTGCAGCTGGTCGCTGAGCGAATGCCCTTGGGCCCCACCCACGTAGTTGAGCACCTTCTTCAAACCCAGTGCCATGGCCACGATTCCGGCGATCATCGGGAAGTGCCAGAAGGTGTAGCAGTTGCGGGCGATCTGGACGCGGCGCGCGCCCTGGGCGTGATGCATGGCGCGTTCCACCACCAGCGCGGCCACGTCGAAGTAGGCCCACCACAGCAGCCCGGCCACACCGAGCCCGAGCATCGAGCCGACCGCGATGGGCCACGAGATCGGCAGTCCGGCCACGCCGACGCCGATGGACACGATGGACTCGCCCAGCGCGATGATGACGATCAGGCCGTACCGCTCGGCGAAGTGCGAGGCCGAGTAGAGCCGCCATTCGTTGCCCGCGAAGAACGTCCAGCCCATATCGCACACCAGAGCGGCCAGCCACAGCCCCAGCTGGGCGGCGCCCGTGGTGAGGGCGCCCGCGACGAGCAGTACGGCGGGCACGCTGAGTGAGCCTGCCGCCCAGCGGATCACCTGTCGTCGCAATTGGGCATCGTGCGTACTCGCCATCCAGAACACCGCCAGGTGGATGAGCCGCACGGCCAGATACGCGATGACGAAGACCAGCGGCCCGTACCAGCCACCCGGCAGATCGTCGAAGGACTCGGGAATGGTGAGCGCGATGATGAACGCCCCGCCCATGGCCACGAACATGGCCACCCGGGCGATGCCCTCGTCGGCCTTGATCACATTGCCGAGCCAGGAGTAGCCGATCCACGCCCACCACAGCATGGCCAGGATCAGCAGGGCGCGCAGCAGATTCACGGCGGTGGTCTCGTGCGCGGCGAAATCGGTGACCATGGTGAAGGCGAAGACGATCACCAGGTCGAAGAACAGTTCCAGCTGGGTCACCGAGGCGTCCTCGGCGACCGGGGTCATGCGGGTGCGAACCGAACCGGGCATGGCAGACATACTGCCGGTTCGCGCGGGCGAACGGCAGTGTCAGCCGCCAGTGTTCGCCGTCGGCATCAAGCGGGTTCCCGCCACCGGCCTCAGGCGGTGCCGAAGCCGGGCTCGAAGCCGCGGCCGTAGTCCAGGCGCTGCGCGTAGCCGGGCTGCGGGTAACCGGGCTGGGCGTAGCCGCCCTGCTCGTAACCCTCGGCGTAGGGCGCGGGTTCGGCGGCCTCGGCCGGGGCGGCCTCGACCTCGCCGAGGCCCTGCAGGCCGGTCACGGATTCGACGAAGGCAATGAAGTTGCTGATCAACGCCTCGCCCTCGCGGCGCGCGCTGCGCTTGAGGACCATGCCGGGCACCGGGATCGGCAGGTAGAGCTCGGAGTGGTACCAGACTTCGGTTGCGCCGTCCTCGATTTCGGCGAGGTCGAACCAGCTGGTGCCGCCGGCGCCGGCGCTGGACTCGGTGACCCGCCATTCGACGCGGGTGTCGGTGCAGCTGAACTCGACGACCTGCCGGTCCGGCCGGCCCATCAGGTTGGCCGAGACGTAGACCCGCTTCGGACGGCCGAATTGGTCGCGGCTGGCGACCCGGACGTCCTGGTGCGAGGGCGACCAGTCGGGCATCTGCTCGACCATGAGCAACGCGTCCATCACCTGGTCGGGATCGAGGTCGATCACGAACCGGTGGTCAGTTTTCGTGCGCATATCTACCCTCCACTCGGGGACCGATTGTGACCAGGGTCGCTGCCAGAGTCAACTGTGCATCCCACTACTTCTGACCGACTGGTCGGTCTGATTGGGTGCAATGTCCCAGCTCGGCGTAGAAATCCGCCAGGGCTGTAGATAAACCGGAAATCTTGGGCAAAGCCGGTATTCGGGCGGCGCGAAGTGACGGCGGTCACACGGCCGGTATGGCCCGGTCCACCGCGGCCTCGATCAGCCGCGCGGCCTCCGCGTCGTCGAAGATCTCGGGCAGCGTGAGTCTTTCGACGATGAGCCAGTTCAGGGCCAGGTACAGCAGCAATACGGAGTCGGCATCGCCGGGCAGCCCGGAGTCCAGATGGTTGCGGACATTGAACTCGATGTCGGCGCGCACCCGCTCGGTGAGGATCGCCTGCAACTCCGGACGGCGGGTGGCTTCCAGGCGTAGTTCCAGCAGGGCGAGGTAGCCGGTCCGGAATCCGGTGATCCGCGCAACGGTCTCGGTCATCAGCTCGGCGATGGTCTGGCGGGTGCGCGGTCCGGTGGCGAGGTGGTCCATCGTCTCGGCGCTGGGTTGCAGCCGTTCGTAGAAGCGGTGTCCCGCCTGGACGAAGAGCTCGTCCCGATTCGGGAAGTAGTTCGAGGCCGTTCCCGCTGGTACACCGGCCTCTTTGTCGACCGCGCGGAAGGTCAGTCCGCGGGCGCCGTCGCGGGCCAGGACCTCGATGGCCGCGTCGATCAGGGCATTGCGTCGTTCCGGATTCGTCCGAACCATTGACACCACTCCATTCGTAGTACTATGTTCGTAACCACTACGGACACAGTACTACAAATGAGGCGGTAAATCATGCGAAACCTCGTCTACTACGTCGGCGTCAGCCTCGACGGCTACATCGCGGGTCCGGAGAACGAAGTCGACTTCTATCCGGTCAGCGACGAGTTGTCGGCCTGGTTCAACGAGCGGGTCCCGGAGGTCGTCCCGACCCATATCCGTGAACACGTGGGGCTGCCGGCCGATACCCCGAACCGGCAGTGGGACACGGTCCTCATGGGCCGGGCCACCTACGAGCCCGCCCTGGCCGCGGGCATCGCCAGCCCGTACGACCATATGAAGCAGTACGTCTTCTCCACGACGCTCGCACCGGTCGACAATCCGCAGGTGGAGGTGGTCGCGGGCGATCCGGTCGAGCTGGTGCGCCGACTGAAGCAGCAGGAGGGCCGCGACATCTGGCTCTGCGGCGGGGCGAACCTGGCCGGGCAGCTGATCGGTGAAATCGACCGGATGATCATCAAGAGCTACCCGGTGATCGCGGGCGCGGGCATCCCGCTCTTCGCCGGCGGGTTCCGTCCCACCCGGTTCGCCGTCACCGATCGCCGGGAATTCGGCAATGGCACGCAGGTCACCTGGCTGGACCGGGTGCGTCCGGAATAGCTGGCGGATGGCTGAAGTCGGTCGACGAGAGGTGGGGCGAAATCTCGTGGACCTCGGCCGGTAGTCTTGGGGCTCGGTAGCAGCAGTTTGTCGATCTTGGAGGATTTCCGCCGTGGCTCTCGTCGTCCAGAAATACGGAGGATCCTCGGTCGCCACCGCCGAGCGCATCCGGAGGGTCGCCGAGCGGATCGTCGAGACCAAGAAGCTCGGCCACGATGTGGTCGTGGTGTGCTCGGCCATGGGCGACACCACCGATGAACTCCTGGATCTGGCCCAGCAGGTCGCGCCCGCCGCGCCTGCCCGCGAGATGGACATGCTCCTCACTTCCGGTGAGCGCATCTCCAACGCGTTGGTGGCCATGGCCATTCACTCCCTCGGCGCCGAGGCTCGGTCCTTCACCGGCTCCCAGGCCGGCGTCATCACCACCGGCACGCACGGCAACGCCAAGATCATCGATGTGGCCCCGGGCCGGGTGCAGCAGGCGCTCGGCGAGGGCACCATCGTGCTGGTCGCCGGTTTCCAGGGCGTGTCCCAGGACAGCAAGGACGTGACCACGCTGGGTCGCGGTGGTTCCGACACCACCGCGGTCGCGCTGGCCGCCGCGCTCAATGCCGATGTGTGTGAGATCTACACCGATGTGGACGGCGTCTTCTCCGCCGACCCGCGCATCGTCACCGACGCCCAGAAGCTGGACTCCGTCTCCTACGAGGAGATGCTGGAGATGGCGGCCTGCGGCTCGAAAGTTCTGATGCTGCGTTGCGTCGAGTACGCGCGCCGCTACAACGTGCCCGTCCATGTGCGGTCCTCGTACACGGACAAGACGGGCACCATGATTACCGGATCGATGGAGGACATCCCCTTGGAGCAAGCAATCCTCACGGGCGTCGCGCACGACCGCAGCGAGGCCAAGGTGACCGTGGTCGGCATTCCGGACGAGCCGGGCTACGCCGCCAAGGTGTTCCGCGCGGTCGCCGATGCCGAGATCAATATCGACATGGTGCTGCAGAACATCTCCAAGGTGGAGACGGGTAAGACCGACATCACCTTCACCCTGCCCAAGCTGGAGGGCCCGCGCGCCGTCGAGCTGCTCACCAAGCGGCAGGGCGAGATCGGCTTCTCCCAGGTTGTGTACGACGACCACATCGGCAAGGTGTCGCTGGTCGGCGCGGGCATGAAGTCGCACCCGGGCGTGACCGCCACCTTCTGCGAGTCGCTCGCGGACGCGGGCATCAATATCGACCTGATCTCCACCTCGGAGATCCGGATCTCGGTGCTGGTCAAGGACACCGACCTGGACGAGGCCGTGAAGGTGCTGCACTCGGCGTTCGATCTGGGCGGCGACGAGGTCGCCGTGGTGCACGGCGGAACGGGACGGTAGAGCCATGGGTGTGCGTGTAGGCGTCGTCGGCGCGACCGGTCAGGTCGGCGCTGTCATGCGAAAGCTGCTGGAGGAGCGCAACTTCCCGGCCGACGAGGTGCGCTTCTTCGCGTCCTCGCGCTCGGCGGGCAAGACGCTGCCGTTCCGCGGCAAGGACATCGTGGTCGAGGACACCGAGACCGCGGACCCGACCGGACTGGACATCGCGCTGTTCTCGGCCGGCGCCACCATGTCCCGGGTGCAGGCGCCGCGCTTCGCGGCCGCCGGTGTCACCGTCATCGACAACTCCTCGGCCTGGCGCAAGGATCCCGAGGTGCCGCTGGTGGTCTCCGAGGTGAACCCGGAGGCGACCCGCAACCTGGTCAAGGGCATCATCGCCAACCCGAACTGCACCACCATGGCCGCCATGCCGGTGCTCAAGGTGCTGCACGACGAGGCCGGTCTGCAGCGGCTGATCGTGTCCAGCTACCAGGCGGTCTCGGGCTCCGGCCTGGCCGGCGTGGAGGAGCTGGCCTCGCAGGTGCGCGCGGTGATCGGCGACGCCGAGAAGCTGGTGCACGACGGGTCGGCCGTGGACTTCCCGGCGCCGAACAAGTACGTGGCCCCCATCGCCTTCGATGTGATTCCGCTCGCGGGCTCACTGGTGGACGACGGCAGCGGTGAGACCGACGAGGATCAGAAGCTGCGCAACGAGTCCCGCAAGATCCTGGGTCTGCCGGACCTGCTGGTGAGCGGCACCTGCGTGCGCGTGCCGGTGTTCACCGGGCACTCGCTGTCGATCAATGCCGAGTTCGCCCGGCCGATCTCGGTGGAGCGTGCTGAGGAATTGATGGCCAAGGCGCCCGGCGTGCGGCTGACCGATGTGCCGACGCCGCTGGCCGCCGCCGGCCAGGACGAGTCGCTGGTGGGTCGTATCCGCCAGGATCCGGGCGCGCCGGACGGTCGCGGTCTGGCGCTGTTCATCTCGGGCGACAATCTGCGTAAGGGCGCCGCGCTGAACACCATTCAGATCGCGGAAGTCCTTTTGAACAACTGATCAGTTTTCTCTGATCGGAACTAACCGTTACGGACCGTGCACGTAAAGTGCGCGGTCCGTTTTCGGATATGGTCAATCGGCCCAAAGTTCCGCGCACGGTAGTGGCGCGAGCCGATCGATGGGCATGCCGTCGATGGTGACTTCAATGCGATGCGGTCTCATATGTGCTGCGAGACGTTCCGCAATTGCTCGCTCGGCGCGGTAATCCAAGATCATTCCGCCGGGAAACCGCAGGCGCACATGGACTTCGTCGGTTTTGGGGGCGGCCGTCATCGTGTGGGCGCCCGGTGGGTGACTGATTGGCCTTTCGCCGCGCGGGAGTTCCGGTTACCCTCGCGTTCGAGGCGAGCGGTGATCGATTGCACCGTCGCCCCGTCGGCAGCGGAGGAATACTTGGTGGCCGCTAGGGCGCACGCCGCGAACCACATTGCCGCGCCGCCGATTCCGGCTCCGAGTAGGAAGAAGAGAAGTTCGCCGGGCATGACCACCTCTTGTCGTCCGTTTGGTTCGACGGGTCCTCTTCAAACGTTAAACACAGAAAAATTGCGGTGCAATAAGAAAAATCCATGTTCCATACTGTGCGCCGTAAGCTCGCCCGGTCTGGAATCCTTGTCGGCAGATCCCCCTTGGAAGGAATGGGCGGAGGGAGAAGGGCATGGTAGACATCGGCGAAACAAGCGGGCGGTGACGGCCGGGAAAGCCGATCAGGCAGAAGGAGTTTGACCCGGTGGCCGAAAGTACCCTTGGGGCACGGGTAGCGGAGTTGCGCCGGCGGCGGGGACTATCGCAGAAAGAGTTGGGCGCGGCGATTCGGCGCTCGGAAAGCTGGGTGTCGCAGGTCGAGCGAGACGTCCTGCCTGTTGAGCGACTGTCCGTTCTGCAAAGACTGGCGGACGTGCTCGGCGTGGCGGTACGCGATCTGCGTCCGGAAGCGGCCGAACCGGTGGCCGCCGACCGCGGCGACGGGCACCGGCCCGGCTCGGCGGTCTTCGAGCAGCTGCGGCTGTTGCTCACCGGACATCCCGCACTGGACCAGCTTCTCGGAGACGAGGCCGACCGCGTTCCCGAGCCGAACGCGGCGGACGCGAAACTCCCCGAGCTGCAACAGCGCGTGGACCTGGCCTGGCAGCTGGCACACGAATCCCGTTTGGTCGAGGTGGGCGGCAGCCTGCTGGAGCTGATCCCGGACTTGGAGCACGCCGCGCGGGCGAACACCCCGCGGCGGCCGGAAGTGCTGACCCAGCTCTCGCGCGCCTATCAGGTGGCCGCGACCGCGTTCACCCGTCAGGAGGAGGTCGACGCGGCGTGGGTCGCGGCCGATCGCGCCTTGTCCGCGGCCGAGGAATCCGGTGACGCGCTCAGCGTCGTGGCCGGAACCTACCGCATGGCACAGGCCTTCCTGCGCCTGCAACGACTGGAACAGGCCGAACAGGCGGCACGGGTGTCGGTGGCGGCGCTGGCCGCCCGCGCGGCGGCCGACCACCCGCGGCCGGAAGTGCTGTCGCTCTACGGATCCCTGCAGCTCATGCTGGCGGTGATCGCGGCGACGGACGGGAATCGCACCGCGGCCCGGGCCGGGCTGGCGGCGGCGCGCACCGCCGCCGATCGACTGGGCGAGGGCCGCAACGACTTCGACACCGAGTTCGGTCCGACCGGGGTCGCCGTGCACGCGGTGGCCGTGGCCGTCGAACTGGGTGACGCCGGCGAGGCGCTCGACACTGCGCGCACCGTCGACGCGTCGATCCTGTCGCCGGAACGGCAAGCTCGCTTCCTGGTCGACGTGGCTCGCGCGCACGCGCAACGGCGGCAGGCGGCGGAAGCGTTGGAGGCGTTGCTCAATGCCGAGCGACTAACGCCCGAACTGGTCCACACCGATCATCGCGCCCGCGAGGTGGTGCGCGATCTGCTGCAGTTCGCCGGCCGCCGGCCGGCCGAGGAATTACGGGAGTTGGCGGGGCGCGCCGCGGTCACGCCCTAGACGCTGTCGTCGGAGTCAGCGCACCCCCGGGGTGCGCGGGTCGGGGCCGACGCACGCCAGCAGCAGGCAGCCCGGGGGCGCGTCACTGAACGGCGGGGCGAGCGGAAGGTTCAAGCAGGACAACACGGTACAGCCGGGATAGGCGTCCGCGCCGACGCCGAAGACCGCCAGCGCGATATCGGTGTCGAAGTAGGCACGGTAGTCCACCCGCAGCGGCGTCTCCACGTACGGGCCCGGATCCGGCATCGGATGGTCGCGGAACCCGGACAGCAGGCGGCGGAAGAACTCGTGCGACGGCTCGTCGCTGTATTGCAGGAGGCCGCCGGGGCCTTGGCCGTTGTGCACGCCGAACACGCCGGTCCACACCACCATCAGGTCCAGGTCGGGCACCACGAAGACGTTCTGCAGGCCGAGTCCGGACATGGAATAGGTGTCGGCGGGCAGGAATTCGGGATTCTCCGCGCAGCCCGGGCCGAGCCAGAACAGGTAGCCGTAGCAGCGGTTGGTGCCCGACGGCGTGACGGCCCGATCCAGATAGGCCTCGGAGACGACCGCGCGACCGTTCCAGCGGCCGTGCGCGGCGACCAGCATACCGAGCCGCGCCAGATCGGCGGGCGGGATGAACAGGTGCGCGTACCCGTAGGTGTGGCCCGAACGGTCCCGCGCCCAGTAGTAGTCGCCGCGCTCGATGCCCAAGGGGCCGAACAGTTCCCGCTGCGCGAAGTCCTGGAGCGGTTCGCCGGTGGCCAGTTCGATCACATACGACAGCAGGTCCACATTGCGCTGGCTGTATTGGAAGGCGCTGCCCGGCGGGGTGTCGAAGGGCACGCCCAGTGCCTGGACCGCGCTGAACGGGTCGAGGGGGACGACACCGGTGATGCCCTCGGTGGCCGCGCCGATCCGCAGGCCCGAGGTCTCCTGCAGCAGGTTCTCCACGGTGATGGCGCGGTGCCCGGCGTCGCCGATGCCCGGCGGCAGATAGTTGTCCAGGGTCGCGTCGATATCGAGTTTTCCACGGTCCCAGGCGATTCCGGCGAGCAGGGAGACGATGCTCTTGGTGACGCTCCAGACGTTCCACGGGACGGTATCGGTCTCGGCGTTCGAGGGGCCGGCGCCGATCAGGCAGTTGTGCCGAAAGACCTGGACGTTCAAGCGGTTTCGGGTGGCTGCGAAGGCAAGGGCGTCGGCGAGTGGGCCGGGGTCGACCCCGGCGTCCTCGGGTGCGGCACGCACGAAGTCGCGCCCCGTGGGTTGCGCGCAGTGCGCCGGGTCGGCCACCGCTGTCGCGGCCCCTCCGCCGAGGATCACGCTGCCCGCCATCACTACCGTCGCCAACGCGCCGGCCATCCCCCTGCGCATGCGCCGCATGGAGTTCAGGCTAACCCGGAAAGTTGAAGCCGACGCCCAACAAGCGCCTCTCGGCGAGTGGTCGCTCGTAGCGACGAAGGGTGCGGCCCGGGGCTGTTCCGACGCCGGCACTGTGCATCAACCGGGCTTCGTGCCGATCTATTCCAGGTGCGACACTGTGATCTGGGCTATGCCTCGAAACGCCTATGGAGAGTCCGGGTTCAGAACCGCGGGGTGGCACGCCGGCATGATCCGGGTGACGTCGTCGCGGTGGTGACCGGTGTCACCGGGAGCGTTTAGCATTCGGCGAAGAACAATCTGTACTTCTCTTGGGGGAGCTGTGACCGACGATCCGGTGATCGCCAATCTGCTGACCGTGCTCGACGCCAATCCCGAGCTGCTGCCGGTGCGGATCAGCGTGATCGAACTGCTGGCCGCTCGCGGACGCCACGCGGAGGCGCTGTCGCAGTGCGCCACGGCGCTGGCCCAGGATCCGGTCAACGCGCAGGTGACGGCGCTGCTGCAACGCTGTACCGCGGCGCTGGCGGGCGCGGCCGGTGAATCGGCCGCGGCCGCACCGGCTTCCACGACGTCGGCCGCGGTCGAGCCCGAGGCGGCCGACTCCGGCTACGACTGGGAGGCCGCCGAGGAGCAGGTGGGCGACATCATCCAGCCCGCCTTCGTGAACGAGCGGTCCGAGCCGTACGCCGAGGGCGATGTCGGCCTGTTCGAGCGCCCCAAGCTGACCCTCGCCGATGTCGGTGGCATGGAGCACGTCAAGCAGCAGCTGGAGTTGTCGCTGCTGGGCCCGGTCCGAAACCCGGAACTGGCCAAGGCCTTCGGCACCAGCGCCCGCGGCGGCCTGCTGCTCTACGGCCCGCCCGGTTGCGGCAAGACGTTCGTGGCGTCGGCGGTGGCGGGTGAGCTGGGCGCGAACTTCTACGCCATCGAGATCGCCGACATCCTGAACTGGTACACCGGCCGCAGCGAGTACAACCTCAAACAGGTCTTCCGCACCGCGCGCCGCAAGGCCCCCTGCGTCCTGTTCTTCGACGAGATCGACGCCCTCGGCCACAAGCGCAGCCACCTGTCCGGCTCCAGTTCGCTGCGCTCCACCGTCAATCAGCTGCTCACCGAGATGGATTCGATGACCAGCGACAACGAGGGCGTCTACATCATCGGCGCCACCAACCACCCCTGGGACGTCGACGTAGCCCTGCGCCGCCCCGGCCGCTTCGACCGCATGGTCCTGGTCGCCCTCCCCGATCCGGAGGCCCGAGTCTCGATCCTGCGCCACCACTTGAAGGACCGCCCCGTCGAGGGCATCGACCTCAACGCCGTCGCCGCCCGCACCGAGAGTTACTCCGGCGCCGATTTGGCCCAAATCTGCAAGTCCGCAACCCAACTCGCCATGGCCGACTCCATCCGCACCGGCGCCGTCCGCCCCGTCCGCATGGACGACATCGCCGCCGCCCTCACCCAGACCCGGCCCAGCACCGGCGCCTGGTTCGAATCCGCGCGCAACGTCGTCGAATTCGCCAACAACGACGGCAGCTACGACGAGCTCGCCGCGTATATGCGCACCCGCGACAACCGCTGATCCCGGATCGCTGACCGGATGAGCGAGAAGATCGAGAAGGCCAGGGTGCTGGCGGATCTCGGGCGGTTCGATGCGGCCCGGGAGATGTTGGGGGAGGTGCTGGCGGGGGATCCGGAGGATCCCGAGGCGTTGGCGGACATGGCCAATCTGGCCTATCGGGAGGGGGAGTACGAGCGAGCGCTGGAGTTCGCGGGGGCCGCGATGCGGGTGGCGCCGGACGAGCCGTTCGTGTGGCGGGTGCGGGCGCTGGCGGAATTGCAGTCGAGTCGAAGCGCGGCCGGGGACGAGGGGGCGCAGCGGCGGGAGCGGGCGCTGGCGGCGGCTCGGCGGGCTGTCGAACTCGAGCCGGACGAGGCGGTGAATTTCCGGATCCTGGCCGCCACGCAACGGGATACCGATCCGGCGGCGGCGCTCGAGAATCTGGAGCTGGCGCTCGAGCTGGAACCGGACGACCCGCACACGCATCTGCTGCGCGGGCTGACCCTGCGGCGGAACGTGCACGGGCCCGATGCGCAGGCGCAGGCGGAGGCCGCGTTCCGGGAGGTGCTGCGGCTGGAGCCGGACCACGCGGAAGCGCTGTACGAGCTCGCGCTGCTCGCGGTGGATCGGGGGGACAACCAGGCGGGCGCGGAGCAATTGCGGCGGGTCGCGCAGTTGGATCCCGCGTACGGCGATGTGGTGCGGGAGCAGCTGGCGTGGCTGGCCGCGCAGGACGAACTGCGGGCGCGGGCGGCCCGGGACGCCGCGGCCGGGGGCGCGTCCCGTGGTCCGTACCGCGAGCGGAAAGCCGTTGTCCGGGCGCCGGTTCCGCGGCCGAAGTCCGATGGCAGCCGGTTCGGGCGCTGGGCGGCGGCGGTCGGGGTGCTGCTGGTGATCCGGGTGGTGATCGCCGCCCTGGGCTCGGATCACGATTCCGCGCCGACCACGACCCACTACACGCCGCCGCGCTACACCGCGCCGCCGACGTTCCCGTCGTACCTGCGGCAGTACCCGCTCACGGTGCCGCCGATGCCCACCTGGCTCGATCGCCCGCCCACCTACATCCCGCCACCGAACTTCCCGACCTATCGCCCGCCGGCTCCGCGGTAGCGCCCGGACTGTATACAGCTTTGTTTACCGACGAGCCTGCCCGCTTTTCTTGACTAGTTCAAGAAAGCGGAGCAGGCTCGGTTTCATGACCAAGGCGACCACCACCAACTCCGGCGCCCCGGTGCCCAGCGACAACGAATCGCTCACCGCGGGCGCCCAGGGCCCGATCCTGCTGCACGATCACTACCTGATCGAGAAGCTCGCGCACTTCAACCGGGAGCGCGTCCCGGAGCGCGTGGTGCACGCCAAGGGCGCGGGCGCGTTCGGCGAACTGGTGGTCACCGGCGACGTCAGCCGCTACACCAAGGCCGCGCTGTTCCAGCCGGGCACCCGCACCGAATCGCTGGTGCGGTTCTCCACCGTCGCCGGTGAGCAGGGCAGCCCCGACACCTGGCGCGACCCGCGCGGTTTCGCGGTGAAGTTCTACACCACCGAGGGCAACTACGACATCGTCGGCAACAACACCCCGGTCTTCTTCATCAAGGACCCGATCAAGTTCCCCGACTTCATCCACTCGCAGAAGCGCCTGCCCGGTTCCGGCCTGCGCGACGCGAACATGCAGTGGGACTTCTGGACCCTGCGCCCGGAGACCGCCCACCAGGTCACCTGGCTCATGGGCGACCGCGGCATCCCCGCCACCCTGCGCCACATGGACGGCTTCGGCTCGCACACCTACCAGTGGATCAACGAGGCGGGCGAACGCTTCTGGGTGAAGTACCACTTCAAGACCGACCAGGGCATCAAGACCCTCACCCAGGCCGAGGCCGACGAGCTGGCCGGCAAGGACGCCGACTACCACCGGCGCGACCTGTACGAGGCCATCGAGCGCGGCGACCACCCGAGCTGGACGCTGAAGGTCCAGATCATGCCGGTCGCCGAGGCGGAGAACTACCGCTTCAACCCCTTCGACCTGACCAAGGTCTGGTCGCAGCAGGACTACCCGCTCATCGAGGTCGGCCGCTGGACCCTGAACCGCAACCCCGCGAACTACTTCGTGGACATCGAGCAGGCCGCCTTCGCGCCCTCGAACGTGGTGCCCGGCATCGCCTTCTCGCCCGACAAGATGCTGCTGGGCCGCGTCTTCGCCTACGCCGACGCGCACCGTTACCGGATCGGCGCCAATCACGCGCAGCTGCCGCCGAACCGCGCCAAGGCCGCCCCGGTGAACTCCTACTCGCAGGACGGCGCCATGCGTTCCGGCCACAACGCGCCGACCGTTCCGGTGTACGCGCCCAACTCCTTCGGCGGCGCGCACGCCGACCCGGCCCGCGCCATCGATGACGGCGCGTGGGCGTTCGACCCGACCATGATCCGCGCCGGGTACGTCACCCACCGCGAGGACAACGACTTCGCGCAGGCGGGCACCCTGGTGCGTGAGGTCATGGACGACGCGCAACGGGATCGCCTGGTGAGCAATGTGGCCGGGCACATCCTGGGCGGTGTTCGCGAGCCGATCCTGGGCCGCGTGTTCGACTACTGGAAGAGCGTGGACGCCGACCTCGGCAAGCGCATCGAAGTGGCTGTCCGCGAACAGCTCTGACCAACTCTCGGGTCTCTCGCGGGTTTTACCCCCGGACCCGATTGGGGCCCGCGTCGCTTCGGCGACGCGGGTCTTCGGTGTTCCCGGCCAGAATCGAATCGGTGAGCCGTTCGGCCACGGCGGTATCGAGGGGCGCGTGGCCGAGCAGGAAGCGGTACCAGAACACGCCGTAGAACTGGTCGACCATGAGATCGAGGTCGGCGTCATCGGACAGTTCGCCGCGTGCGCGACCCCGCTCCAAGACCTCCAGGACAGCCTGACGCCGTTGCGCTGTGAAGGTTTCCAGCAATTCGGCCAGGTGCGGGTCCTGCGCCGCCTCACGAACCAGGGTGCGCAGGGCGGGCGCGGTCGAATCGCTCTGCGCACCACGGAAGGTCGAGTCGATGATCGCGAGCAGGTCGGCGCGCACCGAACCGGTGTCGGGCGTCGGCACGTGCAGGGTGGATCGTTCGGTGAGCGCGTCCAGCAGCAAGGCGCCTTTGGACGGCCACCAGCGGTAGACGGTCTGTTTCCCGACTCCGGCCGCCCGTGCGATGGCGTCGATGGTGACCGGCGCGCCCCCGGATTCGCCGAGCAGCCGTAGCGAGGTGTCGAGGATGGCCTGGTGGGTGGCCTCGTTGCGGCGGCGGCCGGTGTGGGGTCGCTCGGGATCGGACTGCGGCCCTGCGGTTTTCATCGATGTCCTCCTGTGGCGCAGCTCACCGTTCTGTCGAGACTAAAAGTCTCGGTTCCGCTGTTGTCGAGACTATCAGTTCCAACAAACTGGAGGTTCCGGCAATGACCACAACACAGCGCGTCGTCATCATGGGCGGCAGTTCCGGCATCGGTGAGGCCACCGCCGCCGTCTTCGCGGCCGCGGGCGCCGAGGTCGTCATCACCGGTCGCGACCGGGCCAAGCTGGACGCGGCCGTGGCCCGCATCGGCGGCGACACCACCGGTCACGCCGTGGACGCCGCCGACCAGGCCGAGGTCGACGCCTTCTTCGCCGGGCTGGGAACCCTGGACCACCTGGTCATCTCGGTGAGCGGTTCGGCCGGTAGCGGCCCGTTCGCCGAACTCGGCCTGGATCAGCTGGCCGCCGGTTTCGACGGCAAGTTCTGGCCGCAGGTCCGCATTCTGAAAGCCGCACTGCCACATCTGGATTCGCACGGTTCGGTGACCCTGGTGACCGCCGCCTCGGCTCGTTCGGCCTTCCCCGGCACCGCGGGTCTGGCCGCCATCAACGGCGCGCTCAATGCCATGGTCGCGCCGCTGGCGGTCGAGCTCGCCCCGCTGCGGATCAACGCGGTCGCCCCGGGAGTCATCGATACCCCGTGGTGGGAACGGGTTCCCGAGGCGCAGCGCACCGCCCTGTTCGACGGTCTGGTCGCCACCACCCCGGTCGGCCGGGTCGGCCGCCCGGAGGATGTCGCGGCCGCCATTCACCTGCTGGCCGTGAACGGCTTCACCACCGGCGTCGTCCTCGATGTCAACGGCGGGACCAGCCTGGCGTCCGGTCGCTGAATCCGCCCGCGCGGCAGCCTATTTCCCGGCCGTCCGGGTGCGCCGCACTTCCAGCCCGTCGAGGATGAGGCCGAGTTCGTCGTCGAAGAAGTCCTCGCGGGACTGGGCGACGTTGATGTCGCTCATGGTCCGATGGCGTTTGCTGATGTGCGGATAGCTGTGTGTCGCTCGCTCGGCCAGGGTCATGAAGTTGGTGAACCACTCCTGCTGGCTCTGGCCGCTGCGGGCGATGGTGGTGACCATGGCGGTCTCGCCGCTGGTGGTGCCGAGCACGTAGGACCAGACGGCATTGGCGGCGCGGTCGGCGGAGTAGTCGTCGAAGCCGACCGCCTCGAGCAGGGCGAGCATGGTCTCGGACAGGCGCAGCAGGTTCGGGCCGAGGTAGGCGAGTCCGGCGCCGGTCATGGCGGTACTGATCCACGGGTGTCGCAGGATGGCGGCGCGGATGTCGCGGCCCAGGGTGAGTAGTTCGGCGCGCCAGTTCTCGGCGACGCCGGGGGGTGCGGGGACGTCGCCGAAGGCCTCGTCGATGGCGAGTTCGAGGATCTCGTCCTTATTGGTGACGTGGGTGTAGAGCGAGGTCGCGCCCGCGTTCAGGCGGCTGCCGAGGCGGCGCATGCTGAGCGCGTCGTAGCCCTCGGTATCGAGCAGGGCGAGCGCCTCGGCGACGATCTGTTCCCGGCTCAGTGCGGGCTGATCCTTGCGCTGTCGTTCCGGTCGGGTCCACACCGACGAGAACTCCTGGGCCTTGGCCGCCATGGCTCTTCCTCCTTTGTCTGCGGAACAGCATAACCCCAGCTAGAACGCCGTTCGCCCTGCCGTACACCGTTCCTTGTTGCGAACAGTGTACGGAGACCGTACGGTGTTCGACAACGCCGCACAGTGTGCGGAACCGCTTCTCGAAGGGGACAACAATGACTGCGAAAGACACGGCCGAGGCGCTGCCAGCGCCGGTCGCCCAGCGCGACCCGCGGCGCTGGCTGATCCTGGTGGTGCTCTGCCTGAGCTCCCTGGTGCTGGTGATCGACAATATGGTGCTCACCGTCGCCCTGCCCCAGATCGCCACCGACCTGCACGCCGGCCCGCAGGCGCTGCAGTGGGTGATCGACTCCTACATCCTGGTCTTCGCGGGCCTGCTGCTCACCACGGGCAGTCTCTCCGACCGCTTCGGCCGCCGGCTGGTGATGGTCTTGGGCCTGGTGCTCTTCGGCGCGGCCTCGCTGCTGGCCGCCTACGCCACCAGCCCCGAGATGCTGATCGGCGGCCGCGTGATCATGGGCATCGGCGGCGCGCTCATCATGCCGAGCACCCTGTCCATCCTGATCACCGTGTTCGACGAGCAGGAGCGCCCCAGGGCGATCGCCGCCTGGAGCAGTGTCGCCATGATCGGCATGGTCGGCGGCCCGGTGCTGGGCGGCCTCATGCTCGAACACGTGTGGTGGGGCGCGGTCTTCCTGCTGAACGTGCCGATCGCGGCGGTGGCCATCGTGGCGGCCATGACCCTGATGCCGGAGTCCAAGGGCCCGGCCCGCCCGACCGATCTGCCGGGCATGGCGCTGTCCATCGTCGGCACCGTGGCGCTGGTGTGGGGCATCATCGAGTTCCCGACCAAGGGCCTTGCCGGAACCTGGGTTTCGCTGGTGGTCGCCGCGCTCTTCCTGGTGGCCTTCCTGATTCGTGAACTGAAGGCCGAACACCCGATGGTGCCGCTGCAGCTGTTCCGCAACCGCGTCTTCACCGGATCCAGCTTCTCGCTGGTACTGGTCACCTTCGCCAATGCCGGTCTGCTCCTGCTGCTGACCCAGTACCTGCAGTTCGTGCTCGGCTACACGCCGATGAAGACCGCGCTGGCCTTCACCCCGCTGGCCTTCGCCGCCCTGGTGGCGCAGGGTGTGGGCGCGGGTCTGGTGCAGAAGCTGGGCGTCCGCCCGCTGACCCTGCTCGGCATGCTGGTGCTGGCCGCCGGTTCGGGCGCCCTGGCCGCGCTCGACACCGACTCGGGCTTCTGGGCCGCGGCCCTCGCCATGGCGCTGGTCGGCGCGGGCGCCGGTCTGGCCATGCCCGCCGCGATCGGCGCGCTGATGGGGGCCATCCCGCCGGAGCAGGCCGGCGTCGGTTCGGCCCTGAACGACACCATCCAGCAGACCGGTGGCGCGCTGGGCGTGGCCGTGCTGGGTGCGATCCTGGCCGGAACCTACACCGACGGAATGCCTTCCGACGCCCCGGCGGCGGCCCGCGACAGCATCGCCGGAGCCTTCGCCACCGGCGACGCCGCCCTGCTGAACGCGGCTCGCGACGCCTTCACCCACGCCATGTCGACCACCTTCCTGGCGGGTGGCGCGGCGGTCCTGGCGGCCACGGTGATCGCCTTCTTCCTGATGAAGGGCGCGAAGGCGGCGGCACCGGAAGGACTTCCGGAGGAGACGGCCGAGCCGGAGCTGGCGCAGGCCCGCTAGCCGACCCCTGAAAACGATTCCGCCCCCGGCGTACTGCCGGGGGCGGAATCGTCTATTTCCTGATGGCTCAGGCCGACTCGTCCTTGGCCTGCATGCCGAACGAGACCAGCGCCACCAGTACCCCGATCGCCCCGAGCACGATGCCGAAGCCGGGCTGCATATCGTCAGCCCAGGCCAGGATGATGAAGTGCATATCGGCCTTCTCCAGGAACAGCGAGCCGAAGCCGAGAATCGCCATCCAGATACCCAGACGCAGCATTAGGGAACCCCCCCGATCGAAATGAAACGTGCCGCGACAGCGTATCGGTGGACGGCGACACTGTCAGTTCAGTAATTGCTCGATGCGGGCGGTGCAGAAGCCGGTGATGTTCATTTCCGGGGGCAGTTGCACGCGATGGGTCATGCGCAGCAGCGGAATCGACAGCAGGGCGGCGGAGAAGATCTCCTGGTATTCGAGATCGCGGACCTGATACCCGGTGCTCTTCTCGTAGTGGGCGATGGTCTCCTCGCGGGTCGGGGTGCCCGGTAGCGGCGGATGGCCCTCGTATTCGCTGCAGGCCCAGTCCAGGAACAACAACCAGGCCAGATCCGATTCGGGCGCACCGAGATGGGCGATCTCCCAGTCGAGGACGCCGCGGACCTGGAAGTCCTTGTCGTAGAGGATGTTCGACATGCGGGCGTCGCCCCAGCACAGGCAGGGCCGCTCCGGCTCGTAGAGGTTGTCGCGAAGGTAGGCGACCGCACGCCGGTACGTCTCGGGCGGATCCCCTTCGCAGGCCCAGCGCAGCGCTCCTTCGAGATAGTTCACCCCTTGTTCGACCACCCCGGTCCCGTGTCGCGGGAAGGCGAGGAAGTCCAATCCCAGTGCCCGCCAATCCAGTTGGTTGACGGTGGCGATAGTGTCCACGCACCCCCACCACATGCGGGCCCGTTGTTCGGGCGTGGCCTCGAAGTAGTTCCCGGCGGCGTGATACGACGGATAGTCGCTGGGGGCCTGCCCGTCCAGCCGGTGCATGACGAAGTACGGGCTGCCGAGCGGATTGTCCCCGCGCTCGAGCCAGGCCACCTCGGGGACGGGTAGCCCGGTGCCGGCCAGTCGTCGCATGACCAGTACCTGTCGCAGCAGGTCGTAGTCGGGGAACAACGACAGGTCCGGTGGGCGGCGCAGTACCAGGGGAGTGCTGCCGGATTCGTCCTCGACGGTGAAAAGGTAGGTCTCGGTGGCGAATCCGCGCTCGGTACGCGCGAGATCGCGGACGCGAGCCGCGCCGGAGGCCGAAAGATGCTCGCGCACCCGCGGTTCCAGTGCCGCCCCGAGGTGCTCGGCGGGAATTCTGATGGCGGTCACGGTCAGTACCCTTCGTACCCGTACCGCGCGTTGCGGCCCATGCAGACCATTTCGACCAGTCCGTAGCCGACCTTGCCCTCGGTCTCGACCCGGCAGAAGGTCTCGCTGAGCATGCTGACCTGCTTCAGGTCGGCGGTGTCGGTGAGGTCGGCGGTGAAGCCGTCGCTCCAGTTCGGGCCCTTCCACAGTCCGGAGGCGTAGCCGCGGTAGTGGTCGTATCCGGCCAGGCCGGGCCAGAAGCCGGAGACGGGGGTGATGGTGAATTCGCGATCGCGCCCGTCGGCGGAGCGCACCGTGAAGCTGCCGCCTCTGACGATGCGGAAGTCGTCGCGGAAGGTGAGCGCGTGGTCGGTGGTGGCGATGGGGATGGGCTGCCTGCCGGAGTCCAGCGGCGACAGCACGGTGCCCTCGAAGTGCCAGCGCTGCCCGTCGGCGGTCTCGCGCTGCGCGAAGTGCACGAGTTCGTCATCGAACTGGAAGATGCCCATGTAATAGAGGACGCCGTCGGGGATGTCGCCGGGCTGCAGGCCCTCGCCCTCGCCGAGGCTGCCGCCGCCACCCCCGTGGCGGGTGCCCCAGGAGTGGTCGCGTCCGAACCACCAGGTGTCGGGGTCGATCTCGAAGCGGGCGCCCTCGACCTCGATCCAGCCCGAGACGCGCCCGTTCTGGTAGTAGCGGCGCGCGTCCTCTCGGACCCGGCCGCGGCTGCGGAAGAAGGCAGGTTCCTGCTCGTAGGCCGGGAATTCGCCCGCGAGTTCGAGCTCCAGCCGGATGCCGTGGTCGTTGTCGCCGAGAGTGGCGCGGACCGTGCGCAGCGGCTCCACGATCTCGTACTTGAACGGCCCGACGGTCCAGTCGGCGATGCCGTCGTAGCGGTCGCCGATCTCGCGGGAGAGCCGGACCACGTGGGCGGTCTTGTTGCCGATGGTGACCATGGCGTAGGCGTCGAGCACATTGCGATTGGGGTAGCGCGCCATGCCGGTCATGACGCTGATCTCGCCGGTGGTGTCGAAGCCGTACAGGACGACGCGTTCGGTCCAGCGCAGATCGCTCTGCTGCACGTGGTCGAAGGTGGTGGGGAGCTGGTGGGCGAGTAGTTCGTCCTGGGGCGTCAGCATCGACGGCTGCCTCTCAGCGGTGTGGCCTGCGCCACTCTCAATTAAAATACGAGGCGCAGCGTATTCCAAATAAGGCTGGAATGTAGCCTGTTCCAGAAGATTCGCCCCGGCCGACCACAGGGAGACCACGTGACCGCAGCGACAGGGACCGCCCGCACCGGCCCCGGCCGTCCCCGGGATCCGCAGCTGGACGCGCAGGTGCTGACCGCCACCCAGGAACTCCTGGTGCGGGACGGCTACCAGGCCACCACCATCGCGGCCGTGGCCCGCCGGGCCGGGGTGGTCACCACCTCGATCTACCGCCGCTGGCCGGGGAAGCGGGCGCTGGTCGAGGACGCGATCTTCGCGCTGGACACCGAGAACCATCCGGCCCCCACCGGCGACCTGCGCGCCGACCTATTGGCGTGGACGCGCCTGTTCCTGAACGCGGCCGCGCATCCCGCCGCCCGCTCGGCCATCCCCGGCCTGCTGTCGGAGTATCACGACGATCGGGAGAGCTACCGCCGCCTGCTCGACGGCGGCGAGCGCCCCACGATTCAGGCGCTGGGCGAGCTGCTGACAGCGGCCGCCGACTCCGGCCAGGCGGCCCGGACATGCGACACCGAGGCGGTCTTCGAATTCCTGCGGGGCGCGACTCTGATGCGCGCGCTCACCCACGGGACCGAGGATGCCGACCACTTCAGCCGCCGGATCGCCGACGCCCTCTACGCGGTCGCGCAAACTCCCCGATCAGAGTAGGCCCCACCAGTAGATCAGGCAGGCCAGAGCCAGTACGACCAAGGTTTCCATCGTCCATCCCAATCTGCTTGGCGCTCTTGCCTTCCATGATGCCGTCTCTCGAGTCGTGAAGGCCACATTCGCGGATAACAAGATCATTCGACCTGGGTCCACCGGGCGATTGAAGTGCGAGGTGGTTCGTGGCGCGTCTAGTTCTGGACTGCGCTCCGCCTCCCCGCGCTGGAGCGGGGGAGGCGGAGCGGAGGGAGGGAGGGAAGAACGAGACCTCCAGGGCCGCGAACCCACCCGGAGCGAAGCGGAGGGCGGAAAAAACACAGACCCGCGTGTCCGTCACCCCTCGTGGACGGACTCGCGGGTTCTGCGCCTGCCTGCCACCCCCTTCGCGGCAGGCCGGATACCCCAGCGAGACGCCAGTCGATCGGTGTGCTGTGGGCGGCCCGTCACCCCTCGTGGACGGGCCGGCCCCAGCATTCCCGCCCCAGGAAAGGTGGCTCGGTGGGTCCGCCGGTGCGTTCCGGCGTTGGACACAACGATGCCCAGCCGTGCTTGGCGCGGCCTTAACAAGATCTTGTAACAGTGAAAAGTCCTGCTAATTCCCCCTTTTCGGGGCTAGTCGACCACGATGACCACCAGCTGCCGGGGGCCGTGCACGCCCTGCACCCGGATCATCTCGATGTCCACCGTCGCGGACGGCCCGCTGAACCAGGTCAGCGGCCGGTGCGGGTCCAGCACGCCGATCACCTCCGGATCGACGAGGCGATCTGCTCGGCCCCCACCACGCAGACATGGCAGTCGGGCACCAGTGTCGGCGCGCGCCGGCCCTGACCGGGGCCGCCGTCGAGTACCACGGTGCCCGAATCGGCGATCGCCGCGGCGCAACCGGTGACCACGGCATCCACAGCGTCGAGTTCGGCTGGGGACAACTGTGGATCATCGGAGACGACGCGATTCCCGGACCCGTGCGCCCAGTCCGTCAGCCAGGACGCGGGCAGCCCGGCCGGAGCGAGCACGCTCGATGCCCCGTGCTCGCGCAGTGCCGCCGCGATGGCGGCGGACAGCTCCGCGGCGCGCACCCGATGCGATTGCGCGCCATAGTGCTTCAGCCGTTCGAGGAACAGTGCCGTGACCGCGGCCGGGTCCCGTTCGTCGATTCCCGGTGCCTGCCCGAGGTAGTCGCGCGGCACGGTGGTGGTGCGTTGCGCGGCGGGCAGGTCCGACAGCGCCTCCCGAATGCGGGTGAGTACGACCTCGCGCGCGCTCATCGCAGCCCTCCGTGTCCGTTGCCCATCGCGTCGACCTGCCCATTGCCATCGCGCCCGCCATGGGTTCGCGCCCACCAGGTCCGGAAGGACTCCCTGGGCACGGCGGGCACCAACCGGCTCCGCGTCCATCCCGAAAGCGGCGGCGGCAGACGCTTTTTCGGTGCGACCACGCCCGCGATCCCCGCTGTCTTCACCGCCGCGGCCCAGAGGTGCGGGTGGTACATCATGCGCTCGACCACGTCGAGTGCCGCGCGTTCGGCGCGATGCTTCACCTGGGCCGGTCCCTCGGCGATATCGTTGCGCAGTTCGAGAAGGTTGCCCGTGATGTCGATGCGTACGGGACACACCTCGTTGCACGCGCCGCACAATGAGGACGCGTACGGCAGTGACGCGGTCTGCGGATCGTCCGCGCCTTTGAGCAGCGGGTTCAAGATGGCCCCGATCGGTCCCGGGTACACCGAGCCGTAGGTCTGCCCGCCGGTGCGTTCGTAGACCGGGCAGATGTTCATGCACGCGCCACATCTGATGCAGCGCAGTGCTTGTCGCCCGAGCGGGTCGGCCAGGGCGCGGGTGCGGCCGTTGTCGACCAGGACCAGGTGGAATTCGCGTGGCCCGTCGCGGTCGGTGACGCCTGTCCAGGTGGACACGTAGGGCGACATGCGTTCGCCGGTGGAGCTGCGGGCCAGCAGTTGCAGGAACACCTCGAGGTCGCGCCAGGTCGGCACCACCTTCTCGATGCCGACCACCGAGATGAGGGTCTCGGGCAGGGTCAGGCACATGCGGCCGTTGCCCTCCGATTCCACCATCACCACGGTGCCGGTCTCGGCGACCAGGAAGTTGCCGCCGGTGACGCCGACCTTGGCGGCCAGGAACTTCTCGCGCAGGTGCAGTCGCGCGGCGTCCGCCAGTTCGTTCGGATCGTCGGTGAGCCCGGCCGGGGCGGGCCGCCCGTGCTTCCCCATCTCCGCGGTGAAGATGTCGCGAATCTGCCCGCGGTTCAGGTGCATCGAGGGCACCACGATGTGGGAGGGCAGGTCGTCGCCGAGGTGCAGGATGATCTCGGCGAGATCGGTTTCGCGGGCGTCGATCCCGGCGGCGCGCAGCGCGTCGTCGAGCCCGATCTCCTCGGTGAGCATGGATTTGGCCTTGACGATCCGGGTCTCCCCGGTGCGGCGCACCAGCTCGGTGACGATCAGGCAGGCTTCGGCGGCGTCGCGCGCCCAGTGCACCACCCCGCCCGCCGCCTCCACCGCGGCCTCCAGCCGCACCAGATAGGAGTCGAGATGGTGCAGCGCGGTGTCTTTGATGGCGGCGGCGCTGTCGCGCAGCTGCTCCCAGTCGGGCCGTTCGCCGACCAGCCCGTCGCGTTTCGCGCGGATGGTGTGGGTGGCCCGGTGCACATTGGCGCGCAGTTGCGGATCGCGGGTGGATCGTTCGGCGGCCTTCGGGAACGGCGGCCAGCCCACGAAACTCTTGCTCATGACACCACTTCCGCGGCGGCGAGCGGCAGCCCGGGCATCGGCCCGTCGGCGGTGGTGCGGGCCAGGATCTCCACCAGGTGCAGGCTGCGGACGTCGGTCCCGTCCTTGGCGAGCCGCCCGCCGATGTTCATCAGGCACGAATTGTCCACGGCTGTCAGCACATTCGCGCCGGTCTCGCGGACATGCCGAGCCTTGTCGCCGTTCATCGCGCCCGACACCGCCCCGTTCTTGACCGCGAAGGTGCCGCCGAACCCACAGCATTCCTCGGCGGCGGGCAGTTCCACCAGGTCGATGCCCGCCACCGCGCGCAGCAGCGTCAGCGGCCGGTCGCCGATGTGCTGGACGCGCAGGGAATGGCAGGTCGGGTGATAGGTGACCCGGTGCGGGAAATACGCGCCCACATCGTGGATTCCGAGGTCGTCGGTAATGAATTCGGTGACCTCGCGGATTCTGGGCAGAATGGCCTGGGTGTCGAGGGCGAGCCTCGAATCACCGGTGGCCTCGGCGACTGTCATATAGAACTCGCGCGGCGCCTGCCCGCACGAGGCCGACGGCACGATGATGCGGTCGTAGCCCCCGAGCACCTTGACGAAGTGCCGCGCCAGTTTCGCGGTGTCGGCGCGGTACCCGGTATTGCAGTGCATCTGCCCGCAGCAGCTCTGTGCCGTCGGGAATTCCACCTCGACGCCGAGCCGCCGCAGCAGTTTCACCGTGGCCTGTCCGGTGCCGGGGTAGAGCACATCGTTGATGCAGGTGACGAAGAGAGCGATACGCATACGGTCCCTTCCGTAGTGGTCAAACGCTGTGGCGGACTTCGGTGGCCGGTTGCCACTGCGGGGCGTTGCGGGCGAACAGCCACATGATCGCGCCCATCACGGCCAGCGCGACGGCCATCAGCACGTGGGTCTGGGTGCGGCCGAGGTGGTCGACCAGGCGCGGGGTGAGCAGCGCCGCAAAGGAATTCGACCATCCGACGAGCAGCACCGGGATGATCGAGATGAAGCAGATGGCGGTGAACATCAACCGCCCGCCGAATTTGTCGGTCAGCACGCCGACCGGAATCCGGCCCAGCGATCCGACCAGGACCGGGGTGGCGACCAACAGCGATTGCCGGCCGGGGGAGAGGTCCAGCCGCTTGGTATAGCTGCTCGATAGCGGACCAATCAGATTCCATGCCAAGAAGGTGAATGCGAAGGCGGCTGTAGCGAGTGTCAGATTTCTCGCGTTCATCCCTTTTGTCTAACAGATTCGCAGGTAGAACGGGCTAAATTGGGCCATTTCGGCGCGCCTCCGAGTGCCGTGCCGCCGCATCCGCACTATGGTCTGCTGTCGGATTGCGCATCTCCCAGGAGGAGCAATGAAAGTGTGGCGATCTCGCCGGTGTCGCGCGGCCCTGCTGCCGGCCCTGGCGGGTGCGATCGCGGTGGCCGGAATCGTGGCGCAGGCTGGTCGGCCGCTACCCGCCGTCGCCGAACCCGCGAGCGACCTTCCCCTCATCATCGACGTCAGCGCACCCCCCGACGGGCCGTGCGCCGGCCCGCTGCACGGCACCGCCGCCGTCTACTTCCCGCCGGGAGTCGACTCGCACGCGGAGGTGGAGTGGCGGATTCTCGGTGGCGGCCAGCCGATTCGCAGCGGCATCACCGTGGTGGAGAACGACGTGATGGCGGTCGGGTTCGACCTCCGACACGACGAGCTACCCAGCGACGGCCTGCTCCGCGTGGACGCGCGCGCTCGGATCCCGGGCGGCGACGTCAGCGGCTACGGCAAGCCGTGGAACTTCCGGGTGAACCGGGATTGCCGCCCGCTGCACGTGGTCTCGGTCGGCGACTCGGTGTTGTGGGGCCAGTCGGTGCTCGGCGGCGTGAGCGCCCCGCGCAAGCACAGCTTCGCCAACGTGGTGGCCGATGCCCTCGGATCCAGGACCGGCCGCGGCGCCACCCTGCACGACTACACCGCCTCCGGCGCCGCCCTGGACGCGCCCGGCGAGCACCCGACCGGCAAATGCCCCGGCGGGGACGCCACCCTCGACGTGTTCTGCCAGCTCGACAAGGCCACCGGCGAGGCCACCGCGAACGGCTACCCGGTCGATCTGGTGCTGATCGACGGCTGCCTCAACGATCTGGACCCGGTCTTCGGCATTCCGGTGGGCGTCACGCCCGGCACTCAGGATCTGACGGCCGCCGTGCACCGAGAATGCGGTGGCGTGGGCGCGGACGCGGTGAACCCGGCCGCCGCCGTGCCCTATTACAGCGGAGCCGCTCTCGGGTACGGCGGACGTGGCATGCGGGAGGCGGTGCAGGCCGCGCACCAACTGCCCGGCACACCGAAGGTACTGGTGGGCAACTACTTCCACGGCTACGACGGGGATCGGGTGCCGGAGTCGTTGACCCAGCGCTGGTCGGAGTTCGTGCGGGTGTCCTCGGAGTTGTTCCGGCAGGCCGTCGCCGACGCCAATGCCGCCGCGGGCGAGGGGTACGCCACCGCCGCCGACGGGTTGTTCACCGAGGATGCCGTCGGCGGTCAGGATCCGGCGCAGGTCGTGAAGGAGCCCGCGCAGACGACGCCCCGGGACATCGCACAGCCCGCCGAGCGCACGCCGGCCCTGAACCCGCTCGGCGACGAGGCGGCCTCGCTGCGCCTGCTGGTCTGCCCCCAGGTCAACGACCTGCCGCAGTGCCGGGCCATCCCGGCCGTGTCCCCGCCCGACCTCGAGGTCGCGCGCAAGCACGCCGACGCCTTCCTGATGAATCCCCGGATCAGCGAATGGTTCGGTGGCGGTGAGCCGTTCGGTATCGGGTTCACGGCGTCGAAGGTGACCGCCCGGTCCGGCAACGCGGTCAGTTTCGACGCGGAGCGAGCGGGCGGCGCCATTCGCCGGTACGACTGGTACTTCGGCGACGGCTCGCACGAGACCACCACCGATCCGGCGGCCTCGCACGTCTACAACGGGCTCGGTCCGAACCTGCCGCGGCTGGTGGTCACCGATATGACCGGCCGCCGAAGCCTGTACGAGCTGGCCGAGCCCATCACCGTGGGCTGATCAGGAGTGCGGGTCTCGATCAGGCGTGCAGTGCGGCTACCAGGTCGGCGATGGCCTCGTCGCGGACCTGGTAGCCGGGGAAGTAGCAGCAGACGCGAGCGGCGGTGTCCCCGAAGCGGTTCCGGATCTGCGCGGCGCACTGAGCGGGCGTGCCACTGACCGTGAGCGCGTCGACCATGGTGTCGTCGATCAGTGCGGCCATCTCCCGCCAGCGACCCTGTTTGGACAGCAGATTGAGCTCGGGCTGCAGATCCGCCCAGCCCTCGACCTCCAGCACCGGGCGGTAGGCGGGCGTGGAACCGTAGAACGCCAGCAGGTTTCGCACCGCCTTGCGCGCCGTGGTCAGCTCTTCTTCCGTATCGCCCATGGCCACAATGGCTTCCACGATGATCTCGAACGGCCGGGTGGAGTCGCCGCGGCCCTTGCCCACCGCGGCGAGGGTCCGCTCCCGGTAGTGGCGCTCGGTGGTGAACGGCATGACCAGCAGCCCGTCCGCGACCTCGGCGGCCATGGCGGTCATGCGCGGACCCAGCGCGCCGACCAGAACCGGTGGCGGCCCGGACGGATTCGGACCCGGATCGAATTGCGGCGTCATGAGCGTGTGCTGCCAGAACCGCCCGCGGTAGTCGAGGCGCTCGCCGGTCTGCCAGGCCCGCAGAATCGCCTGCACCGCGAGCACCGTGTCGCGCATCCGCTCCACCGGCTCCGACCAGACGCTGCCGTACCGCTTCTCGATGTGCGGGCGGATCTGGCTGCCGAGCCCGAGCCGGAACCGCCCGCCCGAGAGCGCCTGCAGATCCCACGCGGTGTGCGCCAGATGCATCGGGCTGCGCGGGAACGCCATGGCCACATTGGTCATGATGTCGGTTCCGGCGGTGGCGGCCAGGGTGAGCGGCGCGAACACGTCGTGCGCGCCCTCGAAGGTGAACACGCCGTCCACCCCGAGTTCGCGCAATCGCGCTGCGCGCGAGGCGGATTCGGCCAGTGGCGCGTTGAGCCACAGATCGACGGGCAGGGTCACCGCTGACTCCTCGGAAGAAAGGACAACAGCCCCGGGCCGAGAGGTAGGAGGCCCGGGGCTGTTGCAGGTCAGCGATGGTCGTGGCCGCTGACCCGCGCGCCGGAGCTACCAGGGAAGTAGCAGTCTCCGGAGCGGCTCGGTGGGATTACTGTCCGCCGTTGATGAACTCGGCGGCCTTCTCGCCGATCATGTAGCTCGGCGCGTTGGTGTTGCCGCCGGTGATGCTGGGCATGATCGAGGCGTCGGCGACGCGCAGGCCCTCGATGCCGTGCACCTTCAGGGTCGGGTCGACGACCGCGCGCTCGTCCACGCCCATGCGGCAGGTGCCGACCGGGTGGTAGATCGAGTGCACGCGGTTGGGGAGCTCGCGGCGCAGCGCGGTCTCGTCCGCCCACTGCTGGCCCGGGAAGAAGTTCTCGGTCCAGTCGCCCGCGATGCTCTTGTGCGACATGATCTCCTGGATCATCTTGATGCCCTCGACCAGGAACTCGGTGTCCCACGGGTCGGTCAGGTAGCCCGGGTCGATGAGCGGCGAGGCGAACGGGTCCGCCGAGGCCAGCTTCATCTCGCCGCGGCTCTTCGGGTAGATGAGCGACGGCATGATGGTGAAGGCCGGGCGGCGGTCCACCAGGTGCAGCTTGTCGGCGTCCTGGTTGGGCGTCGGGTAGCTCCACGGCAGGGTGTGGATCTGCATGTCCGGGTGGTCGCCCTCGGCGAACTTGGTCTTGACGAAGCCGGCGGCCTCGAAGACCGTGCGGCCCATGAAGGAGCTGCCCGGGTTGCGCATCTCCTTGAGGATGCCGCGCGCGAAGTAGGTCGGGATGCCGCGGTGGATGGCCTTCTTGGACACGAAGGTCATGGGCACGAACAGGTGGTCGTGCAGGTTCTGGCCGACCGGCAGGTCCGCGACGACCTCGATGCCGTGCTCGCGCAGCTGCGCGGCCGGGCCGATGCCCGAGAGCATGAGCAGCTGCGGGGAGCCGATCACACCACCGGAGACGATGACCTCCTTGGCGGCCTTCACGATCCGGCGGGTGCCGTTCTTCTCGGCGATCTCGACGCCGGTGGCGCGGCCGTTCTCGATGACCACGCGGGTGGCGTGCACGTGCGTGAGCACGGTCATGTGCGAGTTCGGCATGTTGGTGATGAAGCCACGCGAGGAGCTGTAGCGGATGCCGTCCTTGACGGACTGCTGGAAGATCGAGAGGCCTTCCTGCGACCCGCCGTTGTAGTCCTTGATGATCGGCGCGCCGAGGGACTCGGAGGCGGCGGTCATGAACTGCTCGGCGATCGGGGTGATCTCGCGGGGGCGGGTCACCTCGATGGGGCCGCCGGTGGCGCGGTAGTCGTCGGCGCCGTCGACCCAGTTCTCCAGGCGCTTGTAGGCTGGCAGGACCTCGTCGTAGGACCAGCCCTTGTTGCCCTCGGCGGCCCAGGAGTCGAAGTTGGCCTTGTTGCCGCGCACGTAGAGCATGCCGTTGACCGAGGACGAGCCGCCGAGCACCTTGCCGCGGGTCATCGGGATCTTGCGGTCGTTGGCGTGCTTCTGCGGGACCGAGTACTGCTTCCAGGTCACCAGCTTCTTCAGCTGCGGGACCGTGTGGACCATCGAGATCATGCCGGGGCGGGTGACCAGCTGGGTGTTGTCCTTGCGCCCGGCCTCCAACAGGATCACGCTCGCGCCGGCCTGCGCGAGGCGCCCCGCCAGCACGGCGCCGGCGCTACCCGCGCCAACGACGACGTAATCGGCTTCGGACGTGGAGCCCGGGGAAGGGGTCATATCAGTTACCTCATCTTCGAGTGTGCCTGGCATCACTGTAGAACAGGTTCTAGTCTGCCGACACCCCGGATGGGCTGTCCAGTCCCAAGATCGACTTCGGGTTGGAGGCTGGAAACGCTGCCCTATGGCCGGTCGGCATGGTTGAATTCCTGTGAAACACGTTCCAATTTCGTGATCTTAGCGGCACCTTGCCCGAGGAGGAACAGTGTCTGTTCCGTCACTGCCCGCCGGCTTCGACTTCACCGATCCCGCGCTCTGGGCCGACCGTAGTCCGGTCGAGGAGTTCGCTCTGCTGCGGCGTACCGCACCCGTCTGGTGGAACGCGCAGACACCCGAGCAGGCCGCCCCCATGGACGACGACGGGTACTGGGTGATCACCCGCCACGAGGACGTCAAGGAGATCTCCCGGCGGCCCGAACTCTGGTCCTCCCATCGCAAGGGCTCGATCATCCGGATGCCCGCCGATTCCGAACCCGAACAGCTCGAACTCGGCCGCGAAGCGTTGCTGGTGAACATGGATCCGCCGAAGCACACCAAGATTCGGCGCATCGTGTCCAAGGGCTTCACCCCGCGCGCTGTCGAGGGCTTGCGGGCCGCGCTCACCGAACGCGCGGAAAAGATTGTGCGGGAGGCGAAATCCACCGGCGGCGGCGATTTCATCGAGCAGGTGGCGTGTGAACTCCCGCTGCAGGCCATCGCCGAACTGCTCGGGGTGCCGCAGGACGATCGATACAAGCTGTTCCACTGGTCCAACCAGCTGATGAACTACGACGATCCGGAATTCGCGGGCCAGAACATGGCCGCCAATGCCGAATTGCTGGGCTACGCCTACAACATGGCCGAACAGCGCCGGGCCTGCCCGGTCGGCGACATCGTCAGCCAGTTGGTGACAGCCGATGTCGACGGCGAGGCGCTGGGCTCCGACGAATTCGGATTCTTCGTCATCCTGCTGTCGGTGGCGGGTAACGAGACCACCCGCAATGCCATCGCGCACGGAATGAAGGCCTTCGTCGACAACCCCGATCAGTGGGAGCTGTACCGGCAGCGCCGCCCGCACACCGCGCCCGACGAGATCGTGCGCTGGGCGACGCCGGTGACGGCGTTCCAGCGGACCGCCACCCAGGACACCGAACTCGGCGGGCAGAAGATCCGCGAAGGCCAGCGCGTCGGATTGTTCTACAGTTCCGCCAACTTCGACGAGGAGGTCTTCGACCGCCCCTTCGAATTCGATGTGCTGCGCGATCCCAATCCGCACGTCGGGTTCGGCGGCACCGGCACGCATTTCTGTGTCGGCGCGAATCTGGCGCGGCTGGAGATCGACCTGATGTTCAATGCCATCGCCGACGCCATGCCGGAAATCCGCGAGGTCGAACCGCCGCAGCGGCTGCGTTCGGGCTGGATCAATGGGATCAAGCATTGGCAGGTCCGCTACTCCTGAGCCGGTGACCCCGTCGAACCCGTTCTAGAATTCGGCCTTGTGACCAATCTTCGCGAAATTCCGCTGCGCACCCTGACCGACAAGCCCACCTCGCTGGCCGAGCTGGCCGACGACCAGGTCGTGCTGCTGGTCAATGTCGCCTCCAAGTGCGGGCTCACCCCGCAGTACTCGGGCCTGGTCGAACTCCAGCAGACCTACGGGTCGCGCGGGTTCACCGTGGTCGGCGTGCCGTGCAACCAGTTCATGGGCCAGGAGCCGGGCACCGCCGAGGAGATCGCCGAGTTCTGCTCGGCGACCTACGGCGTGGACTTCCCGTTGCTGGAGAAGAGCGACGTGAACGGCGATGGCCGCATCCCGCTGTACCAGGAGCTGACCCAGGTGGCCGACGCCGACGGCGCGGCCGGGGACATCCAGTGGAACTTCGAGAAGTTCCTGATCGGCCGGGACGGCTCGGTGCTGGGCCGTTTCCGCCCGCGCACCGAGCCCAAGGACGCGGCGATCGTCGCCGCGATCGAGGCCGCGCTCTAGTCAGTCCTGGGACGGCCGGGCGCGGCGGCGATAACGGACCGCGCACGGCTGTTCCAGCTGGACCACCATCTTGGAGTGGTCGTTGCGGTAGCTGTCGGACGGCTGCGCCAGTTCGAACTCCCAGTCCCGCAACAGGATCGAGAAGATCGCCTTCAGCTGCATGAGCGCGAACGCCGCGCCCACACAGCGGTGCCGGCCCGCGCCGAACGGGATCCAGTTCCAGCGGTTGGCCAGATCCTCCTGATTCGGGTCCAGGTAGCGGCCCGGATCGAAATGCTCCGGATCCGGGAACGCCTCCGGAATCCGGTTGGAGACAGCGGGACTCGCCGCCACCAGGTCGCCCGGATCGATGCGGTGGCCGCACACCTCGAACTCCTCGCGCGCCACCCGCATCAGGATGATGAGCGGCGGGTGCAGGCGCAGCGCTTCCTTCAGCACCGCCTCCAGATTCGGAATCTGGCGCAGCGCATGGAAACTCACATCCGCGCCGTCGGCGTAGAGGGTGTCCAGTTCGGCGACCACCTGACCGAGCACCTCCGGGTGCCGGAGCAGTTCGATGATGGTCCAGGCGGCCGTCCCCGAGGTGGTGTGGTGACCGGCGAACATCATGGAGATGAAGATGCCGGTGACCTCGCTGGCCGAGAACCGGGGCTGGCCCTGCTCGTCGCGCACCGACACCAGCACGTCGAGCATGTCCCGATCGTCCTTGCCGGTCGGCGGATTCGCCATCCGCCCGGCCATGATGTGGCGCACCAGCTTCACCAGCTGGTGGCGGGCCTCGTCGCGGCGGCGGAAGCTCTCGATATCGGCGTACGGGTCGACGTAGCAGTAGGCGTCGGTACCGCGCTCGAGCTCATGGTAGAGGTGCGCGAAGCGGTCGTCGAGCTCCTCGCGGAACTTGGTCCCGATCAGGCAGGCCGAGGACGTGTAGATGGTGAGTTCGGCGAAGAATTCGAGCAGGTCGATCTCGCCCTCGTCGCCCCAGCGGGCCAGCATGCGTTCCACCTCGCGGGCGATGGTGGTGGCGTGCCCGCGCATCTGCTCGGCGCGCAGGGCGGTGTTGTGCAGCATTTCCTTGCGCCGTTCGGGCGGGGCGTCGAAGACCACGCCCTCGCCGAAGATCGGCTTCATGAACGGATACGCCGCGGCTTGATCGAGTTCATCGTCGCCGGCGCGGAAGAAGAACTCATTGGCCTGCGCACCGGTCAGCAGGATGACATCGCGATCCGCCAATCGGAACGAGCCGATATCACCGCATTCGCTCCGAACCCGGGCCATGAGGGCGATGGGATCGGTGCGGAATTCCTCCAAGTGGCCGTGCTCGTGCTCGCCACCGGATACCGCGCGCGGTTTGACCAGGGTCATCTGTGACCTCCCGGGTAGACACCTGTCCAGACGGTACTACGGAAGGGAATGCACGGCAAGGTATCCCACGGATTCCCGCGCGAAATCGGAATGGTTATTTCAGGGCCGCAGGATGCGCAGCGCGGATTTCTCCATGCGCTCGGCAATTTCGGCGTAGGACGCGTAACCCATGCCCGCGCGCACCAGCGCGCCCGCGTAGATCATTTCGAGCGTCTCGATGAGTTCGGGATCGGAGTCGGAGCCCAGCGCGTCGATCAACCGCCGCCGGATCTCGCCGCCGATCCGCAGCCGCAGATGCGCCACATCGGGGTCGACACCCAGTAGCGCGGCCGTCACGGCGCCCGCGAGTGTGGGCTCGTCGGCCATCAGCATCGCGATCTGCCGCAGCACTGCCAGCACCCGGGCGGTGGAGTCGATGCCCTCCCCGGCGGGTGCGTCCGTGGCGGCGAGCCGCCGCCAGAACATCTCCGCGACCAGGTGTTCCTTCGAAGAGAAATACGTGTACGCGGTCGCCGTGCCGACCCCGGCCCGGGCCGCGACCATGCGCACGGTCAGCCCCGCGAACCCCTCCTGGGACAGCACGTCCATGGCCGCCCGGGTGAGCTTGTCCACGGTGTCGGCCTGCTTCTCGGTGAGCCGCCGGCGGGTGGCCTCCATGCTCACCGCTGAGCGGTCGGAAAGGGGATCAGACACGTGTCCGGATGCTACTATGACTCGGCCCGCCGGGCAACTCGCGGTATGCGCGATCGGTATGAATGAGACCGCACCGGAAAGGCTTTCGAATGCTCCCCGCCGCGCTCTCCGCCACCCCGCGCGAATTGCCCGCACTCATCGAGCAAATCACCGCCACGCTGCCCCCGGACGAGGCCGCCGCATTGTCCGAGGCCGCCCGCACCTATGCGGGCAAGGGCGCGATCCTGGAGATCACCGCGGGCCCTGGCGATGCCGCCGATGCCTACGCCGCCGCCGTCCGGGAATGGCGCGCTCCGCTGCGCCTGCTGCTGATCACCGGCTCCGACTCCGCCGCCGCCGAACGCGCCTACGACGACTGGTCCCACTGGGTGGCCGGCGGCGGCCTGCTGGCACTGCGCGCCGCGGACGAGCTCTACCGCCGCGCCGAGGCCACCGGCAAGTTCCGCACCCTCGCCGCCACCGGAACCCTGCGCATCCTGCAGCGCATCGCCGCCTGCAACTAGCGGCTCGCTGCCATTTCGGCATTCAGCGCGCGAATGTAGGCGATCGCGAAGTCCGGGAACAATTCCCGCGGGTACGCGCCGCCGTCCAGGCCCCGCAGTTCGACCACCCCGTCCTGCATGCGGATATCGCTGATCCATTCGTACCGGATGCGGGTTCGCCGGCTGCCCAGGTGAATATCCGCCGCGTCCGGCCCGAAGCGTGCCGCGAAGCCCGTGCCCGGCGGGAACTGGTGCGCCATTTCCCTTTCCCGCCGATTCCGGTTCGCGGTGTAGGTCAGGGAGAACGCGACGGCCAGCAGCAGGATGCCCGCGGCCGCGAGCGGAATCGGCCCCGACCCGCGGATCGGATACAGCGTGCTCAGGTAGATCGACGAGAGCGCGGCGAAGATGATCGCCCGTCGCACCCGGAATCTGTGCGCCGGAACCCGGACCAGCCGGCTCGTGTCTCCGGGCCGCACGACGTAGACGGCCGACGGATCGGCCAGCGGCGGAATCGGACTCGGCGGATCGGCCGGGTGGGCATCCGCCGTCATGAGTTGGAGTGCGCTGTTGGGGAACAGTTCTCGCGGATAGGTGTGGTACTGCTGACCCTCGCCGAAGGCGACCGCCGCGGGCGTGACCTCCAGGTCGCGGATGCCGTCGTAGCGGACCCGGCGGTGGGTGTCCGCGCCCACCTGGACGTCGAACGCGGCGGGCCCGAACCGGGTCGCCATCACCGTGCCCGGCGCGGCCATGGCCGAGAACAGGGCCAATGTCCGTGCGGGATCGGAATTCCAGCGCCGCCGGTACATTCCGACCAGCGCCGCGCAGATCGCCAGCCCGATCAGCAGGCCGCTGACCGACCACAGCGAGTACAGCACGATCGCCGTGATCACCCAGCGCAGCGCGTTGCGGCGTCGTCGCCGGGAGTGCCGTCGCACCCAGGCCAGCGCCGACTCGGCCAGCGCCCGCGCGGTGTCCTCGTGCGTGATGAACACCGCGGTCGGGTCGGACAGGCCGGGCATCGGCGGCAAGGGTTCGAACACGGCTCGAGCGTACGATTCTTGCCGCCGTACCGAATCCGCAGGTGAATCGGCCATGGCGGCCGATCCGATCAGGCGGACGGGGTGTTCAGACCCAATGGGGTGAGCTTGGCGGCCAGCCGGTCCAGGTAGGCGAGGACCTCGTCCTCGGACTTGTCGGGCAGACCGTAGACGGCGTCGGTGACCCCGGCTTCGGCCCAGGCCGCGAGCTGGTCGGCGTCCGGCTTACCGGCCAGCGCCACCACGCGCGGGGCGCCCTGGCGGCCCGCCTCCTGCCAGTGCTTCAGCAGCAGGGCGGTGGAGGCGGAGATGTCGGACTCGTACGGCGTGGTGATCCAGCCGTCGCCGGAACGAGCGATCCACTTGAAGGTCTTCTCGGTGCCGCCCGCGCCGATCAGCAGCGGAATGTGCGACTGGACCGGCTTGGGCCAGGCCCAGCTGGGCCCGAAGGAGATGAAATCGCCGCTGTAGGAGGCTTCTTCCTCGGTCCAGAGGGTCCGCATCGCCTCCATGTACTCGCGCAGCACGGTGCGGCGCTTGTTGCCCGGGACGCCGTGGTCGGTGAGTTCGTCGGTGTTCCAGCCGAATCCGGCGCCGATGGTGACCCGGCCGCCGGAGAGGTGGTCCAGGGTGGCGATGGTCTTGGCGAGGGTGATCGGGTCGCTCTCGGTGGGCAGCGCCACCGCGGTGGACAACTCGATGCGGGAGGTGACGGCGGCCGCGGTGCCCAGCGCGACCCATGGGTCGAGGGTGCGGGTGTAGCGGTCGTCGGGCAGTTCGCTGGTGCCCGTGTGCGGGTGGGCGGCGTCGCGCCGGATCGGGATGTGAGTGTGCTCGGGCACGTAGAACGAGTCGAAACCGCGGTCCTCGGCCGCCTTGGCGGCGGCCGCGGGCGTGATACCGCGGTCGCTGGTGAAGAGAACGATGCCGAAACGCATGGGGGAGAAGTCCTTTCAGAGCTGCTTGGCGGCGGAGACGCCGGCGCGGCGGCCGAAGAAGCTGCCGTCGCCGAGGGAACAACCGGAGGCGTATCCGCCGGCGCAGATGCCGGAGGTGACGCGACCCGCGGCGTACAGGCCGGGGATCGGTTCGCCGGAGACGTGCAGGACCCGCGAGTCCAGATCGGTGCGCAGGCCGCCGAGTGTGAAGCCGCCGGTGTAGCCGCGCAGGTCGTAGGCGCCCAGCGGGGTCCGGATGGGCTTGACCCATTCGGTCTTCTTGTTCAGGAACGGGTCGTTGCCCTGCGCCGCGTGGTGGTTGTAGAGGTCGATGGTCGACTGGAGGGTGTGCTCCGGCAGCCCCATCTCGCCTTCCAGCTCCGCGACAGTCTCGGCGACCCAGGTCGGCGCGATGCGCAGGAACGACATGGACGACTTGGTCTCCATGGCCTCCTCCAGCGCGAGCTCGTCGATCACCAGGTACGCCTTGTTGTCCTGATCCTGCAGCACGGCCTGACCCATGCGCCCGGGGTAGGTGTCCTCGGTGATGAACCGCTGCCCGTGCCCGTTCACCAGGATGCCGCGGGCCACCAGCTGCGGGTCCACCACCAGGGCCACCTCGGTGGCGTCCATGTGGGCGAGGTCCGCGCCGAGCGCCTGCGCCACCCGGATGCCGATGCCGTCGTGCTCCTCGACCGTGGCGGCCGGGCGGCCGGCGATCTTGGGCGCGAACTGTTCCACCATCTCGTGGTTGTAGGCGAAGCTGCCGGTGGCCAGCACCACGCCGCGCTCGGCACGTACGTGCACGGGCTTGCCGTAGCGGGTGGCGGCCACGCCGACCACGCGGCCGGTCTCGTCCACGATGAGCCGCCGCATCCGCACGTCGTACTCGTGCCGCACGCCCAGCTCGTCGGCCTTCTGGGCGAGCGGCTCCATCAGCATGTAGCCGCCGCCCTTCTCGCCCAGCTTCTTGTCCTTGGTCCAGGCCAGGTGACCGCGCGGGGCGGGCGGGATCTTGTCCTTGAAGGGGGCGGCGTTCTCGCCGCCGGAGAACATCAGGCCCTCATCGGCAGGCGGCTCGTAGCCGGGTTCGCCCCAGAACACCTCGTTGAACGGGACACCCTGCGCGACAAGCCAATCGAAGTGCTCGACACTGCCCTGGCAGTAGTCGTGGATCTTGGCCTTGTCGACGCCGGGGCCCAGGGCCGCGGTGAGGAACGCCTCCATGTTCTCGGCGGTGTCCTCGAAGCCCAGCTTCCGCTGGAGCGCCGTGCCACCGCCGAGATAGATGAAGCCGCCGGACATGGCGGCCGCGCCGCCCCAGCCGCCGGTGCGTTCCAGCACCAGGACATCGGCCCCGGAGCGGGCGGCCTCGAGGGACGCGCACACCCCGGCGATGCCGAAGCCGACGACCACGACGTCGGCCTGGTAGTCCCAGGTCTCGACCTCATCGGCCAGAAGCGGGCTGACGCTTGCGGTTTCCGCCATTGTCTCTGTATTCCTCACTGCGGGTCGGGATTACTACTTCTTCTGGTCTTTGGCGAGCGTCTTGCGTACGGCGCCGTCGAGCTTGGTCGCGCTGGGCCAGCCCACATAGTGGGCCAGGAACACCGTGATCTCGCGCAGCTGATCGGCGTCGAGCTCGCCGTTGCGCAGGGCCGCGCCCACCTGGATCTCGAGGATGTCGGCGTGCCCCTGCGCGGTGATCGCGCCGAGCAGCAACATGCGCCGGTCCCGCATGGAGAGGCCGGGCCGGTTCCAGATATCCGCGAAGAGATGATCCGCGGTGACCTCGAAGAACGGGTCGCCGGAGAAGTTCGGCAGGTCGAAGCCGTACACCTCCGACATCGTCTTCAGGCCCTGCTGCCGCTGTTCGGACATCTGCTCGTCGCTCATTTCTGCTCCTTCGCAATGGATCCGGGCCCCACGCCGAGTCCGTCTCCCAAGTTGTGCAAGGCCTGCTGCGCCAGCGGTAGGTCGAGATCCAACCGGCCCGCGAGATCCAAGGCCAAGGACAGGTCCTTCTCACCGAGATCGCGCACATGACCGAGGATGGGGAACCAGAAATCGTCCGCCTCGACCGGTGCGGTGGTCTTGCGCAGCATGATCGCGCCGGGCCCGCCGGTGTGCGAGTCGGAATGCCGGACCACCTTGCCGAGGGCGGCGATATCCAGTCCCGCGGCCTCGGCCAGCCGCTGCGCCTCCGACGCCGCGGTGAAGGCGACGAAGTGGAGCAGGTTGCGCGCCAGTTTCATCCGCGTGCCCGCGCCGACGTCGCCGGCGTGGATGACCAGCGATCCGAACCGCCCGAACGGCTCGCGCACCGCCTCGAAGGCGGCGGGACTGCCGCCCACCATGACCGCGAGCGCGCCCTGCTGCGCGGCGGGCGCCCCGCCGCTGATCGGCGCGTCCACGAATTCGACACCGTGCGAAGCGCATTCGGCACCGAGTTCCACGGCGGTCCGATCGGAGATGGTGGAGTGCACCGCGATCACGGTGCCGGGCTTCGCGGTCCGGAGCAGACCGTCCGGGCCGGTCACCACCGTGCGCACCTGCGCGTCGTCGAGGACGACCACCGAGATGACCCGGCACCGCTCGGCCACGTCCGCGGCGGTCGCGGCGGCGGTCGCCCCCGCGTCGGTGAACGGCCGCAGCGCGTCGGCCCGCATATCGCAGACCACGAGCCCGCCCGGCCATTCGACCAGCCGCTGCGCCATCGGCGCACCCATATTGCCGAGTCCGATGAACCCGATCGAGATGCCCTCGCTCATGGCCGGAACACCTGCCCGCCATCGACATTCAGCACCTGACCGGTGACCCAGCCCGCGTCGTCGGACAGCAGGTACAGGCAGGCCCCGACCATGTCCTCGGTGGTGCCGAGCCGCTTGAGCGCCATCTGCTTCACCAGCTGATCCACGAACTGCTCGGGCACGATGCTGCGGGTGGCCTCGGTGTCGGTGGGTCCCGGTGCGATGGCGTTCACCCGAATCCTGGAGTGCCCCAACTCGTGTGCCAGCTGCTGGGTGAGGCTGTTGATCCCGGCCTTGGCCAGCCCGTAGAAGCCGGAGTAGGTCCAGGCGGCGGTGGAGGACTGGTTCACGATGGACCCGCCGCCCGCCTTGGCGATGTGCTTGTAGACCGCGCGGGTGACGTTCAGCGCGCCGTCGAGGTTCACGGCCATGAACTTCTTGTAGTAGTCCCACGGCACGGACACCAGCAGGTCCAGCTTCATATCGCCGTAGATGGCGGCATTGTTGACCAGGTGGTTGATGCCGCCGAACTCGGCGACGGTGAAATCGGCCAGGGCCTTGGCGGATTCCGGATCGGCGACGTCGACCGGCGCGAAGACCGCGACGCCGCCGTCGGCGGTGATCTCCTTGGCGGTCGCCTCGCCCAGTTCGCTGTTCAGGTCGGCGACGACGACTTTCGCGCCCTCGGCGGCCAGCGCCTTCGCGTAGGCCGCCCCGATGCCGCGCGCGGCGCCGGTGACGATGATCGACCTGTCGGTGAATCGGCTCATGTCGGTACTCCTCAGACGCCGGTCGCGATGAGTTTGGTCTCGGTGTATTCCTCGAATCCGAGGACGCCCATTTCCCGGCCCACGCCGGACTGCTTGTAGCCGCCGAAGGGCGCGTCGGCCGAATACCAGATGCCGCCGTTGACGCTGAGCGTCCCGGTGCGCACGCCGTTCACGACCTCGCGCAGCCGCTCGGGGTCGCTGCCCCACACCGTGCCGGACAGGCCGTAAGGGGAGTCGTTGGCGATGCGGACGGCATCGGCGTCACCGTCGTGCGGGATGACGGTGAGGACCGGCCCGAAGATCTCCTCCTGGGCCACGATGGAACTGTTGGGCAGGCCCGTGATCAGCGTCGGTTCGACGAACCAGCCGTTCTCACGGTCGGGCCGCTTGCCGCCGGTGACGATGGTGCCGCCCTCGGCGCGCGCGATGTCGAGATAGCGCTCGATCCGCGCCCGCTGGCGTTCGGAGATGACCGGGCCGCACACGGTTCCGGGTTTCGCCGGATCCCCGGGACGAATGCCCGCCATGGTGCGCGCGGCGGCTTCGACGGCCTGATCGTGCAGTTCGCGCGGCACCAGCAGGCGGGTGCTGATCGCACAGCCCTGGCCCGCGTGTACGCACACGCCGAACGCGGCATAGCTCGCGGCGGCCGCGATGTCCGCGTCGTCGAGCACGATGAACGCTGACTTGCCGCCCAGCTCCAGGAACACCTTCTTCAGCGACGCCGCCGCGGCGGTCATCACCGCCTTGCCGGTCTGGGTGGACCCGGTGAACGAGATCATGTCCACCCGCGGATCGGTGACCAGCTGCGTGCCGAGGCCGTGATCGTCGGAGGTGACGATATTGACCACCCCGGCCGGAATGTCGGTCTCCTCGGCGATGATCCGGCCCACGGCCGCCGCGCACCACGGGGTGTCGGGCGCGGGCTTGAGCACCACGGTGTTTCCGGCCGCGAGCGCCGGACCCAGTTTGGCGAAGTTGATCTGGTGCGGGAAATTCCAGGGCGTGATCGCCCCGACCACGCCGATGGGTTCGCGCCGCAGCCGGCGCGAGCTCTTGATCCCCATGGGCGCGGCGACCCCGAGATCGGTTTCCCACGCGTAGTTCTCGGCCAGATCGGCGAAGTAGCCGAGATCCCCGACCGGTCCCTCCAGCTGCGGACCGCTGGTGAGCATGCGGGGTGCGCCCGCCTCGGCGATGGTGATCTCGCGCAGTTCCTCGATGTGCCCGCGCAGGGCGTCGCGCAGCTGCCGGAGGCAGGCCGCGCGGAATGCCGGATCGCGGGACCAGTCGGTGGTGTCGAAGGCGGTGCGGGCCGCGGCGATGGCCGCGTCCATATCGGCGGAGTCGGCATTGGCGGCATAGCCGAGGGGTTCCCCGGTGGCCGGGTCGACGGTGGTGAACACACCGCCGCCGCCGGGCGTCAACTTGCCGCCGATCAGCAGGTGCGAACCGCCGTCGGGGACGAGATCGCTCGGGCTCATAGGTAGCTCCCATGCTGTCCGGACACGTGTACGGACTATAGGTTCGCGGCTCGGAAACGCGCAAGAACAGGTTTCAGTTTCTGCGGTCCGGCCGATTTTCTTCGCGGGATTCCGTTGTGAGGTGATCCCGTCGCTAGTACCGTACAGACACATGTCCAGCTACGTGTCTCCGTTGCTGGAAAACGTTCGTCAGAGCCGATGAACGAGTTATCGAATACGAGGTGGACCCACCATGACCGCAGCCTCGCTGGAGCCGCTGCTGTTCGACCCCTACGACTACCGCATCCACGAGGACCCCTACCCCGTGTACCAGCGGTTGCGCACCGAGGCCCCGGTGTACCACCACCCCGAGCTGGACTTCTGGGCGCTCTCGCGGCACGGGGACGTGGCGGCCGGCTTCCGGGACAACGTGCGCCTTTCCAGTGCCAACGGGGTCTCGCTCGACCCCGCCGCCTGGGGGCCGCACGCCTGGCGAACCATGTCCTTCCTGGCCATGGACGACCCCCGGCACCTGCGTCTGCGCAAGCTCGTCTACCAGGGATTCACACCCCGGCGGGTGACCGAGATGGGCGCGCGGATCCGCGAGATCACCCTGCGCTACCTCGAACCCGCCCTGGCCGGCGGCGATTTCGACTGGATCGACGCGGTCGCGGGCCAGGTCCCGATGGACGTCATCTCCGAACTGCTCGGCGTGCCCGAAGCCGATCGCGCCGAACTCCGGCGGCTGGCCGACCTCCTGGTGCATCGTGAGGAGGGCGTGCTGGACGTGCCGATCGCGGCCATGGAGGCGGCCATGAAACTCGCGGGCTACTACAACGAGATCCTCGCCGAACGGAAGCGCAAACGCGCCGACGACCTCACCTCGGCCCTGCTCGACGCCGAGGCCGACGGGGACCGGCTGACCGAGGAGGAGATCCTCGGCTTCATGTTCCTCATGGTGGTCGCAGGCAACGAGACCACCACCAAACTGCTCGGCAACGCCCTGTACTGGGCGGGCCGCAATCCCGAGCAGTACGCCAAGGCCGCCGCCCACCCCGAACTCGTGGAGGACTGGGTCGAGGAGACCCTGCGCTACGACGCCTCCAGCCAGATCCTGGCGCGCACCGCCGCCGAGGACCTCGAGTACTACGGGCAGACCATTCCCGCGGGCTCGAAGGTGCTGCTGCTCATCGGATCCGCCAATCGCGACGACGCCGTCTTCCACGACCCGGATCGCTACGACCTCGAACGCGGCGACAAGGGCGGGCTGATCAGCTTCGGCCGCGGCGTGCACTTCTGCCTCGGCGCGCACCTGGCGCGACTGGAGGCGTCGATCGTGTTGCGCGAGTTCGCCGCTCGCGTCCGCTCGTACGGCATCGCCGACACCGGTATCCAGCGCGTGCATTCGGTGAATGTGCGCGGCTTCGCCCACTTGCCCGTCTCCGTGGAGGTTCGCTGAATGGCCCGCTTCGCACCGCATCCCGCCCGCCGCCCCGCCATCGTGGCGGGCGCGTCCTCCGGAATCGGGGCCGCCACCGCGGAAGCCCTTGCCGCGCTGGGACACCCGGTCGCGCTGGGTGCGCGCCGGGTGGAGATCTGCGAAACCCTCGCCGAGAAGATCCGCGCCGAGGGCGGGGAAGCCTTCGCCGGACGGCTCGACGTCTGCGATACCGCCTCGGTGAACGAATTCGTCACCGCCGCCGAGTCGGCGCTCGGGCCCACCGAGGTCCTGGTCTCCGGCGCGGGCGACCTCGAATTCGGGCAGGGCTGGGCGATGGATCCCGACCTGTTCGAATCCCAGGTGCGGGTGCACCTGGTCGGCGCGCAACGCCTCGCGCACCGGGTGCTGCCCGGCATGATCGAGCGGCAGCGCGGCGACTTCGTGGTCATCGGCTCCGACTGCGCCGTGCGGGCCCGGCCCGGCGCGGGCGCGTACAACGCCGCCAAGACCGGCGTCGAGGCGTTCGCCACCCAGCTGCGCATGGAACTGGAGGGCACCGGCGTGCGCTCGTCCATCGTGCGGCCGGGCCAGACCCTCACCGGCATGGGCATGCAGGCCACCCCGGAAGTGGTGGGTCCGCTGCTGGAGAACTGGGTGAAGTGGGGATTCGCCCGGCACCCGCAGTTCCTGCGGCCCGCCGATCTCGCGGCGGCCGTGTCCGCGGTCGTGTCCACCCCGCGCGGCGTGCACCTGGTGCTGGTGGAGGTCCAGCCCGAAGCGCCACTGCGCGAGCCGAATCCGGAAGGACCCTGACCATGCGCCTGGTCGTCGATCTCGACCTCTGCCAGGGCCACGCCGTCTGCCAGGACGAGGCCCCCGACCTCTTCGAGGTGCCCAAACAGGGACAGGTGCGGATCCTGCGCGCCGACCCCGGCACCGACCTGGACGCGGCCCGCGCCGCCGTCCGCTACTGCCCGACCCAGGCCCTGTCGCTCGTAGACGACAGCGCTGTCGAATGAAGGAGACAGCCGTGAGCTGGTCCCGCGACGAACTCGACGAGATGATCCGCCGCTGGGTGGACGAGAACAAACAGTGTGAGGCGGCCGGGGACTGGAAACCCCTCGAGCACTTCTACACCGACGACGCCACCTATGGCTGGAACTACGGTCCGCAGCAGGAATTCATGGCCGTCGGACGCGACGAGATCCGCGATATCGCGCTCGGCCAGGAGATGTTCGGGCTCGAGGGCTGGACGTACCCGTACCAGGAATTCGTGGTCGACGAGCGCACCGGCAGCGTCATCGGATTCTGGAAACAGGTCAACGATCAGCAGCGGGCCGACGGACGGCCCTACAGCCCGGAAGGGCTCGGCGGCAGCTGGTTCCGCTACGCCGGGAACTACCAGTGGAGCTGGCAGCGCGACTTCTTCGACTTCGGCAATGTGACCGCGCTGTTCGTGGAGATGATTTCGAACAACGCGCTCTCGTCCGGCATGCGCAAGCGCATGGAACGGTCCATGTCGGGCGAACCGTTGCCCGGCTGGTACCCGGTCGGGAAGGGGCCGGTGCCCCTGTGGTGACCAGCAGATACGCGTCACTCACCAGATCCGAACTGGCCCTGCTGGTTCCGGAACTGCTGCTGTGCGGGCACCTCATCGACCGGTCCGGGATGGCGCACGTGCTCGGCGCGCTCGGCCGGGAGGGCATGACCGCGGTCGCCATCGACGAATGGCAGCTGGCCAGCCCGGTCTACACCCGGCGCATGCGGCGGGCGCTCGGCATCACAAGTGACGGGGTGGACGCCATCTTCAAGGGCTTCCAGCTGGATATCGGCGCGCCACCGCAGTTCATGGACTTCCGCTACACGGTGATCGACCACGATCACGGGGAATTCCATCTCGACCACTGCGGCGCGCTCGCCGACGTCGAGCCGATGGGCACCGAATTCGTGGTGGCCATGTGCCACGACATCGAGGACCCCACCTTCGACGCGACCGCGCTCGCCACCAATCCGCACGCCCAGGTGCGACCCGTGCATCGGCCGCCCCGCGAACCGGCGGACCGGAAACCGGTGTGCGCGTGGACCGTCACGATCGATCCCGCGCACGAACCGCCGATCCCGCACGAGGACGCGCAGGTGGTGGCCGGATCCGAGGCCGCCGCCACCGTGCTCGACCCCATCGACCCGGAAGATCCCGGGCAGGCGGACTATACGGGGCCGCTGCTGAGTGACCTGCGGTTCGAGGACTTCTCGCGCTCGGCGCTCATCCGGATCGCCGACGAGGTGTGCCTGCAGCACCACCTGCTCACCCTCGGCTACCGGACCGCGGTGGAGAAGCGCGCGAAACCGGAAGTGGCGCTGGACATCCTGCGCAAACAGTTCACCGGCATCGCGGGCCTCACCGCCGAACGCATCCGCATCGCGCTCGGGCTCGGCGACGGTATGGCGGCGTTGGCCAAGGTGCTGCGCCTGCACCCGGCGCTGAACCCGGCCGCCTATGTCGACGTCGGCGTGACGGCCGAGACCGCCGGTGGGGAGCAGCTGGTCGAACTGCGCATCGGCCGCGGCTGCGGCGCGGTCGACGACGGCGCCTGGCCCGCCCTGCTCGACCCCGGCCATCTTCAGCCGCTCGACGCCCTGGTGCGCGGGGTGAACCCGCGTTTCCACGCCCGGGTCCGCGAGGCCGCCGACTGCGGGCTCACCCTCGAAATCGGTTGCGCCGACCTGCCGTTCCGGGAAGCCGACGAGGTCGCCATCACCCGGTTCAGCTCCGGGGCGGCCTTCACCTTCACCGACCGGGGCACACCGCTGCCGCTCACCGTCCTGTAGCCGGAACACACCAGGAGAAACGGCCATGGCGTGCAACTTCGCCGACCTCTACGAACACTCGGCCGACGCCGTGTCGGACCGGACCGCCGTGATCGAGGGGACACGGCGGCTCACCTTCGCCCAGCTCGACGCCCGCGCCAACCGGGTCGCCCACCACCTGGCGGCGGCCGGGGCCGGGCCCGGCACCCACATCGGGTTCCACATGCACAACAGCATCGAGAGCCTCGAAACCCTGCTGGGCTGCTACAAGATTCGCGCGGTGCCGGTCAATATCAACTACCGGTACCGGGCCGAGGAACTGCGCTACGTCTACGACAACGCCGACCTCGAGATGGCGGTGCACCACCGCTGCTACGCGCCGCTCATCGAGGAGATCCGCGATCAGCTGCCGAAGCTGCGGCACACCCTGGTCGTGGAGGACGACCAAGGGGGAGCGGGACTGCCGAGCCGTTCGCTGCCCTACGAGGAGGCGCTCGAATCGGCCTCCGGCATCCGGGATTTCGGGCCGCGCAGCGCCGACGACCACTTCATCATGTACACCGGCGGCACCACCGGTCTGCCCAAGGGCGTCATCTGGCGCCAGGAGGACATGTGGCGGGTGCTCGGCGGCGGCATCGACTTCTACACCGGTGAACCCGTCGCCGACGAATACCAGCAGTCCCGGGTGGCCGCGCAGAACGAGTTCCCCATGACCTGGTTCGTGCTACCGCCGCTCATCCACGCCGCCGCCATGATGCCCACCTTCACCGCGCTGTGGTCGGGCAACGCGGTGCTGTTCCAGCCGCGCTTCGATCCCGACGAGGTGTGGCGGGTGGTGGCGCGGGAACGGCCGCACGTCCTGGTCGTCACCGGCGACGCCATCGCCCGGCCGCTGGTCGACTCGTATCGGGCCGCGCCCGTGGACGCCTCCTCGCTCATCTCCATCGGGTCAGGGGCGGCGCAACTGACCCAGCCGGTGAAGAACGCACTGCTGGAACTGTTCCCGAGCACCCTGGTCACCGAGTCCATCGGTTCGTCCGAAACCGGTTTCGGCGGAATCGGATTCGCGCAGAAGGACGACGACCCGGCCCGCGCGCCGCGAGTGAGCACCGGCCGAGGCGCGCTGGTGGTCGACGATGACGGGCGGCCCGTCGCACCCGGCGGGGAGGGATGGGTGGCCAAGACCGGCAATGTGCCGATCGGGTACTACAAGGATCCGGTCAAGACCGGCAAGCTGTTCCGCGTCGTGGACGGCGTGCGAATGGTGATCACCGACGATCGCGCGCGCGTCGAATCCGACGGGTCGGTCACGTTGATCGGGCGCGGCAACATGGTCATCAACACCGGCGGGGAGAAGGTCTTTCCCGAGGAGGTCGAGGCCACCCTCAAGGCCCATCCGGCGGTCTACGACGCGGTGGTGGTGGGGGTCCCGCACGAGCGCTGGGGACAGCTGGTCGCGGCCGTGGTCTCCCCGGCGGACGGCGACATCGACCTGGCGGCCCTGGAGGCTCATGTGCGCGATCGTCTCGCCGGATACAAACTGGCGCGGCGGATTTGGGTGGCCGCGACCGTCGCCCGGACCCCGAGCGGGAAGCCCGACTACCGGTGGGCGAAGGCATATGTCGCCGAGCGGGCGCCAGACCATGAAAGTAGGTGACCGGTGAGCGGACGAACTGCGTGAAACAACCGGCGCGCCTAGGTGAAACCTGTTCTAATTCGAACATGGTAGATGCCCACACCGTGCTCGGGGAGCGGGTCAGCATGCCGGTGCGGATCCGGCACGCGGACGCGAGTTCGGCGCTGTTCCTCGTCGACGCCCGCGCCGCCGCCGAACTGCTCACCGGCACCGGGCTGGAGCCGCTCACCGTGCTCGGCAAGGCCGTGCTCTCGCTGGCCTTCGTGCGCTACGTCGACGGCGACCTCGGGCCGTACCACGAATTCGCTTTCTCGATCATGGCGAAACAGCCCGGGCGCAAGGACAGCACCGGGGCCTACATCCACTGGCTGCCGGTGAACCAGAGCTTCACCTGCGAAGCGGGACAGTCGATCTGGGGATTCCCTAAGCTCATGGCCGACATCGACATCACGCCCGACGGGCGCGGGCACCGGTGCGAGGTCCGCGTCGAGGGGCAGTTCGTGCTCGCGCTGCGAGTCGCCGACGGTATCCCGATGCCCGCCGGCGCGGGCGGGGCCTCCATCGACGCCTACACCTCGCGCAACGGAATCCTGCGCCGCACACCCTGGATCATGAACCCCGGCCAGGTCCGGGGACGGCCGGGCGGCGCCCGCATCCACCTCGGAGACCACCCCGTCTCCGATCAACTGCGCGCCCTCGGGCTGCCTGGGCGCGCACTGTTCTCCAGCCGGATCGGCGCGCTCCGCATGACTTTCGAGGACGCCGCCACGGTCTTGCAGACCCAGGAGGTCCGATGAGCCGCACTGCACTGGTCACCGGAGCGGCCAGCGGCCAGGGCCGCGTCGTCGCGCAACGCCTCGCCGCCGCGGGCTGGCAGGTGGCCGCCGTCGACGTCAACGCCGACGGGCTGGCCGTCACCGCCGCCCGCTCGCCCAACACCCACACCTACGAATGCGACGTCTCCGATGCCGCGCAGGTCCGGGCCGTCGTCGACAAGGTGCGCTCGGAACTGGGGACCATCGACCGGCTGGTGCACGCGGCCGGCATCGGCCATGTGCACGCCTCGGTGCTGGACCACGACGTGGCCCTGATCCGGAAGATGATGGACGTCAACTACATCGGGACCGTCAACCTGGTGCAGGCGGTCGTGCCCGCCATGCGCGACGCGGACGCGGGGACCGTGGTGCTGTTCGCCTCGCTCGTCGGCTGGCTGCCCTCACCCGGCATGGCCGGATACACCGCGTCCAAGCACGCCGTCATCGGCTTCGCCGACAGCCTCTCCTATGAACTGCACGGCACCGGCGTGCGCCTGCTCGTCCTGTGCCCGCCCGGCGTCGAGACCCCGTTCCTGGACGTGGTCCGCGAGGAGAACGCCAGCGTGCTCGGCAACGCGGTCCCCGTCACCCCGGAATTCGTCGTCGACGCCCTGGAAAAGGCGTTGGCCGCACCGAAGACGCCGCTCTACGTATTCCCCGGAGAGGCTCGGCCCGCCTATTACATGCGGCGATTCCTGCCCGGCGTAGCGCGGGCCATCATCCGGCGCACGATCCGTCCGATCGAGTAGCACCCCCGAACGTGGATGCCGGCACGTGCTCCGATCGGCATCCGCTCCGGTGCTGGGCGGCCGGGCTCTGCGGCCGCCCAGCACCCGTATCCCGCAACCATCCAGCAATAATTCAGTAGCGCTATCACTTCCCTCCGGGCACTCTGGGCTCTCTGCAAGCACTAGCCGAGAGGGGGATGAATGAGTACGCGCACGTCCGCGGTACGGCTGGTTCTGCGCTATTACGGCCGGGAAATGGCCCGGCGCAAAGCCATCACGATCACGGCCATGCTGGGGCCCGCCCTCGGCAATATCTGCCAGCTCTACATCGCGCCGCTGCTGGTCGCGATCGTCGTCGGCAAGGTCGCCGCCACCGGTGACTCGTCCATCGGCGCGCTCGCACCCTATGTGGTGGGGTTCGGCGCGCTGCTGTTCATCTCCGAGGTGTGCTGGCGCGTCGGCATCCACTTCCTGAACCGCCTGGACGCCAACGGGATCGAGAACCTCTACAACACCGCGATGGACGAACTCCTCGCCAAGGACTCCGCGTTCTTCCACAACAACTTCGCGGGCTCGCTGACCAAGCGCGCGCTGAGTTTCGCCACCCGGTTCGAGGACTTCGCCGACACCTTCGCCTTCGAGATCGTCGCCGCCTTCGTGCCGCTGACCTTCGCGTCGGTGGTGCTGTGGCGCTACGACCCGATGCTGGTCGTCGTGCTGCTCGGCCTCATCGCCGTCAGCGGCGTGGTCGTCACCCCGCTCATCCGGCGCCGCCAGCATCTGGTCGACGACCGCGAGGCGGCCATCGCCCTGGTGTCCGGGCACGTCTCCGACACCCTGTCGAACATGCAGGCGGTGCGGGCCTTCGCGGCCGAACCCGAGGAGATCGCCGAACACCGGCGGCGGGTCGCGGTGCAACGGCGAAAGTCGTTGCTGTCGTGGGATTACAACAATCTCTACATCGACACCGCCATCACCCCGCTGATGGTGATCGTGAACGTGGCCGGGCTGCTCATCGCCCTCGGCATGGGCGGCGGGCACGCGTCGGTCGAGGTGATCATGGTGGCCTTCACCTACTACTGGAACGCCACCGGGATCATGTTCCGGTTCAACCAGATCTACCGGCGGCTGGAGAGCACCACCACCGAGGCCGCGCAGTTCACCGAGCTGCTGCTGGAATCGCCGACCGTGCTCGACATCGCCGAACCGGAACCCTTGCGGCCCAAGGGATCCGACATCCGGTTCGAGAAGGTGAACTTCGCGCACGCGGGGGCGCAGCCGCTGTTCCGCGGCCTGGATCTGCACGTGCCCGGCGGCGCGCGCATCGGCCTGGTCGGCCGGTCCGGCGGCGGCAAGAGCACGCTCACCCAGTTGCTGCTGCGCATGATGGACATCGACGGCGGCGTGATCCGCATCGGCGGACAGGACATCTCACGACTGCGCCAGAACGATCTGCGCAGTCTGCTGTCCTACGTGCCGCAGGACCCGGCCATGTTCCACCGATCGCTGAGCGACAACATCCGCTTCGCCCGGCCCGAGGCCACCGACGAGGAGGTGCGGCGCGCCGCCAAGGCCGCCCACGTCACCGAGTTCGCGGACGGGCTGCCCGACGGCATGGGGACGCTCATCGGCGAGCGCGGCGTGAAACTGTCCGGCGGACAACGCCAGCGGGTCGCGCTCGCGCGGGCCATCCTGCGCGACGCCCCGATCCTGCTGCTGGACGAGGCCACCAGCGCCCTCGACTCCGAGAGCGAGATCCTGGTGCAACAGGCGCTCTGGGAGTTGATGGAAGGGCGTACGGCGCTGGTGGTCGCGCACCGGTTGAGCACCGTGGCCGGGATGGACCGGCTCATCGTGCTCGATCGCGGGCGGATCGTCGAACAGGGCAGCCACGAGGAACTGCTGCGCGGAGAAGGCACCTACGCGCAACTGTGGCGGCACCAGTCCGGCGGATTCCTGGCCGAGGAAGTGGCCGCCCGCTGATGGTTCGAGGTGGTGACGGGAGAGGTTCCGTCACCACCTCGAATTCCTCAGTTGCCCTGGAAGTTCGGCTTACGCTTCTCGGCGAACGCGCGCGGGCCTTCCTTGGCGTCATTGCTGCGGAAGACCGGCAGGCCGACCTTGGCGTCGATCTTGAACGCCTCTTCCTCGTGCAGGCCCTCGGTGTCGCGGATGACCTTCAGGATCGCCTGCACGGCCAGCGGGCCGTTGTTGTTGATCAGCTCGGCGATCTCGAGGGCCTTGTCCAGCGCGGTGCCGTCCGGCACCACGTGGCCGATCAGACCGAAGTTCAGCGCCTCCGCGGCGGTGATGTGGCGGCCGGTCAGCAGCAGCTCCGCGGCCACGGTGTACGGGATCTGGCGCGGCAGGCGCACCGCCGAGCCGCCCATCGGGAACAGGCTCCACTTCGCCTCGGACACACCGAACTTGGCGCTCTCACCGGCGATGCGGATGTCGGTGCCCTGCAGGATCTCGGTGCCGCCCGCGATGGCAGCGCCCTCGACCGCGGCGATCAGCGGCTTGGTCAGACGGCGGCCCTTGAGCAGACCCGGCATGCGGGACGGGTCGAAGGCCGAACCCTCCTTCATGCCGTCCTCGGGCTTGTTCTTGTTCATGTTCTTCAGATCCGCGCCCGCGCAGAACGCGCCGCCGGCACCGGTGAGGATGCAGGAGCGGATCTCCGGATCGTTGTCGACCGTGTCCCACGCCGCGGTCATGATGGCCAGCATCTCGCCGGTCAGCGCGTTCTTGGACTTCGGGCGGTTCATGGTGACGATGAGCGTCGCGCCACGCTTCTCGACCAGCGCGTGCGGCTCGGTGTTGGCGGGGGTTTCAGCAGTCGCTGCGGTCATCGCCGACCCTTCTTTCGATATGGACGAACCAAGATTCCGGCACGAAAGTACCCCGCGCCGTTGTCCTAAACAATAACGTGTTCTAGTTTGAACCATGGTGACCGCCGTCACGGGCGGCAAGTAGTGGAGAGAGTCCCATGAGCACAACGAGTAAGGCGAAGCTTCCGCCGCGCGTCACGGAATCCCTCATCAACCGGCTGACCGCGATGGTGACCGCGGGCAAGGCCGGCGAGGCCCGCGAGCCCTTCGAGATGACCGAGGTCTACACCGGCGACGTCGTCGGCTACCTGCCCCAATCCTCCCCCGAGGATGTGGTGGCCGCGGCCGAAATGGCTCGCGCCGCGCAGAAGGAATGGGCCGCCCGCCCGCTCAAGGACCGGCTCGCGGTCTTCGAGCGCGCGCACGAGCTGCTGCTCACCGAGATCGAGACGCTCGCCGACCTGATCCAGATCGGCTGCGGCAAGGCCCGGCGCATGGCCATCGAGGAAGTGTGCGACACCCCGCTGGTGATCGCGCAGTATCTCAAGACCGCCGAGAAGACGCTCAAGCCCAAGAAGCGCTCCGGGCCCATGCCGGTCATCACCTCCTCCACCGAGGAGCACCGGCCGAAGGGCGTCGTCGCGGTCATCGCGCCGTGGAACTTCCCGTTCGCCATCTCCATGTCCGACTCCACCCCGGCGTTGATCGCGGGCAACGGCGTGATCATGAAGCCGGACAACAAGACCGCGCTGTGCACCCTGTACGGCATCGAACTGCTCCACAAGGCGGGCCTGCCGCGCGGGCTCATCCAGGTGGTCTGCGGCATCGGCCCCGATGTCGGGCCGACCCTGATCGACAATGTCGAGTTCGTCATGTTCACCGGCTCCACCGCCACCGGCCGCACCATCGGCGAGCAGTCGGGGCGAAACCTGATCGGGTGCAGCCTCGAGCTCGGCGGCAAGAACCCGATGATCGTGCTCGATGACGTCAACTTCGACGAGGCCATCCCGTCGATCCTGTTCGCGGCCTTCGGCAACGCCGGCCAGATCTGCATGCACATCGAGCGCATCTACGTGCAGGAACGCATCTACGACGAGTTCCTCCGCCGGTTCACCGCGGCCGCGGACGAACTCGCCGGGAAGATGGGCGCGTCCTACGACTTCGCACCCGAGATGGGGTCGCTGGTCTCCGTCGACCACATGAAGCGGGTCGCGGCGCACGTCGACGAGGCGCGGGAGAAGGGCGCGACCATCGTCACCGGTGGCAACCCGCGTCCGGACCTCGGACCGGCCTTCTTCGAGCCGACCGTCCTCACCGATGTCACCAAGGACATGGCGCTGGCCACCATGGAAACCTTCGGACCGGTCGTCAGCATCTACAAGTACAAGACCGACGACGAGGCCGTGGCCCTCGCGAACGACACCCCCTACGGGTTGAACGCCGCCATCTGGACCGGAAACTTCGACCGCGCAACGAAACTCGCCGAGCGCATCGAATCCGGCTCGATCAACATCAACGACGGCTTCATTACCAGCTATGCCGCCAAGGGCACGCCGTCGGGCGGCGTCAAGCAGTCCGGCGTCGGCACCCGCCACGGCGCGGCCGGGCTGCTGAAGTACACCGACACCATCAATGTCGGCGTGCAGAAGAAGCAGATCATGGCCTCCCGCTCCTCCATGCCCTACGAGAAGCAGCTCAAGTCCACCCTGGTCACCCTGCGCCTGATGCGCCGCCTGCACCTGGGCTGACCGCCTTCGCGCGGAAAAGGGTTCCACGTCACAGGGTCCCGGCCACCTGGCCGGGACCCTGTGACGCTGTTCCGGGTCAGGGACGCTGCGCGGTCAGCGTCAGGTGCGCGACGCCGATGATGTGCGATCCCATCGAGAACGACACCACCGTGGGGGTCGTGGTCGCGGCCAGCCCCAGGCTCGGCGTGTCCAGTGCCAGCACCGAGATCTGATAGTTGTGCGGGCGGTCCCCGTTGGGCGGGCACGGACCCAGGTAGCCCGCCGCGCCCGCGTCGTTGGTTCCGGCGACACCGGCCGCACCCGCCGTGAAATCGGTGGCGGTGGCGGGGATATCCCAGTTCACCCAATGCCAGAAGCCGGCGCCGGTCGGGGCATCCGGATCGAACATGGTGACCGCGAAGCTCTTCGCCCCCGCCGGAGCCCCCGACCACCGCAGCCGCGGTGCGTGATTGGCGGCGGTGCACCCGAACGCACCCGCGTAGAAGTCGGCGGGGAAGGCGTGATCGCCGGTGGCGTCCGGGGTGGTGACCGTGAACTGGGCGGCCGAGGCCGGGACCACGGGCCGAACCTGAACGGACGCAGCCGGATTCGCGGCGGGCGTGGGCGTCGAATCCCCGCTGTCGCCGCAGGCGGCGGCGGACAGCAGGGCCGCCACCGCGAAGGTCGCGGAAACGATGCGTGCGATGCGAGTCATGGCGGTTCTCCTCGGATTCGAATGACAGGACGAGCATCCCGAAATCCGCAACCCCCGGGGAGAGCCTCCGCACCCTGGTATTCCGCGTACCACCCGGCCGCTCCTACGCTGGACACGCACGAATGAAGGAGCGAGCGTGGACACGACGACATCCGGCCAGGAGCTCGGCGCTTTCCTACGCGCCATGCGTGAGCGACTGACACCCGAGCAAGCGGGCCTCCCGGCCGTCGGCCAACGCCGCACCCCCGGCCTGCGCAGGCAGGAAGTGGCGCAGCTCGCCGCCGTCAGCATCGACTGGTACATCCGCCTCGAACAGGGCCGCGTCGGCACCCCCGGCGCCGCGGTCCTCGACGCCCTCTCCGAGGCGCTGCACCTCACCGACACCGAACGCGCCCACCTCCACCTCATCGCCCGCGGCGCCACACCCCCGCCCCGCGCCCCCATCGCCGCCCCGCCCGCCTCGCTCCTGGCGATCCTCGACGGCATGCCCGCCCTCCCCGCCTACCTGACCGACTTCCGCCTGGACGTCCTCGCCCGCAACACCGCCGCCGTGGCCCTCTTCGGCCCCGGATTCGACTCCGGCACCAACACCGCCCGCCTGACCCTGCTCGACCCCGGCCTCCGCGCCGGTCAACTCGACTGGGCCCGCATCGCCCGCGAAACCGTCGGCATCCTCCGCCGCAACCAGGCCCGCCATCCCGCCGACCCCGGCCTGCGCACCCTCATCGACGAATTACGCACGGACAGCCCCGAATTCGCCGACTGGTGGGACGACCACACCGTCCAGGACCGCAGCCACGGCACCAAACGCATCCGCCACCCCGAAGCCGGCGACCTCACCGTCGCCTATGACAGCCTCACCAGCCCCAACGACCCCGACCACACCCTCACGATCCTCACCCCCGCCGACCCCGCCACCACCGCGGCCCTCGACACCTTGCTCGCCACCCACGCGAATCGTCTGGGCACCACCCGGCTTCGCCCCGTCGCCGGATGACGCACGGCCCCGGGTCCGTGAGGGAGCCGGGGCCGCGTCGCGGTCACGCTACTTCTGCGCCGACAGGCTGCTCAGCAGTCCACCGATCACCGGAATCGAACTGGCGCTGCCCGTTCCGCCATTTCCGGCGGTCGGCGGCGCGCAGGTCGTTCCGGCAGGAGCGGTCTGGACAACAGTCACGGTCGGGCCGTTCTCGCCGAAATTGGAGAGCCCCCGATCGGTGCTGTACGGCCACGCGCTGGTCATGAACTCTCCCGGAGCGGTCGGCGTCCACGTCGCCACGACATCCTTGCCCGCCACATACGGAGCCGTCGCGACGATATTGAACGTCGCATCGCCGGTCGCCCGCGTCTGGAACGCGAAAGCGTTCTGCCAGGGGACATTGCCGATCAGGACCGTGGCATCGGCGGCCGGCAGCGTCAACGTGTAGGTCGATCCGACGCAATAGGCCGTCGACGCCGAGATGGTCACCCCCTCGGCGGCCGCGGGCGCCGCCGTCGCAGCAATCGTGGCCACCGCCACCGCACCCGCTGCCGCGACAAAGCCGAGCCGCGGCCGGGCAAGCATCGCCATATTCATTTCTGCACTCCCCATTTGTCGAAAATCCCCCTGTGTCAAGGGGACTGGCGCAGCCTAGCGCAGCACGCCGACACGTCACCTCGCCCGGCGTAGGCCCTCGAACGCGTATCGTCCGGCCCCATGAGCACAGCCGCTGACACGACCGCCGTGACAAACCTGATCGCGCAGTACGCAGAACTGGTCGATGCCGGAGATTTCGCCGGAGTCGGCGCCTTGTTCGCGGAGGGTGAGTTCATCGGCGGCGGTGGCTCGATCCGAGGCAGCGCGGACGTGGAGCGGATGTTCCAGCGCATGGTGATCCGCTACGACGACGGCACCCCGCGCACGCACCACGTCACAACCAACATCGCCATCGAATTCGGCGACCCCGCGGATACGGCGACCTCGCGCGCCTACTTCACGGTCTTCCAAGCCCTCCCGGACCTGCCCCTCCAGGCCATCGCCACGGGCCGCTACCGCGACCGTTTCCACCTGCGCGACGGACAATGGAGATTCGCGGAGCGCCACGTCACCATGCACTTGACCGGCGACCTCAGCCGCCACCTCCGCCGCTGATCAACCCCGGAAAACACAAAACCCCCGGCTCTCGAAAGAGCCGGGGGCCGAGTTGTGTCTCAACCACACAGTCGGGGTGACAGGATTTGAACCTGCGACCTCTTCGTCCCGAACGAAGCGCGCTACCAAGCTGCGCCACACCCCGTGAAGTGAACCTGCAGTAGCTTAGCGCACCCGTTGTCCAGGTGTTAAATCGGCTGGTCAGGGGGCTAAAGGAGGCGGAAGGTGGCGAAGATTCCGCGGGCCGGATCGGGGGAGACGGAGCGGTCCACGCCGGTGTCGGCGACTATGACGAGGACCAGGGAGCCGCTGGCGGAACCGGCGCTCACCGCGTAGGTGAAGACGGAGAAGGTGGTGGCGCAGCCGGCGGGGGCGGTGGCGGCGGACAGGTCGGAGGTGGAGAGAAACATGGTGGTGCGCACATTGTTCGGGCAGTAGTCGATGCCCTCCTGGGCGAAACCGGCGGCGGGGATGTGGTCGGCGTCGGTGCCGTATCTGGTGGTGGAGAGGTCGACGGACCAGTCCTGGGGGACGTCCCAGGCGGCCTTCAGGTCCTTGGGGACCACCACCTGGTAGCCGGGGATGCGTGGGGTCAGGGTGGAGGCCGGGGCGGTCGTGGAGCTGCGCGGAGCGGTGGTGGTCGGTGCGGCCGACGACGGCGGAGTGGCGGAGTGGGGGTGGAGTCGGAATCGCGCAGGACGAACACGATCGCGGCGATGGCGACGATCGCCACCGCGACCGCGCCGATGGCCGCCAGCAGCCACAGGCGGCCACGATCACCGCGCGGGGGTGGATAGGTGCCGGGAAGAGGCGAGCCGAGGGCGACGGCGGCAGGGCCGGTGCCGTACGAATTCGCGCCCGGGGATTCGGGCCCGAGGCGTAGGGACTGGGTCCGGATGCGTACGGGTTGCGGCCGGACGCTTGGGGATTCGGTCCGGAGCCGTGCCGACTTCTCCCGGACACCTGGGGGCTCGGCTCGGAGGGGTGCCGGTTCGGCCCGGACGCTCGGGAGCTCGGTCCGGGGGCGTACGGATTCGATTCGGAAAGCTGGGGGCCCGCGCCGGAGGAGTGCGGGTTCGGTTCGGGGACAGGGGGATTCGGAGTCGGGCGATACGGCGGCCGCGGCGGGTCGGCGGGGCGGTCGTGGACCGGGCCCTGCCACCAATCACCGCTGGACGTCGTTCGATCCGGATCGTCGCCCTGGTCGTCGCGTTCTCCGCGCACCGCGGCCCCCTGTCCGACGAGTCGTGCCGCCTACTGGATCGGGCGGATGCTGGCGAGGATCTTCTTCGCCAAGGCCGCGTCCACCGCCTGCGCCACACCGGTATCGGCCGCGATCGTGAACACGAAAGCGCCGCTGTCACCGGGAAACGCGAAGGTGTAGATCGAGTAGGTCGACGCGCAACCCGCGGTCGACGGGATGGCTGTCCCCTTGGTCTCCAGGTAGACGCCCTGCAACTGTCCGTCCGAGGACTGGAACGACTCCGGCGCGCCCGGCGTGGTGCCGGTGGAGGTGGACCAGCCGATGCGGCCCAGGCGGGTCCCGATGTCGGTGGCGGCCTTGCCCGGATCGGTTTCGTCGGACTGGGTCAGGAAGACGTTGGTGCGCACGTTCTCCGGGCAGTAGTCGACGCCGTCCTGCGCCAGCCCGGCCACCGGCACGGAGTCCGAGCCCTTGCTGAACGAGTCCTGACCGGTGTGGTCCAGCTTCCAGCCCTGCGGAATGTCATAGGCCGCACCGTTGTTCGGGATGGTCACGACCTGATAGCCGGGAATCACCGCGCCCGGCGTACCGGTCGCCTTCGGCGCCGTGGTCTTGCCGGGCGTCGGCTTGCCCGAGGACGACGGCTTGGCGGTGGTCGAGGTGAGCGCGCTGATCAGCGACGGCGTCGTATTCGACTGGGCCGACGGCGAATTCGAGCCCTTGTTCACCAGCGCGACGATCCCCACCACCGCGACGATCGCCACCAGCAACGCGGCGAGACCGCCGAACAGCCAGCCGCGGCCCCTGCCGGCGCCCGGAGGCGGGGGATACGCCGGCTGTCGCCCGTAACCCGGCTGCTGACCGAATTCCGGCGGCCGGGTGAACGCCTGCGTCGGCGGATACTGCGGCGGCGGAACGTACTGCCCGGGCATCGGCGTGGTCGGCTGATACCCGGGCTGCGGCCACGGCTGACCCGGCGGTTGATTCTGCTGCGGCGCCGGATAATCCGGCTGCCAACCCTGCTCCTGCGCGGGCGGCGTGCCCTGCCACCAGTCCGGATTGGGCTCCGAACCGCCGGCCTCGTTGCGGTGGTTGTCTCCACTGGTCACGATGGCCCCCTACTGAACGACTACATACCGCGCTGTATATCGCGGCGGGAGCCCGGGGCAATATCGCCGCGGGACGATCAGCGTGCGACGGCCTCCGAGGACGCGGCCCGGCCGCGCCCCGACTCGGCCACCGGCTTCTTCGGCGGCGCGCCGACCAGCGTCAGCAGCGTCGCCTCCGGACGGCAGCAGAACCGGTACGGAGCCCACGGCGAGGTGCCCAGACCGGCCGACACGTGCAGCCGCGTGTGGGCGCCCCAGCGCGACGCGCCCTTCACCCGGGCCCGGTCGATCCCGCAGTTGGTCACCAGCGCGCCGAAACCGGGCACGCACAGCTGCCCGCCGTGGGTGTGGCCCGCCATCACCAGGTCGTAGCCGTCGGCCGCGAACCGGTCCAGCACCCGCGGCTCCGGCGAGTGGGTGAGCCCGATGCTCAAGTCCGCCAGCGGATTCGGCGCGCCCGCGACGGTCTCGTAGCGATCCCGCTTCAGGTGCGGGTCGTCCACGCCCGCGGTGGAGATCTTCACGCCCGCGACCTCGATATCGCGGCGCACGTGGGTCAGGTCCAGCCAGCCGCGCTCGGTGAACGCGGCCCGCATGTCCTGCCAGGGCAGCGGCTCGCCGTAGACGCGCTTGTGGTCCTTCTTGAAGTACTTGAGCGGGTTCTTCGGCACCGGCGCGAAGTAGTCGTTCGAGCCGAACACGAAAATGCCGGGGCGCGCGAGCAATCCGCCCAGCGACTGCACCACGGCGGGCACCGACTTCATGTGCGAGAGGTTGTCCCCGGTGTTCACCACCAGGTCCGGCTCCAGCCGATCCAGCTCACGTAGCCACGCCTGTTTCAACTGCTGGCCGGGCATCATGTGCAGGTCGCTGATGTGCAGCACCCGCAGCGACGGCTTGCCCGGTTCCAGCACGGGCAGCGTCGCCTCCCGCAGGGTGAAGGCGTTGCGCTCGATGAGCGTCGCGTATCCGATTCCGGCGACCGCGGCCCCGGCGGCTCCCAGGGCGGCACGGCTGAGGGCGGTGGTCGAGAAGACGGGCATTTGCCCAGAATAGGCGACCCGGCGGAGAAACATCGAGTCAAATGAGCTGGACCACGATAGAAGTCCCTCGTACCGTGTCGCTCATGTCGGAACTCAAAACCACGCTGCGCACGGATATGACCGCCGCGATGAAGAGCAAGGACGCGCTGCGCCTCGGCACCCTGCGGATGCTGCTGTCGGCGATCCAGAACGCCGAGGTCGCCGGACCCGAGGCGCGTGAGCTTTCCGACCCCGAGATCATCGCCGTCCTGCAGAAGGAGGCGAAGAAGCGCAACGAGGCCGCCGTGGTCTACGAGCAGGCCGGGCGTGGCGAGCTCGCCGCCAATGAGCGCGCCGAGGAATCGATCATCGACGAGTACCTGCCCACCCAGCTCACCGAGGCCGAGGTCGGCGATATCGCCGACACCGCCATCGCGCAGGTCGCCGAGCAGCTGGGCGAGCGGCCGGGCATGCGGCAGATGGGTCAGGTCATGAAGGCCGCGACCGCGCTGGCCGCCGGGCGCGCCGACGGCACCCGGATCTCCGCCGCCGTGAAGGCCCGCCTCTGAGACGGTCCGGACGGCGGTTCATGCGGTGCCGCTATTAATACGAAAGGCCCGGAGCGAATGACTCGCTCCGGGCCTTTCGTTCGCGGCTAGCGCGGGATGGGTATCGGGATCGGGATCGGCGGCAGCGCCGGGATCGTGATGCCCGGCAACCCCGGCACCGACGGCGGCGCGTTCGGCGGCGCCGTGACCGGCAGCTGACTGCCGTCGCTGACGTACATGGTGATCACCGAGCCGGGAATCGCCGACCCGTTGGGCGACACGTTCATGACCGTGCCCTTGCCCGCGCCCGGCTGGGTCACCACCGACACCTGGAAGCCCGCGCCGACCAGCGCCGCGTTGGCCTCGGCCTGCTGCATGCCGATCACGTCCGGAATCTGCGAGTTGTTCGATCCGCGCACGTACTTGTCGTCGACCGGCGGCAGCACGGCCGGCGGGAACCGGTCGAGCACGTTCTTCATCGCGCCCAGGTAGGTGCGGGCCGGCTCATTACCGCCGTACAGGTTTCCGCTGCCGCAGCTGCGCAGCGGGAACGAGCAGATCTCACCGGGCGTCGGGCTGTCGCCGTAGACGTAGGAGGCGCCGGCGAAACCGTTGGTGAAGGCAAGGAAGGCCGAGGACCGGTGACTCTCGGTGGTGCCGGTCTTCGCCGAGGTCGGAATGTTCCAGCCGACGGAATGCGCGGAACCGGCACCGGTGCCGCTCACCACGTCCTGGCCCAGCGCCACCGCGAGGGTATTGGCCAGACCCGGGTCGACCACCTGCTCACACGCCTGCTGGGTCAGCGGTACCTGCTTGCCGCTGCGGTCGATCACCTCGCGGATCGGGGTGGGCGGGCACCACTTGCCGCCGGAGGCCAGGGTGGCGGCCACATTCGACAGCTCCACCGGGTTGATCGCGACCGGTCCCAGGGTGAACGAGCCCAGGTTCTGGTCCTTGATCATGTCCGAGAGGCTCTGGTTCCCGTGGCCGGAGGTGCCGGGCAGGGTGTACGAGCGCATGCCGAGCCGGACGGCCATGTCCACGGTCGGGGCCACGCCGACGGCCTGGATCAGCTTGACGAAGGCCGTGTTCGGCGAGGTGGCCAGCGCCTCGGTCACCGACATCGAACCCTTGTAGGCGCCCGCGTTCTTCACGCAGTACGTCTCGGGCGGACAGCCGGGCGTGCCGGAGTTACCCATGCCCTTGGCGGAGAAGAACGCCGGAACATCGAGGGTGGCGTTGATGCCCAGGCCCTTCTCCATGGCCGCGGCCGTGGTGAAGATCTTGAAGATCGAGCCCGCGCCGTCGCCGACCATCGAGTACGGCTGCGGCTGCACGGTCTGGTGCGCGTTGGCGTCCAGGCCGTAGACCCGGCTCGAGCCCATGGCCAGCAGCGGATGCGAATCCTGGCCGGGCGCGATGATGTTCATGACCTCGGCGATGTCGTCGAGGTTCGGGTTGGTGTTGGCGGCCAGCGAGTCCCGCACCTGGTCCTGCACGGCCGGGTCCAGGGTGGTCTTGATCAGGTAGCCGCCCTTTTCCAGCTGATCGCGGCTGATGCCGGCATTGGTCAGGTACTGCATCGCGTAATCGCAGAAGAAGCCGCGGTCGTTGGCCGCGATGCAGCCGCGCGAGAGGCCCTTGGGCTCGGGCAGCACGCCCAGTCCCGTGTCCTTGGCCTTACGGAACTCCTCCGCCCGGCTGGGCACGTTCTGGATCAAGGTGTCGAGCACGGTGTTGCGGCGCTCCAGCACGCCCGTGGGGTTGGTGTACGGGTTCAGCTTGGAGCTGGACTGCACCATGCCGGCCAGCATGGCCGACTGCGTCATGGTCAGGTCCTTGGCGTCCACGCCGAAGTACGTCTGCGCGGCGTCCTGGATGCCGTAGGAGCCGTTGCCGAAGGGCACCAGGTTGAGATACCGGGTGAGGATCTCGTCCTTGGTGAGCCGCTTGTCCAGCGTCAGCGCCATGCGGATCTCACGGATCTTGCGGGCGGGGGTGGTCTCGGTGGCTGCCCGGCGCTCGGCGTCGGTCTTGGCCACCACCAGCAGCAGGTAGTTCTTCACGTACTGCTGGTCGAGGGTGGAACCACCCTGGGAGACCTGGCCGCCGGAGGTGTTGGTCAGGAAGGCCCGGAAGGTGCCCTGCCAGTCCACACCGTGGTGATCGGCGAAGCGCTTGTCCTCGACCGAGACCAGCGCCAGCTTCATGTTGTTGGAGATCTTGTCGCTGGGGACCTCGAAGCGGCGCTGCTCGTACAGCCAGGCGAAAGGCGTCCCATTGGTGTCCACCATGGTCGAGACCGCGGGCACGCTGCCCTCGACCAGTTCGGCGGAGACGTTGTCGACGGCGTCGGCTGCCCGGTTGGAGATGAACCCGAAGCCACCGGCCAACGGGAACAGCAATCCGGCCAGCAGCACGGCGGCCAAGACGCACGCGCCTGCCAGTCTCCAGAGCGTTCGTGTGATCGGCACGGGCCCTAGCCTAATTGGCCTTCCGGACACTCGGTGTTCGCCCGCCACGGGTGTCCTTTCGTCCTCAAAGGTACGGACTGACCGGTTCTTGGCAACGAATGCGTGGACGGACGTACCAGAAAATCTCGGGACGGTCTTGCGCAGCCGATACACGACTATCTAGATTGAGAACCCAGTGTGATAGAGCTAACACTCAAAGTGGAATGTGGTGCAGAACGCAGTGGGGTTGGGTAACTGCGCGCTGCACTCGCGATTCTGGAGCGCCGTGACCCGGTGTTCGGACTGCAAAGGGGCACACCAAATGCACATGACTACCCCGATCGCTCGATTGGACGTGGAGCAGGCCGAAGCGAGAATCGCCTGGGTTTCCCAGGCCCGATGCAAGGAAGTGGATCCCGACCAGCTGTTCGTGCGTGGCGCGGCACAGCGCAAGGCCGCAACCATCTGCCGGCACTGCCCGGTGCTGATGGAGTGCGGCGCTGACGCCCTCGACAACCGAGTCGAGTTCGGTGTGTGGGGCGGTATGACCGAGCGGCAGCGCCGTGCGCTGCTGAAGCAGCACCCGGAGGTGACGAGCTGGGCGGACTTCTTCCGCGTCCAGCGATCACAGAAGGTAGCGATGTAAGCGAGTATCCCTTACCTAGATCCCCCCTATAAGCAGAACGGATCGAGCCCGCGGGAGCGGGCTCGATCCGTGTCCGGGGTCGGATCGGGCATTTCAAACCAAAGGGTCGAAATCCGGAATCGAGCCGAGGGCTCGGCGGGTTCGCGTCAGGCGGGCTTGGCGCCGGCCTCGACGAGCTGATCACCGACGGCGCGCAGCGCCTCCAGATCGGCCACCTCGAAGGGCAGCGCGGTGACGGCCACGATGGGCACGCTCGGGTGGGCGCCCGTGAACCGGTGCAGCAGATGCTGTTCCCGCTTGGCGGTGGCGGCCCGATGGGCGTGGATGCGCAGCACCGCGGCCGCGAGCGCCTCCGGCGTCTCCGCCTCGGGTTCCGGCGTCGCGCCGTTCTCGGGCTCCGGGACCAGGCGATCCGCCGCGACCTGCGCCTGCTCGCCGGACAGCGAGCTCAGGACCGGGTGGGTGCGGTTGAGCACCAGTCCGGCCATCGGCATCTTGTCGGTCGAGAGCCGATCCACGAAGAAGCTGGCCTCGCGCAGCGCGTCCGGTTCGGCCGCGGCCACCACCAGGAAGTGGGTGCCCGGGCGGGACAGCATCGCGTAGGTGCGGTCGGCCCGATCCTGGAAGCCGCCGAACATGGATTCCAGTGACTGCAAGAAGACACTGGCGTCTTTGAGAAGCTGGCCCCCGACGATGGTCGAGACCCCGCGCAGCGCCAGGCTCATCGCGCCCGCGACGAACTTCCCGACGCCGCGGCCCGGGGCCATGATGACCCGGATCATCTTGCCGTTGAGGAAGTTGCCCAGCCGCTTCGGCGCGTCCAGAAAGTCCAGGGCGTTCCGCGAGGGCGGGGTGTCGACCACGATCAGGTCCCACTCCCGCTTGGCCGCGAGCTGGCCCAGCTTCTCCATCGCCATGTACTCCTGCGTGCCACCGAAGGAGGACGCGACGGTCTGATAGATCGGATTGGCGAAGATCTGCTCGGCCTTGTCCGGGGTGGTGTGCTCGAGCACCATGTCGTCGAAGGTGCGGCGCATGTTCAGCATCATGGCGAACAGTTCGCCCTTGGCCTCGGGCCCGAGCTCGACCTTCTGCGGCACATTGCCCAGATCGCTGACGCCCAGTGACTGGGCCAGGCGGCGGGCCGGGTCGATGGTCAGCACCACGACCTTGCGGCCGGTCTCGGCCGCGCGCAGCGCGATGGCCGCGGCCGTGGTGGTCTTGCCGACGCCGCCGGAACCGCAGCACACCACGATCCGTGCCGACGGGTCGGCGATGATCTTCGAGACATCCAGGGGCACAGTGCCTGCCGGAACGACCATGACTAGCGAACCCCCTGCGCGCTCAAGACTTCGGCGAGCTCGTAGAGCCCGCCCAGATCCATGCCGTCGGTGAGCGACGGCAGGTACAGCCGCGAGATGTCGAGCTGGGACAGCTCGGCGGCGCTCTCGTCCTGGGCGGCCAGGCGCGCGGAGTGCTCGACGGTCTCGGCGACCAGGCCCTGGAAATCGGCCTCGGACAAGGTGACTCCGGCCTCGGCGAGCCCGGCCTTCAGGGCGTCGACGTCGACCTCGCCGAGGGCGGCGCGTTCGCGCACGGTGCGCGGCAGGTAGCCCTCGCCGGCCCGGTTCACGATGACCGTGCCGATGTTCAGGTCGTTGGCGGTGAGTTCGGCGACGGCGTCGGCGGTCTCCTGCACCGGCAGCGCCTCCAGCAGCGTGACCAGGTGGATCATGGTCTGCTCGGAGTGCAGCAGCTTGGACACGCCCTCGGCCTGCGCGGCGATCGGCCCGCCGCCGGCGATGTCGGCCATGGCCTGGGTGACGTCCAGGAAGCTGGCGATCCGGCCGGTCGGGGGCGCGTCGATGACGATCTCGTCGTAGGCGGGCTTGCCGGACTTGTCGGCCCGCACCGCGCATTCCTTGATCTTGCCGGTGAGGATGACGTCCCGCAGGCCCGGCGCGATGGTGGTGACGAACTCGATGGCCCCGACCCGGCGCATGGCCCGGCCGGCGAAGCCGAGGTTGTAGAACATGTCGAGGTATTCCAGGAAGGCGTGCTCGACGTCGAGGGCCAGCGCCATCACCTCGCCGCCGCCGTCCGCGGTGGCGATGCGAGTCTCGGTGGGCGGCAAGGGCGGCAGATCGAACAGCTGCGCGATGGACTGTCTGCCCTCGACCTCGACCAGCAGCACCCGGCGCCCCCCGGCGGCCAGTGCCAGCGCGAGCGCCGCGGCGACCGTCGACTTCCCGGTGCCCCCCTTCCCGGATACGTAATGCAGGCGGGCCTTGTCTGCCCGCTCCGGCCAACCTGCTTCGACCCCCGGCTCAACCGAAACGGGCACTGCTATCGGTACTCCCACGCTCGCGAGCCTATAACCCGTTCCGAGTTCCTGCCCACAGGCACGACAAACTGTCTGATACACCACTTCTGGTTCGCGGACCGCCTCGGCCTGGACCGCGTCTTGATGGACCTCCGCCTCGGAGCGGGGAGCGAAGCGGACGAGTGGAGGAGGGTGAGGCCGAGGTTACGAGGGCCGTGAACAGCCGGGGCGACACGGAGGCAGATGGGGTGCGGCACTGCGGGAACCCCGCCGGGGCTACTCTCAGCCCATGAGTGAAGTGACCGTGTGGGAGTACGCGACGGTGCCCCTGTTGACCCATGCCACCAAGGCCATCCTCGACCAGTGGGGTTCCGACGGCTGGGAACTCGTCACCGTGCTGCCCGGACCGACCGGTGAACAGCACGTCGCCTACCTGAAGCGGGCGAAGAGCTGATGACCTGGGCCGAGAACCTGAAGGAGCTCGGGCTTGAACTGCCGGTCGCGCCGAAGCCGGTCGCGGTGTACGTGCCGGGCGTCCGGACCGGCAATTACGTCTACACCTCCGGCCAGCTGCCGTTCGTCAACGGCGAACTGCCGCTGACCGGCAAGCTCGGTGCCGAGATCACCATCGAGCAGGGCGCGGAGCTGGCCAAGCTGGCCGCGCTCAACGCGCTCGCGGTGGTGCACGACCTGGTCGGCCTCGACAATGTCGTGCGCATCGTCAAGGTGGTCGGCTTCGTGGCCTCGGCAGCCGGTTTCAACAGCCAGCCGCTGGTCATCAACGGCGCGTCCGAGCTGCTGGGCGCGGTCCTCGGCGAGGCCGGGGTGCACGCCCGCTCGGCGGTCGGCGTCAACGAGCTGCCGCTCGACACCCCGGTCGAGGTGGAGCTCATCGCCGAAGTGCGATAACCCCCCACTGAAATCCTTTGGGGCACAGTAGAAAGCGTGATGCGTCCAACACTGGACGCATCACGCGCGGTGCATTAGGACGGAACAGTATGACGCTCACCCACCCCGCGTACGAACAACTGCGGCAAGTGACTCCGTCCGCCGCCGTCGTCCTGGCCGACAACCCCAGCGGAATGACGTTGCAGGGCACCAACACCTGGCTGCTCCGCGCCCCCGGCGCCACGGAATATGTTGTGGTGGACCCGGGTCCGAAGGATCGCAAGCACACCGAGGCGCTGGTCCGCGCGACCGGCGGTGAGATCGCGCTGACGCTGATCACCCACGAGCACGCGGATCACACCGACGGCATCGACCACCTGGTGAAGGCCACCGGAACCCCGGTGCGCGCCAAGGGCTCCGAATTCCTGCGCGGCTCGGGCACGGTCCTGGCCGACGGGGAGGTCATCGAGGCGGCCGGGGTGCGCATCACCGTGCTCGCCACCCCCGGTCACACCGGGGATTCGCTGAGTTTTCTGGTCGACGGCCCGGACGGCGAGCGGGTCCTGCTCACCGGTGACACCGTCCTGGGGAGTGGGACCACGGTCCTCGAATCCTCCGACGGCGCGCTGGCCGCGTATCTGGATTCGCTGAATCGCCTGGTGTCGGTGGCCCCCGGCCGCACCCTGCTCCCGGCGCACGGCCCGGACCATCCGGATGCCGAACCGGTCATTCGCTACTACATCGCGCACCGCGAGGAGCGCCTCAACCAGGTGCGTGCGGCGCTGGAGAAGCTGGGCCCCAACGTCAAAGCCCTGCAGATCGTCGCCGAGGTCTACGCCGATGTCGACAAGCGGCTCTGGCCCGCGGCGCACAGTTCGGTGAAAGCCCAGCTGGCCTACCTGCGTTCGCAGGGCTAGGCACACAGGTCGCACGGCTGGGCGCACGGGTCGCAGGGCTGGGCGCACGGAAACGCGAAAGGATCGGGCACCGCTACGGAGGTGATGCCCGATCCTTTCCGCGTATTCGTTTGTCCGTCTCGCGTCAGCGAGCGCGGCGCGCCAGCCGCTCCGAGTCGGAGATCAGCACGCTCTTGCCCTCGAGCCGCAGCCAGCCGCGGTGCGCGAAGTCGGCCAGGGCCTTGTTCACGGTTTCGCGGGAGGCGCCGACCAGCTGGGCGATCTCTTCCTGGGTCAGGTCGTGGGTCACGCGCAGGGCGCCCGCTTCCTGGGTGCCGAAGCGCTGGGCGAGCTGCAGCAGCGCCTTGGCGACACGACCCGGCACGTCGGTGAAGATCAGGTCGGCCAGGTTGTTGTTGGTGCGCCGCAGGCGGCGGGCGAGCACCCGCAGCAGCTGCTCGGCGATCTCCGGACGCTGGTCGATCCACGCCTTGAGCGCGTCCCGGTCCATGGTGACGGCTCTGACCTCGGTGACGGTGGTGGCCGTCGAGGTGCGCGGGCCCGGGTCGAAGATCGAGAGCTCGCCGAACATGTCGGACGGGCCCATGATCGTCAGCAGGTTCTCCCGGCCGTCGGGGGAGCGGCGGCCGATCTTCACCTTGCCCGAGGTGATGATGTACAGCCGGTCGCCGGGCTCACCCTCGTTGAAGATGACGTGGCCGCGCGGAAAATCAACGGGCTGTAGTTGTTTGGCGAGAGCGGCCACCGCGGTGGGCTCGACGCCTTGGAAGATGCCTGCTCTGGCGAGGGCCTCGTCCACGAATGTGCTCCTTATGGGAAATGGCTCTGTCCTGGACCGAAACGACTCGGCCGACAGTGCAGTCTACTTTGCATTACCGCCGGGTAGTGATAGACACCACGCGCCGAGCTGATACTCGGATACGCGGAGCCCAGTACGCGACACACAACGCAACGTGCGACACGCTTCACACGAATCTACGACACGCCGTGAGACCGGCGTCATGAAGATCGTAAAAAGTGGTCCGGGGCTCGAAGCCACCGGACCACTCGACCGCCGACCCGCCCGGGTCAGCTGGCCTGTGCGACGTCCATTCCCTTGGCCGCGGGCCGGGCCCGTCGGGGCCGCGCGGCGGCGGCCGGCAATCCCAGCTTGGTCAGATCGCTGACCTCGGCATTCGTGGCTCGATCAAGGTACTGCTGAACCTCCGGGTCGGGTTCGAGCAACTTGCGCAGTCGATTCTCGACCCGTTCCATCACCAACGCGAACAGCATCAGCGCTATCGGAAACAGCACCACAGCGAGTCCTTGCATAGGCAGCAGTAAACACGCCAAAGGTCTCAGATGGAACACGGCAGGTCCGCTGGCCGGTTGTGACGTAGTGCTGGTTCCGTAAGGTGGACGCGTGCGTGTCACTGAATCCAACGCGGCCCTGAGCGGGGCAGACCCGGATAATTCGGGCCTCGCGACAGCGAAATCGGACGCTGCCACGGTTCCTGCCGAGGCCGCGGTCGGTGTCGCGGATGCGCCATCGTTCACGCGCCCGGCCAAAGCGCGCAAGCGCGACAAAGAGACTCGGACCGGCCTGGTCAGGCGCGCGCGGCGGATGTATCGGGAAATGACACGGGAGTTCCCCGACGCGCACTGTGAGCTTGATTTCACTACGCCGCTCGAATTGGCGGTCGCCACAATTCTTTCCGCGCAGTGCACCGATGTGCGGGTGAACCAGACCACACCGGCATTGTTCGTGAAGTACCGCAGCGCACGCGATTACGCCGAGGCCAATCGCGCCGAGCTGGAGGAGTACATCCGGCCCACCGGCTTCTATCGGAACAAGGCCAATTCGCTGATCGGGCTCGGGCAGGAACTGGTCGAGCGATTCGACGGGGAACTGCCGAGCACCCTGGACGAACTGGTCACCCTGCCGGGGATCGGGCGCAAGACCGCGAATGTCGTCCTCGGCAATGCCTTCGGGGTCCCCGGCATCACCGTCGACACCCACTTCGGGCGACTGGTACGGCGCTGGGGCTGGACCGCCGAGGAGGATCCGGTCAAGGTAGAGCATGCCGTCGGCGCGCTGATCGAGCGCCGCGACTGGACCATGCTCTCGCACCGGGTGATCTTCCACGGCCGCCGCGTCTGCCATGCCCGCAAGCCCGCGTGCGGCGCCTGCCTGCTGGCCAACGACTGCCCCTCCTTCGGGACCGGCCCAACCGATCCGGCCGAGGCCGCCAAACTCGTGAAGGGCCCGGAGACCGAGCACCTTCTCGAACTGGTCGGCCTGTGAGCGCCGAGGCGACGCGGGGCAACATCTGGTGGCGCTGGGTCCTGGTGGCGGTGATCGTCGCCGTGGCGGCCGTCGTCGCGCTGTGGCCGCAGCTCACCCGCACCGATGACAAGAGCACCGCCACCGGGTCGACCACCGCCCCCGCCGAACCGGCGGTCGCCGAGGCCGATCGGGCCGCGGCCGCGCTGGCTTCCTGCCCGCAGCCCACCGGCGCGGCCGTCGGTGACACCCCGCTGCGCGGCATCACCCTGGACTGCCTGGCCGACGGCAAGCCCGTGGACCTGGTCACGGCGCTGGCGGGCAAGCCCGCGCTGATCAACCTGTGGGCCTACTGGTGCGGCCCGTGCGCGGAGGAACTGCCGCTGCTGCAACAGTTCTCGCAGCAGGCGGGGACCGCTCTCACGGTGCTGACCGTGCACAGCGATCCCGGCACCGGCAAGGCGCTGTCGCGGCTGAGCGGGCTGGGCATCCACCTGCCGGGTGTGGTGGATCCGAACTCCAAGGTCCGCGCCGCGGTCGGCGCGCCCGCCGTGCTGCCGATCTCGGTGCTGTTGCGCGCGGACGGCACCGTTGCCAAAGTCGTGGTGCGCCCGTTCCGCAGCGTCGAGGACATTTCCGATACCGTCGCGGCCGAATTGGGAGTCCGGGCGTGAGCGCGGCCGGTCCGCGGTGGTTTTCGGTGAGGGTGTGGTGATGAGACTCGAGGCGTCCAGCAATGGGATTCCGGCCTGGCTGCGCGGGGTGGCCGAGCACGATCCGGCCGACCCCACCGGCGTGAACCCGGTCCTGCGCCGCAGTGCCATGCGGCGGTTCGCCGCGGCCGCGACCCGGCCCCGGGACGCGGCCGTGCTGGTGCTGTTCGGCGGTTCCCCGGAGGCGGATCCCGATGCGCCGGGCGGGCTTCCGGCCGACGCCGACGTACTGCTCACCCAGCGTGCCGCCACCCTGCGACAGCACAGCGGCCAGGTGGCGTTCCCCGGCGGCGGGGTGGAGCCGCAGGACGACGGCCCGATCGGCACCGCCCTGCGCGAGGCCAACGAGGAGACCGGCCTGGATCCGGCGAGCGTGGAGCCGCTCGCGGTGCTGCCCAAGATCTTCGTGCCGCCGTCGCGGTTCGATGTGACCCCGGTGGTCGCCTATTGGCGCACGCCCGGCGCGGTAGGTGTGGTGAGCGAGACCGAGGCGGCCCGTGTGGCGCGGGTGCCGGTGAGGGAGCTCATCGACCCGGCCAATCGTTTCGTGGTGCGGCATCCGCTGGGCTATATGGGCCCGGCGTTCACCGTGGACGGAATGCTGGTGTGGGGGTTCACCGCCGGCGTGCTCGCCGGACTGCTGGCGGTATCCGGGTGGGAACACGAATGGGACCATCACGATGTACGTGATCTGCAGGCCTCGCTGGCCGCGGTAGGGATGACATTATGAGCGCCTCTGGCTGGCTCGACCTCGGCATCATCATTCTGGCGTTGCTCGCGGCCACCTCCGGGTGGCGGCAGGGCGCGGTCGCCTCGGCGCTCGCCTTCCTGGGCGTCATCCTTGGCGCGGTGGCCGGAATCCTGATCGCGCCGCACATTCTGAAGCACCTCAGCGAGGGGCGGACGCGGGTGCTGGTGGGCGTGCTGCTCATCGTGGCGCTGGTGATCATCGGCGAGGTCGCGGGCATGGTGATCGGGCGGGCCGCGCGCGGCGGCATGCGGGATCCGTTCACCCGCAGCGTGGACAGCGTGGTGGGCGCGGGCCTGCAGGCGGTGGCGGTGCTGGCCACCGCGTGGCTGCTGGCGCTGCCGCTGACCAACTCCTCGCAGCCGGGCATCGCGGCCGCGGTCACCAACTCCCAGGTGCTGCGCAATGTCGACCACGTCGCGCCGGACTGGCTGCGCCGGGTGCCGACCGACTTCTCCAACCTGCTCAACACCTCCGGGCTGCCGGATGTCATCGGCCCGTTCGGGCATGTCCCGATCACCGCGGTGGAGCCGCCCGACGCCAGCGTGCTGCAGTTGCCCATCGCCCAGCAGTTGCAGGGCAGCGTGCTGCGCATCCGCGGCATCGCGCCCAGTTGCCAACGGCAGCTGGAGGGTTCGGGCTTCGTGGTGGCCCCCGAGCGGGTCATGACCAACGCCCACGTGGTGGCGGGCACCAACAGCGTCAGCGTGGACACCGCGCGCGGCCCGCTCCCGGCGACCGTGGTGCTCTTCGATTCGCAGAAGGACGTCGCGATCCTCGCGGTGCCGGGCCTCAATGCCCAGCCGTTGGCGCTGGCCCCGAAGGACGCCGGCACGGGCGAGAGCTCCATCGTGCTCGGCTACCCGGGCGGCGGGCGCTACACGGCCAGCGCGGCCCGGGTGCGCGAGACGCTGAACCTCAAGGGCCCCAACATCTACCGCGACGCCGATGTCAAGCGCGAGGTGTACACCATCCGTGGTCAGGTCCGGGCCGGTAACTCGGGCGGTCCGCTGGTGGACACCGACGGCCGGATCCTGGGCGTGGTGTTCGGCGCGGCCGTCACCGACGACGACACCGGGTACGTGCTGACCCTCGACGAGGTGAAGCCGGAACTGGATACGGCGTCGAGCCAGACGACGGCCGTCGGCACCGGCAGCTGCGTGCTGAGCTGATCGAGACCGAAAGCGGCCCCCGGCGACAGGATTCGCCGGGGGCCGCTTCGGTGGGCGGGCCGGTCAGGCCAGCATTTTCGCGATCTCCGCGGTCACCGGTTCCGGATTCTCCTGGTGCGCATAGTGACCCGCGCCGGGAATCTCGACCAGCCGCCGCTCCGGCGACAGCTGCGGTCCCCGGTGGATGGTGCTCGGCAGGATGTAGGGGTCGCGGTCGCCGTACATCGCCAGTGTCGGCACCCGTACGGGCTCGCTCATGGCGGCCATGAATCGCCGTCCGTCGGGCCGCCATTGGCTGCGGAAGGCCCAGCGCTGGTATTCCAGCCCGCAATGCGCGGCGCCGGGGATCCGGATGGCGGTGCGCATGCGGCGGGCGGTGTCGGCGAATTCCTCGGTGGCCGAGAACCGTTCGCTGACCCGGTCGCGCAGCAGCAGTTCGATCTCGATGCCGTCGTCGCGGGTGAGCCGGTGCTCGGGCAGGCGCGGCAGCTGGTAGCGCAGGAAGCCGGGCAGCCAGGACGAGCGTTGCGCGTCGTCGCGCAGCACGGCCCGCTTCAGCGCCACCGGGTGCGGGGAGCTGATCAGGGCGATGGACCGCACCACCCGGGGGTGCAGGACCGCGGTGGCCCAGCACACCAGCCCGCCCTCGGCGTGCCCGACCAGGGTGGCCTCGGTGTGCCCGAGGGCCCGGACCAGTCCGGCCACGTCACCGGCGAGGGTCCAGCCGTCGTAGCCGCGCGGCGGCTTGTCGGTGTCGCCGTAGCCGCGCAGGTCCACCGCGACGGTGCGGTAGCCGCGCGCGGCCAGTCCGGTCAGCTGATGCCGCCACGACCACCAGAAATCGCCGAAACCGTGCAGCAGCAGCACCAGCGGCGCGCTGGTTCCGGGCTGGGCGGGTTCGGGCGCGGCCTCGACGACGTGGAAGCGAATGCCGTTGGCGCGCACGTCGCGATGGGTCCACGGCCCGTCATAGCGGACTGCGGACGGATCCGGCTGCGATTTCGACGACACGCCGAAGGAGCGTAATCGAAGGTCTAGGCCCGGGGCTTGCCGACTTCGGCGGAGCCGAATTTATCGGTACTGCCGACGGTGGCGTCCACCGAGTGCTCGTCGGAGTGGCTGAAGCTGCTCGACAGCAGCGTCTGGGTCTCCTTCAGCGAGCCGATGGTCTTCTCCGGCGCGCGCAGTTTGCGCACCTTGAGGTAGCCGAGCAGCGCGAACGCCGCGACCGCCGCGATCATCAGCAGGAACACCACCAGGAACGCGGCCCAGCGGTACAGCCACACGTCGAGCAGTTCGGCGAGGAAGAAGAAAAAGAAGAAGGAGCTGAACAGCAGGATGGTCAGCGCCAGGATGAAGAAGACGCTGCCCTGCAGGCCCTTCTTGATCTCGCCGGTGACCTCGGTCTTGGCGAGCTCCACCTCGGCGCGCACCAGGGTCGACATCTGCTCGGTGGCGTCGCGGACCAGACTGCCGATGGTGGCCGACTGATGGGCGTCGATATCGGACAACGGAATCGAGGTGACGGTGCGGGTGCGGTTCCCGTCGTAGCCGTTACCGCCCTGTGTGAAGCTCAATTGCTCGACCCTTCTCCATGTCCCGGTAGTACGTTCCGGTGTCACTCTTGACTTTGCAGTGCGCGCTCGTCACGTCGTGCCTGGTGAGCACGGCCACGACGCAACAGTAGCGCCGAACCGGCCAGGGAAGCCGTCAAAGACGTGAGCAACACAGCCGCTTTCGCGAGTTCTGCCGCCGACCCGTCGCCGACGTCTTCCAAGGCCAGTTCTGCCACCAAGAGGCTAACGGTGAAGCCGATCGCGCCCAGTACCGACAGGGCGAACATGTCCCGATACCCGAGATCCCCCGGTCGTTCGGCGATCCTCAACCGCACGGCGAGCCAACTGAATCCGAAGATACCGACTGTCTTGCCGACCAGCAGACCCAGGATGATGGCCAGCGACATCCGGTTGGTGAACAGCTTCGACAGCACGGCCGAATCCAGCGGGACGCCGGAGGCGAACAGCGCGAACAGCGGCACGCACAGCGCCGCGGAGATGGGCTGGAAGAAGTGCTCGAGCCGGGCCGCGGGCACGCAGTGCTCGTCCTCGCCGGGATCCGGGCGCACCCGGGTGAGCAGGCCGCACGCGACGCCCGCCAGCGTGGCGTGAATCCCGGCCTCGTGCAGGGTGTACCAGGACAGCAGGCCCAGCGGCACATAGAGGAACGGGGTGCCGATCCGGAACCGCTGGCCCAGCGCCCAGCCCGCGAAGCACAGGACGGCGATCAGCAGCCACAGCATCTTCAGGGTGGTGGTGAACAGCACCGCGATCAGGATGATGGCGATCAGGTCGTCCACCACGGCCAGGCTGAGCAGGAACACCCGGGCGCCGGCCGGGATCCGCGACCCCGTCATGGCCAGCACGGCCAGCGCGAAGGCGATGTCGGTGGCCACCGGGATGGCCCAGCCGCGATCCATGCCCTCCACGCCGTGCCCGACCACCATGGCGATGATCGCGGGCATGATCACGCCGCCGACGGCGGCCACGATGGGCAGGGTGGCGCGTTTGCGATCGGCGAGCTCGCCGATCACCAGCTCGCGTTTGAGCTCCAGTCCGGCGACGAAGAAGAAGACGGCGAGCAGGCCGTCCTTGGTCCAGTCGGCCAGCGTGAGGTCCAGGTGGAGGGCGGGAATCGCGAGCTTGGTCTCGACCATGGTGGTGTAGCTCGCGCCCCACGGTGAGTTGACCCAGATGAGCGCGCTCGCCGCGGCGATGAGAAGGAGTGCGCCACCGAAGGTTTCGGTTCTCAGATAGCGCGTGAGCTCCGATCGGACCTGAGCGATCACCGGGTGCACCTTTCAGCCGTGCGTTCGACAGAACAGCGGCGTGCACACCACTGACGGGATCATCGGCACAACCGCATGCCGACCAGACTTCCCGGCACACCTTTTTGCGCAATTCTAACGGTTTGCCTGGAACTTCTTGACCATCCCACGGCAGCGAGGCCCCCCGATCAGCGATCGGAGGGCCTCGCGCGGGGTGCTACCGGTTACGCCTTGCCGGCCCGGATGGCCTCGAAGACGTTGGGGTCCACCAGGGTTGAGGTGTCGCCCAGTTCGCGGCCCTCGGCCACGTCGCGCAGCAGGCGGCGCATGATCTTGCCCGAGCGGGTCTTGGGCAGCTCCGGCACCACGTGGATCTCCCGCGGGCGCGCGATGGGGGAGATCTCGCGGGAGACCTCGGCCTTGAGCTCGGTGATCAGATCCGCACCGGTGTCCTTGGCCTCGGCGGTCAGGATCACGAACGCCACGATGCCCTGGCCGGTGGTGTCGTCGGACGCGCCGACCACCGCCGCCTCGGCCACGCCCGAGTGCCCGACCAGCGCGGACTCCACCTCGGCGGTCGAGATGCGGTGGCCCGACACGTTCATCACGTCGTCGACGCGGCCGAGCACCCACAGGTCCCCGTCCTTGTCGAGCTTGGCGCCGTCGCCGGCGAAGTACCAGCCCTTCTCGGCGTAGCGGGACCAGTAGGTGTCCGCATAGCGCTCGTTGTCGCCCCAGATGCCGCGCAGCATGGACGGCCACGGCTCGTCGAGCACCAGGTACCCGTTGGCCTCGGTCTCGCCCAGCTGGACCGGATTGCCCTCCTCGTCAACCACTTTCGCGGAGATACCGGGCAGCGGGGTCATGGCCGCGCCCGGCTTGGCCGCGGTGACGCCGGGCAGCGGGGAGATCATGATGGCGCCGGTCTCGGTCTGCCACCAGGTGTCCACGATGGGAGTTCGGTTGCCGCCCACCACATCCCGGTACCAGCGCCAGGCCTCCGGGTTGATCGGCTCGCCGACCGAGCCCAGCAGCCGCAGGCTCGACAGGTCGTGCGCGTCCGGGATCTCGCGGCCCCACTTCATGAAGGTGCGGACCAGCGTCGGCGCCGTGTAATAGATGCTGACGCCGTACTTCTCGATGATCTGCCAGTGCCGGTGCTCGTCCGGGAAGTTCGGGGTGCCCTCGTAGACGATCTCGGTGGCGCGGTTGGCCAGCGGGCCGTACACGATGTAGCTGTGCCCGGTCACCCAGCCGATGTCGGCGGTGCACCAGTACACGTCCTGGCCGGGGTTGTGGTCGAACACCTGGTGGTGGGTGTACGCCGCCTGGGTCAGGTAGCCGCCGGAGGTGTGCAGGATGCCCTTGGGCTTCCCGGTGGTGCCGGAGGTGTAGAGGATGAACAGCGGGTGCTCGGCGTCGAAGGCCTGTGCCTCGTGCTCGGGGGAGGACAGCGCGACCGTCTCGTCCCACCACAGGTCGCGGCCCTCGGTCATCTCGGTGTCGAGGCCGGTGCGGCGCACCACGAGCACGTGCTCGACGGTCGACTCGCCCTCGGCGAGCGCCTCGTCCACGGCCGCCTTGAGCGGCGCCGCGGCACCGCGCCGCCACTGGCCGTCGGTGGTGATGACCAGCTTGGCCGCGGCGTCGTCGACGCGCTGGCGCAGGGCGCTGGGCGAGAAGCCCGCGAACACCACCGAATGGGTCAGGCCCAGGCGGGCGCACGCCAGCATCGACACGATGGCCTCGGGGACCATCGGCATGTAGATGGCGACCCGATCGCCGGCGACCAGGCCGAGACCGGTCAGGTAGTTGGCGGCCTTCGACACCTCGGCCAGCAGGTCGGCGTAGGTGAGGTCGCGGGAATCGCCCGGCTCGCCCTCCCAGTGGATGGCGACCTGATCGCCGTGCCCGTCGAGCACGTGCCGGTCCACACAGTTGTAGGCGACGTTCAGCTTGCCGTCGGCGAACCACGTGGCGAAGGGGGCGTCGGTCCAGTCCAGCACCTGGGTGAACGGCTGATGCCAGTGCAGGCGGCGCGCCTGCTCGGCCCAGAAGCCCTCCCGGTCGGACTGCGATCGAGCATAAAGAGAGGCGTCGCCATTGGCGGCGGCCGCGAACTCAGCGCTGGGCGGATAGGCATCCAGGTGGTCTGCGGATGTCTCGGTCATCTCGTCTCTTCTTCTCTCGCGTGCAAGCCGCGTGGGTGACGACGGCCACGTCCGACCCTAACCGACTGTGACCTGGGCCGGGCTTCGCTGTCTCGATCGGTGGGGCGGCCCCCGGGACACACGGTGATGCGATCCCCTGACAAGGGCGGTGGCGGTCACTACTGTCCCTGTCACCGACAGCGGCTCGAGGCGGGAGAACGCGTTGAGAATCAGAGGGATCGCCGTGCTGGCCGCCGTACTCGCGCTGATCGCGGCCGCGAGCCTGACCGGATGCGCCGTCACCCCGGTCTACGGCGACATGATCGCAGTCAACGGCACCGAACCGCAGAATCCGCTGATCCCGTCCAATACCAACGAGAACGGCGGCGGGCGCATCGTCGACCGGCTGTTCGCGGGACTGCGCTACATCGACCAGCGCGGCGCGCTGCACGACGAGGTGGCCGAATCCATCGACACCACCGACCAGCAGCACTACCGGATCACCCTGAAGCCCGGGTGGACCTTCAGCGACGGAACACCGGTCACCGCACACTCTTTCGTGGACGCCTGGAACTATGGTGCGCTGGTCACCAACGCGCAACTGCAGAGCTACACCTACGGGCCGATCGCCGGATTCGCGGACGTGCAGGCCGATCCACCACGCGCGCAGACCATGTCGGGGCTGAAGGTGGTCGACGACCTGCACTTCACCGTCGACCTGGTCGCGCCGACCATCGACTTCCGGACCCGGCTGGCCTACGCGCCGTTCTATCCGCTGCCCGCCGCCGCCTTCAAGGACATGAAGGCCTTCGGGGAGCGACCGATCGGCAACGGCCCCTATCGATTCGCCGACGGCAATGCCTGGCAGCACGACGTGCAGCTCACCGTCGTGCCCAACGAGAGCTACCGGGGCGGGCGGCCGCCGCGCAACAAGGGCCTCACCTTCGTGTTCTACTCCAACTTCGACGCCGCCTATTCCGATCTGCTGGCCGACAACCTCGACGTACTCGACACCATCCCCGACAGCGCCATCGCCGTGTACCAGCGCGATCTCGGCGACCGCGCGATCGAGGCCCCCACCGCGCAGAACCAGTGGCTCGGCTTCCAGCCCAATATGGCCCACTTCGGCGGCGAGGAGGGACGGCTGCGACGGCAGGCCCTCTCGATGGCCATCGACCGCGCGCAGATCGGGCGGAAGATCTTCCACGGCACCCGAATTCCCGCCCGCGACTTCACCTCCGCGGTCCTGCCCGGCTACAACCCGAACCTGCCCGGCTCGAACGTCCTCGACTACAACCCGGCCGAGGCCGTCCGGCTGTGGAACCAGGCCGACGCCATCGCACCCTGGAGCGGGCGCTTCGAAATCGCCTACAACGCCGACGGCGGCCATCAGTCCTGGATCGACGCCCTGGCCAACAGCATTCGCAACACGCTGCACATCGACGCGGTCGGCGCGCCCTACCCGACCTTCAAGCAACTGCGTGACCAGGTCGTGCACCGCACCATCGGCAAGGCCTTCCGCTACGGCTGGCAGGGTGACTATCCGACCATGCTGCAATTCCTCGAACCCGGCTTCGTGACCGGCTCGGAGACCAACGACGTCGACTACAGCAACCCGGAATTCGACCGGCTGCTCACCGCCGCCGAAGCCGCGCCCACCGAACAGGAATCGTGGAAGCTGGTGGGGCAGGCCCAATCCGTGCTGCTGCACGACCTGCCCACCATCCCGGTCTTCGACTACATCAACTCCGCCGGCTACTCCAAACGCGTCCGCGACGTGGTCATGACCTGGAACGGCCTGGCCGACTTCGAGAACATCGAGCTGAGGTGACCTGATGGCCTGGTACATAGCGCGGCGGCTGCTGCAGATGATCCCGGTGTTCTTCGGCGCGACGCTGCTCATCTACTTCCTGATCTGGAAGGTCACCGGCGGGTCGGTCACGGCGCTGGCCGGGCAGCGCACGCTGACACCGGCGCTGGAAGCGCAGCTGAAGGCGCAATACGGGCTGGACAAACCGTTCTGGTGGCAATACCTGCACTACCTGAAGGGCATCGTCACCCTCGACTTCGGCACCTCGTACTCGGGACGGCCGGTGCGCGAAGTGCTCGCCCGCGCCTTCCCGATCACCTTCCGGCTGGCCCTGCTCGCGGTGTTCTTCGAGGCGGTGTTCGGCATCGCGTTCGGCGTGATCGCCGGATTGCGCAAGGGCGGCTGGTTCGACTCCACCATGCTGGTGCTCAGCCTGCTCGTGATCGCCATGCCCATCTTCGTGATCGGGTTCCTGGCCCAGTTCCTGTTCGGCGTCAGCTGGCATCTCGCGCCCGTCACCGTCGGCTCCGACGTGAGCATCCCGCGGCTCGTCCTGCCCGCGCTGGTCCTCGCCTCGCTGTCCTTCGCCTACGTGCTGCGGCTGACCCGGAACTCGGTGGCGGAGAACAAGGACGCCGACTTCGTGCGCACCGCCACCGCCAAGGGCCTGCCGCGGCGGCGGGTGGTCGTGGTGCACATCCTGCGCAATTCGCTGATCCCGGTGGTCACCTTCGTGGGCGCCGACCTGGGCGCGCTCATGGGCGGGGCCATCGTCACCGAGGGCATCTTCAATATCCCCGGCGTCGGCGGCACCCTCTACCAGGCCGTGGTGCGCGGTGAGGCGCCGACCGTGGTGTCCTTCGTGACCGCGCTCATCGTCATCTTCCTGCTCTCCAACCTGATCGTGGACCTGCTCTACGCCGTGCTCGACCCGCGGATCCGCTATGCCTGACGGGAGCGCCGATATGCCCGAAACCTCACCGCCCCGGCGTGATCCGCGACCCGGCCAGCAACGCTGGGTGGCGCCGCCCGACGCCGTCGAAGTGGTCGCCACCGACCGGGTCGACGTGCACGGCGCGCCCGCCGGATTCTGGGGCTCGGCCTGGCGGCAGCTGCGCCGGAAACCGCTGTTCCTGGTCTCGATGGCCATCATCGTGCTGGTGCTGCTGGTCGCCGCGTTCCCGGGCCTGTTCACCGGACAGGATCCGCGGCACTGCGTGGTGGATTTCAGTCTCGCGCCGCCGAATCGGGACCACTGGTTCGGCTACGACCTGCAAGGCTGCGACATCTACGCCCGCACCATCTACGGCGCGCGGGCCTCCGTGCTCACCGGCGTCGGGGCCACCCTGCTGTTCCTGCTCGTCGGCGGCAGCCTCGGCGCGCTCGCGGGATTCTATGGGGGACCGCTGGATTCGATCATCTCCCGGATCGCCGAGATCGTGTACGCCATCCCGCTCATGCTGGCCGCCATCGTCCTCATGCAGCTGGCCGGGCACCGCACCATCTGGGTGGTGATCGCCATCCTCGCGGCCTTCACCTGGCCGCAGGTGGCGCGCATCGCCCGCGGCTCGGTCCTCGCCGCCAAGGGTAACGACTACGTGCTCGCGGCCAAGGCGCTCGGGGTGTCGCGATTCCGGATCCTGGTGCGGCACATCATCCCCAACGCGCTCGGACCGGTCATCGTGGTGACCACCATCTGGCTGGGCGTCTTCATCGTCACCGAGGCCACCCTGTCGTTCCTCGGCGTCGGACTGCCGCCCACCGAAGTGTCCTGGGGCGCGGACATCGCGGCCGGCCAGCGGCAACTGCGCGCCGGATCGCTCATCCTGTTCTACCCGGCCACCGCACTGGCGCTGACCGTGCTCGGCTTCATCATGCTCGGCGACGCGCTGCGCGACGCACTCGACCCCAAGGAGCGGCGATGACCGAGCCCGTGCTCGACATCCGGGACCTGCGAGTGTGTTTCGGATCCGGGGACAACCGGGTCGAGGCGGTGCGCGGGGTGAACCTCACCGTGTACCCCGGCCAGACCGTGGCCATCGTGGGGGAGTCCGGGTCCGGGAAATCCACCACCGCGCACGCCGTCATCGGACTGCTGCCCGGCGGCGGGCGCGTCGAATCCGGCAGCATCCTGTTCCAGGGGCGGGATCTCGCGGGAGCATCCGACTCGGAGCTGGTCGCGGTGCGCGGCAATGGGATCGGATTCGTGCCGCAGGACCCCATGTCCAACCTCGACCCGGTGTGGAAAGTCGGATTCCAGATCTCGGAAACCCTGGCCGCCAACGGCATCGCGCGCGGACGGGCCGCACGGCAGCGAGCCGTGGAACTGCTCGCCGAGGCGGGGATCAAGGAACCCGAACGGCGCGCCGGCCAGTACCCGCACGAATACTCCGGCGGGATGCGGCAGCGCGCGCTCATCGCCATCGGGCTCTCGGCGCGGCCGAAACTGCTCATCGCCGACGAACCGACCTCCGCGCTCGACGTCACCGTGCAACGCCAGATCCTCGACCACATCGACGAACTGACCCGCGAACTCGGCACCGCGCTGCTGCTCATCACCCACGACCTCGGGCTCGCCGCCGAACGCGCCGAACACCTGGTGGTCATGTACCGCGGGCGGGTGGTGGAATCCGGACCGGCCGCGGAGATCCTGCGCGATCCCCGCCACGAATACACCCGGCGACTGGTGGCCGCGGCGCCCTCGCTGGCGGCTCGGCGCAGCGCCACCACCACCGAACGCGCCGCCTACCGGGACCTCGCCATCGATGTGGCCGACGCCGAAGCGGCCGACGTACCCGACGACATCGTGGTCGCCGAGGGGCTCACCAAGCAGTATCGGGTGCGCGGGTCGGTGCCGTGGAAGCACACGGAATTCACCGCGGCCGAAGACGTCTCGTTCCGGCTGCGGCGGGGGACCACCACCGCGCTGGTCGGGGAATCGGGCTCCGGCAAGACGACGGTGGCGTCGCTGGTGCTCGGATTGGACACGCCCACAGCGGGTTCGGTGCATTTCGACGGCAAGGACGTCGCCGAGCTCGCCCGCCGGACGCCGCTCGCCTTCCGGCGGCGGATCCAGCCGATCTTCCAGAACCCGTACGGGTCACTGGATCCCACCTACTCGATCCATCGCGCCATCGCCGAACCGCTGCGCACCCACCGCATCGGCACCCGGGAGTCGCGCGACGCCCGCGTCCGGGAACTCCTGGACCTGGTGGCCCTGCCGTCCGCCGTGGCCGCCCGCTATCCGCGCGAATTGTCCGGCGGCCAAAGGCAACGCGTCGCCATCGCCCGCGCGCTGGCGCTGGAACCCGAGCTGATCGTGTGCGACGAGGCGGTGTCCGCGCTCGACGTCCTGGTGCAGGACCAGATCCTCGAGCTGCTCAACACGCTGCAGGCCGAATTCGGGCTCTCCTACCTGTTCATCACCCACGACCTCGCGGTGGTGCGGCAGATCGCCGATTCGGTCCTGGTCATGCAGGACGGCAAGGTGGCCGAATCGGCGTCCACCACCGACCTGTTCGCGAACCCGCGGTCGCCGTATACCCAGCGCCTGCTCGAAGCCATCCCCGGCCGCGATCTGCACGTGAGCTGACGGGGCCGGGGCGCGAGGTGGTGGCCGGGGCGCTGGTGACCAGCCAGTAGCCTCGTATCTCGTGACCGACCCGCTGCAGCCCCTCGTCGACCTGCCCGGCGTGCGCGACGCCGCCGACAAGGCCCGTGACGCCCTCGCCGAGGTGCACCGCCACCGGGCGAACCGGCGCGGCTGGCCTACCACCGCCGCCGAGGCCGCCGTCCGCGCGGCCCGCTCGTCGGCCGCCATCGAGGGCGGCACCATCGACCTGCCCGCCGACGGCAATGTCGAGGACCCGATTCTCGCCGGCTCGCTGCGCGTCGGGCAGGCGCTGGACGCGGAAGCCCTCACCAACCTGGTCGGCGTCTGGCAGCGCGCACCTCTCCAGGCCCTGGCCCGCCTGCACCTGCTCGCCGCGGCCGACATGGTCGAGGACCAGCAGCAGCTGGGCCGCCCGCGCAACGTGCCCGGAGTCGCCGAGCGCCTGGACCTGCTCGCCCAGACCGTCACCACGACCAAAGCCCCCGCGCCGGTCATCGCGGCCGTCGTCCACGGTGAGCTGCTCTCACTGCGGCCTTTCGGCACCGCCGACGGGATCGTCGCCCGTGCCGCCTCCCGGCTCGTCGCGGTGTCCAGCGGTCTTGACCCCCACAGCCTCGGCGTTCCCGAGGTTTTCTGGCTCCGCCGCCGTCAGGCGTATCTGGACGCGGCGGCCTCCTTCGGCATGGGCACCCCCGACGGGGTCGGCGGCTGGGTGATCTTCACCTGCGGCGCGCTCGAGGACGGCGCGCGCGAAGCCCGGTCGATCGCGGACGCGGCCTCGGGATAAACACCCCCGACATCGAAAATGCGTGTGCACCACTGTGATTCGAGGTTCCACACGCATTAAGAGCGGGCGGCGTTGTCGCGATTGCGACCTCACCGCCCGCTAGCACGGACTACCCGGTTACCAAGCGTGCTTTTCGGGATGTGTTCTCTTCGGCCTCGGCGAGCTCTCCGGGATCCGGTGGTTCATCCCCGCATTGGATGCGAGGCCCTCGCCCTCGAAATCCCGGATAACGCAGGCCCACAACTATCCGTGCCCTTGTCGCGGCGTGCTCCGCGTGGGTGCCTGGTGTCCGTGCTGGGAAGGGTGGGATGGGAGGTCGAATCTTCTCTTCCGATCCGATCTTGGCCTTCCGTCCTTCCGTGCCTCCATTGTTACCCCGTGACCGCCGTCACATCAAGACCTGCGGAAACTTTCCAATCCCGGCGCGTCCGCCTCGTTTCATACCCGGCGTTTCGGACGAATGACCGGGTCAGCGTCGCCGGCGCAGCAGCCGGTAGCTCAGTGCTCCGGCCGCCACGGCGCTCAAGCCGACCGCGACCGTCGCGGCCACCGTGGTGGTCGTCGGCGCCGGGATCCGGGCCCACAGCGACACCGGGTTCGAGAAGGCCAGCACCGGCCAGCCGCGGGCGGCGGCCTCGCGCCGCAGACCCCGGTCCGGGTTCACCGCGGTCGGGTGGCCGACCACCTCCAGCATCGGCAGGTCGGTCACCGAGTCGGAGTAGGCGTAGCAGCGGTCCAGGTCGTAATCGTAGTGCGCGGCAAGCTTTTCGATCGCCTCGACCTTGCCGGGGCCATAACAGTAGAACTCCACCTCGCCCGCGTACCGGCCGTCTTCGATCACCATGCGGGTGGCGGCGAAATGATCCGCGCCCAGGGCGGCCGCGATCGGGGCCACCACCTCCTCGCCGGAGGCGGAGACGATCACCACGTCGTGTCCCCGAATCCGGTGGTCCGCAATGAGATCCGCGGCTTCGGCGTAGATCAGCGGGTCCACGATGTCGTGCAGGGTCTCGGCGACGATCGAGCGCACCTGGTCGACATCCCAGCCGGCGCACATCTTGGTGAGGTGCTCGCGCATGCGCTCCATCTGGTCGTGATCAGCGCCGGACAACAGGAACAGGAAGTGCGCGTAGCTGCTCTCCAACACCGCGCGCCGGCTGAGCAGCCCCTGGTCCAGGAACGGCTTGCTGAAGACGAAGGCGCTCGACCGGGCGATCACTGTCTTGTCGAGATCGAAGAAGGCGGCGACTCGTCCGCGTTCGGCTGTCACGGGTCCAGGATATGGTTCCGTGCCGCGCGGCGGGCGTCATGGGTCGTCCCGCGCGGGTCCCCGATGCGCCGGGGTCCTTCATGTGACTCGGTCGGCGACCATGGTCGACGTCACGTTCGAACCGGGGTTCGCCGGGGTTAGCCAGCTGGAAGCCGGGCGGTCAGGACGGGAAAAAGACTCGCCGGGCGGACTTGCAATACGGCCGGGGCTTGGGTGTAGTATCGCAGTTACCTGGACATGGTCCAGGCGCGTTCAGCCCGACCCCCCGGGGCTGAACCCGACGGCCCCAGCCTCCTCCCCCCCCGGCTGGGGCCGTCCTCTATTTCAGGCGGTTTCGGATCCGCCCACGCTTCCCGAATTGTGCACAGGCCGCGTGTTATCCACACTCGCCGTCGGGCCGCTGTCGCCGCTTCGTCAATCAGGCGACGCTGACCTGCATGAACTCCGATGTCGCCACCCCACCCGCGCTCGCGCTGGTCGCCGATCCCCGTCTGCGCGAGGAGATCCGCCGCATCGCCGCCGCGGCCGACCGCCCGCTCGACGAACGCGTGCCACCCCCGGGTCGACACCCCTGGACAGCCGCGTCCGTCATCATCCTCGACACCGCCGCCGCGCATAGCTGCGTATCCGCCGGGCACCCCCGCCGCCCGGGGATCCTCCTGGTGACCGACGGCGAGCCGAGTTTGCTCGACTGGCAAGCAGCCACCGCGGCGGGCGCCGAACAAGTCCTTCCCCTGCCGGCCGCGGCCGACGCCTTGATCGCCGCCTTCGCCGCCCACGACGGCCGCCGTCCCGGCGACGGCGCGGTCCTCGCGGTCGCGGGCGCGGGCGCCGGTGCGGGCGCCTCGGTGCTCGCCGCCGCCGTAGCCCTCACCGCCGCAGGGCGTTTCCGCGACCGCACGCTGCTCGTCGACTGCGCGCCCTACGGCGGCGGCCTCGATCTGCTGCTCGGTCTGGAGAAGCACGCGGGCCTGCGCTGGCCCGACCTCACCATCGAACACGGCCGTGTCGCCGCATCGGCGCTGCACGAGGCCCTGCCCAGCGCCTTCGGGCTGGCGGTCCTCTCGTGTGGAAGAGCCACTCCCGCAGGGGAACTCGATGCGGAGGGCTGCGAGATCGATCGCGGCGAGATGACCGGGTGCTCCGGAATCTCCGGAGTGGCAACCGAACTCGGCTCCGGATCGAAGGCGTCGGGCGGCGCGTGGGCGGATGGCGGTCGGGCGAATTCGCCGCTGGCGCCGACGGCGGTGCGCGCCGTCCTGGAGGGCGGTCGCGCGGCCGGTGATCTGGTGGTCGCCGACCTGTCCAGCGATCATGGTCCGCACACGGATCAGGTTCTCGATCTGGCGGATCTGGTGGTGCTGGTGACGCCGGCGCGGCTGCGTTCGATCGCGGCGGCGGAGTCCGCGGCGGCCTACCTGAAGGCTCGAAACCCGCATGTGCGCTTGATCATCCGCGGACCGGCCCCCGGCGGCCTCACGCCCACCGAAATCGCGGAGACCCTCGCGCTGCCACTGCTGTCGGCCGTTCCCTCCCAGCCGGGGCTGACCGAACGCCTGGAACGGGGTGGCCTCACCGTGCGCCGTCGCGGTCCGCTCCGCACCGCCGCCGAGTCCGCGCTGACGGCCTTGTTCGCCGGTGGCCCCGGCCATGACCGCGCAGCGCGCCACCCGGGCCCGTTCTGGTGGAGTCTCGCCCGGGCCCGTGGCACCCACGCGGGGGCACAGGCGTCAGCGCAGGTGGGCCGATGATGCCGGGGTGCGGGCGCTGCCGGTTGCAGCGGGTGCTCGTGGGCATCTGGCCGGATGCGCGCACCTCACGGGCAGCGGGCGGGGGTCCGCTGTCACACGCGCGATCGACCGCCGGGCGATTGACCTACTGCCGTATCGGGTCCGGGCCCGGCTGCCGGTGGCTCGCGTTCGATGTGGAGGTGCGCGATGAGTGAGCTGGTGACGGCCGAACTGCTGGAGCGCGTGCGGGAGCGGCTGGCCGACGGGGCCGCCGATCCGGATCCGGCTCGCGTGGCGGCGGCCATCCGGACCGAGGCCGGCGGGGTGCTGGCCGACGCGGATCTGTTGCGCGCCTTGCGAATGCTGCAGACCGAGATGACCGGAGCCGGGGTGCTGGAACCGCTGCTGCGCGATCCCGAGGTGGCTGATGTGCTGGTCACCGGACCGGAGTCGGTGTGGGTGGATCGCGGGCGGGGGCTGCGACGCACGTCGATCCGATTCCCGGACGAAGCGGCGGTGCGGCGCCTGGCCCAGCGGCTCGCACTGGCGGCCGGACGCAGGCTGGACGACGCGCAGCCGTGGGTGGACGGTAGGCTGCCGGGAATCGGTGCGGCACAAGGGGATTCGTTCGGCGTCCGATTGCACGCGGTGCTCTCGCCGATCGCGCACGGCGGCACCTGCCTGTCCCTGCGGGTGCTGCGGCCCGCCACCCTGGGCCTGGATGCCCTCGCGGCGGCCGGGGCGGTGAACTCCGACGCGAAGTCGCTGCTGGAGCGCATCATTCGCGCTCGGCTCGCGTTCCTGGTGGTGGGCGGGACCGGATCGGGCAAGACAACCCTGCTGTCGAGCTTGCTGGCCATGGTCGATCCGGCCGAGCGCATCGTCTGTGTCGAGGACGCGGCCGAGCTCGCGCCGCCGCATCCGCACGTGGTCCGCCTGGTGGCCCGGCCCGCCAATGTCGAAGGCGCGGGCCAGGTCACGATGCGCGACCTGGTCCGCCAGGCGCTCCGCATGCGGCCCGACCGCATCGTCGTCGGGGAGGTCCGCGGCGCGGAGGTGGTGGACCTCCTGACGGCCCTGAACACCGGACACGACGGCGGGGCGGGCACGGTGCACGCGAACTCGCCCGGCGAGGTCCCGGCCCGCCTGGAGGCGTTGGCCGCCCTCGGCGGCCTGCCCGCGGCCGCCCTGCACAGCCAGCTGGCGGCGGCGATCCAGGTGGTCCTGCACGTTCACCGCCATCCCGACGGCCGCCGCACGCTTCGCGAGATCGGCCTGGTGACGGCCGACAGCGGCCGGGTGCGGCTCGTCCCCGCGTGGACCGCCGACGATCGTCCAGCCCCGGCGGCATCCGCCCTGCTGACCCTGCTCGAGGAAAGGACTCCTGATGATTCCCGCGAGTGACGAGTGCTCGGGTTCGTGCGGGTGCCCGGGGCCCGGAGCGGTCCCGCGCGTCCGCCTGGAGAAGACCTACCCGGTTCCGGTCGGTAATGCGCCGTGCTGCAATCCATTCGGGGTGCATGGGTCGCGGTTTCCGGGTCTCGGGCTGGCCTGGCCCGCTGGATGTGGTCGCCATACGAGCGGTGATTCGACTGGGGCACAGGAAGAGTCGCCCACCTCGCTGAGCGAAGGAAACTGATGCCGACCTGCGTCGGCCAGCCGGTTTCCGTGCTGGTGTGCGTCGCGATCGCGCTCTTCTTGTTGCCGCCGCCCATCGCCCGACGGCGGTTGCGCAGGTTGTTCGATCAACCTGCGGGTGCGCGAAAGGCTCAGCGCACCTCGATTGTTCGCACACTTCCGTTCGCTGCCGCACCTCTGCTGCTGTTCGCCGGTCCGGGACCTGTGCTGGCCGGCTTGCTGGTGTCCGCGACGCTCGTGGTCCGCTATCGCCGGGCCCGCCGTGAGCGGTCGCGGATCGACGCCACGGCACAGCTGCTGGAGGGGTTGGAGGCGGTGATCGGTGAACTGCGCATCGGGGCTCATCCGAGTGCGGCGGCCGCGGTGGCCGCGGTCGAGACCGAGGGCGAGGTGGCCAGGGCTTTCGCGGTCAGCGCCGCGCGCAGCCGACTGGGCGGGTCGGGTGCGGAGGGCCTGCGCCGCCCCGATTCGGTGGTGGCACGGGAACTGTCCCGGGTGTCCGGTGCCTGGCGGGTGGCGGAGCGGCACGGCCTCGCGTTGGCCGAGCTGTTGACGGCCGCCCGTCTGGATCTGCTGGGCCGCAAACGCTTCCGGGACCGCACGGCCGCGGCACTGGCCGGAGCCCGGGCGACAGCGGTGGTTTTGGCCCTGCTTCCGGTCCTCGGCATCGGCCTGGGGCAGCTGATGGGCGCGGCCCCACTGCGGGTGCTGTTCCTGTCCCCGGCGGGAACAGCCTTGCTGCCGTTGGGTTCCGCCCTCACCTGTGCCGGTCTGCTGTGGTCCGACGCCATCGCGGGCAAGGTGCTGCGATGAGTCCCGCTGTCGCCGTGCTGGCGGCCCTCGCCCTGCTGGTCCTGCCGGGCCGGGTCGGCGCGATGCGCAGGCTGCGCTGGATGCGTGACTCCACGTCGGCGGAACCGCCGATGCCATCGGCTTTTCCGGCCGATCCGGACGTGCTGGGCGTCGCCTCGGCGCTCGATCTGCTCGCGGCCTGCCTGCGATCCGGACTGCCCACCGCACGGGCAGCCGCCGCGGTGGCCGCCGAATCGCCCGAGCCGTTGGCGTCGGTCCTGTCCCGGGTCTCGGATCTGCTGGTGTTGGGCGCGGATCCGGCGAGCGCCTGGGCGCAGGCCACCGAGGGTGTCGCCGACGACGCGGTGGCGGCGCTGGCCCGGATGGCCCGCCGGTCGGCGCGCTCGGGAACCGGATTGGCCACCGCCGTCACCGAATTGGCGGAACGCCGCCGCGGGGAGCTCGAGGATGCCGCCGCCGCCCGCGCCGAGCGGGCCGGAGTGCTCATCGGCGGCCCGCTCGGCCTCTGCTTCCTGCCCGCCTTCGTATGCCTGGGCATCGTCCCGGTGGTACTGGGTCTGGCGGGCCGGGTACTGGACGGCGGTCTGCTGTGACCGCCGACGACTGTGCCGGCGCGGAACGGCCGCGCGGCGACGAGGGAGGGAGAAACCATGGGAACGACCATCCGACACCTGTGCTGGGAACTGCGCGCCCGACTGCTGTGCGCCCTGACCGCCGACTCCGGCATGAGCACCGCCGAGTACGCGATCGGCACCATCGCGGCCGCGGCCTTCGGCGCGGTGCTCTACACCGTGGTCACCGGGAACAGCATCGTGAGCGCGCTGACGGCCATCATCGACCGAGCCCTGAAGACTCCCGTCAAGTGACGTATGCCACACCACCTGATCATGCCGAGGCGGGGATGGCGACCGTTGAGGCGGCGATCGCGCTGGCCACGCTGGTCGCGGTGGTGATTCTCGGTGTCGGCGCCCTGCTGGCGGTGTCGGCGCAGGTGCGTTGTGTCGACGCCGCCCGTGAGGCGGCCCGGCTCGCGGCCCGCGGCGAGACCGACGCCGGCGTCGCGACTGCCCGGCGGCTGGCGCCGGCCGATGCCCGGATCGTCGTCCGGTCCGAGGGGGAGCTCGTGGTGGCCGAGGTGAGCGCCCACGCCGCGCTGGTCCCGGTCACGCTGCACGCGGCGGCGGTCGCGGCTCGGGAACCGGGGGAGTCGCCATGACCCGCCCGCGGCGGGATTCGGGCGGGGTGACGGTGACCGCGTGCCTGGCGCTGATCGGCCTGTTCGCGGTGACGATCCTGGTCGCGCAGGTCGGGGTGGCGGTCGCGGCGCGGCATCGGGTGCAGGCCGCCGCGGATCTGGGCGCGCTCGCGGCGGCGGGTGCCCTGGACGGCGGTGTGGATGCCGCGTGTCGCCGGGCCGCCGAGATCGCGGACCGCATGGGTGTCCGGTCCGTCGGGTGCGAAGCGCTGGGGTGGGACGTGACGGTGACCGTCGTCGGGCGGGTGTCGCTCGGGCCGCTCGGGGACCGGGATGTCCGGGCGGCCGCTCGGGCGGGCTTGGGGGATGACCTGGGGTTGCGAGGGGATATCTCGTACCGATCGGTTGGTTAAAATTGTGATGGCGCGGGCCACATCGGTGGTCGATCAATGCGGAAATTCGATGAAAGCTTTAGCCGAATTGAAGAGGTGTCGATTGCATTGCAATTCGTCGCCCGAGACTCATTCGAATGAATGCACAGGTAAATCCACGGGTGACATATTCGAGTGGAGCAACCCCTCAGTTAACAGGATCACATCCCTTTTTAATCGACTCGAGGCCTCGGCGTGTCGTCCCACCCTCCAGCATCCGGATTCGGCCCGATATCTGCCAGTTGACGACGCCGACCGGTTGGTCGGATGGCGCTCCGGTCTCACCGCGGCGACGGCGGCGTCACGGTTCGGGAGTGCCGTCGTCACCTTCGCCGAGATCGGCCAGAACCGCCCAGAGGAGCCGGGCGGCCCCGGCCTTGTCCAGGGGATTGTTGCCGTTCCCGCACTTGGGTGACTGCACGCAGGACGGGCACCCGGCGGCGCAGCCGCAGGAGTCGATCACGCCCAGCGTGGCGGTCAGCCAGTGGCGTAGTCGCAGGAACCCACGTTCGGCGAATCCGGCCCCGCCGGGATGTCCGTCGTAGACGAATACTGTCGGCAGGCCGGTGTCGGCATGTTCGGCCGTCGACACTCCGCCGATGTCCCACCGATCGCAGGTCGCGACCAGCGGCAGCATGCCGATGGCGGCGTGTTCGGCCGCGTGCAGCGCGCCCGCGGCGTGTCGCGCGTCGATCCCGGCCCGGGCCAGCAGGTCCGGCGTGACGGTGTAGTACACCGCCCGGGTGGGCAGGGTCTGGGCGGGCATGTCCAGCGGGATCAGGTCCAGCACCTCGCCGCTGGGCAGTCTGCGCAGGTAGGCGACGACCTGCCGGGTGACCAGCACCTGGGCCAAACCCGTGGTGACCGAGCCGTACCGCCGTTCCTCGGTGACCGCCTCGATCTCCAGCGTGGTGACCGCCCGCGCGCTGGTGCTCCACCCCGGCGTGTCGGCGCGGACCAGGGCGACACCCTCGTCCAGGTCCAGCTCGTCGACCACGTAGCTCTCGCCCTGATGCAGGTGCACCGCGCCCGGGTGCAGGGTCGCGGGGGCGCGTCCGGCGTCGGTGGTGCCCAGCATGCGCCCCGATTCGACGTCCACCACCGCGATCGCGGTGCCGATGCCGCCGCGCACGTCCACCGCGTCGTGCGGGTGCGCGTCGGCCGTCACGAACCAGCGCGCCGACCCGTCCCGCGCCACGCCCGCCCGCCGCCGGATCAGACCCTGTTCGGCCAGGTCGGAGAGCAGTTCCCAGGCTTCGAAGGCGTGCACTTCGGCATCGCTGAGCGGCTGTTCCAGCGCGGCGCACAGCAGGTGCGGCCCAAGCACGTACGGATTGTGCGGATCGGTGATGGTCGCTTCCAGCGGCCGCCCGAGCAGCGCTTCCGGGTGGTGCACGAGGTAGGTGTCCAGCGGGTCGTCACGGGCGATGAGCAGCACCAACGACCCCTGTGTGCGGCGTCCGGCCCGTCCGGCCTGCTGCCAGAACGAGGCGACCGTCCCCGGATATCCCGCCACCACGACGGCGTCCAGTCCGGCGATGTCCACGCCCAGTTCCAGGGCATTCGTGGTGGCGGCCCCCAGCAGTGTGCCCTCCGACAGGGCCGCTTCCAGGGCGCGCCGGTCCTCGGCCAGATATCCGGCCCGATAGGCCGCGACACGCCCGGGCAGTCCCGCATCCACATCGGCGAGCAGCCGCCGGGTGTCCATGGCGATGAGTTCCGCGCCGCGCCGGGACCGCACGAAGGTCAGGGTGCGGGCGCCCTCGGCGACCAGGTCGGCCATCACGGTGGCCGCTTCCGCTCCCGCCGAACGCCGCAGCGCCGCACCGTTTTCCCCGGTCACTCCGCTCCCGACGAGCGGCGGCTCCCACAGCGCCACGGTCCGCGCGCCCTGTGGCGACCCGTCCTCGGTGACCGCGACACACGGTGCCCCGATGAGTTTCTCGGCGGTGGCGGCGGGGTCGGCGGCCGTCGCGGAGCACAGCACGAAGACCGGATCGGCCCCGTACCGCTCGGCGAGTCGCCGGAGTCGGCGCAGCACCAGCGCCACGTGCGACCCGAAAACCCCGCGGTAGATATGGCATTCGTCGACGACGATGTACCTGAGCTGGCGAAACAGCCGCGCCCACCGCTGATGCGACCGCAACATGCCGACATGCAGCATGTCCGGATTCGTGAAGACCCAGCGCGCGTGCGCCCGCACCCACTGCCGGATCTCCGCCGGCGTGTCGCCGTCGTAGGGTGCGGGATGGATGCTCCGCAGCGGATCTTCGCTGGTCAGCTCATTGACCATGCGTAGCTGGTCGGCTCCCAGCGCTTTGGTCGGCGCGAGATACAACGCGGTGGCCCGCGGATCCTCCTGCAGCGCGGTCAGCACCGGCAGCTGATACGCCAGCGACTTTCCAGACGCCGTTCCGGTCGACACCACTACGTGCCGGCCCGCCGCGGCGAGGTCCGCGGCCCGGCTCTGGTGGCTCCACGGCTCCGTGACCCCGGCCGCCTGAACTGCGGCGATGACGTCGGGAGATATCCATTCGGGCCATTTCGTGACCTGCGCCGCGCGCGGTGGTAGCTCGCGAACATGAGTGAGTCGGGGGTCACCTGAAACAGGGCCGTTTAGGACACGATTCAGCAACGATCTCCCGTAGCTGATGTCGCTCGCATCTCCGGATCGCGGCGCTGGATCTCGATCAATCATCGAAGCGCCATCGCGACACGCCGAAGGGGTGCGAAACGTGTGTGCGTCCGCCGCTCTACCTGCCATTTCACTACAGGGTAGCGACCTGCCTCACACCCTGTTTGCCAGATGCTCGCTCTGTTATCCGGAAGCAAACCAACTTCAAGTACGGATTTGGGCATTATGCCCCTCACCTGCGCATTCGCAAGATCAACTTTTTTGCAAATTGTGGGTAACTCCGCTGTTGAATTGCCCGAAGACATGGTTCACTGGTCCCTGGTCGCAAGCTTCTGTGTTCGAGGGAACGGATCTAAAGTCCAAACCATCAGCAGGATCGATGTTGCGAACGGTGTACTAGGTGCTTTCCTGCAGGGGGAACAGAGTACAGCGGTCTCAACGGACCCGGTGGATGAACCCAGTTGTCCGCCGTTCCGGTATGGAAAGAGAAGGAACAGAATGGCACAGGGAACTGTGAAGTGGTTCAACGCGGAGAAGGGGTTCGGCTTCATCGCGCCCGAGGACGGCTCAGCTGACGTCTTCGTCCACTACTCCGAGATCCAGGGGTCGGGCTTCCGCACCCTCGAGGAGAACCAGAAGGTCGAGTTCGAGGTTGGTCAGGGCACCAAGGGCCCGCAGGCCACCGGTGTTCGCGCGCTCTGAGCGAGCCAACCCCTAAGGTTCCGTCCCCCATCGCCCCCGGCGGTGGGGGACGACCCATATCTTGACCCATTACACTCGATCACGATCAGGGGCTACATCGTCGCCGCGCACCAGCCGCGGCCTTTGAACACGGTATAAACGTTGCTGGCAGCGATATCGGACATCGCAGCCGCTTTGCCCCAGCCGCGTAGAGCGCGTACACCAAGCTCCGGCGCGGATCGAGACGAAAGGTGTGTTCGCCGGTGGCAACACGAGACCGCGGTGCAGCGCCGAACCCCGAGGCAGCGCCCGACCAGGGCCGTTCCCTGCGTCGTCTCGTGATCGTCGAGTCGCCGACGAAGGCCAAGAAGATCGCCCCGTATCTGGGCCGCGGTTATGTGGTGGAGGCGTCGGTCGGCCACATTCGGGACCTGCCGCGTGGTGCGGCGGATGTGCCCGCCAAATACAAAGGACAACAGTGGGCGCGGCTCGGCGTCGACGTCGATCATGATTTCGAGCCCATCTATGTTGTCAGCCCCGAAAAGAAGGGGAAGGTCAGCGAGCTGAAGAGCCTGCTGGCCGACGCCGACGAGCTCTACCTCGCCACCGACCCCGACCGCGAGGGCGAGGCCATCGCCTGGCATCTGCTCGAAACCCTCAAGCCCAAGGTGCCGGTCCGGCGCATGGTGTTCCACGAGATCACCGAGCCCGCGATCCGCGCGGCCGCCGCCGACACCCGGGAACTGGACCAGGATCTGGTCGACGCGCAGGAGACGCGGCGCATCCTGGACCGGCTCTACGGCTATGAAGTGTCGCCGGTGCTGTGGAAGAAGGTCATGCCGCGTTTGTCGGCGGGCCGCGTGCAGTCGGTGGCGACCCGAGTCATCGTGCAGCGCGAGCGGGAGCGCATGGCGTTCCGGTCCGCGGAGTACTGGGACATCGCGGCCAAGCTGGACGCCGGCGGCAAGGAGGACGGCGGGAATCCGCGGGTCTTCGGCGCGCGCCTGGTCAGCGTCGACGGTCTGCGGGTCGCGACCGGTCGAGATTTCGGCGCCGACGGGCAGCTGAAGTCGCAGGCCGACGCACCGACCGTTCGGGTGCTGAACGCGGCGGCCGCCCAGCATCTGGCCGAGTCGCTGCACGGCGTGAATCTCTCTGTCACCTCGGTGGAGTCCAAGCCGTACACGCGAAAGCCGTACGCGCCGTTCATGACCTCGACGCTGCAGCAGGAGGCGGCACGCAAGCTGCGTTTCACCTCCGAGCGCACCATGCGGGTGGCGCAGCGGTTGTACGAGAACGGTTACATCACCTATATGCGTACCGACTCGACGACGTTGTCGGAGTCGGCGATTCAGGCGGCCCGGTCGCAGGCCACCCAGTTGTACGGCGCGGAGTACGTGAGCCCCACGCCCCGGCAGTACACGCGCAAGGTCAAGAACGCGCAGGAAGCGCACGAGGCGATTCGTCCCGCGGGTGACACCTTCGCCACGCCGGGCCAGTTGCACAACAAGGTCGACAACGACGAATTCCGTTTGTACGAGCTGATCTGGCAGCGCACCGTGGCGTCGCAGATGCAGGACGCGCGCGGCACCACGCTGACCGTCCGCATCACCGGTGTCGCGAATTCCGGTGAGGAGTGCGTGTTCTCGGCGTCGGGCCGGACCATCACCTTCGCGGGCTTCCTCAAGGCGTACGTGGAGAGTGTCGACGAGGAGGCGGGCGGCCAGTCCGATGACGCCGAATCGCGGCTGCCCGCGCTGACCGAGGGCCAGGGCGTCACCGCCATCGAGCTGCTGCCGGACGGGCACACCACCAATCCGCCCGCGCGATTCACCGAAGCCTCGCTGATCAAGGCGCTGGAAGACCTCGGCATCGGCCGTCCGTCCACCTACTCCTCGATCATCAAGACCATTCTCGACCGCGGTTACGTGTACAAGCGCGGTAGCGCGCTGGTGCCGTCGTGGGTGGCGTTCGCGGTGATCGGGCTGCTGGAGGAACACTTCGGGCGGCTGGTGGACTTCGACTTCACCGCGGCCATGGAAGATGACCTCGACGCCATCGCCGGCGGCCGCGAGCAGCGCGGAAACTGGTTGTCCTCCTTCTATTTCGGTGGCGATCACGGCGCGCAGGGTTCGGTCGCGCGCGAGGGTGGCCTGAAAAAGATGGTGGGCGAACGGCTCGACGGCATCGACGCGCGAGAAGTCAACTCCATCAAGCTCTTCGCCGACGAGGAGGGCCGCGATGTGGTGGTCCGGGTCGGCAAGTTCGGGCCGTACCTGGAGCGCATGGTCGTCAATCCCGATGACCCGGACGGGGATCCGGTCTCGCAGCGCGCCAACCTGCCTGACGATCTGCCGCCGGACGAGCTGACCCCGGAGGTCGCGGAGAAGCTGTTCGCGACGCCGCAGGAGGGTCGCTCGCTGGGCGTGGATCCGGAGTCGGGACACGAAATCGTCGCCAAGGAAGGACGTTTCGGCCCGTACGTCACCGAGGTCCTGCCCGAGCCGGTCGAGGAAGCCGACACCGGCGCGAAGAAGACCAAGAAGGCGGCCGACAAGCCGAAGCCGCGCACCGGCTCGCTGTTCAAGTCCATGAGCGTGGAGACGGTGACGCTGGACGAGGCGCTGCGGCTGCTGTCGCTGCCGCGCGTGGTCGGTGTCGACCCGGCTTCCGGGGACGAGATCACCTCGCAGAACGGTCGTTACGGGCCGTATCTGAAGAAGGGCACCGATTCGCGGTCGCTCACCAGTGAGGACCAGATCTTCACGGTGACCCTCGAGGAGGCGCTCAAGATCTACGCCGAGCCCAAGCGGCGCGGCGGGCAGGCGGCGAGCGCGCCGCCGCTGCGAGAACTGGGCGTCGACCCGGTGTCGGAGAAGCCGATGGTGATCAAGGACGGGCGTTTCGGCCCGTACGTCACCGACGGCGAGACCAATGCCAGCCTGCGCAAGGGCGACGAGGTCGAATCCATCACCGACGCCCGGGCTTCGGAGCTGCTGGCGGACCGGCGGGCCCGCGGCCCGGTGAAGAAGGCCGCGAAGAAGACGGCCAAGAAGGCGGCGGCGAAGAAGACCCCGGCCAAGAAGACGGCGGTGGCCAAGACCGTGGTCAAGAAGGCGGCGGCGAAGAAGGCGGCGGCCAAGACGGCCGACGGCGTCACCACCAAGAAGGCCGCGGCGGCGAAGAAGGCCCCGGTCAAGAAGGCCGCGACGAAGAGCGCCGCGTCGGCGCAATCCTGACGATTGTCGATGCCCTGCCGTAGCGTGCTGTTCTGAACACGCACCAGCGGAAGGGCATTCGAGGATGGTCGACCACGAGCGGGAAGAGCTGATCAAGGTTCTCGCGAGCCAGCGGGACCTGTTCCGGATCACTGTCCGGGGAATCGACGACGAGCAGGCGCGTCAGCGCAGCACGATCAGTGAACTCACCCTCGGCGGGCTGCTCAGTCATTGCGTGAATGTCGAGCGGCACTGGACCACCATCCTGGCCGAGCGGGACCCGAACTCCGAATTCGACATCTCCCGAATGGATTCCGAGTACCGGCTGGACGCGGACCAGACGGTCGCGGGGTTGCTCGCCGAGTGGGAGGCGGTGGCCGAGCACACCGCGAAGCTGATCCGCGAACTACCGAACCTCGAGGATTCGGTGCCGACGCCGACCGCCCCGTGGGCGCCGGAGCGGGAGTGGCTGACCGTGCGCTACATCCTGCTGCACATCCTGCGGGAGATCGCGCACCATTCCGGTCACGCGGACATCATCCGCGAGGCGCTGGACGGCGCGAACACGACATATCAGCGCGCGAACTGACACTCGGCGGCGCTGTCGGAGGTGGCCGCTAAGGTGGTCGGCGTGGCGGGTGTCTTCGATCGGCTGGTCGGCCAGGGTGCGGTCGAGTCCGAGTTGACGGCTGCGGCGGTGGCGGCGCGGGGTGGGGCCGGATCGTCGTCGGCCATGACGCATTCCTGGTTGTTCACCGGTCCGCCCGGTTCGGGGCGGTCGGTGGCGGCGCTGTGTTTCGCGGCCGCTCTGCAGTGCACGGACGAGGGGATGCCCGGCTGCGGCCGCTGCCACGCCTGCACCACCACCATGGCCGGCACCCACGGCGATGTGCGCCGGGTGGTGCCGGAGGGTTTGAGCATCGGCACCAAGGAGATGCGCGAGATCGTGCAGGTGGCGTCGCGGCGGCCGAGTACCGGCCGCTGGCAGGTCGTGGTGGTGGAGGATGCGGACCGGCTGACCGAGGCGGCGGGCAATGTGCTGCTGAAGGTGGTCGAGGAGCCGCCGGCCCGTACGGTCTTCCTGCTCTGCGCGCCGTCGGTGGATCCGGAGGACATCTCGGTGACGCTGCGATCCCGCTGCCGCCACGTGCATTTGGCGACGCCGTCGGTGGAATCGATCGCCCGGGTGCTGCGTGAGCGGGACGGGTTGGACGACAAGGTCGCCGGTTGGGCGGCCTCGGTGAGCGGCGGCCACGTCGGTCGCGCCCGCCGGCTGGCCACCGATGACGACGCCCGTGCGCGTCGTCGCCGGGCCCTGGCCCTGGTCGCGGCGACCGCTCGCCCCGCTCAGGCCTATGCGGCCGCCGATGAGCTGGTGAAGTCCGCCGACGACGAGGCCAAGCTGGTCAGCGCCGACCGCGATGAGAAGGAACGCGACGCCCTGGCCACCGCGCTGGGCGCGGGCGGCACCGGCAAGGGCACCGCCTCGGCGACCCGGGGGTCCGCGGGAGCATTGAAAGACCTGGAAAAACGCCAGAAATCACGCGCCACCCGCACCGGCCGCGACGCCTTGGACCGGTCCCTGATCGATGTGGCGGGCCTCTACCGCGACGCCCTGGCCGTCCGTTTCGGCGCGGCCGCCGCCGATTCTTCGTCCGGCGTCACCCTCACCCACCCCGATATGGCCGACCAGATCCGCGAACTGGCCACCGACGTCCGCCCCGAAGGTCTGCTCCTCTCCATCCAGGCGGTCCTCGACTGCCGCGAGGCCCTCGAAACCAACGTGAAGCCCCGCTTCGCCCTCGCCGCCATGGTCGCCGCCCTGATGGCAGCCCGTTCCGCTTGACCGCCGAGTGTGGTTGGTCACCGTGAACACACGTTTTCGCGATTCGGGCACGAGACGATAGACTCGCAGCGCCGGAAGGCACGCCGCCTTAGCTCAGTCGGTAGAGCGCTTCACTCGTAATGAAAAGGTCGGGGGTTCGATTCCCCCAGGCGGCTCCAAACAAGCAGGTGGAGAGCGATCGTCGCTCTCCACCTGTTGTCGTTTCGGGATCATCCGCCGCTACTTCCCGATCACCAGGGGCGTGCTTGTGGCGTCGTGGATTCCGCGGGCTTCGGCAACGCCTGGTCCACCTCCGGTCCCGCCGTGTTCGCCGTTGTCGGTGCAGCCGTTCCCGGTCTCGCTGGGATCGGTGCAGGTCTTCTCGCCCCCGTCGCTCTCCCCGCAGTTTTCGTTGTCGCAGCCATGGGGCGGGACGGGCGGAGGTGGCGGAACCGGCTCGGCGAGATTACCGGACCACCCCCCAGCCCGATCGACCTGCACGACGCCGGACACCGCATCAGACGCGGCCACGGCTGGAACCGCCGCTGTCGCGGGAAACGCCATCACCACCCCTGCCAACACGAACGGGGTGAACAGCTGACGTGTGACATTTCGGTAAGTCTCGTTGGTCATGATCATTGCCTCTCCGGCGGACTCGGTGCCGACTACTGCGACTGATCGATCTCGTCACCTCGCACATCTCGTTCGGGCAACTACTACGTCGTCGTGACCATCCGGGGGCATATGTCCAGGGGCGCCGTCCAGGAGATACCCCCATCTGCGATCGCCCTGATCAGAATCCTACTCAGGTGATCAACGGCGCTGAAGCGTGTGGCGCAGTCGTGACCTGCCGTTATGAAAGATCGGGGGTCATTCCCCCGGGCGGCTCAAACGACAAAGGTGAGGACCATCGTGGCCCTCACCGTGTCGTTGGTGGGTCAGGAGACCAGGCCGCGGCCGGTGGTCAGGGGGAGGTCCATGGCTGTCAGGAGGCCGGGGCGGGCTTGGACTACGGCGGGGATGGTGCTGACCAGGCGGGCGGCGGTGCCGACCACTCCGGCTTCGGCGTGGTCGCCGTTGCTGTAGAGCTGGAGGTCGAGCAGGTAGTCGGGTTCGCCCTTGATTTCCACTCGGTAGCAACCCGATCCGGCTGGCTGGGGCCAGTCGGGGGCCAGGTCGGGGTGGAGGCGGGTGACGTGTTCGAGGGTGAGGATTTCGCGGCCGTCGCGGATGCCGTGGATCTGGAAGCGGAGGGCCGCGGCGGTGCCTTCCTCGATGGTGTGGGCGCCGATGCGGATCGGTTCCGTCGCGGGGAGACGCTCGAAATGCTGTGTCACCGAGTCGAGTTCGATGTCGAGGGCGGCGGCGAGCTGACGGATGACGCTGCCCCAGGCGAGGGTGAGAATGCCGGGCTGCAGGAGCAGGGGGAGGTCGTCGAGCTTGCTGCCGAAGCCCATGATGTCGAAGACGACCTTCGGGTTGTCGTAGGTCGAATAGTCCATGATCTCCGAGCAGATGACCCGGTCGATGCGTTCGGAGCCGCTGGACAGGAGCAGCGGCAGCCAGTCGTTGGCCCAGCCGGGGTCGATGCCGTTGACCCACAGGGACGCGCCGCCCTCCTCCGCGGCCTCGACGATGGGGGCGATGGCCTCGTCGGGGAGGGTGCCGTAAGGGAATTGGAGGAAGACGGGACTGCTGGAGACGACATTGATGCCGGCGCGGAGGAAGGTCTTCAGGTCCTCGACGGCCTCCATCAGGCGGTCGTCGGCCATGGCGGTGTGGACGATGCAGTCGGGCTTCAGGGCCAGCAGGGCCTCGGCGTCCCGGGTGGCCAGGACACCGGTCTCGCGGTCGAGACCGGCCAGTTCACCGGCATCCTTGCCGGCCTTCTCGGCGCTGGACACCCAGACTCCGACCAGTTCGAGTTCGGGGCGGTTGATGATGGAGCGCAGGGCGCGGCGGCCGACATTGCCTGTGCTCCACTGGACTACGCGGTAGGTCATGGAAAACTCCTGGGGCGCGGCGGATTACAGGTCGGGGATGGGGAGGGTCAGGTTGGGGGCGTCGATGCCGCCGTCCACCTCGAGCACCTTGCCGGTGATGTAGCCGCCCGCACGGGAGCTCAGGTAGACGATGGCGGCGGCGATCTCCCACGGTTCGCCGAGGCGATGCAGCGGGGTGGCGTCCTCCATCTGCTGCTTGATCTCCGGCTGCTGCGCAACGACTTCCAGCGCCGAGGTGAGCACCGAGCCGACCGCGATGGCGTTCACCCGGATGCGCGGGGACAGGTCGGCGGCGGCCAGCTTGGTCCAGTGCGCGAGCGCGGCCTTGGCGGTGCCGTAGGCCAGGAAGCCGCGGCCCGCGCTGATGCCCATGCGCGAGGAGATGTTCACGACCGAGCCGCCGCCGCTCTTCAGCATGTACGGCACCGCGGCCTGGGTGAGGGCGTGCGCGGTCGACACGTTGAACCGGAACGCCTCCTCCAGGAACTCGGGGGTGCTGGTGAGGAAGGTGTTGGGCATGGTGCCGCCGACATTGTTGACCACGATGTCGATGCCGCCCAGCTCGGCGGCGGCGGTCTCGGCCAGCGCGGTCACGGCCGAGAGGTCCGACAGGTCCGCGGGGACGGTGACGCAACGGCGGCCCAGCGCGCGGATCTTGCCGGCGACCTCGTCGAGCTGGGCGGCGGTGCGGGCCGAAATGGCCACGTCCGCACCGGCTTCGGCGAGCGCGAGAGCGGTGGCGGCGCCGATGCCGCGGCCCGCGCCGGTCACGACGGCGACGCGGCCGTCCAGTCGGAAGGTATCCAGGATCATCGCTAAATCAGTCCTTCGAGGGTGACGACAGTCACTCGACACTTTTAAGCATTAGTTCTTAACCGTCAAGGAGAAGTTCTTTATCCCCAGGTGAACGGCTACAGTGCAGGCTGTGCACAAGGAGGGTGGCGGTACTCGAATGACAGTCACGGGGGCGCGCGAGCGCATCATCCTGGCGGCGGAACAGCTGATCGCCGAGCGCGGGCCGGCGGTGCCGCTGCGCGATATCGCCGCGGTCGCCGAACAGCGCAACAACTCCGCGGTCCAATACCACTTCGGCTCCCGCGACGGGCTCATCGAGGCGGTGGTCGAACACCGGCTCGCCACCCTGGAGATCCGGCGGCTGGAGCTGCTGGCCGAACAGGCCGGGACCGGCGTGACCAGCGTCCACGACCTGCTCGAAGCACTGGTCATCCCCATGCTCGAACTGGGGGACCGGCACGGGATCCACCATTACGCCCGCTTCCTGGAACAGATCCACACCCATCGAGCCGTCACCGACGCCGCGAATCTGGCCTCCGCCCAGCGCACCTCGGTGCGCGTGATCATGCAGCAGCTCGATCGGGAACTCGCCGACCTGCCGAAACGCTTGCGGCTGCGGCGGTTGCGCGCGTTGCCGACCGTACTGTTCGCGCTACTGGCCGATCACGAACGCGCGGTCGAGGCGGGCAAGGTCGCCGCGGGGGATGTGGATGCCTGGGGAGAAATCGTGGACATGCTCGCGGGCGTGCTCACCGCCCCGGTCGTGGAACGCGCCCCGATCCGCTGAGGCCGCAACGCAATCGGGTGTGAACCCGCGCGACCAGGGTGCGAAGTTCGCCGCGACCTGGCAGGTGCGCGGTGGCCCGGCTACCGTTGATTCTCGTGGACACCACGGCAGCAATACCGACGGCGGGAGCCGAACCAGGGCCTACGCGCCCGCGACGGCTCGGCGTCGGACTCCCGCTGCTGAGCGGTGCGGCCGTGGCCGGCGGCCTGGCGCTGCTGCACTTCCGGGACCCGCACGTGCAGGGGGCCTACGGGTTCTGCCCGTTCTACGAACTGACCGGGTACTGGTGTCCCGGCTGCGGCGGCCTCCGCGGCCTGCACAATCTGACCGATGGCCGGTTCCTCGACGCCATCCACAGCAATGTGCTGCTGCTGCCGTTGACGCTCGGCTTCCTCGCCTGGTGGGGCACCTGGCTGGTGCGCGCTTGGCGGGGCCGGGCGACGCCGCCGCGACTACCGCGGATTCTGCCCAGGTCGGCGCTGTGGATCGCGGTGGCCTTCCTCGTCGTGTTCACGGTCGTGCGGAACACGCCGTGGGGTACCTGGATCGCACCCGTCTGAGGCGGAGGATGCTCTTGATATGAGCGAATCGCTGAAGGAACGGGTGCGGAACAAGCTGCTCCGCCAGCTCGAAGAGGACGGACCGCCCGATCCGGAGCTGCAGGACACCCGGCAGGTGTGGGTCCAGAACGATCTGGACCGGCTCGAAGCCGTCAGCGAGGACGACCCGTTCGTCGAGGAGCTCGCGGCTCGCTACATGGTGCCCTGACCCGCTCCCGCGATTCAGAATCCGCAGGGCGCTCCGCCGTCCGCCGAACCGCCGAAGGGCCGGGTTTCCGGGACCGGGTTCCAGTGGCCGTCGGTGCGGGCGTAATCCCAGCTCGGACCATGCTCGACCAGGGTGGCGATCGCGTCGATGAGGCGGTCCACGTCGGCGGCGGTGGTGCCGAGTCCGATGCTGGCGCGCAGCGCCGCGTCCACCCCGAGCCGCGACAGCAGCGGGTGCGCGCAGAACCGTCCGTCGCGCACCCCGATCCCATGCTCGGCGGAGAGATACGCGGCCACCTGGCCGGGCTCGAAACCGTCGACCGTGAAGGCGACGATGCCGACGGCGTCGGTGCTGTCGCGCCACACCCGCAGGAAGTTCACGCCCGGAACGGTTTTCAGCCCGTAGCGCAGCCGGTGGGTGAGGTACTGCTCATGCTCGACGACGGTGGTCTCGTCCAGGTCGGCGAGCGCGTCGCAGGCGGCGGCCAGGGCGGCCACCCCGAGCACGTTCGGGGAACCGGCCTCGTGGCGCTGCGGCGCGCTCGCCCACTCCACGCGGTCGGCGGCGACCGAACGCACCGCGCCGCCGCCCGCCAGATACGGCTCCGCGGCGTCGAGCCAGTCCCGGCGGCCGACCAGGACGCCCGCGCCGAACGGCGCGTACGCCTTGTGCCCGGAGAAGGCCAAGTAGTCGATGCCGGTGGTGCGCAGGTCGATCCGTCGGTGCGGGGCCAGCTGGGCGGCGTCGACCAGGATGCGGGTCCCGCACTGGTGTGCGATCCAGGCCAGCCGTTCCAGCGGCAGCAGTTCGCCGGTCACATTGGAGGCGCCGGTAACCGCCAGCAGCGCAGCGGGTTTCGAGCACAGTTCCGCGACCAGCCGCTGAATGGTCTCCTCGATGGTGTCGGCGACCGGCACCACGCGGCGGCCGTGCCGGGTCCAGGGCAGGAAGTTGGCGTGGTGTTCGACATCCAGCACCACGGTGTCACCGGGCACGCACGCGGCCAGCAGATTCAGCGAGTCGGTGGTGTTGCGGGTGAACACCACCACCTGGTCGTCGGCGGCGTTGAGGAAGCGGGCGACCGAGCCGCGGGCCGACTCGTAGCAGTCGGTGGAGACGCGGGAGGCGTATCCGGCGCCGCGGTGGACGCTGGCGTAGAACGGCAGCAGGTCGGCGACCCGGTCGGTGACCTGCCGCAACGCGGGGGCGCTGGCGGCGTAGTCGAAGTTGGCGTAGCCGGTGGTCCCGCCCTGGACCAGCGGAACCCGGAGGTCACAGCCGGACACGGTGGCGAGGGGAGCACAGGTCTGGTCGGCGAAAGCGGTCATCACAAATCCCATCGGATTCAGGGGACCACGCGATCGGAAGACAGGAATCGATCGTGAGTCCGCGCTTGCCGTGCCCGGTCGGGCGACGGCCCGGTCGTCACCCGGAGCACCCCGCCGCGGTGGAGGGTTGCCGACCAGCTAGCCGGGGCTTAGCGCTGGTACTCATGACCTGATTGCAGAGACTGGCAGACGCTTCGCGGGCTTGTCAACCCTCGGCGGCGATGGTGACGCGGTGTGACCAACGGCACCGGCGGGGCGGAAAAATCATCCGAAAGTTGGAGTGGGTGGGCCGCAAAGTTCGAATCGCGCGATCGTTGCTGGGGCGTAGGGTCGATGAGGAAGTTAGGGTAGCCAAAGTGTGGTGCCCCCGGAGTTGACCACGAGGAGCCCGACCATGTTGGACACGGACACCGCCGCCCCGTTCTCGACGCTCATTCGCACCGCGACCGAGCAGCAGCACAGCGAGGCCGAGCACTCCACGTTCATGCGTGACCTGCTCACCGGTCAGCTCGGCGTCGAGGCCTTCCTCCGCTACACCGGACAGCTCTGGTTCGTCTACGAGGCCCTCGAAAAGCATTCCGCCACACTGGCGTCCGACTCCGTCGCGGGTCCGTTCGTGAAGCCGGAACTGGCGCGTCTGGCCGCGCTCGAGACCGATCTGGCCCACCTCGGCGGCGCGAACTGGCGCGATGAACTACAGCCGCTGCCTTCGACCGCCGCCTACGCGGCCCGCATCGAGGAGTGCGCGCAGGAGTGGCCGGCCGGGTACGTCGTCCACCACTACACCCGCTACCTGGGTGATCTCTCCGGCGGCCAGGTCATCCGCGGCACCGCCGAGAAGCTGTGGGACCTGCCCAAGAAGGGCGACGGCGTGCGCTTCTACGTCTTCGACGAGATCACCAATCCGGCCGCGTTCAAGCGCGAGTACCGCGAGGCCCTGGACCAGCTTCCCCTCGAAGGTTCCGAAGTCGATCGCGTGCTCGACGAGGCGCGACTGGCGTTCACGATGAACACCGACCTGTTCCGTGAGCTGGGTGCGGAGTACTCTTCCGCCCCGCGTAACTAGCGGGCGGCCGAGAGCCGTCGGAATTGGCAACCCGTGCCGGCGGTTCGGACCCGAAACAGTTGTGGACGTACCCGGTGAATTACCCGCGCCTCACGAGATCGGTTGTCGCGTTGGGTTACCCGGGCGTGGCCCGATGGGTCGCTGACCTGCTCGTCGGGGGCAAGTCAGCGGTGGCGGAGTTCATGCCGGTCGGGCTTGCGTCCCGGTGCTGTCCTGGGTTGCCATGGAGGGCATGAGTCTTCCGCTGCTGTTGAGTTTCGCCGGGTTGTGCGTGCTGCTGGCGCTCACGCCGGGCCCCGATACCTTTCTGGTGCTGCGATTCTCGATGGCCGGACCGCGACCCGGGATCGCGGCGGCGGTGGGCTCGGCGTTCGGCGGGATCGTCTGGGCGACGGTGGTGGCGGCCGGGGTGGCGGCGCTGCTGGAACAGTCGGCCACGGCGTATCGCACGCTGAAGGTGATCGGCGGAATCTACCTGCTGTACCTGGGGATTCGGGCGCTGGTCGAGCAGCGGCGGGCGCGGAACGCGGAGGCCGAGCCCCAGGCCGCGGTCGCGCAGGGCACGCCCGCGTCGATGCGCTCGGCGTTCGCTGCCGGATTGCTGTCCTGTGTTTTCAACCCGAAGGTGGGTTTGTTCTACCTCGCGGTGCTGCCGCAGTTCCTGACCGAGGTGACCTTCCTGAACACGCTCACTCTCGGCGCCATCGAATCCAGCATCGCGGCCGTCGAGATGATCCTGCTCGCGGTGGCCGCCGCCCGCGCGGTCACCCTGTTGCAGCGGCCGCGGATCCGGGCCCGGCTGGAACAGGCGAGCGCGGCGATCCTGGCGGCGCTGGGCATCGGCACCGCGGCCTCGGCGGCCTGAGGTCAGTCGGCGATCTCGGCGCGGTGATACGCGCCGTTGTAGTACACCAGCGGGCCGGCCGCGGGCGAGCTCTCGGTGTTGTCGTGCACCTGTGTGACCAGTCCGATCACCAGTGTGTGATCGCCGATCGGGATCAGCTGGTGCACGGTCGCGCGCACCCAGATCGGGGTGCCGTGCAGGATCGGTTCGCCGGAGCCGAGCGTGGCCCACAAGGACTTGTCGGTGAAGCGCTCCTCGGCGGACCGGCTGAACCGCTGCGCCAGATGCTTCTGATGCTCGCCGAGGAAGTGCACCACCACCGATTCGGCCCCGAGCATGGCCTCGATGCTGGAGGAGGTCTCGGCGATATTGAACGAGATGAGCGGCGGCTGCGCGGAGAGCGAGGCGAACGAGGTCGCGGTGAAACCGACCGGACCCTGCGCGGAGTTCAGCGTGACGATGGTGACGCCCGCCGGATAGTGCCGCATGGCGGCACGGTATTGCTGCGCGGTGATGCCGCTCAGGTCGTCGGGCACGTGTAGCTCGGCGCCGGGCGTCGGAGAATCGGTCACGTCAAGAACCTACGTGGTCGCGGGCCCCGGTATTCCACGCTGTTGGAAAACCCCGTCGACGGCGGTCAGTCCACGTCGATGGCCAGGCCCGCGGTGATCCGGACCAGCTCGCCGAAGGTCGTGCGGAACAGGGTGTTCGGGTGCCCGCCCGCCGCCCACAGCTCCCGGTACTGGGCCAGCGCGTTGTCGACGAAGGTGGGCAGGTTGGTGGGGTGCCCGAGCGGGGCGACGCCGCCGATGGGCTGTCCGGTCACCTCCTGGACCATGGCCGCGGGCGCCCGGCTGAGCGTGCCCTCCAGGCGTTGCCCGGTGCGCGCCAGATGCACCTGGTGCGCGCCGGAGACGAGCAGCAGCACGGGGTCGTCGTCGAGCAGGAACACCAGGGATTTGGTGATGGCCCCGACGGTGACGCCGACCGCGTCGGCCGCATCGCGCGCGGTGGGGGTGGGTGTGGGCTGGGTGATGATCACCCCGTGATGGCCGCGCGCGATCAAGGTGTCGGAAACCTTCGACGCGACCGGTGGCAGGGACCTGCGCATGCCAACCAGGGTAGAGCGATTGCGGTGGATGTGCGGGGGGATCAGTAGTCGGGGTAGCCCTCCTCGGGGCCCAGCATCGTGGTCAGGCGGGCCGACACGATCGGGGCCAGCTCGTCGACGGTGCGCTCCGAAACCGGCTGGTGCGCACAGGAATCGAAGACCCGTTCCAGATCGACGGCGGACATGGCGCGCAGTTCCGCCGCGGCCGCGGTCTGCAACGCGGCGTGGCCCGGGTAGGGGCGGCCGTCGGCGATCTTCTGCGCCCAGGTGACATTGCAGCAGCATTCGTACAGGGCATGAATCGCGCGACGGCGGGGGAGGGCGTTGAAGCGGTCGAGGCCGACTCCGTGATGCATCATCGTGACCTCACACACAGGAGGAGCAGTTTGTGCGGACGCGATAATCGTCCGCCTCCGGGCGCCGCGAAAACGCTGGGACGCAGCAGATTTAGCACAGGGTTTACACCGGCCAACCTACTCGCGAGTAACCCCTATACGCTGGACCAATGACCGAATGGAAGGCTTTCGACGTCGAAAGCAAGGACCACATCGCGACGGTGACGCTCACCGGTCCTGGCAAGGGCAATGCCATGGGCCCCGACTTCTGGCGTGAGCTACCGCTCATCTTCGCCGAGCTCGACGCCGACCCCGACATCCGGGCCATCGTGCTCACCGGCGCCGGGAAGCACTTCTCCTACGGACTGGACCTGCCGGCCATGAGCCCGCTGTTCGGGCCGCTGCTGGCGGACAAGGCGCTCGCCGGGCCCCGCACCGACTTCCTCAAGCACGTGCGCGGCATGCAGGACTCGGTGACCGCGGTCGCCGACTGCGTGAAGCCCGTCATCGCGGCCGTCTCCGGCTGGTGCATCGGCGGCGGACTGGACCTCATCGCCGCCGCCGACGTCCGGCTGGCCAGCGCCGACGCCAAGTTCAGCCTGCGCGAGGCCAAGGTGGCCATCGTGGCCGACATCGGCTCGCTGCACCGGCTGCCGGGCATCATCGGTGAGGGGCACGTGCGCGAACTCGCCTACACCGGCAAGGACATCGACGCCGCCCGCGCCGAGAAGATCGGGCTGGTCAACGACGTCTACGCCGATCAGGAAGCCGTGCTGGACGCCGCCTACGCCATGGCGCGCGAGATCGCGGCCAACCCGCCGCTGGTCGTGCAGGGCATCAAGGACGTCCTGGACCAGCCCAAGCGCGGCAAGATCGCCGACGGCCTGCGCTACGTCTCCGCCTGGAACTCGGCGTTCCTGCCCTCGGAGGACCTGACCGAGGCCATCCAGGCCGTCTTCGAGAAGCGCGACCCGCAGTTCAAAGGCAAGTAACCCCTTCGGGTTACCGCCAAAAAAGGACCCCATGCCTCCGGTTCCCGGCCTATCGTTTTGGTCGGGGCTGGAGGTTTGGCATGGCGACATCCGAAGTGGGCGAAGCGACCGGCGAGGGCGGCTTCACGCATCGGCAGATACTGGTGATCCTCTCCGGGCTGCTGCTGGGCATTCTGCTCGCGGCGCTGGATCAGACCATCGTGTCCACGGCGATCCGCACCATCGCCGATGACCTGAACGGGTATTCGCTGCAGGCCTGGGCGACCACCGCGTACCTGATCACCGCGACGCTGGCCACGCCGCTCTACGGCAAGCTCTCGGACATGTACGGGCGCAAGCCCTTCTACCTGGCCTCCATCACCATCTTCGTGACCGGTTCGCTGCTGTGCACCTTCGCGCAGTCCATGTACGAGCTGGCGGTGTTCCGGGCATTGCAAGGGCTGGGCGCGGGCGGGTTGATGTCGCTGGCGCTGACCATCGTCGGCGATATCGTGAGCCCGCGCGAAAGGTCCAGGTACCAAGGGTATTTCCTGGCCGTGTTCGGCACCTCCAGCGTGATCGGGCCGGTGCTGGGCGGGCTGTTCGCGGGGCAGCACAGCATTCTGGGGATCGCGGGCTGGCGGTGGGTGTTCCTGGTGAACGTTCCCATCGGACTGTTCACGCTGGTCGTGGTGACCCGCGTGCTGCGGCTGCCGCCGCGCGAGAAATCCCGTGACCGCGTGGACTATTGGGGCGCGCTCGCCTTGATCGTCGCCATGAGCCCGCTACTGATCGTGGCCCAGCAGGGGCGCGAATGGGGGTGGAGCAGCGGGAGATCCGTGGCCTGCTACCTGATCGGCGCGCTCGGTGTCGCCGCGTTCGTGCTGATCGAGCGCGCGCTGGGGGATGCGGCGCTGATCCCGCTGCGCATCTTCGCCAATCGCACCTTCGCGCTCGGCGTGGTCATCTCGTTCGTGGTCGGTGCGGGCATGTTCGGGGGCATCCTGCTGCTACCCCAGTACTTGCAGGCCGACCGGGGCGCCAGTCCGATGCTGGGCGGCTTGCAGATGATTCCCATGGTGCTGGGCATGATGATCGGGTCGGTGCTGTCGGGCCAATTGATCTCGCGCACCGGGCATTACCGGATCTATACGCTGCTCGGCGCGGCCATGATCACCCTCGGACTTTTCCTGCTGCACTATCTGAAGGCCGATACCGCGTTCTGGATCGTGGTCCTGTTCATGTTGTGCGTGGGATTCGGACTGGGAAATCTCATGCAGCCGCTCATCGTGGCATTGCAGAATGCGTTGCCGCCCAAGGATATGGGCGTCTCCACCGCGTCGGCCACCTTCTTCCGGCAGATCGGCGGCACCCTCGGCGCGGCGGTCTTCCTGTCCATCCTGTTCGACCGGCTGGGGACCGATATTCGCGCTCAACTGGAGGCGTCCAGCACCGACCCGAATTTCCAGAAGGCCGTGGTGAGCGCCGCGCACGACGGGAATCCGGCGGATATGGCACTGGCGCAGGGATTCCTGAACCACGACACTTCGGCGGCACAGAGCGTGCTGAAGGACAGCTCGATCATTCAGAAGCTGAATCCCGTCCTGGCGCATCCGTTCAAGGTCGGATTCGCGGAATCGCTGTCCACGGTGTTCCTGACGACCTCCGCGGTCGCGTTCGTCGCGCTCGTCCTGGTGATGTTCTGGAAGGAAGTCCCGCTCCGCACCACCGCGGGACTGGATTCCGTTCCCGAGTAAAAGCGAAGGGGCGGCACGGAATCCGTGCCGCCCCTCACTCGGCGTGACCTAGTGGCCCTGCTCCTTCAGACGGGCGTAGGCCTCGTCGACGAGCTTCTCGGCCTTCTCGCGGCCCTCCCAGCCCTCGACCTTGACCCACTTGCCGGGCTCCAGGTCCTTGTAGCGCTCGAAGAAGTGCGCGATCTCCTTGCGCTGGAATTCCGGGATGTCCTCGACGTCCTGGATGTGGTCCCAGCGCTTGTCCTTGTTGGGGACCGCGACCAGCTTCTCGTCGGTGCCGGCCTCGTCGCTCATGATGAGCACGCCGACCGGGCGGGCCTCGACCAGCACACCCGGGAACACCGGCTCGGGCAGCAGGACCATGCAGTCCAGCGGGTCGCCGTCGCCGCCCAGGGTGTTCTCGATGTAGCCGTAGTCGGCCGGGTACATCATCGGCGTGTACAGGTAGCGGTCCAGCCGCACGCGTCCGGTCTCGTGATCGACCTCGTACTTGTTGCGCTGACCCCGGGGGATCTCGATGGTGACGTCGAACTCCACGTCATCTCCTTTTCGGTGGGCGGTAAGGCTGCCGACTCGCCAGCACGTTCGGGGGAACGACTGCGCAACGAGGATAGTGTGGACCGCGGTAGAGCCATCAGCCCCACCACAGGTATCAGGGAGACAGCGGCAGGTGTTTGGTCGGAACAAGCAGAACATCGGTGGTCTGGAGGCCAAGCGGCGACGCAGAACCTGGATCATGGTGTCATCGGTGCTGGTCGTCATGCTGGTGGCGGCCACGGCCGTGGTGCTGATCCTGAAGCCCTGGACCGAGGAGTTCCAGCACGGGGGGTTGACGATCGCCGACCCGCCCGCGCCGGTGAAGCCGATCCCGCAGGTCGCGCCCGCCCCCGAGACCGCGCCCGCCGCGAGCACCGCCGGTCTGGCGGCCGCACTCGCGCCCGTCGTCGGCAACCCGGACCTGGGCGCGTTCGCCGCCTCGGTGTCCGACGGGGACACCGGCACGGTGCTGTGGACGCTGGACCCGGACAAGGCCATGATCCCGTCCTCCACCGCCAAGATCCTCACCGTCGCGGCCGCCCTGCTGGCGCTGCCCGCCGACCACCGGGTCACCACCAAGGTGGTGACCGGTGCGGCTCCCGGCGAGATCGTGCTGGTCGGCGGCGGCGACCCCACCATCACCGCGCAGCCCGACGGCAAGGGCTACTACCCGGGCGCCCCGCGCCTGCAGGACCTGGTCGCGCAGATCAAGGCCACCGGACAGCGGGTGGACTCGATCACCGTCGACACCTCCGCCTACCCGGGACCGAACTTCGCGCCCGGCTGGGACGCCGCCGACATCGGGGGCGGCTCCATCGCGCCCATGGACGCGGTGATGATCGACGGCGGCCGCCTGGACCCCCTGGTCGAATACTCGCCCCGCACCGCCACTCCGGCTCTCGACGCGGGCCGCAGGATGGCCGCCGAACTGGGCGTGGACGGTTCGAAGGTGAAGGCGGGCAGCGCGCCCGCGACCGCCACCCAGCTGGCCGCGGTGCAGTCCGCGCCGCTGCGGGACCGCCTGCTGCAGGCCATGGTGCACTCGGACAACGTACTGGCCGAGGCGATCGGCCGCGAGGTCGCGGTGGCCGGCGGGCAGGAGGCCTCCTTCACCGGCGCGGTCACCGCCATGAACACCGTGCTGCAGGCCGCCGGGTTCGATCTCGCCGGCCTGAAAATGGCCGACAACAGCGGACTCTCGACCGACGACCGGATCCCGCCGCGCCTGCTCAACCGGGTGCTGACGGTGGCCGCGCTGCCCAACGGCGCTGCTCCGCAAGGCAATTCGACCGTCGATCCGGCCGCGGTCACCACCCCCGGCTCCCCGCTCGCCCCGCTGCTGGACTATCTGCCGGTCGCGGGCGGCACCGGCTCGCTGGCGAGCCGATATGTGGACCGCGATCGCGAGGGCGCGGGTTGGATACGGGCCAAAACAGGAACTCTGTCCGTATCGAGTGCGTTGGTCGGTTATGTGCTGGACCGTGACGGACGCGTCCTGACGTTCGCGCTCATGTCGAATGATCGGCCGCCGGAGGTGAGCCGACCCGCGCTGGACGCCGTCGCCAACGCACTGCGCAACTGTGGCTGCTCCTGACGGGTGGATGAACATGACCGGATCCGATAGCCCCGCCGCCCCTGCCCGCACCCGGACCACGCTGACCGGGTCGGTCGACTGGAACGTGGCCGCCCGCACCGGCGCCGCCCTGGTCCCGGCCGGGCCGCGCACCTCCCGGTATTCGGCCGAGCACGCGGTCGCCGAACTCGCCGCCGCCTCGGTCCGCGCCGAGGTGCCGGTGCGTGAGGTCAGCGGGCTCGACGACGGCTCGGTGGTGCCCGACGCGCTGATCGTGGACCGGCCGGGCTGGATCCGGGCCGCCGCCGACTCCATGGCCCAGCTCACCGGCAGCGGCATCGAACCCGGCGAGAAGGGCAAGCTGGTCGGCAAACCGGCCGGACTGCAGGCCGGGGCCATGCTGGCCTTCCTGTCCACCGCCATCCTCGGCCAGTACGACCCGTTCACCGGGCCGGACGGCACGCTGCTGCTGGTGGCGCCCAACATCATGGCGGTGGAACGCGCACTGGGCGTGCCGCCCAGCGACTTCCGGCTCTGGGTGTGCCTGCACGAGGTCACCCACCGGGTCCAATTCTCGTCCGCCCCTTGGATCGCCGACTACATGCGCCGCAATGTCGAGACCCTGGGTGAGGCGGGCGACGAGCCGCTCGCCGACATCCTCGCCCGGCTCGCCGACGCCGTGAAGGAACGCCGCCGCGGCGTCGAGGACCCCGCGGGCGGTGTCATCGGGCTGCTGCGAGCCACCCAGGCCGAACCCCAGCGGCTGGCCCTGGACCGACTACTCATGCTCGGCACCCTGCTCGAGGGCCACGCCGACCACGTCATGGACGCCGTCGGCCCGGCCGTGGTCCCCTCCGTCACCCGTATTCGCGCCGCCTTCGATCAGCGTCGCAAGCGGCCCGCCAACCCGATCCAGCGCCTGCTGCGCGCCCTGCTCGGCATGGACGCCAAGGTCGCCCAGTACGTGCGCGGCAAGGCCTTCGTCGACGAGGTGGTCGACACCGTCGGCATGGCCCGCTTCAACACCATCTGGACCGAGCCGGAAACCCTGCCCCGCACCGACGAGATCGGCGAACCGCAACGGTGGGTCACCCGGGTCCTGGGCTGATCCACGGCCCTCGTCCCTCCGGAGCGCTTGCGCCACGCCGGAATTCGGGACGTACCCGGCAGGAATCCTCGCCGCACGGCGCCGCCCCCCGGCCGCGTGCGACGATCGGGACGTGAACGAACGGCCCCGACTACCCGAGACGCGCGCCGCGCTGGAGCTGCGCCGCGCCGTCCGGGAGTGGCTGGGCCGCTACGCGCCCGAGGGTGTGGTCCGCGTGGCCCTCTCCGGCGGCGCGGACTCCCTGGCCCTGACCGCCGCCGCCTGCGTCGAAGCCGACGTGGTCGACGCGCTGATCGTGGACCACGGCCTGCAGGACGGCTCGGCCGAGGTGGCGGATCGCGCCGCGGCCACCGCGCTGGGCCTCGGCTGCAGGTCTGCCCGGGTGTTGCGCGTTCAGGTCGAGCGCAGCGCGCCGAACGGGGCGATCCGGCCGGTGTGGTCGGCGGATCCGACCGCGGCCGTCGTACCGACACCCGAGAACGGTTCGCCCCTCGAGGGCGGGGCCGTTCCGGTGGCGGAGTGGGCGGCCGGGGAGGAACCGGCGGGCAGCGGTCCCGTGGGCAACAGGTTCCCGGGCGGGCCCGAGGCGGCCGCGCGGCGGGCCCGATACGACGCGTTGCGGGCGGCCCGCGAAGGCAAGCCGGTGCTGCTCGGGCACACGCTCGACGACCAGGCCGAGACCGTGTTGCTGGGCCTCGGGCGCGGGTCGGGGGCGCGATCGATCAGGGGGATGGGGGAGTACGACGAGCCGTGGGGGCGGCCGCTGCTGGGAGTGCGGCGGAGCACGACCCGGGAGCTGTGCGCGGATCTGGGGCTCGAGGCCTGGGAGGATCCGCACAACAGCGCACCGGAGTTCACCCGGGTGCGGCTGCGTGCCGAGGTGCTGCCGTTGCTCGAGGAGGTGCTCGGGGGCGGGGTGGCCGAGGCGCTGGCGCGGACGGCGGCGCAGCTGCGGGAGGACTCGGCGGTGCTGGACGCGCTCGCCGGGCAGTTGCTGGCGGCGGCGCGGGCGGGCGACGGGCTGGGGATCGAGACGCTCGCCACTGCCGAACCCGCGATCCGGCGCCGCGTCATTCGCGCGTGGCTGCTCGAGCGTGGCGCAAAATCATTGACGGACAGCAATTTACGTGCGGTGGAGGCGCTGGTCACGCGGTGGCGTGGGCAGGGCGGGGTCGCGGTGGGGGGTTCACCCAGCGGGACGAGGTTGGTTGCCGCGCGTGAACATGGCAGGCTCATACTCGGGTCGGAGTGAACCCGTTTTTTGAAAGAGTCACAGTCGGGTCGACTGAAGGGAAACCAGCGGACGTGTACGGGGACGACATCGCGTCGGTGCTGATCAGCGAGGAAGAGATCGCCGCCAAGGTCGAGGAACTGGCCGAACTGGTCGCCAAGCGTTATCCCGCCGATGCCCCCGAGGGTGACCTGCTGCTGGTGGGCGTGCTCAAGGGCGCGATCTTCTTCATGACCGATCTGGCCAAGAAGCTCACCGTGCCGACGCAGATGGAGTTCATGGCCGTCTCGTCCTACGGCTCCTCCACCTCGTCCTCGGGCGTGGTGCGCATCATGAAGGACCTGGACAAGGACATCGCCGGGCGCAATGTGCTGATCGTCGAGGACATCATCGACTCCGGTCTGACGCTGTCGTGGCTGCTGCGCAATCTGTCCAGTCGCAACCCGGCCTCGCTCGAGGTGGTGACGCTGCTGCGCAAGCCCGACGCGCTGCGCACCCAGGTGGACGTGATGGCCGTCGGCTTCGACATCCCGAACGAGTTCGTGGTCGGCTACGGCCTCGACTACGCCGAGCGGTACCGCGATCTGCCGTACATCGGCACCCTGGATCCGAAGGTCTACGGCGGGGAGTAACCGCCGCCTCACCGGCTCGAAAAACAGGCCGCCTTCCACTGTGGGAGGCGGTCTTTTGCCGTATTGTGACCAAACTCACTCGATCGGCTGGTTTGGGGTGTGGGCCGGGGCGGAGCGTTGTTGCTGAAGGTCAGCGCTCGGATCGCTTTCGGATCGCGGATTGAACAAGATCGTGAATCAATGCTGGTCAAGTGTCCGTTTCGAGGCGCGTGGGGGAGTGCTGGCAAATGGCCAGGAATTCGCGAGTCCGGTTAACGGAATGTTGAACCGGCGTCATATGCTGTCCGTAACAAACCTGACGGCTGTTTTCTGATCCTGTTGCAAACTTTTGGGTCGGATACGGCTGGAAAATCAAGACCGATTCTGATAGCAAGGGGCTATGGACCCGCATTTGCGCGACCTGCGGTATTTCGTCGCCGTCGCTGAGGAACTGCATTTCACCAACGCGGCGCAACGGCTGCACATCGCTCAACCCACCCTGTCACGACAGATCCGGCAGCTGGAACGCCAGCTGGACGTCGTGCTGTTCGACCGCAACCAGCGCAGCGTGGCCCTGACCGTCGCCGGCAAGGAACTGCTCGAAGGCGCCCGGAAGATCCTCGAACTCTGGGAAGTCACCAATGTCGCCCTGCAGGAGGCCGGTGAGGTGCTGCGCGTCGGCATCCAGTCCTCCATCGGCCGCGGCCTGATCACCGACCTGGAGAGCGCCAGCGGCCACCGGCTCGCCCTGCACTCCGCGTCCTGGACCGACCCGTCCAGCGGCCTCGCGGGCCGCCAGGCGGACCTGGCGCTCATGTGGCTGCCCGTGCCCGACACCAGCCGCTACCGCTGGCAGGTGCTGCGCACCGAGCCGCGCTGGGTGCTGCTGCCCGAGAACCACGCCCTCGCCGGCCAGGAGAGCATCGACTTCGCCGACCTGATCGACGAGCCCTTCGTCGCCATGCCCGCCGAAGCCGGTGCGGCCCGCGACTTCTGGCTCGGCGCCGACTCCCGCGGCGGCCGCCAGGCCAAGATCGGTGCGGAAGCCGCCACCGCGGAGGAACGCCTCGAGGCGGTCAGCCTCGGCCTGGGCGTCTGCCTGCTGGCCGAGAACAACGTCCCCATGTACCGCTGGCCGGGCCTGACCGCCCGCCCGGTGACCGGCCTGGCCCCGTGTGAACTCGCGGTCGCCTGGCGCGCCGACGACGACCGCCCGACCATTCTCGAGTTCGCGGCCCGCGTGCTCGACGGCGGCTTCGCCGAACAGGAACCGCTCGCGGCCGTTTAGGCCCGAGGGAAGGACAGTCCGAGACGGGCGGCGGCAGAGGGTCGGAGGTTGCCGCGGTCGGTCCGGGCAGTGTGGGCCCGGCACAACGGCGTGCGGGATCGGCACGAAGACAGCGCCGCGTCACTTCGGTGACGCGGCGCTGTCGTGTGTCCGGAGACGGTCAGGAGGCGGTGCCCCGTGTCAGGAGACGGTGTCCGATCTCGTCAGGACGCAGTGTCCGATCTCGTCAGGAGACAGTCCGCTGCCAGGGGTGGGCGGCCTCGATCTGGGCGGCCAGCCGCAGGATGGTGGCCTCGCTGCCGGGCGGGCCCGCGATCTGCGCCGCCACCGGGGTGCCGGAGCGCGGGTGCAGGCCCATCGGAATGGAGATGGCCGGCCAGCCGACCAGATTCCACAGCGGCGTGAACGGCGAGAACTTCACGTTGGCAAGCGCATTCGCCAGCCACGGCCGTGAATGCCAGCGGCGGGCGCGCGGCGCGGGGGTGGCCAGCGTCGGTGTGATGACCACGTCGTAGCGCTCGAAGTAGTCCAGCAGCCGCGATTCCACCCGGTCGACCTGCGAGGCCCGCAGCAGACCCGACTTCAGCACCATCCGGCCCAGCGCCACGTGGGTGCGGGTACGGCGCTGCAGCCGGTCGGGGTGCGGCACGGTCGCGGCCTCGCGGGCGGCATTGGCCAGCCAGCGCAGCAGCAGCGCGAAAGTCACGCCCTGGTACGGGAGTTCGGCCACGCCGATGATGTGCCCGGCCAGCGAGGCCGCCGCGGCGGCCTTGTCGGCGGCCGCGGTCCAGGCCAGATCGACGTGGGCGAGCGGCATCGGGGTCGCGGTCGCCAGGCCGATGCGCAGGGTCTGCGGGGTGTCCAGGTCGGCCAGGTCGGGGCGGTCCGCCAGCACCGACAGCATGAGCGCCGTATCGGCGACAGTCGTTGCGAGAACGCCGTTTTCGGTCATTCCGCCCCAGGAGTCGATGCCCACGTCCGCGGGCACCAGGCCGCGTCCCGGCTTCAGGCCGACCACGCCGGAGCAGGCCGCCGGGATGCGCACCGAGCCGAGTCCGTCGTTGCCGTGCGCGATCGGCACCATGCCGGAGCCGACCGCCGCGCCGGAGCCACCCGACGAACCGCCCGCGGAGTAGCGGGTGTTCCAGGGACTGCGGGTGATGCTGCCCGGCTCGTCGGTGACGCCCCACAGCCCGAACTCGGGAACGTGGGTGAGCCCGACGACCACCGCGCCCGCCGCCCGCAGCCGCCGCACCACGGCGTGATCGGCGGTGGCGGCCAGATCGGACCCGGACAGCGACCCGCCTCGGGTCACCTCACCCGCGACGTCGATGTTGTTCTTGACCGCGATGGGCACCCCCGCCAGCGGCAGCATGTCCAGGTCGGCCCGCTCGGCGACGGCGCGGGCCTCGGCGCGCGCGGCCTCCTCCCGGACCAGGCTGAAGGCGTTCAGCTTCCGGTCGCGGGCGCGAATCCGGGTCAGCGCGGCCTCGACGGCGTCCTCGGGGGACAGGGTGCCGTTCTGGACCGCGGTGGCGATGCCGATCGCCGTGGTCGGATCCACCGGGGGACGGTCGGACGGCGTGTCGGAATCGGGCATGTCGGCTCCCCCGTCTCGCGCGTTTAGCGCCACCGCTTCCTCCTCGGCGGCTCCGGCCGCGGCGATGTCCGCCGCTAATGCCGTGCCCTCGTCGTACATGCTCGTCGTCCCCCGTCGCATCGTGTCGAAATCGGGTGATCCGCTCGTGGCCCGCAAGTTATCATTCCGGCTATTGGTCGGGGATGATGGTGCTGGGTGTGGCGGGTTCTTTGTCCGAAGATCGGAATCCACGACATCCCCGGATCGACCGTGCGGATCGACGACATCCGTGCCGAGCCAGAATGGGTGCGGACATGGCTTCTGGTTCCGACTACCGTTCCGGCGCGTACTCTGCCGGAACCGAATCGAGTGCGGTCGTCGCTTTCGCGGCGGCCTGGGACTCCGCTGCGTCACCACCCGTTATCGCCGACTATCTGCCCGACGCCAGCACGCTGCGCCGGGGCGCGCTGCTGGAGCTGATCCGCGTCGACATGCGTCACCGGTGGCTGCGCCGCACGACCGGGGAACCGGCCACCCCGCCCAAACGACTGCGCGACTACAGCGCCGAATTCCCCGAGCTCGCGGTGGCCGATCTGCCCGCCGGGCTGGTGTACGAGGAGTTCGTCATCCGCCGCCACAGCGGCGAGCGCGTGGATCCGCGCGACTGCCTGCGCGAATACCCGGATCAGGCGAGCGAACTGCGGCAGCTGCTCAATGCCGACGATGAGGACCAGAGCACCCGCCGCGCCGGGCCCGATGAATCCACCCGCGGCGATTTCGAGCTCGACGCCACCCGCGGCGCCTGGCTCGACGAATCCACCCGGCTGCCGGTCGAGGCCACCACCCGCACCGGTCAGCCGATCGACGGCGACACCACCCGGGTGCCCGACGCGAGCGAGCTGACCCAGTACGAGGACCCCTCGCAGTTGGTCAGCGACCCGGCCGACCCCACCCGCGTCACCGACGGAGTCGCCACCACGCCCGACACCGGCGCGCTGCTCGATCGCATCGAGATCGGCCAGCGCATCGATGATTTCGACCTGCTGACCAGCCTCGGTTCCGGGGCGTTCGCCCGCGTCTTCCTGGCCCGGCAACGCTCCCTGCAACGCCTGGTCGCGGTGAAGATCTCCGCCGACCACGGCACCGAACCGCAGACCCTGGCCCAGCTCGACCACGACTACATCGTGCGCGTCTTCGACCAGCGGCTGCTCTCGGACGTGCGCACCGAATCCGGGCGGCGGCTGCGGCTGCTGTACATGCAGTTCCTGCCCGGTGGCACCCTGCTCGGCGTGCTGCGCTGGGTGCGCGCCACCCCGCCCGCCGAACGCAGCGGGCAGCTGCTGCTGGACGCGGTGGACGCCGCCATGGAGGAGAAGGGCGAGATCCGGCCCACCGACTCCAGTGTGCGCGCCGAACTGGCCGGGCTGAGCTGGCCGGAAACCGTCGCGTGGCTGGGCCGCAGGCTGGCCGAGGCGCTGGACTACGCGGACTCGCACGGGGTGCTGCACCGCGACGTGAAGCCCGCGAACGTGCTGCTCACCGCCGAGGCCGTGCCGAAGCTGGCCGACTTCAATATCAGTTTCAGCCGCAATCTGGACAGTTCCAGCCCGGTCTCCTACTTCGGTGGTTCGCTGTCCTACATGTCCCCGGAACAGCTGGAAGCCTGCCATCCGGCGGCCGCGACCAGTGCCGCCGACCTGGACACCCGGGCCGACATCTTCTCCCTCGGCGTGGTGCTGTGGGAGCTGCTCACCGGGGCCAAACCCTTCGACGACACCACCGCCGGACCCGGCGACCACGGCGACCGCACCACCCTCGAGGCCATGCTCACCCGCCGCCGCCACGGCGTCGACACCGTGGCCCTGGACCGGGTGCCGCCCGACTGCCCGGCCGCGCTGCGCCGGGTCCTGCTCACCTGCCTCGAACCGTCCCGCGAGCAGCGTTGGAGCAGCGGCGCCGTCCTCGCCTCCCAGCTCGACCTGTGCCTGGACGAACGCGCCCGCGACCTGGTCGACCCGCCGCCGCACAGTTGGCGGAAACGGATGCGGCCGTGGCTGATGCCGCTGGTCATCCTGGCCGTGGCGATCCCGAACACCCTCGCCTCGCTGTACAACATCGCGCACAATCGGGCCTTCATCATCAGCCACCTGTCCGAGTCCGCCATGCGTACTTTCTTCCTCACCACCTCGTTGGTGAACCTGGTCTTCTTCCCCCTCGGCACGGCCATCATCGCCTACCTGTGCCGCTCGGTGATCGTGGTGCCGCGCGGCCTGCGCAAAGGCCGCGAATACGACGCCGAGACGCTACGCAGAGCCCGGGCGGACGTCCTGCTGGCCGGGGAACGCATCTCCCTGGTGGTGTTCTCGCTGTGGGTCATCGCGGGCTTCACCTTCCCGATGGTGCTGCGGATGACCGCCACCGACCTCCCGGCTCGCGGGATCGTGCACTTCCTGGTGTCGCTGGTGGTGTGCGGTGCGATCGCGGTGGCGTACCCGTTCTTCCTGGTCGCCTTTTACCTGGTGCGGTGCATCTATCCGATGTACCTGCGGCACGGGGACATCAGCGGCGAGGACGCGGTGTGGTTGCACCGGCTGGGACGACGCTGCACCACCTATCTGGCGGTGGCGGCGTCGGTGCCGCTGCTGGCGGTCGCGGGCGTGACGTTCCTGCCGCCGGAGGACATCCCCAAGGTGATCGTGGCGGTGCGCGTGCTCAGCGTCGGCGGGATCGCCGCGTTCGTGCTGATCTACATCATCTTCCGGGCCCTCGAAGCGGACCTGGCGGCGCTGGAACGGGTGGTCGCCCCGGCCCGTTCGGTGCACGAGACCGTCAAGGCCACGGAATCCGGCGACGGCGGTGACCCGGGTGCCGAGCCGTGAGTGAACTCTCGGCCCGAGCTCTCGCCCGCTTTGCCGCCGACTGGGAATCGACCCTGCGCGGTGACCGCCAGGAACCGCCGCCCCTGGCCGGGTACCTGCCCGACGGGCGCGCGGTCCGGCTCGAGGTCCTCACCGACCTGGTCCGTGTCGACATGCGGCAGCGCTGGCGCCGCGCCGGACTGGAGAAGCGGATCACGGAGTACCGCGACGAATTCCCGGAGATGGGAGCCAGCCCGGCCTTCGCCGACCTGGTGTGCGACGAGTACCTGGCCCGCAGCCGCTTCCGGCCCCTCGACGTGGACAGCTTCACCGCCGAATACCCCGAGGTCGCCACCGAGATCCGCCGCCGCTTCACCGGCGAGACCCCGCCGCCGCCTCCGCCGGTGCTGCCCGAGGGCATCGAAACCGGCCGCCGCCTCGACGATTTCGATCTACTCACCGATCTCGGCGGCGCCGACTACAGCCGCATGTTCCTGGCCCGGCAGCGCTCCATGCAGCGACTGGTCGCGGTCCGGGTGGAGGCGGGCACGGACAGCGACACCGACACCGTCGCCCAGCTCGACCACCAGTACATCGTGCGCGTCTTCGACCAGCGGCTGATCGCGGACGGCAGCACCGGGAAACCGCTGCGGCTGCTGTACATGCAGTACGTGCCCGGCGGCACCGCCGAGGGCGTGCTCGCCCAGCTGCGCCGCGAAGCCAGGACGGCGGGCAATGGCGGCAAACCCGGAGGCCGCGTGATCCACCGCGCCGCCCCCGCCACGAACGGGCTGCCCGACGGCGGATTGCTGCTGCGCGCCATCGATTCCGCCATGGAGGCCAAGGGCGAGAGCCGCCCGTCCGGATCGCCGGTACGGACCGACATCGCCGCCCTGAGCTGGCCCGAAACCGTGGCCTGGGTGGGGAGACGGCTCGCCGAGGCACTCGAATACGGGGAACGGCAAGGGGTGCTGCACCACGACATCCGGCCGGCCAATGTGCTGTTCACGGCCGAAGGGGTGCCGAAGCTCGCGGATTTCGCACTGGGGCCGATGTATTGGAGCACGGGCTTCATCGGGACGCGCGGCGCGACCGCGAATGGTGAGGGGGCACTGCGGTATCGGTCGCCGGAGGCGCTGCGGGCCCTGCTGGATTCGGCCGCGCCGTCACCCGGTCCGGCCAGCGACATCTACTCGCTCGGTGTGGTGCTGTGGGAAATGCTCACCGGCGCACTGCCGTTCGACGATACCGAGGCGAGGGCCGAGGCTGGACACGACACCACCGCCGAACCGGGGGCCGGAGCCGACCACGAGACCGCCCCCGAGCACGGGACCGTGGTTGAGCACGGGACCGGAGCCGAACGGGGGACTACTGCTGATCAGGGGGCCGGAGTCGAGCTGAAACCCGCGGCCGAGCCGGTGGCCACGGCCGAAGCGGAGGCCGGGACCGGGACCGAGGCCGTGCGGGCGATGCTGGCCCGCCGCATGGCCGGGGTGCCCGCGGCGGCGTTGGACAACCTGCCCCCGGACACTCCCGCCACCCTGCGGCGCGTGTTGCTGGAATGCCTGCGCCCCGACGCGTCCCGGCGCTGGCAGAGCGGCGCCCAGCTGGCCGGTCAGTTGGATCTGTGCCTGGATCCCGATGCCCGGGATCTGATCGACCCGCCCGCGCACAGTCTGTGGGCGCGGTTGCGGAGCTGGCCGGTGCCGATCGCGATGCTGTGCGTGGGCCTGCCGAACGCACTGGCCAGCTGGTTCAACATCCGGATCAACAAGAGCCTCATCGTGGATGAGCTGTCGGCGCCGGACCAGAACCGGTTCGAACAGGTGGCGCTGATCAACAATCTGGCGACTTTCCCGATGGCCGCGCTGCTGTTGTTGTGGCTGGCGCGGCGACCGTTGACGGTCTCGTATCGGCTGGGCCGTGGGCACGAGTACACCCCGGATCAGCTGGCCCGTGCCCGCGCCGACACCCTGCTGCTCGGAGAGCGGGTGGTGTGGGTGCCGTTCGCGTTGTGGCTGATAGCCGGAATCGCGTGGCCGCTGGCGCTGGCCGGAGCGGGAGCGCGTCTGCCGCACATGGCTTTCGCGCACTTCTTCACCGCGCAGGTGGTGTGCGCGACCATCGCGCTGGCCTATCCGTTCTTCCTGATCATGGTGTATTCGGTGCGGTCGCTGTATCCGCAGTTGTTGGCGCGCGGTTCGGTGGGGCACGAAGATCGGCGGCAGCTGGCGGCGCTGGCGCGGCGCAGCAATTTCTATCTGGCCGCGGCGGCGTCGGTGCCGCTGCTGGGTGTGGCGTCGGTGACCTTCGTGGCGACCGACGATCTGGGGTTGGTGATCGTGCCGCTGCGCATCCTCAGCGTGGGCGGGGTGCTGGCGTTCGTGGTGATCTACCAGTTGTCACGAATGCTGGAAGCCGATCTGGGAGCGCTGGTTCGCGCCATTCCCGAAGGCGGGCGCTGATTCCCCGTAGGCTCGTGGGGTGGCGATACGTGGCAGTGTCGAAACCTCCTTGGCGGAGTTGGCGGCGCGTGTCCGCCGGCGTGCTGAAGGTCATTCCGGTCGGTTTCTGCTGGGGATCGCGGGTCCGCCCGGGGCTGGCAAATCCACCCTCGCCCGCGGCCTCCGCGACGAACTGAACCTCGCCGCCGGGACCGCCATCGCCGAAGTCGCGCCCATGGACGGCTTCCACCTCACCAACGACCAGCTCCGCGCCGCCGGAATCCTGGACCGCAAGGGCGAACCGGAGACGTTCGACGCCGAAGGTTATGTGGCGCTGCTCCGAACGCTCCGCGACGCCGCCCCCGGCACCCCCGTGCCCTGGCCCACCTACGACCGCGACCTGCACGAACCGGTGCCCGGCGGCGTCGTCTTCGACCACCACGGCATCGTCGTCACCGAAGGCAACTACTTGCTCCTCGACGACCGCGCCCACCCGGGCTGGGCCGCCGTCCGCCCCCAGCTCGACGAGGCCTGGTACCTGGACGTGCCGCGCCCGATCATCGAACAACGCCTGCTGCGCCGACATATTCGCGGCGGCCGCACTCCCGCGGCCGCCCGCGACAAGGTGACCAACAGCGACCTGCGCAATGCGGTCCTGGTCGAATCCACCCGCGTCCGAGCCGATCTGGTGCTCCGCAAAGCAGGTCGCGGCTACCGCATCGACTGACCGGTTACCGCGCCGGCCGAGTGTCGAAGTGCCGCATCCATTCCCGGGTGCCGAGGTAGCGACACGAGGCGCCGGCCACGACGGCCGCTTCGCGCAGTGCCGCCGGGAAGTCCGCGCCGCGCTCGTGGAAGTGGCAGAACGCGCCGTGCAGGATGTCACCCGCCCCGAGCGTATCGATCGCGGGTTCGGCGGGAACCTGGACCTCACCGCGGCCGCCCGGCATCGAATAGCGGATCGGGCCGCCGCCCCCGGTGACCGCCACCAGCGCCGGGCCCATCGCGTGCAGGTGGTCGAACACCTCATGCACCGAATTCGCCGCTACCCCAGGCGGAGTGAAGGCACTAGAGCAGATCGCGATGTCCACGACGGGCAGCAGTCCGGCATGTACCGGTCGCCAGCGTCCGGCATCGAGCACTACCGGCACACCCGCCGCTCGAGCCGCCGTCGCGAGCCGCACGGCATGGTCGGGATAGTGGCCGTCCACCAGCAGCAGTGACGCGTCCGCGACCGTCTCGGCCGTCGAGTCGTCGAGACCCGGATGGATCCGCGAGCCGTCCAGCGACACGATGGTCCGGGTGGCCGCCCCGGTCGCGACGATGATCGAGGACACCGGCGGCTGCTGATCACCGTCCGGGGTGAGGTCCACGGCGGTGACGCCGTGCTGCCGCAGATCACCCCGGATCAGTTCCGCCAGTGGGTGTTTCCCCAGCGCGGTGACCAGCGCGGGGTGTGCGCCGGACAGGAACGCGTACGCGACCGCCGCATTGGCGGCCGGTCCGCCCGCGCCGAGGAACAGGTCGGCGGCCTGGGTCTTGGAGTCCTCGGCGGGATACCGGTCGACGGCATAGGCGAGATCCAGTGTCGACAATCCGGCGAAAACCGCACTCCTGCTTCCCATGCCGCCGACCCTACGGCGAGCTAGTCGCGCACCCGGTGCTCGTACGCCTTGCGCGCGTCGCCGTCCACGTCGTCGAGGAAGGCGGTCTGTGAGCCCAGCGCCCGCCCGATGGCGTCACCCACGGCCTGCGGCAGCAGCCCCACGGCCTGTGCGATGATCCCCGCCACCGCGGTGACCCGCGCCTTCGCCTTGGGCGCCACGATCAGCTTGGCGATGGCGTCGGCGATCTCCTCCGGTTCGGCGGCGCGCAACAGCTTGGGCAGTGAAACCCCGGAGCCCAGTTCGGTTTTGGTGAGCGTGGGCAGCACCGAGGAGAACTCGAGTCCGGTACCCCGGTACTCCTCGCGCAGGGTGTCGGTGAAGCCGAGCACCGCGTGCTTGCTGGCGTTGTAGGTGGCCAGGCCGGGAATATGGCTCTCGCCCGCCAGCGACGCGATATTGATGACGTGCCCGCGGCCGCGCGGCAGCATGCGGGCGATGGCCAGTTTGGAGCCGAGGATCACGCCGTAGACATTGATGTCGAGGATGCGGCGGGTGATCTGGTCGGGCTCGTCCACCACGCGCCCGGTGGGCATGATCCCGGCATTGTTGATCAGCACGTCGATCGGTCCGAGGCGGCGTTCCACCTCGTCGAGGAAGCCCTCGAAGGACTGCTGGTCGGTGACGTCCAGCTTGTCGTAGACGTCGAAATCCCGTGCCGCGCCGGACTCTTTGACGGTGGTCTCGTCGATGTCGCCGATGGCGATCTTCGCGCCGAGCGCCTGCAGCGCGGTGGCGGTGGCCAGGCCGATGCCGCGCGCGCCGCCGGTGATCACCACGACCTTGCCGGTGATGGTTCCGAAGTTGGTCATCACTGCCCCCGCACGGTCTTGACGATGGCGGGCACGTTCAGACGCCGCAGCCCGCGGGTGCCCGCGGCCCGCATGGCGCTCATGGCGAACATCAGCTTGGGCGGCGAATACGGGAACCACAGGGGTTCCTTGGTCATGGTGGGCAGGATCGGCTTGGTGATGGCCTGCTGGCGGCAGTACTTGCGCACGCCGTTGGGGCCGCCCCAGCGCGCGCCGGTGCCGGACAGGCCCCAGCCGCCCATGGGCAGCGCGAAGCTGAACATATTGGCGAACACGTCGTTGATATTGACCGCGCCGGCGTTCAGCTGGCGCGCAACGCGTTCGGCGCGATCGTTGTCGCCCGACCACACCGACGCGGACAGGCCGTAGATCGAATCATTGGCCAGCCGAATGGCTTCCGCCTCGTTGGCGACCTTCATGACCGGCAGTGTGGGGCCGAAGGTCTCCTCGGTCATGCAGGTCATGGTGTGGTCCACGTCGGCGAGCACGGTCGGCTCGAACAGCGTGCCGACGCCGGTCCGCTTGCCGCCGGTGGTGATTCGCGCACCCGCCTTGACGGCCTCCTCGACATGCCGCTGGACGATCTGGGCCTGGTTCTCGTTGGCCAGCGCGCCCATGTCGAACTGCGGCTTGCGGCCGTCGACGCCCTGGCGGACCTCCTTGACCGCGGCGGTCAGCTTCGCCAGGAACTCGTCGTACACGGCGGCTTCCACGTACACGCGCTCCACCGAGATACAGACCTGTCCGGCGTTGAACAGCCCGCCGAAGGCGATGCCGTGCGCCGCCCGGTCCAGGTCGGCGTCGGCCAGCACGATGGCCGGGTCCTTGCCGCCGAGCTCCAGGCTGAACGGGATCATCCGCTCGGTGCAGGCCGCGGCGATCTTGCGGCCGGTGGCGGTGGAACCGGTGAACTGGATGTAGTCGGCGTTGCCGACCACGGCCGCGCCGGTCTCGCCCGCGCCGGTGACGACCTCGAAAACCGGGGGCGCGCCGATCTCACGCCAGCCGCGCGCCAGTTCGACGGCCGAGAGGGGGGTCACCTCGGAGGGCTTGAGGATGACCGCCGCGCCCGCGGCCAGCGCCGGGATCACGTCGATGACCGGCATGGCCAGCGGGAAGTTCCACGGGGTGATCACGCCGACCACCGGGTACGGGCGGAAGACGGTGGTCAGCTGCTTGACCCGGGCCAGCGGGCTGTGCGGCGAAGGGTGTTCGTCGGCGAGGAATTTCGCGGCGCGGCGGGCGTAGTAGCCGGTCAGGTCGACCGAGAAGGCCGGGTCGATGAGCGAGTCCACGCGGGCCTTGCCGGTCTCGGACTGCAGCACGTCGGCCAGGTGGTCGGTGTTGTCGACCAGCCAGTCCTGGAGCTTGAGCAGCCACTCCTTGCGGCCGTCGGGGCCCAGGGCCTCCCAGGCGGGCTGATGTGCGCGCAGCTCGCGGACCTTGGCCGCGATGGTGTCGGCCGAGTCGATCGGGACCGTCCCGGCGAGCGCCCCGGTCGCGGGGTTGCGGACCTCGAGCTCGGTGGCCGGCGTCGGGGCCTGGGGCTGCGGGGCGGCCTTGGTCGCGGTCCCGGCTGCCTTGCGGGTCCCGGTCTTGCGAGCGGTGCCCGCGGCGGGTTCGGTATTGGTCACGATGTGCCTCTCCCCATGCGCTACGTTGCGATCGCGAGCTGTGTGCCAGCTCACCGGACTATGATCGTGACACAATTTCGCGAGCCCATGCTTGGCCAATCGGGTCAATAGTTCCGGTCGGTTTTGTGCTCGGAGTACAAACCCCGGAGGTGCCCCGTGACGACGACGCTGAACAGCGCCGAGCTTCGGCAATGGATCGCCGATTTCGTCGCCGAGACCCTGCCCGCCGAAACCCTCGAACAGGTCGTCACCCGCCTCGACAACGCGATCATCGCCCGCATCCCCGAACTGCGCGACCGCGATATGCGCCGCGACCTGGCCGCCAGCAGCCGCGCCCACGCCGTCGCCGTGCTCAGCGGCCTCACCCAGGACCGCTTCGACTACCCGGTCCCCGAGGAAGCCCACGCTTTCGCCCGCACCGTCGCCCGCCGCGGCTACGACGTGCGCCTGCTGCTGCGCGTTTACCACCTCGGCCAGGAGGCCTGCATCGACTACATGACCGAGGTGCTCGAACAGCGGCAGCTGCCCCGCGATATCGAAAGATCGCTGCTGCTACGGCTTTTCGACCGAACCACGCGCTGGGTCAGCACCTCGGTCGAAACTCTCACCGACACCTACATGGCCGAACGCGAACGCGGCCTGCGCGCCGCTCTCACCCAGCGCGCCGAGATCGTGCGCAGCCTGCTCGACGGGGCCGACGTGGACACCGAGAGCGCCTCGGCCCGGCTCGGATACCGGCTCGGGCAACGGCATCTGGCGCTCGTGGTGTGGACCGACGAGGATGCCGCGCCGTTGCCGTCCGACGGCAGCGGTGAGGCGGTGGGCCGGCTCGACCGGATCGTGGCCCGATTCGCGGGCACGATCGGCAACGGCAGCCTGCTCACCGTGCCCTCCGGCGCGGCCGCGCTGTGGGCCTGGATCGGCGTGGACGGCGACGGAGTGTCCGGCCCGGCGATTCCCGGGCCGGACGATCCGGTGTGGTCGGTGGACGCGCCCGTGCGCGTCGCGGTCGGCGTGCCCGCCACGCACACCACCGGATTCCGGGCCAGCCACCGCGAGGCGGTCGCGGCCCGGCAGGTCGCCGAACGGGCCCGGCCGGATACGCCGCGGGTGCTGCACTACTCGGAGGTGGAGGTCGCCTACCTAGCGGGAACCGATGAGGCCGCGATGCGATCACTCATCACACGGGAACTGGGCGCACTCGTCGCGCCCGACCCGCAGTCGGCGCGATTGCGCGAAACCTTGCATGCCTATCTCCGAGCCCGGCGCAGCCCCGACGCGGCCGCGAAAATGCTCGGCGTGCACAAGAACACGGTGCGATACCGCGTTCAGCGCATAGAAGAACTACTCGGTCACTCACTCGACCAGCGCGGACCTCGGCTGGAGATCGCGCTCGACTGCGTGGCGGTGTATGGGGTGTGATTCGGCGAGCCTCAGCTCGCCTCCTCCGCGATGGCCTCCCGGGCGGCCCGGCGACGGGTGGGCGGTTCGCCCTCCGAGGCCCGGCGTTCCGGTAATTCGGCCAGCAATTGGGTAGTGGCCGCGGCGATTGCCGCGACCGCCTTGTCCACCGCCGTCTTGGTGGCCGTTGTCAATCCCGACACCCCGCCGACTTTCCGCACGTATTCCTGTGCGGCGGCATAGATTTCCTGCTCGGTGGCGGCCGGTGTGAGACCGCGCAGCAGGGTGATGTTCCCACTCATGCCCCCAGAGGTTAGCGTCGGATTACCCGCTGTGACAGGGCAAGATTCAGACAATTGCGTGACTGTGTCGTGCCGGGCCGCCGAAATTACGGACCGAATGGTTTGCCGATTATTCGCACCCGCCGCGACGGGTGTGGCAGACGCGATCGGCGAATAGGCGGCCACTCCAAGATCGATGGGGAACAATCGGGTTATGCCCGCCCGCGACGTACCCACGCTGACCACATTTCCCTATCCGGAGCTGGACCAGCGCGAAGACGATCATTGGTCCGGTGCGCAGGTCTCGGACGACGAACTGCGCGCACTGGCGCTCGGCGGCTTCTATTCAGCGCGCTGGGACGCCTTCCACGACGCGCTGCTGCTCGGACCCGAACGCGACCACCCCTTGGGCGATCGCCGCGAACTTGCCATCGACACCCTCACCGGAGCCTGGGGCATCACCGACGGCACCGAGGCCATGGCCTCGATGGAACAGCTGCTCGATGGCATGCACGGCCCGCTCTACGCGCTCGTGCATCCGCTCGTCATGGCGGCGATCAACTCCCCTGAACGCGACCGCTTCGGCGAACGCGCGGATCGTCATCGCGCCTTCCTACGCCAGGTCGGATCTTTCCGCGGCATGGAGAATCCCGAAGCCCTGGTCCGCGATTACGATATCTGGTCGCAGGCCATCAAACTCGGTCTCACCGACCACCTGGTCCGCCCGCTGCCCACCGATATCCAGGCCTGGGATCTGGCCCGTGTGGTGGCTGTCGCCCGCATGGCCTATACCGCCGGCTACCTCGACGCCGACGTCGCCTGGGACTACCTGATGCGGGCCCTGCCCCCGGCCCAGCGCAAATACCGCAACTGGCGGCAATTCGGCGACGCCTATCTGGCCGGGTGGACCTACTGGCAGGCCTGCGAGGACCTCGCGGAACTGAAATCCGGTGGCGTGGATCGGCGCATGGAATTGCTACGCCTGTGGATGCGTCCGACCAGCCCGTGGCGGCGGATCACGCTGCAGCCGGACGAATGACATCCCCGGTTCGGGGGCCATTCGCCCCCAAACCCGTGCCGCGGTCCGGCGGTGTCGATCAGTCCGGCAGGGACCGCAGAATTCCGCGGCCGTAACGCTGGAACTGCGCGTCGTCGACCATGCCGAGCGAATGGCGCTCGACCAGCAATTCCCACTCCGAGTACAGCTTCGCCACGCCCGGATCGGCCGGCCCGGCCGCACCGTCGGCGACCTCGCGCTGAATGGCGAAATTCAACGCGCCCGCGACCCGATCGGTATCGGCGCGATCGGTGCCGAGGAAATTCCAGATCAGATTGCCGTCACTGACCTCGAGACCGTATTCGCCCGGAGCGGAGTCCGCCGCGTCCTCGTCGTCGGTGGTGCGCGCCCACAGCAGGGTCGCGATCGGTAGCTCGTGGGCGAAACGCTTGCCCAGCCCGAGGGCCACGAAGATCAGCCGCGTGGTGGTGACCGCGAGCAGGCCGGTGGCCTTGGGCGCGGGCGCCTGCGCGGTGACCAGGGCGGTCTCCAGTACGTACTCGCCGGGCGTGACGAACCGCTGCAATGCCGCGATCGCGGGCTTGACGTCCCGCTTGGGGGCCATGCGCCGCACCGCGCGGTCCACGTCGGCGCGAGCGGGTCCGCTGCGACCCCAGGAGGGCGCGGGCGGGGTCAGATCGGGGGCGGCCACGTCCAGCCGCTGGGTGGCCAGGATCTGGTTGTTGATCCGCTCGACGATGACGGTCGCGGCGGGCACATCGTGTTCGGCGATGAGCACCGGCAGCGGGGTCCGGTCGGCGGGGACTCCGGTCAGGACCGGGGTGGGGTAGCGGAGATAGATCTCGATGACGACGGCGTCATCGGCGCGCCGGTTCAAACGAACCTTCAGCAGGTCGCTCACCGGCACGTCGAGCACGCGCTCGCCGTCCGTTCCAGGTCGCAGCACCGTCAACCGCCCGTTGCCATGACGCACAATCGCCGTGGGTGTCCGTAGCTCGACTATGTCCATACCCCCTGCGCTCTGTTGTGTCGCCACTCACGATGTAACGACCATGCCATGATTGTGACCACGAGGTCCGACACCAGGGGGTGATCGAACCGACGTGTTGCCGCAAGTGGTCGGGGAACCACCCGCGTTCTCCAGCCGTTTACCTGTTGAACTGCACTAGCTGCCGAACTGCGCGATGTAACGACTAGACCGTACGCGGTACCGTGGCATGTCCGCATCCGTTCGCCGGAACGGGCGTGCCCCGAAAGCACAGCAGGCAACCGGATACACCCCCCGGAAAGGACTGGCCTCCGGCCGACGCTCTATGACCCGCAAGAATGTGTTCCGCAACCTGGCCATAGTCGCGGGCTTTCTGCTCGTGATCTGGTTGGTCAGCTATTTCAGCAACGACACGCGCGGCTGGCATAGCGTCGATACTTCGGTGGCGCTGTCCCAGCTGCAGGACAAGCAGAATGTCGAATCGGTTCAGATCGACGACAAAGAACAGCAGTTGCGCATCACGCTGAAGAATCCCACCGACGCGACCAAGGGCGAGACCAAGCTGCTCGCCAAGTATCCGGGCGGCGGTGAGGTGTCCGCGCAGATGTTCAAGGCCGCACAGGATTCCGGCGCCAAGGTGAACACCTCGGTCAAGCAGGACTCGTGGCTGAGCCAGATCCTGCTCTTCATGCTGCCCATGGTGATCCTGCTGGGCCTGTTCATCTTCGTGATGTCGCGCATGCAGGGCGGCGGCCGCGGCGGCATGATGGGCTTCGGCAAGTCGAAGGCCAAGCTGCTGTCGAAGGACATGCCCAAGACCACGTTCCAGGATGTGGCGGGCGCCGACGAGGCCATCGAAGAGCTCGAGGAGATCAAGGACTTCCTGCAGCAGCCGGCGCGCTACCAGGCGCTGGGCGCGAAGATCCCCAAGGGCGTGCTGCTCTACGGCCCGCCCGGCACCGGAAAGACGTTGCTGGCCAAGGCCGTTGCCGGTGAGGCGGGCGTGCCGTTCTTCACCATCTCCGGTTCGGACTTCGTCGAGATGTTCGTCGGTGTCGGCGCATCCCGCGTGCGTGACCTGTTCGATCAGGCGAAGCAGAACAGCCCCTGCATCATCTTCGTCGACGAGATCGACGCGGTCGGCCGCCAGCGCGGCGCGGGCCTGGGCGGCGGTCACGACGAGCGTGAACAGACCCTGAACCAGCTGCTGGTCGAGATGGACGGCTTCGGTGAGCGCACCGGCGTCATCATCATGGCGGCCACCAACCGGCCCGACATCCTGGACCCGGCGTTGCTGCGTCCGGGTCGTTTCGACCGGCAGATCCCGGTCGGCAACCCGGACCTCAAGGGCCGCCGCGCGATTCTGGCCGTGCACTCCAAGGGCAAGCCGATCTCGCCGGAAGCCGACCTGGACGGGCTGGCCAAGCGCACCGTCGGCATGTCGGGCGCGGATCTGGCGAACGTCATCAACGAGGCCGCGCTGCTCACCGCGCGCGTGCACGGCACCGTGATCACCGGTGCGGCCCTGGAGGAGTCGGTCGACCGCGTCATCGGCGGCCCCCGCCGCAAGTCGCGGGTGATCAGCGAGCACGAGAAGAAGATCACCGCCTACCACGAGGCCGGTCACACCCTGGCCGCCTGGGCGATGCCCGATATCGAGCCCGTCTACAAGGTCACCATCCTGGCTCGCGGCCGCACCGGCGGCCACGCCATGACCGTGCCCGAGGACGACAAGGGCCTGATGACCCGCTCGGAGATGATCGCCCGCCTGGTGTTCGCCATGGGTGGTCGCGCGGCCGAGGAACTGGTGTTCCACGAGCCGACCACGGGTGCGTCGTCCGATATCGACCAGGCCACCAAGACCGCGAAGGCCATGGTGACCGAGTACGGCATGAGCGCCCGCCTGGGCGCGGTCCGCTACGGCCAGGAGCAGGGCGACCCGTTCCTGGGCCGGTCCATGGGCATGGGTTCGGACTACTCGCACGAGGTGGCCCGCGAGATCGACGAGGAGGTGCGCAACCTCATCGAGGCCGCGCACACCGAGGCCTGGTCGGTGCTCAACGACTACCGCGACGAGCTGGACTCGCTGGCCACCGCGCTGCTGGAACGCGAGACCCTGCACCGCAAGGACCTCGAGACCATCCTCGCCACCGTCGAGAAGCGGCCGCGCATCACGGCTTTCAACGATTTCGGTGAGCGCAAGCCCTCCGACCGCCCGCCGGTGAAGACGCCGCGCGAGCTGGCCGCCGAGCGCGGTGAGCCGTTCCCGGAGGAGGAGTCGCGCCCGGCGGCGCAGCCCGCCAACGGGTACCCGGATCCGGCCTACGCCGGTGCGCAGCCGCAGTACGGCGGCGGCTATCCGGCCCCCGCGCCGCAGGGCTACCCGGTGGCGCCGCAGGCTCCGGCCTACCCCCGCCACGGCACGCCCACGCACGGTTCGCGTCCGGACTACGGCGCTCCGGCCGGCTGGTCCGCGCCGGGCTGGCCGCCGCAGGAGGACGAGGGTCAGGCCCCGCAGCCGCGCGGCGCGTACGGCGGCTGGGCGCCCGCGGGTAACCAGCGGTATCAGCCGGGCGGTCAGTACCAGCCGGGCTATCAGCAGCCGGAGTCCCCGGCCGCGTCGCCCGCCGCCGGGAATGACGAGGACGAGAAGAACGGTTGGGACGGACCGAACGGTCGTCGCTGACCGCGGTCCCGATACGCTCTAGGGGTTCGCGGCCCGGCTCGGGCGAGTTCGTTCGCGGGGCGATTGCCCACGCGAAGGACTCGCCCGAGTGGCACGGCGACCGCGTCCAGGCCGCGTCTGTATGTGCGGCAAGTCAACACAGGAGGTGTCGATTGTCGGCCACCAACAATCGTGTCGTATCCGGCCCGATCGCGCTCGACACCGGTCGGCAGTTCGATCAGGAGCGTGCCGAGGCCGCTGTCCGCGAACTGCTGATCGCGGTCGGCGAGGACCCGGACCGTCCCGGTCTCGCCGATACCCCGGCCCGGGTGGCCCGGGCCTACCGCGAGATGTTCGCGGGCTTGTTCACCAATCCGTCCGACGTCCTCAACACCACCTTCGAGGAAGGGCACCAGGAACTGGTGCTGGTGCGCGACATCCCCATGTACTCGACCTGTGAACACCACCTGGTGGCGTTCCACGGCGTCGCGCACGTCGGCTACATCCCCGGCCCGCACGGCCGGGTGACCGGTCTGTCCAAGCTGGCCCGTCTGGTCGACCTCTACGCCAAGCGCCCGCAGGTGCAGGAGCGGCTCACCTCCCAGATCGCCGACGCGGTGATGGAGAAGCTGGATCCGCGCGGCGCGATCGTGGTGATCGAGGCCGAGCACCTGTGCATGGCGATGCGCGGCATCCGCAAGCCGGGCGCGTCCACCACCACCTCGGCCGTGCGCGGCATGCTGCAGAGCAATGCCTCCTCGCGCGCCGAGGCCCTGGACCTCATTCTCCGAAAGTGAGCGGGCTGACCATGGCCGAGAGCGGTACGCGGGGGGCCGAATTGGTTGTTCCTCGTGGGGGCCGCTCGTGCGTGGTCATGGGCGTCGTGAACGTCACCAGCGATTCGTTCTCCGATGGCGGCCGCTACCTGGATCCGGGTCTGGCGGTGGCGCACGGGCTCGAGCTGTACGAGATGGGCGCGGACATCGTCGATGTCGGCGGTGAGTCGACGCGGCCGGGCGCAATCCGGATCGATCCGGAAACCGAAGCGGCGCGGGTGGTTCCGGTGATCCGGGAGCTGGCCGCGGCGGGTGTGCCGACCAGCGTGGACACCATGCGGTCCGATGTGGCCGCGGCGGCGATCGCGGCGGGCGTGACCATGGTCAACGACGTGTCCGGCGGTCGCGCCGACACGAACATGGTGAAAGTGGTCGCGGAGTCCGGGATTCCGTGGATCCTCATGCACTGGCGCGCCGAGGCGGACTACCGGCACGCCGGGCCCGCCGAGCAGTACGACGACGTGGTGTCGAAGGTGTGGGAGGAGCTCAACGCCCAGGTCGAGTTCGCGCTCGCCGGCGGCGTCGCCCCGGAACAGCTGGTGCTGGATCCGGGTCTGGGCTTCGCCAAGAACGCCGACCACAACTGGGAGTTGCTGGGCGGCTTGTTCTATCGCATGACCGAGATGATGGACGCCGGGATCCCGATCCTGATCGGGGCCTCCCGCAAGCGTTTCCTCGGCGCGCTGCTGGCCGAGGGCGAGACCCCGCGTCCGCCCGACGGCCGCGAGGTGGCCACGGCCACGATCTCCGCGCTGGCCGCCGAGCACGGCGCGTGGGGCGTGCGGGTGCACGACGTGCGGTCGTCTCTGGACGCGATTTCGGTGGTGGACGCCACCACCCGGGCCGCGCGGCGGCTGCGGGAGCGGTATCGGCGGGAAGCGGGGCAGCGGCAGTGAGCGGGGACCGGATCGAATTGCGCGGCCTGCGCGTCTTCGGCCACCACGGGGTGTTCGACTTCGAGAAGCGCGACGGCCAGGAGTTCGTCGTGGATCTCACGCTCTGGACCGACTTCTCGGTCGCCGCGAAATCCGACGACATCGCCGACACCATCCACTACGGCGAACTCGCCGAGCAGGTGGTGGCCATCGTGGCGGGCGAGCCGAAGGACCTGATCGAGACGGTGGTCTCGAACATCGCCGACGAGGTGATGGCCGATTCCCGCATCCAGGCGCTGGAAGTGGTGCTGCACAAGCCTTTCGCGCCGATTCCGCATACCTTCGAAGACGTCCGGGTAGTCACGTCCCGTCGGCGCGCAGCAGACCCTGAGGGAGCGGAGGAGTAGCGGTGACCCGCGTAGTCCTGTCCATCGGATCCAATCTCGGCGACCGGCTGGCGCATCTGCGCAGTGTCGTGGAGGCACTGGGCCCGCGCCTGGTGGCGGTCTCGTCGGTGTACTCGACGCCGCCCTGGGGCGGGGTGCCGCAGCAGGACTACCTGAATGCCGTCCTGGTGGCCGACGATCCGGCATTGGAACCCTCGGACTGGCTACGCCTGGGCCAGGAGCTGGAGCAGGCGGCGGGCCGGGTCCGGGAAGTCCGCTGGGGCGCGCGCACTCTCGACGTGGACGTGGTGTCCGCCGAGCAGCGCCGCCGCGACGGCCGGACCGTGGTGCGCAGTCTGGATCCGGTGCTGACGCTGCCGCACCCGCAGGCGCATCACCGGGCGTTCGTGCTGGTGCCGTGGCTCGAGGTGGAGCCGGACGCGGAACTGGAGGCGGCCGGGGCGCTGCGCTCGCTGCGAGAGTGGCTGTCCGCCTTGGACGGCGCCGAGGTGCTGGGCGTGCGCCGCACCGAGTTGACGTTGGGCTGGACGCCGCGGTGAAGCCGACTCGCATTCTCGATCTGTGCGCGAACGTGCTGCTGGCCGCGGTGGTGGCGTGGATCGCCACCAATGTGGCGTACTCCAGCTTCCCGCCGATCTCGGTGTTCTCGGGCGCGTCGCTGCTGCCGGTGGCGCTGCTGGAGGTGGTGCTCGCCTTCGTGATCCGGCAGCGTAAGGACAATCACGGGATCGGTCCCGGTTCGGGGCAGCTGCATCCGATCACGGCGGCCCGCGCGGTGGCGCTGGCCAAGGCGTCGGCGCAGGTGGGCTCGCTGGTGGGCGGGATCTGGCTGGGTTTCCTGGTGTGGCTGGCCATGCATTCGGATCTGCGCGCGGCGACGGCGGATACGCCGGGCACGGTGGTGGGTCTGGTCAGCGGTATCGCGCTGGTCGGGGCGGCGTTGTGGCTGGAGTATTGCTGTCGCGCGCCCATCGAGCCGCCCGACGAGGCGGCTACTTCATAGCTAACGGAATCGCGCTCTTCATCGCCAAGGTCGAGGACGTGCCCGGAAGATCACGCTACGCTGGCGGACATGGTTTCACCCTCCCGTAGCAGTGCTTCCCGTCGCCGCCGGGAGGATGCGGGAAAGTTCTTCACCGGCTTTCTGCTTCTCCTCGGACTGGTTGCCAGCGTTTTCCTGGTCTTCAGTGACAACCTCCACCTGATCCGGGTGGGCTTGGTCGCGGCGCTCTGGGCGGCCGCCATCGGCGCCCTCGCCGCCACCCGTTATCGCAGGGAGGCGGCCGTCGACAAGGCGAAAGTGGGCGACCTCCAGAAGGTCTACCAACTGCAGCTGGAACGCGAGGTTGCTGCCCGCCGCGAATACGAGCTGGGCGTGGAGACCCGGGTCCGCCACGAGGTCGGCGCGGACGCCGCGGAAATGGCCGCGCTGCGCGCCGAACTGACGGTCCTGCGCGAGAGCCTGCAGCGCCTCTTCGACGGCGACCTGCCCTCCGAGCGCCCCGCCCTGCGGGCCGATGCCGTTCGCGTCCAAGAACTTCCGGGTGGCGACACGGTGACGGCTCCGGAAGCGGCGAACGATAACTGGCCGAACGCGGACCCCTGGGACCCGTGGTCGTCGCCCGATCAGGCCGAGGACGAGGACGATCCGCGCGCCCGCATCGCCCCCAAATTCGACCCCTCCCACCCCGAGCCCCCGGCCTTCGCCACCCCCTTCGACGACCCGGTCACCGCCGAAACCTCGATCATCACCGACGCCATGCGCCAGGACTACGAGGCCGAACGTGCCGCCGACCCGGCCCCCGAGCCCCCGGCCGCCGAGCCGGAGGCCCCCGCCGCCACGGCCGAAACTCCGGAGCCCGAACCCGCCACCAACGGCCACGCCACCGGGAACGGCAACGGCGGCACCGCCACCCCGGTCCCGCGCCTGGCCCCCGAGCCCGCCGCCGCCGTCCCCGTCGGCCGAGCCACTTCCCGCCGCCGTCGCCGCGACGACAGCGCCGACCCCGAAGGCACCCAGCGCCTCTCGGTCGCCGAGATCATGGCCAACCTGAAGTCGGAGAGCAGCAACTAGAGCGGTGGTCCGATAGGGGTGTGGGGGCGTGCCCCCGCGAGTCCCGAGGGGGCCGGGGGCGTGCCCCTGAGAGTTGCGAGAGTTGCCTATCCCACACTGGGTAGCTCTGGCGAATCGGCGGCGATATTCTCGCTCTCGTAACGTCCGGTACCCGCATGGCGGGACTGGAACGACTTTCGAGAGGACGAAGTGACCTCGGACAAGGATGTCTGCGGGACCGATCCTGCGCCTGCACGGTTGACGGTGGGAATCGTCTCGGCGGGACGCGTCGGCTCAGCACTGGGTGTGGCACTGGAGCGTGCCGGCCATGTCGTTTTCGGGGTGTCCGCGATTTCGGACGCCTCGGTGCGGCGTGCCACCACGCGCCTGCCGGATTCTCGCATCCTGCCGGCCGAGGAGGTGGCGGCCCGCAGTGAACTGCTGGTTCTCGCCGTTCCGGACAGTGAGTTGCCCGGTCTGGTCGCGGGATTGGCGGCCGCGCACGCGGTGCGCTCGGGCACGATCGTGGTGCACACCTCGGGTGCGAACGGTGTCGGAGTGCTGGCGCCCTTGACCGAGCTGGGCGCGTTGCCGTTGGCGATTCACCCGGCCATGACGTTCACCGGGCACGACGAGGATGTGGCCCGGCTGGCGAACGCCTGCTTCGGCGTGACCGCCGCGGACGACATCGGCTACGCCATCGCGCAGTCGCTGGTGATCGAGATGGGCGGCGAGCCGGTGCGGGTGGCGGAGGAGAACCGCACCCTCTATCACGCGGCTCTGGCGCATGGCAGCAACCATCTGGTGACCCTGATCGTGGACGCGGTGGAGGCGCTGCGCGCGGCCCTGTCCGGTCCGGGTCTGCTGGGTCAGCAGATCGTGGACGATCAGCCGAACGGCCTGGCCGAGCGCGTGCTCGCCCCGCTGGCCTCGGCGGCTCTCGACAATGCCCTGCGGCGCGGCCCGGCCGCGTTGACCGGTCCCGTCGCCCGCGGTGACGTGGCCGCGGTGGCCGCGCACCTGGAGGCTTTCGAGGCGCTGGATCCGCGCCTGGCCGCCGGCTATCGGGCCCAGTCGCTGCGCGCGGCCGAGCGCGCCCGCACCAATCCCGCTCTCATCGATCTGTTGGAAGGACCCGGGCCGGGCGGTCAGGGCCGGAGGCGGCAGCGAAACGTAACCACGGAGGCCCCCGACCGGCCGGAGAAAGGACACTGATGGACCCCAAGCTGATCGGAACGTACAAGCGCGGCGAGCTGACCGTGCACCACGATCCGGCCGTCATGACCAAGGTCGTGAAGGCGTTGCGTTCGGTGGGCCGCCGGGTCGCGCTGGTTCCGACCATGGGCGCGCTGCACGAGGGCCATCTGGAGCTGGTGCGGCTGGCGAAGGTCACCAACACCACCGTGATCGTGTCGATCTTCGTGAATCCGCTGCAGTTCGGCGCGAACGAGGATCTCGACAAGTACCCGCGCACCCTGGACGCGGATGTGGAGCTGCTGCGCGGCGAGGGTGTGGAGCTGGTCTTCGCGCCGAGCGCGCAGGACATGTACCCGTTCGGTCCCCGCACCACCGTGCAGGCCGGTCCGTACGGCGACATCCTCGAGGGCGCTACCCGTCCGGGTCATTTCTCCGGCGTGCTGACCGTGGTGTCGAAGCTGCTCAATATCTGTCAGCCGCACGAGGCGTTCTTCGGTGAGAAGGACTACCAGCAGCTGTCCCTGATCCGCCAGATGGTGGTGGATCTCAATATGGACGTGAAGGTGGTGCCCGCGGCCACCATTCGCGAGGCCGACGGTCTGGCGCTGTCCTCGCGCAACCGCTTCCTGAACCCCGAGGAGCGCGAGCTGGCCACCACCCTGTCGGCCGCGCTGCTGGCCGGCCGGCACGCGGCGGGCCGTGGCCCGGAGGCCGTGCTGGAGACCGCGCAGTCGGTGCTGGATACGGCGCCCGATATCGAGGTCGACTACCTGACCCTGCGCGGCTCAGATTTCTCCGAGGCGTGGCCGACCGGCAATGCCCGGCTGCTGGTCGCGGCCCGGATCGGCAGCACCCGCCTGATCGACAACATGCATGTTCCCGTCGGACAGGCCCTCGACGGCCTGCCCACCGTTCCCGACCAGCCTGCCCAGGCGACCCAGTAGGAAGGCGACGACGATGTTGCGCACCATGATGACGTCGAAGATCCACCGCGCCACGGTGACTCACGCCGATCTGCACTATGTGGGTTCGGTGACCGTGGACCAGGACCTGCTCGATGCCGCCGACCTGCTCGAGGGTGAGAAGGTCAGCATTGTCGACATCACCAACGGGGCCCGCCTCGAGACCTATGTGATCGCCGGTGAGCGCGGTTCCGGCGTGATCGGAATCAACGGCGCGGCAGCGCATCTCGTGCACCCGGGCGACCTGGTGATCCTCATCGCCTACGGCATGATGGACGCGAAGGAGCTCGAGAACTACGCTCCGCACGTGGTTTTCGTCGATGAGCGCAATCGCCCGATCGAGCTGGGCACCGATCCGGCGCACGCCCCGGAGGGCTCGGACCTGATCTCGCCGCGTTCGCTCACGATGGCCTGAGCGGCGGGGCGGGCATGCTGCTCTGTATCGACGTCCGCAACACCAGCATCGAGCTGGGCCTGTTCTCCGGCAGCGGAGAGCACGCGAAGCTGGCCCGGCACTGGCGGATGCACACCAATCCGTTGTTGACCGCGGACGAGTTCGCGCTGCAGGTGCGCGGCCTGATCGGCGCGGACGCCGATCAGGTGGTGGGTGTCGCGGCGCTGTCCACGGTGCCGCCGGTGCTGCGTGAGCTACGCGAGATGCTCTCGCGCTATTGGGGTCATGTGCCGCATGTGCTCGTGGAGCCTGGTGTGCGCACGGGTATTCCATTGCTGGTGGACAATCCCAAAGAGGTCGGCGCGGACCGGATCGTGAATTGTCTTGCGGCATATCACCGTTTCCAATCTCCGGCCATCGTGGTGGACTTCGGGACCGCCATCTGTGTGGACCTGGTGTCGGCGAAGGGCGAATTCCTGGGCGGCAGTATCGCGCCGGGTGTGGAGATTTCCACCGAGGCGCTGATCTCCCGCAGTGCGCTGCGGCGCGCGGAACTTACCCGGCCGCGGTCGGTGGTGGGCAAGAACAGCATGGAGTGCCTGCAGTCGGGCGCCATCTTCGGTTTCGCGGGCCTGGTGGACGGCCTGATCGACCGGATCCGCGATATCGACGCCTTCTCCGGCGACGATGTGGCGGTGGTGGCGACGGGTGCGACGGCGCCGCTGATCGTGCCGGAGTCGGAGACCATCGAGCATCACGAGCCGAACCTGACCCTGGACGGCCTGCGGCTGGTGTACGAGCGCAATCAGGCGCGCCGTACCCGCCCCTGAACCGACCGGGTGGAATAAAAGTGACGCAGTCGTCGCCGGGGGGCCTGGTGATTCCCGGCGATCCGCTGTTAAACTCGCCCTCGTGTCTTTCCGTGTGAGCACCCAGGAGTGTTGTCGAGGCTGATTCGCCTCGACGGTCGTCGAGGCTTCGTATAGCCCCCGGCCACTTTCACACTTCTTGGAGATGCGCTCATGCGTTCCTCTGTTCTTTCCTTACCTGTCGATTCGCGTGCCGCCGCCACGTCGGGCCTGCTGCCCGAGGTGACCGAGCGCGCCACCGCCTCCGCCCTGCCCACCCGGCTGCGTCCGGCCGACCTGCTGCGCCTGACCGATGAGGGCGCCCAGGACGTGCTGGAGGGCCGCTACGATCACCTGCTGCCCGACGGCGGTCTGTGGCCCACCGAGAACCGCTGGGCCGCAAGGCTTGTCGCGGACGACGAGGTCGATGTCTGGCTGATCAGCTGGGTGGAGGGCAAGTACACCGAACTGCACGACCACGCGGGCTCGCTGGGCGCGCTGACCGTGCTGTCCGGCGCGCTCTCGGAATACCGCTGGAACGGCCGGGACCTGCGCCGCCGCACTCTCACCGCCGGCGACCAGGCCTCCTTCCCGCTCGGCTGGGTGCACGACGTGGTGCGGGCCCCCGCTGAATCCATTGATGGAGCATCCGAGGCGGGCATCACCGGTCCACTGAATCCGACCCTGAGCGTGCACGCCTATTCGCCGCCGCTGACGGCCATGTCCTATTACGAGGTCACCGGCCACGGCACCCTGCGGCGCACCCGTACCGTCCTCACCGACCAGCCCGAAGGCGAACTCGAATGACCCACTTGACGATCGACGGCATGCTCGCCCAGGCGCGCCAGCAGCTGCGTCGCCTGCTCCCGATCGAATTGCCGCAGGCCATCGCCCGCGGCGCGATTCTGGTGGATATTCGCCCGCAGGCGCAGCGCCTGCGCGAGGGCACCCTGCCGGGCGCGCTGGTCATCGAGCGGAATGTCCTGGAATGGCGTTTGGATCCGTCCAGTTCCGCGCGTTTGGCAATGGCCGAGCACCACGACGTGGAATGGATCGTCGTTTGCTCGGAGGGCTACACCTCCAGCCTGGCCGCCGCCTCCCTGCAGCAGCTCGGCCTGCGCCGCGCCACCGACCTGGAGGGCGGATATCAGGCGCTCAAGGCCGCCGGCCTGCTGACCGTCGCCGCCTCGGCGCCCCACTTCGAACGCGAGGTCGCCACCCTGGCGTGGCTGTAGCTTTCGACGGAGGCGGGGGAGTGAAAAAGGTTTCCGCCGCAGGATAGGCTGGGTACCCGTGAGCACCCCTCCCTCTTCTTCTTCTGCAAGCACCACCGTTTCCGCTGGGCAAAAGCGTGCCGTGGCGCCCGCGGTGGAGCATGACGTCCCCGAGCAGATGCGGATTCGCCAGGAGAAGCGGGAACGGTTGCTGGGGGAGGGTCGCGAGGCTTATCCGGTGGTGGTGGACCGCACCCACACGCTCGCCGAAATTCGGGCGGCGCACCCGGAGCTGGCGCCCGATACCCAGACCGGTCAGACGGTCGGGATCGCGGGTCGCGTCATTTTCGTCCGCAATACCGGCAAGTTGTGTTTCGCCACCCTGCAGGAGGGCGACGGCACCAAGCTGCAGGCGATGATCAGCCTGAACGGGGTCGGCGCGGAGTCGCTGGCGGCCTGGAAGGCCGATGTCGACCTGGGTGACTTCGTATTCGTGCACGGTGAGGTGATCGCCTCGCGCAGTGGCGAATTGAGCGTCATGGCCGACTCCTGGGAGATGGCGGCGAAGTCGCTGCGCCCGCTGCCGGTGGCGCACAAGGAGATGAACGAGGAGTCCCGGGTCCGGCAGCGCTATGTCGACCTGATCGTGCGCCCGGAGGCGCGTGAGATGGCCCGCACCCGCGTCGCCGCGGTGCGCGCGCTGCGAAACGCGTTGGAGCGCAGGGGATTCCTCGAGGTCGAGACCCCGATGCTGCAGACCATCCACGGCGGCGCGGCGGCCCGTCCGTTCGCCACCCACTCCAACGCGCTCGACATGGAGCTGTTTCTGCGCATCGCGCCGGAGCTGTTCCTGAAGCGTTGCGTGGTGGGCGGCATCGAGAAGGTCTTCGAGATCAACCGGAACTTCCGCAACGAGGGCGCGGACTCCACCCATTCGCCCGAGTTCGCAATGCTGGAAACCTACGAGGCGTACGGCACCTACGACGATTCCGCCGTGATGATGCGCGAATTGATCCAGGAAGTCGCGCAGGAGGTCTACGGCACGCAGGTGGTGACGCTGGCCGACGGCACCGAATACGATCTGTCCGGCGAGTGGGCGACCGTCGAGATGTACCCGTCGCTGTCCGAGCAGATCGGTACCGAGGTCACCCCGGAAACTTCCGTGGAGGAATTGCTGGCGCTCGCGGATCGGGTCGGTCTGGAAATTCCGCAGGGTAAGGGCTACGGTCACGGCAAACTGGTCGAGGAACTGTGGGAGCACGTCTACGGCGACAAGCTCTACGCCCCGACTTTCGTGCGCGACTTCCCGGTGGAGACTTCGCCGCTGACCCGTCAGCATCGGAGCAAGCCCGGGGTTACCGAGAAGTGGGACCTGTACGTGCGCGGCTTCGAACTGGCCACCGGCTATTCGGAACTGGTGGATCCGGTGATCCAGCGGGAACGTTTCATGGATCAGGCGCGTTTGGCGGCGGCCGGTGACGACGAGGCCATGCGCCTGGACGAGGACTTCCTCGCTGCGATGGAGCACGGTATGCCCCCCACTACCGGAACCGGTATGGGTATCGATCGTTTGCTGATGGCCCTGACTGGCCACGGAATCCGGGAAACGATACTCTTTCCAATTGTGCGGCCGGCCGCCCGTTAGTTCTCCGGATTGCATTTCCGGGCCCTGTTCTGGGACTATCGGAATTAGCGGTATTCTGGCGTCGGGTAATCGGCCTGACTATGTGGGTCGCACGATTTCGAGAGGACGTTCATCTCATGGCAAAGAAGGTCACCGTTAGCTTGATCGACGATGTCGACGGTGAGTCCATCGCGGACGAGACCATCGAGTTCGCTATCGATGGCGTCTCGTACGAGATCGACTTGTCGACGGCGAATGCGGCCAAGCTTCGGGAGGGTCTGGAGACTTGGGTTTCGGCCGCTCGGCGTACGAGCGGACGGCGTCGCACCAAGGTGGCCGGCGCTCCGGCCGCGGGACCGAAGAACCGGGTCTCGATCGACCGTGAACAAAGCGCGGCCATTCGTGAATGGGCTCGCCGGAATGGACACAAGGTGTCCGCCCGTGGTCGTATCTCCGCTGACATCACCGAGGCTTACAACAAGGCCGCCGCTAAGAACTAGTGTCCGCTAGTCGCCGATTCGACTGCCGTCCGGGTGTTCGTGCGACCCGGGCGGCAGTGGTTTATTCATACGCTTTGCGTATAACCAGAGGATCAACTGCGATCTTGCTACTGCCCGGGGTGGCCAGGCACCATTGAAACGTGCAGACGACGTCACTGGCTGGGTGTAGAGAAGAGGTATCGGCACAGTGACCGCTTTCCACGGTTCCTTCCTCCGGGTCAAGGACCAAGAGGGACGCCAGCACGAGTTGATGCTGTCCTCCGACCAGCCCCGGATCACCATCGGCCGCTCCCCGCAGGCCGATCTGTCGCTGTTCTGGGACGCCGAGGTGTCGCGCCTGCACGCGACCGCGGAGTACCTGGGCGCGCACTGGACCATCGTGGACGACGGCCTGTCCCGCAACGGCACCTTCGTAAACGGTGACCGCCTGGTCGGGCGGCATCGATTGCAGCCGGGGGATGTCATCCGGATGGGCACCTCGCGGGTCACCTTCCACGACTTCAGCGGTGCCGCAGGCGATGTCACGCAGACCTCGACCGGCGGGCTGCCCACGCTCCGCTCGCTCACCGAGACCCAGCGGTCGGTGCTGATCGCGCTCTGCCGCCCCCTGCGCGGCAACGACGGCTTCGCCTCGCCCGCCTCGAACCAGCAGATCGCGGCCGAACTCTTCCTCAGCGTCGACGCCATCAAGACCCATCTGCGCGCCCTGTTCGCCAAGTTCGGTGTCGAGGATCTGCCGCAGAACCAGAAGCGCGTCCGCCTCGCCAACCTGGCCATGCAGTCGGGCGTCATCTCGGAGCGCGATCTCTGACCCTGGACCCGCGCGCATGGGGGTGAGCTTCTGAGCCATGGGTTTCCGGCGTCGCGGACTGTTGACTGGATGTAGTTGATCGCCCGGGAGTTCGGGTGGCGGATCCAGTCAGGAGAGATCGATGTTCGCACTTCGCACGGCCGCGCTGGTGGCGGCGACGCTGACCACCGGCCTCACCGCCGGTATCTTCTTCGCCTACGCGACCTCGGTGATGACGGCTCTGGGTCAGTCCGACGACCGCACCTTCGTCGACGTCATGCAGAAGATCAACGTGGTCATCATCAACCCGCCGTTCATGCTCGCCTTCATGGGTTCGGTCGGGTTCACCGTGCTGGCCGCGGCCCTGCACCTGGGCAAGGACACCCGCACCACGCTGATCTGGGTCGGCGTCGCGCTGGCGCTCAATGTGATCGCCTTCGCGGTGACCTCCGGCCTGAACGTGCCGCTCAACAACCAGCTGGCCAATGCCGGTGATGTCGATCGGATCCCGGATCTGGCGGCGGTGCGGTCGCAGTTCGAAAGCTCCTGGGTGGCTTGGAACGTCGTGCGCGCGGTGATCCACACCCTGGCCTTCCTGGTGCTGACGGGTGCCCTGTTCGTGGCGGGCATGCAGCACGCCAAGGCGGATCAGAAGTCGGTGTCGGCTCCGGCCGTGGCTCCGATGTATCCGCAGTACGCCCCGCAGCCCGGATTCCCCTCCGCCCGGCAGTAATTCGGCACGCTTTTCCGGCGGTGGCCGGGACCCGATGTGCGGCAACACAAGCCGCCTGTGGGTCCCGGCCATCGCCGTTTTCCTGTAGTGAAACCGGTTTCAGAACTTACTCGTCAGTAATCCATCCTCCGTGCTTGTTTCCTGGCTAGGTTGTCAGAACGCGTTCTAATTTGGGAGGGAACATGCAGAGGATGCCCATGCGTGGAACGCCAGGATCACTGCTGATCATGGCGGTGCTGGCGATATTAGGTATCACCGCGAGCGGTACGGCTCGCGCGGAATATCCGGTCACATTCAGCTTCTTCGCGGGTATCCCGAACGAGCTGCTCAATCCGGGCGGCTCGCTCCCCGGCGCCAATGACTGGTCCTGCAAGCCCACGGCCGCGCACCCCGATCCGGTGGTGCTGATCCACGGCACCGCGGGCGGCGCGCAGACCAACTGGGGCGCCTACGCCCCGCTGCTCGCCAACGAGGGCTACTGCGTGTACGCCCTGACCTACGGCGCCCTCGACGTCCCGTGGCCGTTGAACGCGCTGGGCGGGATGAAGCCGATCCCCGAAAGTGCCGCTCAGCTGGCCGCATTCGTGAACCGGGTGCTGTCGGCGACCGGTGCCGCCCAGGTCGACTTCGTTGCCCACTCGCAGGGCAACACCGTCGGCAACTACTTCATCAAGCGGCTCGGCGGCGCCGGCAAGGTCAACCACTTCGCCGCGATCGCGCCCCCGTGGCTGGGCATCTTCGGCGATCAGATGAACGTGATCCGGGCCTTCGGCGAGCAGCTCGGCGCGACCGCCGACCAGATCGACAACCTGGCCACCATGGGCGTCATCTGCCAGGCCTGCCCGGAGATGCTCGGCAACTCCTCCTTCATGAACGCCCTGAACGCCGACGGCGTGTTCGATCCGTCGGTCACCTACACCAACCTGGCCTCCAATTTCGACGAGGCGGTGTGGCCGTCGATCGCCCTGGTCCCGGGCGCGAACGTCACCAACGACCTGATGCAGGAGGGCTGCGCACTCGACTTCTCCGATCACATGGCCATCGCGGGCAGCCGCCGCGCGGCCATGATGACGCTCAACGCCCTGGATCCGGCGCATCCCCGTCCGGTCCCGTGCGAGTTCGTCCCGCCCTTCACGGGCGCCTGACCGGCCGGTTCACCTGGGGATTCGGGGCATCGGGAGGGACGATGACAAGGGTGCGGGGAACATCGGGTTCGCTGTTGATCCTGGCGGTACTCGCGATGCTGGGGATCGCCGCGAGCGGTGCCGCTCGCGCCGAGTACCCGGTCAGCTTCAACTTCTTCGCGGGTATTCCGTACGAGCTCGCCGATCCCGGTGGTTCGCTGCCGGGCTCGAACGACTGGAACTGCACGCCGTCCGCGGAGCATCCGGATCCGGTGGTGCTGGTGCACGGCACCGCCGGTGGGGCGCAGACCAACTGGGGCGCCTACGCGCCGCTGCTGGCCAATGAGGGCTACTGCGTCTTCGCCCTCACCTACGGCGCGCTGGATGTGCCGTGGCCGTTGTCGGCCATGGGCGGCTTCCGGACCATCGAGGACAGTTCCGCGCAGCTGGCCGCCTTCGTGGCCCGGGTGCGGGTCGCGACGGGTGCCCTGAAGGTGGATCTGATCGCCCATTCGCAGGGCAATATCGTCGGCCAGTACTTCATCAAGCGGCTCGGCGGTTCGGGTCAGGTGGACAAGTTCGTGGCCATCGCCGCGCCGTGGCTCGGCACCTACGGCGACAACATGGCCATGGTCCGGGCCTTCGCCGCGCGGCTGGGGATCGACGCCGCGACCGTGGACGCGGCGGTCAGCATGGGCGTGTGCCCGGCCTGCTCGGAGATGCTGGGCGGGGATCCGTTCATGACGGCCCTGAACGCCGACGGCGTCTACGACCCGACCGTGGCCTACACCAACCTGGACACCCGCTACGACGAGCTGATCGTGCCGTACACGATCGGTCTGGTGCCCGGTCCGAACGTCGCGAACTTCTTCATGCAGGACGGTTGCCCGATCGACTACTCCGACCACCTCGCGATCGCGGGGAGTCGCCGCGGGGCGATGATCGCGCTCAACGCTCTCGATCCGGAGCATCCGCGGCCGGTCCCGTGTGAGTTCGTCCCGCCGCTCACCGGATAGCCGACGCGTTCGATTTCCCGGACTGACCGGCTTGTTCGCTGTGGGCGTAGCGAGTTCGGAAACGAGCCGCGCAACTGCCCCGTTATGACTGAATGAGTCGTACTGTCGCCGGTTCGCAATAGGGTGGACGGACGACGTGCGTGACCCCCGGCAACTAGAGTGGAGTCGGGGGATGCAACCCCAGGGCTTCATGGCAGGCTGGCGACCAGAAGGGCAGCACAGGGTCTGAAGCGCCGGATGCCAGTGATGGCGGAGCAGGAGAGTGAGGGAGCGATGTTCGAGAGGTTCACCGACCGCGCGCGGCGGGTCGTTGTCCTGGCCCAAGAAGAGGCCCGGATGCTCAACCACAACTACATCGGCACCGAGCACATCCTGCTGGGCCTGATCCACGAGGGCGAGGGCGTCGCGGCGAAGTCGCTGGAGTCCCTTGGTATCTCGCTGGAGGGTGTGCGTTCGCAGGTCGAGGAGATCATCGGGCAGGGCCAGCAGGCGCCGTCCGGTCACATCCCCTTCACCCCGCGTGCCAAGAAGGTGCTCGAGCTGTCGTTGCGTGAGGCGCTGCAGCTCGGCCACAACTACATCGGCACCGAGCACATCCTGCTCGGCCTGATCCGCGAGGGTGAGGGCGTCGCGGCGCAGGTGCTGGTGAAGCTGGGCGCGGATCTCAACCGCGTCCGTCAGCAGGTCATCCAGCTGCTGTCCGGGTACCAGGGCAAGGAGCCGGTCGAGGGTTCCGGTTCGCGCGGCGAGCAGGGCACCCCGTCCACCTCGCTGGTGCTGGACCAGTTCGGCCGCAACCTGACCCAGGCCGCCCTCGAGGGCAAGCTAGACCCGGTCATCGGCCGCTCGAAGGAAATCGAGCGTGTCATGCAGGTGCTGAGCCGCCGTACCAAGAACAACCCGGTCCTGATCGGCGAGCCCGGCGTCGGTAAGACCGCCGTCGTGGAGGGTCTCGCCCAGGCCATCGTCAACGGCGAGGTGCCGGAGACGCTGAAGGACAAGCAGCTGTACACCCTCGACCTGGGTTCCCTGGTCGCGGGCAGCCGCTACCGCGGTGATTTCGAGGAGCGCCTGAAGAAGGTGCTCAAGGAGATCAACACCCGCGGCGACATCATCCTGTTCATCGACGAGCTGCACACCCTGGTGGGTGCGGGCGCGGCCGAGGGCGCGATCGACGCGGCCTCGATCCTGAAGCCCAAGCTGGCTCGCGGTGAGCTGCAGACCATCGGTGCCACCACCCTCGACGAGTACCGCAAGTACATCGAGAAGGACGCCGCCCTGGAGCGCCGGTTCCAGCCGGTCCAGGTGGGCGAGCCGACGGTCGAGCACACCATCAACATCCTCAAGGGTCTGCGCGACCGCTACGAGGCGCACCACCGGGTCTCCATCACCGATGGCGCTCTCGTCGCCGCGGCCACGCTGGCCGACCGCTACATCAACGACCGCTTCCTGCCGGACAAGGCGATCGACCTCATCGACGAGGCGGGCGCGCGCATGCGCATCCGCCGGATGACCGCGCCGCCGGACCTGCGCGAGTTCGACGACAAGATCGCCGAGGCGCGCCGGGAGAAGGAGTCCGCGATCGACGCGCAGGACTTCGAGAAGGCCGCGCGTCTGCGCGATAAGGAGAAGCAGCTCGTCGCCAAGCGGGCCGAGCGCGAAAAGCAGTGGCGCTCCGGTGATCTGGACGTCGTGGCCGAGGTCGACGACGAGCAGATCGCCGAAGTCCTGGCGAACTGGACCGGTATCCCGGTGTTCAAGCTCACCGAGGAGGAGACCACCCGTCTGCTCCGCATGGAGGACGAGCTGCACAAGCGGATCATCGGCCAGGAGGACGCGGTCAAGGCCGTGTCCAAGGCCATCCGCCGCACCCGCGCCGGTCTGAAGGACCCGAAGCGTCCGTCGGGCTCGTTCATCTTCGCCGGTCCGTCCGGTGTCGGTAAGACCGAGCTGTCGAAGGCGCTGGCGAACTTCCTGTTCGGCGAGGACGACGCGCTCATCCAGATCGACATGGGCGAGTTCCACGACCGCTTCACCGCCTCGCGTCTGTTCGGTGCCCCTCCGGGCTACGTCGGCTACGAGGAGGGCGGCCAGCTCACCGAGAAGGTGCGGCGCAAGCCGTTCTCGGTGGTGCTGTTCGACGAGATCGAGAAGGCGCACCAGGAGATCTACAACACCCTGTTGCAGGTCCTGGAGGACGGTCGCCTGACCGACGGTCAGGGTCGTACGGTCGACTTCAAGAACACCGTGCTGATCTTCACCTCGAACCTCGGCACCTCGGACATCTCCAAGGCCGTGGGCCTGGGCTTCGCCCAGTCCAACGCCGAGGGCTCGAACTACGAGCGGATGAAGCTGAAGGTCAACGACGAGCTGAAGAAGCACTTCCGCCCGGAGTTCCTGAACCGTATCGACGACGTGATCGTGTTCCACCAGCTGACTCAGGACCAGATCATCCAGATGGTCGACCTGATGATCGGCCGCGTCGCCAACCAGCTGCGGAACAAGGACATGGAGATCGAGCTGTCCGAGAAGGCCAAGAGCCTGCTCGCCAAGCGCGGTTTCGACCCGGTCCTGGGCGCCCGCCCGCTGCGTCGCACCATTCAGCGCGAGATCGAGGACCAGCTGTCGGAGAAGATCCTCTTCGGCGAACTGGGCGCCGGTCAGGTCGTGGTGGTCGACGTCGAGGGCTGGGACGGCGAAGGCCAGGGCGAGAACGCGAAGTTCACCTTCGCCGCCAAGGCCAAGCTGACCAAGAAGGCCGACTCGGCCGCCGAGGACAAGCCGGTCGCCGCCCTCGCGGGTGAGGCCCCGGCCGCCGCCTCCGGCGAGTAGCCGGTAAGGCTCAGCGAGACAACGGAAGCCCCGCTCCTCCTCCGGGAGGGCGGGGCTTCCGCCATGTCCGGGCCGAAATTCGGTGGCGGCGCGACTCCGGTATGGCCGATGCTGGGATGCGATGCTCACCGACGCACAGATCGCCTCCTTCATCGCCGACGGTTTCGTGAAGATCGACGGCGCCTTCTCGGCCGAGACCGCTGCCGCGGGCCGGTCGATTCTGTGGCGCGAAACCGGTTGCGACCCCGACGATCCCGCGACCTGGACGCAGCCGGTGATTCGGCTCTGGGACCATGCCGAGGAGCCGTTCACCCGAGCGGTCACCGCCGCGCCCCTGGTCGAGGCATACGACCAGCTGGCGGGCCCCGGCCGCTGGATCCCGCGCCGGAGCCTGGGCAGCTGGCCGATTCGCTTTCCCAGCCCGGAGCCGCCGGGTGATGACGGCTGGCATGTGGATGTCAGCTTTCCCGGCGACGCCGCGCGCGACGACTATCTGAGCTGGCGGGTGAACGTCTTCTCGCAGGGCCGCTGCCTGCTCATGCTGTTCCTCTTCTCCGATATCGGCGTCGACGACGCACCGACCCGCATCCGTGTGGGCTCGCACCTGCGTCTGGCCCGGGAGCTGGAATCGTTCGGTGAGGCGGGTACCACGATGTTCGACCTGGCCGACTTCTACACCGCCACGGGGGATCTCCCCGAGGCATTGGCCACCGGCGCGGCGGGCGATGTCTACCTGTGCCATCCGTTCCTGATCCACGCCGCCCAGCCCAATCGCACCGGACGCCCAAGATTCCTGGCACAGCCCCCACTGCTGTCCCGCGATCCCTGTGTCCTGGACCGGCCGGACGGCGCGTATTCCCCGGTGGAGCAGGCTATTCGGCTGGGTATCGGCGAGCCGGTGCGCTGAGGTTCAGCGGCTGCGGTCGATCACCGGTGCGAACGCATCGGCGAGGTCGCCGGGCACCAGGATTTCGTCGATGCCGAGCTTCTCGCGGCGACGCTCGAGCAGTTCGGCCGCCGCGCCTGGATCGGCGGGCAGCAGGGCGGCCGCGCCGGCGGCGCGCAGCCGATCCACGCTGAGGCCCCGGAACTTGCTCAGATACGGCGGCAGGATCTCGCCGATGGCGACCAGTTGCAGGCTGAACGGGATCGGGCGGTCGGTGCGGTCGCGGACCTGTGCGACGATGTCGGCCAGGTCGTCCTCGGTGGCGGCCGGATCGACGGCGAGGTGGATGCGGTCCGCGATCTCCGCGCAGGCGCCGAGCATGCGCGCGCCGGACGCGGCGATGACGATGGGCGGCACGGGCGAGACCTCCGCGCGGACTGCCCGCACGACGTCCACCAGGTGGTCGCGCCGCTGAGTCCCGGAACCGAAAGCGACACCGAGCTTTTCGGCCTCGGCAGCCGCATCGGGCCGTCCGGTCCCGAGCCCGAGCTCGAACCGGCCGTCGGAAAGCAGTTGCAGCGCAGCGGTTTCGCGGACGGTGGCGGCTGCCGACCGCATCGGCGCGGCCAGCACGTTGGGCCGGAGCCGCAGGGTGGTGGTGACGGCGGCCGCGGCGGCCAGCGCTGGGAACGGCGAGGGCGTGTAGAGCGTGTCGGGCAGCAGCACGGTGCCGTAACCCTGCCGCTCGGCGGCCTGTACCGCTTGGATCCACGTGGCCCCTGACCGGGGCGCGATGACAATGCCGAAGTTCATGCTCATGCCTTCGAGCATGCGCGGATTCTACTGGCGGGGAATCCGCTTCGAGTCGGCTTCTCGACTACGTCCGGGTGCGTACCCGGCGGCGACCTAATCGCCGACCGATTCGGGGAGGTTCGCGTGATTGCTACCCTGCCCCGATGTTCGTGGTTCGTTCCTGTTTTCCGGTGTTGACCGGGCTCGCGCTCCTGGCGTCGACGGCGGCGTGCTCGGGGAGCGATGCCGCGTCACCGGCGACGTCCACGCCGCCGACGGGGACGACGACGGCCGCGGCGACCCCGTCGATTCCCGCCACCTCCGGCGCCCTGCCGCCCGCCGCGGATGCGCAGGGCTGGCAGGATTCCTTCGCGCGCTGCGGAGATGGTGAACGCCCGGTGCTGCTGATCGGCGCCCTGCTCGGGACCACGCAGCGTCTGGCGGTGTGCGAGGAGCCCGGTGGTCCGCGGGTGCTGCGCGCCGATGTCCCGCAGTTGCGTGCGCAGCCGTTCGAGGCCAAGTTCTTCACCTTCACCGCCAACAGTCAGCAGTTCCTCGCCGCGGACGGCATGAAGCTGGACCTGTCGCGTCAGATGGTGACGATCACCGATGATCCGCAGATGAAACGCGGTGTGGTGCAGAGCTTCACGGTGGGGGAGTACTGGAGCACCTTCTGATCACTGCCAGCCGGGCCGGACCAGGCCGGATTCGTAGGCCAGGACCACCAGTTGGGTGCGGTCGCGGGCACCGAGTTTGACCAGGATGCGGCTGACGTGGGTGCGGGCGGTGGCGGGGCTGAGGTAGAGGCGTTCGGCGATCTCGGCGTTGGTGAGGCCCTCGGCGACGAGGGTCATGACTTCGCGTTCGCGGTCGGTGAGTTCGGAGAAGGCGGCGGCGGGGGCGGGTTTGGCGTGGGTGGCGAATTCCGCGACCAGGCGTTTGGTGACGCTGGGGGAGAGCAGGGCGTCACCGCCCGCGACCACCCGGACGGCCTTGACCAGGTCGGCGGGTTCGGTGTGTTTGACCAGGAAGCCGGTGGCTCCGGCGCGCATCGCCTCGAAGACGTATTCGTCGAGGTCGAAGGTGGTGAGCACGATGACCTTCACCGCCGCGAGGGCCGGGTCGGCCGCGATGGCGCGGGTGGCGGCCAGCCCGTCCAGGACCGGCATGCGGATGTCCATGAGCACGATGTCGGGGACCAGGGTTCGGGCCAGGTCGACGGCCTGGCCGCCGTGGTCGGCCTCGCCCACCACCTCGATGTCGTCCTGGGCGCCGAGCAGGGCGACGAAGCCCGCGCGCACCAGCGCCTGGTCGTCGGCGATCACCACTCGGATCGGCATCGGTCCTCCTCGAATTCCCAGGTTACGCAGCCGGTTCGGGGTGGGCCAGGTGGGTGGGCAGGCGCGCCTTGACCCGGAATCCGCCGTCGGCCTTGGGTTCGGCGGAGAGCTGCCCGCCCAGCGCGTGGGCGCGTTCGGTCATGCCGGTGATGCCGTGGCCGCCGGACGGCGACTGGGGCGCGGGCTGGCGGGTGGGCCGGGTGTTGTCGATGGTGAGCTGCAGCCGTTCGGCCGCATAGTGCACGGTGACAAGCACGCTCGCGCCGGGCGCGTGCCGCACCACATTGGTGAGCGACTCCTGCACGATGCGGGCGGCGGCCACGTCGACCACGGCGGGCAGCCGGCGCGGTCCGCCGGTGACCATGGTGTGCACCTCGAGTCCGGCGGCGCGGGCCGGTCCGGTGAGTTTCTCGAGGTCGGTGATGCCGATGGTGGGCGTGGTGGGGGCGGCGACGGTGGCGGTGCCGCCGCGGATGGATCGCAGCAGGGCGTTGACCTCGCCGAGCGCGTCCTTGCTGGCGGTCTTGATGGCGGCCAGCGCGGTGGCGGCCTGTTCGGGCTTGCGCTCGAACAACTCCAGCGCGACCGAGGACTGCACATTGATCAGCGAGAGGCTGTGCGCCAGCACGTCGTGCAGTTCGCGCGCGATGGCCAGGCGCTCCTCGGTGACCCGCTGTTCCCGCTCCGCCGATTCCAGGGCGTGCTGGGCGCGGGCGCGCTGCCGTTCGGCCTGTTCCTCGCGTGCCGCGGCTTCGGCGCGCTGCCGCCGCGCGATCAGGGCGACGCGCCGCTGCCGCAGCCCCTCGGCCGCGGCCGCCAGCAGGAAAAGCCAAGCGAGCAAACCGAATTCCTGCCAGGCGCTGGTCCGGTACCCGCACCACCCGGGAACCGGCCACACCATGAGCAGATACCCGACGGCGACGAACGGGTAGGTGTACCAACGGGATCCGCGTACGGCGGCGGTCAGGAAGGCGATGACGAGCGATACGAAGATCGGCCCGTATCCATAACCGAACAGTAGGTACGCGACGGTGACGGCCATCGTCCCGTAGAACACCCCCAGCGGGTACCGCCGGCGCAGCAGAAGCAGCACCGGACCCACCGCGAGCAGCACGTATCCGAGCAGGTCGAGGGCGCGCACGTTCTGATGGTGATTGGCCAGCGTGCCCGCGCCGAGCTGTATCGCCCCCACCGCCAGAGCCGGGAGCACGTCGCGCCGACCCAGCCTTCCCCCGCGTGTGTCCATAGCTGCACCGTAGCGCCGTCGGCGGGCAGCGGCACCGTGTCACACCGAAATACGTCCGGATACGACCCCCGAATACGTCTCGATACGTACACCCGATCACGCGCCGGGACGGATTACTTTCCGTCCCCGGAATCGGATCGTGTAAGCCATGAACGAAGCGATCGCCGTCACCGACCGGCTGACCAAGCGCTACGGCTCCCACACCGCCGTGGACGCGGTCAGCATGAGCGTGCGCCGCGGCGAGATCTACGGGTTCCTGGGCCCCAACGGCGCGGGCAAGACCACCACGCTGCGCATGCTGGCCGGTCTCATCCGCCCGGACTCCGGCGCCGCGACCGTGCTCGGCCGCGCGCCCGGCGACCCGGATGCGCTGCGCCGCATGGGCGTTCTCATCGAGGGCCCCGGCTTCTACCCCTATCTCTCGGGCCGCGACAACCTGCGCGTCCTGGCCCGTTATCGGGGGGTCGGCGACGACGCGGTCGCCGACGCCCTGGCCCGGGTGGACCTCTCCGCCCGCGGCAAGGACAGGTTCCGCACCTACTCGCTCGGCATGAAGCAGCGCCTCGGTGTCGCGGCCGCCCTGCTCGGCCACCCCGACCTGCTGATCCTCGACGAACCCACCAATGGCCTGGATCCCGCGGGCATGGCCGACATGCGGGAACTCATCACCGGACTCGCCGCCGACGGGCACACCGTCGTGCTGTCCAGTCACCTGCTCAGCGAAGTGCAGGAGATCTGCGATCGCGTCGGCGTCATCTCCGACGGCCGCCTGCTCACCGAATCGACGGTGCGGGACCTGCGCGGCCAGGCGTCCCTGCTCGTCCGTGCCGAGCCCTTGGAGGTGGCGTTCCAGGCCGTGCGCGCCGCGGTGGGGGAGCGATCCGCGCTGCTGACCGCCGCCGGAATCCGCGTCGACGCGGGATCCGCGCACGCCCCCGCGGTGGCGCGCGCGGTCATCGCGGCGGGCGCGGACCTGGTCGAGCTGCGCAGCGACGAAAAGTCCTTGGAAGAAGTGTTTTTCGAGATGACGGAGACAGCGAAATGACCGACCCCGGCGCACACGGGAACCACGGTGGCGCGTTCACGGATCTGGTGGCCAGCGCTCGAGCCGAACTGCTGCGGCTGCGCAAGTGGCCCGCCTTCTGGATCGTGCTCGGCACCTGGATCCTGCTGAACCTCACCTTCGCCTACCTGTTCAACTACCTGGCCTACACGACCGGCAGCAGCACGCGCATGTCCAATGGTCTGCCCCGCGACGTGCTCCTGCAGCAGATGCTGCCCGCCGCGGTGCCGGAGGTGTTCACGCAGGGCATGGCGCTGTTCGGGGGCGCGCTCATGCTGGTGCTGGGCGCGCTGGCGACGGGTAGCGGGTACGGCTGGGGCAGCTGGAAAACCGCACTCACGCAGGGCCCTTCGCGGGTGGCCGTGATCGGCGCGGTGGTGTCGAGCCTGGCGCTGACGGTGGTCGCGCTGGTGCTGGTCGCCTTCGCGGTCGACACCGGCGTGGCGGCACTCATCGCGAGCACCCAGGGGCAGTCCCTGGCGCTGCCGTCCATGGGACGGATGCTGCTCGGAATCGGTTCGGGCGCGGCGATTCTGGGCATGTGGACGCTGGCGGGCGCACTGATCGGGACCGCTGCCCGGGGTCCCGCGCTGGCGGTCGGTCTCGGCCTGGTGTGGGTGCTGGTGGTGGAGAATCTGCTGCGTGGCGTCGGCGCGATCCTCGCACCGATCGAGGGGGTCACCGATCACCTGCCGGGTACGGCCGCCGGTTCACTCGCGGGCGCGATGCGCACGGTGAGCGGCCCGGCCACGCCGGGGGTGCTGAACATCCTCTCGCGCGGCGAGTCCGTGATCGTGCTGGCCGTCTACGTGCTGCTGTTCGCGGGCGGCACGATCTGGCTGGTCCGCCGTCGCGACATGGTGTGAGGCACAAGGGAATACCGTGTGCCGCGACCGTCCACCCGACCCGTGGACGGTCGCGGCGCCGCGTCATGGCCGGGGTGAGTCCAGCACGCCGTGCGCGAGCCGCGCGAGTCCGGCGGCGATCTGCCCGGTGCTGAGGCCGCGGTCGCGCTGCTGCCGGTACACCTCGGCGGCGAGCGGGGCGAGGAGGGCGTCCACCAGTGCATCCGGTTCGGCCACACCGGCTTCGGTGAGCAGTGTCCGTACGTGTAGCGCCCAGAATCGGTAGGCGCCGGTGCGGAAGCGCGCGCCCCCGGTTTCCGCGCCGAGCACCAAATGGGCGTGGGTGTCGAGCAATTCGAGCATCGCGGCATAGAACGCGGTGAGCCGTTCGGCGGGCGGTGCGCCCGGCCCGAGCGGGGGTTCCCCGCGTAACAGCTGTTCCTGCAGCGCCTTCTCGTGTTCGTCGAGCAGGGCCACCGCGATCGAGCCCACGTCCGGGTAGCGCCGGTACAGCGTCCCGCGGCCGACCCCGGCGGCCTTGGCGATGTCGTCCATGGTGACCGTGCGCGGGTCGCGGTCGGCGAACAGTCGCGCGGCGGCGGCCAGCACCTTGGCCCGGTTGCGAGCCGCGTCAGCGCGTTCGACGGGCGCGGCCTGGTCGTCGATGAGCGGTAGGCCGGGGGGGTTCATGCAGCTCACTGTAGCCGCCGCGGAATAAGTGGACAATATGTCCGGTTCAGGTCTACCGTCGGAGAAATAAACGGACAGCATGTCCACTTGATGGGAGACTCGCTCATGACCACGCTGCTGCACCTCGACGCCAGCGCCCGCCGCAACTCCGTCAGTCGCCTGCTCGGCGGGACCTTCGCCGACGCCTGGCGGGCCGAACACCCCGACGGCGCCTACGTCCACCGCGACCTGGCCGCAGACCCCATCCCGTTCATCGGCGAGGGCTGGACCGAACTGTGCGACCGCGTCCTCGCGCACGGCAGCACCGACCTGGACCGTCTGGCCGACCTGGTGGACTCACCCGCGCAGCAGCGGGCCTGGGAAATCGTCGAACCCCTGCTCGCCGAGGTCCGCGCCGCCGATGTGGTGCTGATCGGCACGCCGATGTACAACTACTCGATCCCGGCGAGCCTCAAGGCCTGGCTGGACCAGGTCACCTTCCCGCGAATGTCGCTGGCCCCCACCCGATTCGTGGTGGTGACCGCCCGCGGCGGCGCGTACTCCCCGGGCGCGCCCAAGGCGATCTACGACTACCAGGAGCGCTATCTGCGCGACTTCTTCGCCGGCCACTTCGCCGTCGAGGACACGGTTTTCGTCAACGCCGAACTGGTGAACGCCCGTCATGATCCGGCGCTGGCCCACCTGCGCGACAAGCACGACGCCTCCTACGCGGCCGCCCTCGACGCGGTCCGCGCGCTCGGAAAGGAGTACTGACATGAACTGGCTCGTCCTGGGTGTGGCCGGCCTGGTGGAGATCGCCTGGTCGCAGTCCATCAAACCGACCCAGAATTTCACCAAGCCGCTCCCGACCCTGGTGTGCTTCCTGCTCGCGGCGGTCGCGGTGTACCTGCTGTCCTACGCCATGCAGTCGCTGCCGGTGGGCACCGCGTACGCGATCTTCACCGGCATCGGGGCGGTCGGCGCGATCGCGCTGGGTGTGCTGGTGCAGAAGGACCCGCTCAGCGTGGGCCGGATGCTGGCGCTGTCCATGATCATCGGCGGCATCGTGCTCGCCCGGGTCACCAATCCCGGGTGAGCGCGGTTCGGGGCGGTATCGTCGCCGCCCATGAACGCTGCGCCTTCGCGGCCACCCGACCTCGCCGCGCGACCGTTCTCGCTGGTCGCCGAACGCATCATGGCCGCCTCCCCGGCCGAGCTGTATCGCATGGCCACCAGACAGTTCGGGACCTGGTTCGCGGACCCGGGTTCGGTGCGCATGCGGCCCGAGGTGAACGAGCCGTTCTACTTCACGGCGGGCGGCGGCCACCCGCACTACGGGCGTTTCCTCCGCCTGGTCCCGGACAACCTGGTGGAGCTCACCTGGATCACCGACGGCACGGCGGGCGCGGAAACCGTGCTCACGGTGGAACTCTCGGCGCACGGCGCGGGCACCGCCCTGCTGCTCACCCACGCCGGATTCCCCGACGAGCCCGCCCGGGACCGGCACCGGCAGTCCTGGCCGCACATCCTCGAACACTGGGACCACAGCGCCGCCGCCACCGGGTAGGTTCGAGCGGAAGTCGAGTTCCCCCATACGAAAGGACGTAACGATGCCTACACGTTCCGCGCGTACCAGCTGGTCCGGTGGTCTGCAGGACGGTTCCGGTCAGGTCGAGCTGGTCAGCTCGGGCGTCGGCAAGTACGACGTCTCGTTCCCCAAGCGCGCCGCCGACGCGGCCGACGGCACCACCAGCCCCGAAGAGCTCATCGCGGCCGCGCACTCCTCCTGCTACGCCATGGCCCTGTCCGGCGAGATCGGCAAGGCGGGCGGCACCGTGCAGAGCCTCGACATCACCGCCGACGTCACCTTGGGCCCGGACCCGGCCGGCGGCTTCCGCATCTCCAAGATCAAGCTGACTCTGGTCGGCAAGGCCTCCGGCATCGACGAGGCCGGGTTCCTGGCCGCCGCCGAGGCCGCCAAGGCGGGCTGCCCGGTGTCCAAGGCGCTGACCGGCGTCGACACCATCGAATTGGACGCCACCTTCGAGGCCTAGTCCTCGAGGCGTAGTGCGCGAAGTCCCGGCTGACTCTTTCGTCTGCCGGGACTAGTTCTTTCGGTCAGACTTGCCCCGGAAGCGGGCGATGAGCTCGAAATTCACGCTGCCGCACCGTTAGCCTCGCTGTCACTGCCGGTCGAGAACTGGAGGTGAGCAGTAGTCATGGGGTCACCGGTGTCGGTTGACACACCACGGGAATCATCGATCGCCGATCCGCTGCCGCGCGTGCTCGCGCTGGACGCGGCCCGCGGGATCGCGGTGCTCGGCATGTTCGCGGTCCATGTCGGGCCGCCGCGGGAGAGTTCCGGCGCGGGCTGGCTGACGGTCTTCGAGGGCCGTTCAGCGGCCTTGTTCGCGGTGCTCGCGGGCGTCTCCCTGGCCCTCATGTCGGCCGGGGCGCAACCGGTCACCGGTCGGGCCGCCCGCCGCGTGGTGGTGCGCGTCGCCGCCCGCGCGATCCTGGTCGCGCTGCTGGGCCTGGCACTGGCGCAACTGCATTCCGGTATCGGAATCGCGCTCATCCTGACCTATTACGGCCTGTTCTTCCTGCTGGCGCTGCCCGCGCTGTGGTTGAGTGCGCGGGGGCTAGCCCTGCTGGCGGCGATCTGGGCGATCGCGGGGCCGATCGAGTCCTATGCGATCCGAAATCAGATGGAGCAGAACGCCTTCGGCGGCCATCCGGACTTCGGCATGCTCACCTCCTGGTCCGGCGTGAAGCAGGCATTCCAGATGCTGGCGCTCACCGGCACCTACCCGGCGCTGACCTGGATGCCGTTCCTCTTCGCTGGTATGGCCCTGGGCCGCTGGGGGATTCGCTCGCTACGTCCGCGGCCGGTGCTCGGCGTTGGCGCGGCGCTCGCGCTGCTCGGCTACGGCGGTTCGTGGCTGGTGCAGCATCCGTTCGGCGGCCGCGCGCACCTGGTCGAGCTGCTCACCCGGACGATGTCGGAGGCGGGCATCACCGATTTCGATCCGGGCCAGGTCATCGACGCGGCCGGATTCGGCGCGGTGTCCACGACCAGCCCGTGGTGGCTGACCGTCGCGACCCCGCACAGCGGCACCCCGTTCGAGGTACTCGGCGCGACCGGCGTCGCCTTCCTGGTGATCGGCGTCCTGATGGCGGTGGTGCCGCGCACCGGAATCGCGTTGCGGCCCTTGACCGCCGCGGGCTCGTGCGCCCTGAGTCTCTACATCCTGCAGGTGATCGCGGTCAGCGTGCTGGTGCCGGTCCCGGATCCGGCGGCGACTTCACTGCCCGGCGGTATCCACGGGCCGGGCTGGCCACTGCTGGCACTGCTGGCGCTCGGCTCGCTGGTGGCGGCGACCCTATGGCGCTACCGCTTCCGCCGCGGTCCGGCGGAATGGTTGCTCCACAAGGCCACCTACCGGGCCTGATCAGGCGTTCTTACCCGCCACATCCAGGACGACCTCGAACTCCAGCAGCGACGCGCCGGTCGAGACGGGCTTGCGTGCCTCGCCCGCGTGCGCCTCGCGCGCCGGGCCGTCCCGCCACGCCGCGAAGGACTCCTCCGAATCCCACTGCGTGACAACGAAGTAGCGATTGTCACCGGCGACCGGGCGGAGCAGCTGGAAGCCCAGGAACCCGGGCGAGTTCTCGACCGCGTGCGCGCGGTGCGCGAAACGCTTCTCCAGTTCGGGGCCGGCGCCCTCGGGGACCTCGATTGCGTTGATCTTGACGACTGCCATGCCTGCGAATGTACTCCGGCACTCCGGACGTATCGTTCGGGGCGATGTTGTATGACGAAGGCGGCACCGGGACTCCGATCCTGCTGCTGCATGGGCTGATGGGCAGTGCCCGGACCTGGCGGGCGCAGCTGCCCTGGGTGCGGGAATTCGGGCACGTGTACACGTTCGACGCGGCCGGGCACGGGCGGCCCGCGCCGCCGCGGCTCACCACCGAGGCCTTCGTGGCCGATCTCGCGGCCGCGACCGCGCACATCGACGAGCCGATGGTGGTGATCGGGCACTCCATGGGCGGCCTGCACGGCTGGATGTTCACCGCCGCCCACCCGGACCGGGTCCGGGCGCTGGTGGTCGAGGACATGGCCCCCGACTTCCAGGGGCGCACCGCGGCGGACTGGGCGGCCATGGTCGAGGCCTGGCCGGTCCCGTTCGCGACCGAGGCGGCCGTGCTGGAGTTCTTCGGCCCGGTGGCCGGACGCTACTTCCTGGACTCCTTCCGGCGCGAGCCCGACGGCTACCACCTGCACGGCGAGGTGCCGACCTTCCGGGACATCTCCGAGGAGTGGGGCACCCGCGACTTCTGGGCGCAATGGAAGTCGGTGACCGTGCCCGCGCTGCTGATCGAGGGCGAGTACACCATCACGCCGCCGGGTCAGATGCGGGAGATGGCCGCGCTGCATCCGGACGCCCGGCACGTGGTCGTCGCGGACGCCGGGCACCTGGTGCACGACGATCAACCGGCCGTCTACCGGGCCGCAGTCGAGGATTTCCTGCGTCGCGTCCTCGTTTGAGGGCGGGTGCCTTCAGTCGGGTGGGGTGGCCGTCGTATGCTCGGCTCGACCGCGACTCCTGACGGATGGTGACCACGATGATCGACTTCTCGATTCCCGCCGACCTCGCTGCCGAACGCGACCGCGTTCGCCAGTTCGTCATCGACAAGATCGTGCCCTTCGAACGCGACCCGCGCCTGACCGCGCACGGCCCCAACGACGAACTGCGCCAGGAAATGGTGGAACTGGCCCGCGCCGAGAAGCTGCTCACCATCCAGGCCCCCGTGGAGCTGGGCGGGCGCGGCCTGACCCACGTCGAGCAGGCCGTGCTGTACGAGGCCGCCGGCTGGTCCACCCTCGGCCCGGTCGCCATGAACTGCGCCGCCCCCGACGAGGGCAACATGTTCATGCTGTCCAAGATCGCGAATCCGGAACAGACGCAACGCTTCCTGCAGCCGGTGATCGACGGCCACCAGCGCTCGGTCTTCGCCATGACCGAGCCGGGCGGCGCGGGCTCCGACCCCAACCAGCTCGCCACCGAGGCCGTCTTCGACGGCGAGAACTTCACCATCAACGGCCGCAAATGGCTGATCACCGGCGCCGACGGCGCCAAGACCTGGATCATCATGGCGCGCCTGGCCGCCAACCCGCACCTGCCCGAGGGCCCCACCCTGTTCCTCTGCGACGGCGACACCGAGGGCATCGTCATCGAGCGGATCATGAACACCATGGACCGCAACTACGTCGGCGGCCACGCGGTGGTGAACTTCGAAAACCTGGTGCTGCCCAGGGAATCCGTGCTCGGCGAGACCGGCCAGGCGCTGCGCTACGCCCAGCTGCGGCTGGCCCCCGCCCGCCTCACCCACTGCATGCGCTGGCTCGGCGCCGCCGAACGCGCCCAGGCCATCGCGGTCGACTACGCCAAGTCCCGCACCGCCTTCGGCAAGCCGATCGGCGAGCACCAGGGCGTGTCGTTCATGCTGGCGGACAATGAGATCGCGCTGCACCAGTGCCGCCTCACCATCTGGCACGCCTGCTGGCTGATGGATCAGGGCCACAAGGCCCGCCACGAGTCCTCGATCGCCAAGTCCTCCGTCTCCGAGGAATTGTTCAAGGTCACCGACCGCTGCGTCCAGGTGCTCGGCGGCATCGGCATCTCCGACGAGACCGTGGTCGAGATGATCTTCCGCGACATGCGCGCCTTCCGCCTCTACGACGGCCCCACCGAGGTGCACAAGTACGCCATCGGCCGGCAGATCCTCCGCGCCTGAGCTGTGGGAACCTGCCCGGAGTCGGACACAGGGCCTAATATGCACCGCATGAGTTCGGAATTGCTTGTGGACGTCTCCGGGGGCGTCGCGGTCCTGACGCTCAACCGGCCCGCCCAGCAAAACGCGCTGACTCCGGCCATGGCGTCGGAACTCGGTGCGTCCCTGCGTCGCTGCGACAACGATGACGCCATCGGCGCGGTCGTCATCACCGGCACCGCGCCCGCGTTCTGCGCGGGCGCGGACCTGTCGCTCAAGGTCGGCGAGGTCAACGGCCTCATCGACCCGGCGCCGTTCCGGATCCGGAAACCGGTCATCGCCGCGGTCAACGGGCACGCCGTCGGCATCGGCCTGGAGATCGCGCTGCAGTGCGACCTGCGCTACCTGGCCCGCGACGCCGTGTACGCCCTCAACCAGGTCCGCCGCGGCGCGCTCGCCGACGGCTTCGCGCACTGGACCCTGCCCCGCCTGATCGGCAGCGCCCGCGCCGCCGACCTGCTGCTCACCGGCCGCACCTTCGACGGCGACGAGGCGTACGCGCTCGGCATCGCCAACTCCTGCCTGCATGCCGCCGAGGTCCTGCCCACCGCCCTCGAGGTGGCCCACGACATCGCCCACGGCTCGGCCCCGCTCCCGGTGGCGCTGTCCAAGCGCCTGCTCTGGGAGGCCCCCACCATGGACCCGGACACCGTGGGTCGCTTGGAAACCGAGCTCAACGACTACGTCGCCAAAAGCACCGACGGCGGCGAAGGCGTCGCGGCATTGAAGGACCGCCGCCCGCCGAAGTGGACCGGCAGTATCGCGGGGGAATGGCCTGCCTGGGACGGCATCACCGGCGGCGAGCAGCGCCCGGGCCTGGACTGACTCCGGGCGAGCCGCGTTCGGAGGTTCGGCGGCCGAGCCCCCGGGGAGTCGCTTACGCGCGTCCGCTGATCACCATCATCAGGAAGATGCTGCCGAACACGACCATCATGAACGTTCCGATGATGCCGAGGACGTAGCCGACCAGGACCTGCACCCGGCCACCGAAGCGCCCCCCGCCCTCCTCGATGTCGTTGAGCGCGCGGCGGCCGAGGGCCCACGCGATCGGTCCCAGCGCGCCGCAGCAGAACACGCTGAGCGCGCCCAGTAGCAGGACGGCGGTTGCGTGCTCGTGCTCGACGGGGGACCCGAGGGGCGGCTGATCGAAGACCACCGCCAAAGTTTACGGGCGGAAGGCGCCACGCGGCAGGTGGACGCGCGGTGTTCGCTTGGGCCACTTGATTATCGAGGCCGTCTGGACAGCGGCCGGTGATGGTCGAGTGACCGATTCGGAACCGGCGCCGTCGGATTCGGCACCGGCTCCACCGGCCTCAGGAGCGGCGCTGCCGCGCCACCTCGGCCAGCACGACGCCCGCCGCCACCGACGCGTTGAGCGACTCCACCGGCCCCGCCATCGGAATGCTCAGGATCGAGTCGCAGTTCTCGCGCACCAGTCGGGAGAGCCCCTTGCCCTCGGAGCCGACCACGATGACCGTCGGTGCGCTGCCGTCGAATTCGTCGAGGGTGGTGTCGCCGCCCGCGTCGAGCCCGACGATCTGATAGCCCTTGTTCGCCCAATCCTTCAGCGTGCGAGTCAGATTCGTGGCGCGCGCGACCGGAAGCCGCGCCGCCGCACCGGCACTCGTGCGCCACGCCACCGCGGTGACGCTGGCGCTGCGCCGCTGCGGGATGAGCACGCCCTGCCCGCCGAAGGCCGCCACGGACCGGATGACCGCGCCCAGGTTGCGCGGGTCGGTGATGTTGTCCAGCGCCACGATCAGCGCGGGCTCGCCGGAGTTGTGCACCCGGTCCACCAGATCGTCGGGGTGCGCGTACTTGTACGGCGGCACCTGCAGCGCCATGCCTTGGTGCATGCCGTTGTGGCTCATCTTGTCCAGGTCGGTGCGCGGCACCTCCAGGATCGAGATACCGATCTCGGCGGCCGTCTTCACCGCCTCGGAGAGCCGGTCGTCGTTCTCGGTGCCATTGGCGACATACAGGGCGGTGGCGGGCACGCCCGCGCGCAGGCACTCCACGACCGGGTTGCGGCCGAGCACCAGCTCGGGCCCCTCATTGTCCTTGCGGCCCGCGATGGGGCGGCTCGCATTGCGCGACCGGGTGGTGGCGGCGGTCGCCTCGGCCTTGGCCTTCGCCTTCGCGCGCTTGGCGGCGACGTGGTAGACGCGGTCCTCGGCCTTGGGGGTCGCCCCCTTGCCCTCGAGCCCACGCCGGCGCTGCCCGCCGGACCCGACGGTCTGCCCCTTCTTGCTGCCGGTCTTGCGGGTAGCCCCGCGTCGCTGGGAATTGCCTGCCATCACTTCGCCTTCCGTGTCTAATTGCCCTCCGCTTCGCTCCGGGCGGGTTCGCGGCCCCCGAGGTCTCGATTCTTCCCTCCTCCGCTCCTCCGCTTCGCTCCCCCGCTCCGTCAGTCCAGAATCGAGACGGGCCGCGAACTGTACGCGGGGCGAACATGGTGAGCGGTCTCGACTGGGCCGTACGGGAGACCTGCTGGTGGTCGGCTTGGCATGATCTTGCGCTGCCGAGGCAGTAACCCCTGCCATGCCGCGCAGGGGACGTAGGAATTGTGCCCCACGCTGGGCCGCGGCCCCGAATTCGGTGCGCTCCGCCACACCGTTGCGGAACCGCAGCTCCCGCTCGGAACCGCTACTTCTTCCCCTTGGACAAGGCCCATTCCGCGCCCTGCGGCGTGTCGGTGACCTCGACGCCCGCGGCCTGCAGCCGGTCGCGGACCGCGTCGGCGGTGGCCCAATCCTTGTCGGCGCGCGCCTGCTGCCGCCGCTCCAGTTCCGCGCCGATCAGCACGTCCAGTGCGGCGATGGCGTTCGAGTTGTCGGCGGGCGCGGCCCAGTGCGCGTCCAGCGGATCCACGCCGAGAATGCCCAGCATGGCCCGGACCTGACCGGCGAGCATGCGCGCGCCCGAGAGGTCACCGGCATCGAGCGCCTTGTTGCCCTCGCTCACCACGCCGTGAAGTGCGGCCAGCGCCTGCGGAACGCCGAGATCGTCGTCGAGTGCCTCGGCGAAGGCCGGGGTCCAGGTGCCGACCGGCACGTCGCCGGTGCGCTCGGCGACCCGCAGCACGAACGCCTCCAGGCGCTGGTATCCGGCGGCGGCCTCGGTCAGCGCCTGATCGGAGTATTCGACCATCGACCGGTAGCCCACGCTGCCGAGGTAGTAGCGCAATTCGACCGCGCGCACCCCGACCCGTTCCAGCACATTCGGAATGGACAGCACATTGCCCAGGGACTTGGACATCTTCTCGCCGCCCATGGTCACCCAGCCGTTGTGCAGCCAGTAGCGCGCGAATCCGTCCCCGGCCGCGCGCGATTGCGCGATCTCGTTCTCGTGGTGCGGGAAAACCAGATCCATTCCACCGCAATGAATATCGAATTCCGCACCGAGATAGAACTCGGCCATGGCGGAGCATTCCAAATGCCAGCCCGGCCGGCCGGGGCCCCACGGCGACGGCCAATTCGGTTCACCGGGTTTCGCGGCCTTCCACAGCGTGAAATCGCGCGGATCCTTCTTACCGGTGCCCGCGCTCTCACCCTGGTGCACGTCATCGAGCTTGTGCCCGGACAACTTTCCGTAATCCGGGAAGCTCAGCACATCGAAATAGACATTGCCCTCGGAGGCATAGGCGTGGCCGCGCTCGATGAGCCGTTCCATCATCCCGACCATCTGGGTGATGTGCCCGGTGGCGCGCGGTTCCGCGGACGGCGGCAGCACGCCGAGCGTCTCGTAGGCGCGGTCGAAGGCGCGCTCGTGCGTGGCCGCCCACTCCCACCAGGGGCGGCCGTGCTCGGCGGCCTTGGTCAGGATCTTGTCGTCGATATCGGTGACATTGCGGATGAAGGCGACGTCGAAACCGTTGGCGGCCAGCCACCGTCGCAGCACGTCGAAGGCGACGCCGCTGCGCACGTGCCCGATGTGGGGTTCCCCCTGAACGGTCGCGCCGCACAGGTACACCGAGGCTTTGCCGGGGACCAGCGGTGTGAAATCACGCAGGGTCCGCGTCTCGGTGTCGAAAAGGCGCAGAGTCACGACAGAGCATCCTAGCTGTTGGGAAATGGGCGGATTACGGGTGCGTCAGGCGCGGCAACACAGCAGGGCGGTGGCCACCGCGGCCACACCCTCGCCGCGGCCGGTAAGGCCCAGACCGTCGGTCGTGGTGCCCGACACCGAGATCGGCGCACCCAGGATCTCACCCAGCACCTGTTGCGCCTCGGCCCGCCGGGGACCGATTTTGGGCCGATTTCCGATGACCTGTACAGCCGCATTGACAATCGAGAATCCGGCCTCGTCGAGCAGTCGCCGGACTTCTTTCAGCATGGCCGCGCCGGACACGCCCTCCCATTCGGGACGGCCGGTGCCGAAGACCGCGCCGACATCGCCGAGTCCGGCGGCCGAGAGCAGGGCGTCGCAGAGCGCGTGGGCGGCGACATCGCCGTCGGAGTGGCCCGCGCAGCCGCTGTCGCCCTCGAACAGCAGGCCCGCCATCCAGCAGGGGCGGCCGGGTTCGATGGGGTGGACATCGCTGCCGATGCCGGTGCGCAGGCTCATCGGATCCATCACGGCGCGATCACCGCCGCGCGTGTCGTGTCCAGCCCGCCTGCGGTGTCGGGCGTATCACGGCGGGCGGCCAGGGTATTGGCCAGGACCAGGTCCAAGGGCGAAGTGATCTTGAAAGCGAGGGCGTCACCGAGCACCGTCTCGACGGTCGCACCCAGCATCTCCACCAACCCCGCGTCATCGGTCGCCTGTGTGCCCACAGCGTAGGCGGAGCGCAGCAGCTCGGCGTCGAAGCCCTGCGGAGTCTGGACGGCGCGCAGCTCGGAGCGGTCCGGCGTGCCGGTCACCGCGCCCGAGGCGTCCACGGATTTGATGGTGTCGGCCACCGGCAGGGCGGGCACCACGGCCCGCGCACCCGCGCGCAGCGCGTCCACGACCCGGGTGATCAGGGCCGGCGGAGTCAGGGCCCGGGCGGCGTCGTGCACTAGCACCAGGGTGGCGTCGGGGGCGGCCGCGAGGCCGGCCCGCACCGAATCGGTGCGCTCGGCGCCGCCGGCGACCACGTGCACAGGGACGTCGGAGTCGGGCAGCAGGGCTCGGGTCTGGGCGACTAGTTCGGCGGGCACCATAACCACAACGTCGTCGACCGACCCGGAATCGATCAGCCCCTGGACCGCGAGAGTGAGCATGGGACTGCCGCCGACGTGGACGAAGGCCTTCGGCTTGTTCTCACCGAGACGCACGCCCATGCCGGCGGCAGGAACCAGGGCGACGACACGAACGCCGTCGCCGGGTGTTGTTTTCACGGTCAGGAGGCCGCTGCGAGAACCTCGTCGAGCAGGGTCTCGGCCTTGACGTCGTCGGTGCCCTCGGCGAGCGCGAGCTCGCCGACGAGGATCTGCCGGGCCTTGGCCAGCATGCGCTTCTCACCGGCGGACAGGCCGCGGTCCTGCTCACGACGCCACAGGTCGCGGACGACCTCGGCCACCTTGTTCACATCGCCGGAGGCGAGCTTCTCGAGGTTGGCCTTGTAGCGACGGGACCAGTTGGTCGGCTCCTCGGTGTGCGGAGCCCGCAACACCTGGAAGACCCGGTCCAGGCCCTCCTGCCCGACGACATCGCGGACGCCGACATACTCGGCATTCTCCGCGGGAACCCGAACGGTCAGGTCGCCCTGTGCGACCTTCAGGACCAGATACTCCTTTTGTACACCCTTGATGGTGCGGGTTTCGATAGCTTCGATCAGCGCCGCTCCGTGGTGGGGGTAAACGACGGTGTCTCCGACCTTAAAAATCATGTGTCCCGTGCCCCTTTCGATGTTCACAGTTTAACATGCGACTCGGTAACGGCGCGATCAACGGCGCAGGTCAGGGCCACAACGGAGCGGCGGCGGGGGTTGACAGATGGCGAATCGTGTGCATCCCGTTGTGGCATAAGGGGATAGCGCATCGCACTGTTCGCGCGCATATGCGAGTGCGTAGTTCGCATACGCGACCGGGCACCCTCGCATAAACGGCAATGCATCTCTCGAGAACTCGTCTCGGAATCTCTGTCAGGCCCCCTGACACATCCCACCCGGTCGCTCCGTGTGATCTGTGACGCGCCCGGCCGAGAACGCACCGCACTCGCACCGATATCGCACGACGCTCGCAACCGATACCGCGTGACGCGCGCACGACACCGCCCGCGTGTAGCACGGGGGAAGCGACGCACTACTCTCATTGACTACTACTCTCCATAGTGGAGTGAGCCCGGTCGACATGGAGGACACCGTGACTGCCCTGAAAGCCACCACTGCGTCGAAGTCGCGGCGGCGTGCCGTGACAGTTGCTGCACTCGCTGCGGGTGCGGTGCTCGCGCTGTCGGGTTGCGGCGCCGGTCAGATCTCGCAGACCGCCACCCAGGTCGCCGCCGTCAACGGCAGCACCGCCAATGTCGGGTCCATCGCGCTGCGTGACGTGCGCTTCCTGCTGCCGCAGGGCGAGGAATCCGGCAACACCAAGGGTGGCAAGGCCGTGCTGGCCTTCACCGCCGTGAACATGAGCGACAGCAAGACCGACGAGCTGGTCAGCATCACCGCCGAGGGCCTGGGCACGGTCAAGCTCGACGGCAAGATCGAGATCAAGCCGTCCAGCGCTGTCGTCGCCGACAAGCCGACCGCCAAGGACGCGGCTCAGGCCTCCGCCGTGCGCGAGCAGAACGCCGGCCAGCCCGCCTCCGACAAGGTCGCGGACCCGAGCGCCAAGCCGATCCTGATCGAGGTCACCGGTCTCGCCAAGGACGTGAACCCGGGCCTGACCTACCCGCTCACCTTCAACTTCAAGGAGGCCGGCACCGTCGTCGTCAACACCCCGGTCGACGCCGGTCCGAACAACCCGCGCCCCGAGCCCGCCAAGGCGGAGAAGAAGGGCGGCGAGCACTGAGCTCGCGCTGAACCTCTGAATTGTGCCCGTCCCGGATCTGGGGCGGGCACAGTTGTTTCCGATCACCCAGAGGTTCGCGGCCCGTCTCGATTCTGGACTGACGGAGCGGGGGAGCGAAGCGGAGGAGCGGAGGAGGGAAGAATCGAGACCTCGGGGCCGCGAACCCCGCCCGGAGCGAAGCGGAGGGCAAAAGATATGGCCAAGGTGAAATCGGTGTATCGGTGTGCGGAGTGCACGTGCGAGGTCGCCAAATGGGTTGGGCGCTGCCCGGATTGCGGGGCGTGGGGGAGCATCGAGGAGGTGGCCGCGTCCTCGGGCGCAATGGCGGTGGGGCGGCGGGCCATGCTGCCGAGCACGGCGGCCACGCCGATCTCGAGCATCGACTCCAACAAGACGCAGTCGCGGTCGACGGGCGTGTCCGAGCTGGACCGGGTGCTGGGCGGCGGGATCATCCCCGGTTCGGTGGTGCTGTTGTCGGGGGAACCGGGCGTCGGCAAGTCGACGCTGCTGCTCGAGGTGGCGCACCGGTGGGCGCGGGCGCGTGACGAGATCGCGCTGTACGTGACCGCGGAGGAGTCGGCGGGTCAGGTGCGGCTGCGGGCGGACCGGACCGACGCGGTGCACGAAAAGGTGTACCTGGCCGCGGAATCCGATCTGGCGACCATCCTGGGCCACGTGGAGCAGGTGAAACCCAGTCTGCTGGTGGTGGACTCGGTGCAGACCATGCTGGCCGCCGACGCGGACGGCGTGATCGGCGGTGTCACCCAGGTGCGGTCGGTGACGGCGGCGCTCACCTCGCTGGCGAAGGCGACCGGGATCGCGGTGCTGCTGGTCGGGCACGTCACCAAGGACGGCGCGGTGGCCGGTCCGCGCACGCTGGAGCACCTGGTGGACGTGGTGCTGCAGTTCGAGGGGGACAAGCATTCGTCGCTGCGCATGGTGCGCGGCATCAAGAACCGTTTCGGCAGCACCGACGAGGTCGGCTGCTTCGAGATGGTGGAGGCGGGAATCCGTTGCGTGGACGACCCTTCCGGGCTGTTCCTGCACCATCGCACCGATGCGGTGCCCGGGACCGCGGTCACGGTCGCCATGGACGGCAAGCGCCCCATGCTGGGTGAGGTGCAGGGCCTCACCGTGGACACCCAGGCGCCCGCCCCGCGGCGCGCGGTGAGCGGGCTGGACTACAACCGCGTTTCCATGGTTCTGGCGGTCCTGCAGAGCCGTGGGGGCGTGTACGTGGGCAAGCAGGACGTCTACGCGGCCACCGTGGGCGGTATGCGGCTCACCGAGCCCGCGGCGGATCTGGCTGTCGCGCTTGCCATCGCGAGCGCCAGCCAGGATCTGGCGCTGCCGACCGGCATGGTGGTGCTGGGTGAGGTCGGGCTGGCGGGCGAGGTGCGCCAGGTGACCGGGCTGACCCGCCGGTTGGCGGAGGCGGAGCGGCTGGGCTTCACCGAGGCCCTGGTCCCGCCGGGCGTGGACCGCACCGGCCGCACCATGACATTGCGCGAGGTGGCCGATATCCGTGCGGCACTGTCGGTTACCGGTCTGCGTCGGCGTCGGCGCGATCAGGAGCCCGTGGAAATGGCGGAGTGAACGCCGGAATCGAATAGCGGGAGCGCGAATTCGATATGGGAGCGGAATTCGATTCGCGAATACCGGAATTCTCCGGAAACGACGAAGGCCGGGATCCGTGCGATCCGATCCCGGCCTTCGGTGTGCTGGCGGCGTCAGGCGATATTGAACGGTTCCGGCTGGCTGCGGACCGAACCGAGCTGGGCCACAACGGTGTACGGCCCGGCCGGAACCTGCAGGCGCTCGCCCGCGCAGCCCGGCTGCGAGCTGGCGCCGGACCAGGTGACGGTGAAGGCGGCCTGCTGGCCGGGGGCCAGGGCGCGCATGTCGGGGGTGCCGTCCGGGTAGCAGTCGGTGCTGGACCACAGCCTGCGCTGGCCGTCGAGGGACTGCACCTGGACCAGCTGCAACCCGGAACCCATGTCGCGTTCGCAGACGCCGCTGGAGATATTGGTGATGACGATGCCGAATTGCGGCTGCTCGCCGACCTTGTAGGTGGCCTGTCCGACGGTGACCTTCACCGCCAGCGACTGATCGGGGCACTGGGCCTTCGCCACCGGGGCCGCGCCGCTCGACGACACGGCGGACGGCTTGGCCGAGCTCGGGTCCGGAGTGCCCGTGGCGCTGCCCGAGGGCTTACCGCTGGCCGCCGCACTGGAGCCGGCGGCGGCCTTGGTGTCGGACTTGTGGTCGTCGCCGCCGCCCTTCAGCAGCGCGAAGCCCACCCAGAGCACCAGGGCGAGCCCGATCACCATCGCGCCGATCGCGACCGCGCGTCGACGCCAGTAGATTTCCGGTGGGAGTGGTCCGTTCGGTTCCAGCACGGTGACAACGGTAAGCGCACCGTCCGGGTCATCCCGAGCAGGGTCTCGGCGTGTCGGTCGCGAAAGCGGCTACGGGGCCGGTAAATTCCGGCCCCCGCGGCGGGTCAGACCACTTCGCCGATATTGCCGATGACGCGGTGCAGCTTGATCTGGCCTTCGCCGAGGTTGTAGGTGACGCAGGCGATGGCGCACTCGCCGGTGGCGACCCGCTGGGAGATGATCATCGACCGCTGCATGAGCAGGCGGGCGGTCTCCTCGACATGGCGGGCCTCGAGTTCGTCGACGCTCGCCAGGCCCTCGCGGCGGCCGATCAGGATGGACGGGGTGACGCGTTCGACGACCGAGCGGATGAAGCCGCCGGGCACATTGCCGTGGTCGAGGGCGTCGATGGTGGCCCGGACCGCGCCGCAGCTGTCGTGGCCGAGGACCACGATGAGCGGCACGTTCAGGACCTGCACGCCGTATTCGATGGAGCCCAGCACGGAGGCGTCGATGACGTGCCCGGCGGTGCGCACCACGAACATATCGCCGAGGCCCTGATCGAAGATGATCTCGGCGGCCACGCGGGAGTCGCCGCAGCCGAACAACACCGCGCCGGGCTGCTGCCCGTCGACGAGCTTGGCCCGCTCGATCGCGCCTTGGCTAGGGTGCCGCAACTGGCCGTTGACGAAGCGTTCATTGCCTTCGCGCAGGGCTTTCCACGCACTGATCGGGTTGTTATGCGGCATGTGACTCATTTTCCATAGCCCCTCGGTTACCGGCGAGTCCATGGCGTTACGGTCCGGCAAAGACGGGCCGACCACGCCGCCGCGAACTCGGTGAGCTGCCGAACACGCCGGGAGACTTCTGTGTGCGGCACGCCGGGCTGGGAAATCCGGCCCCTTCGGTATGGATACCATCGCCCATGGTGGTCTGCAGGATTCCCTGTGCCCCAACCCGGAGCGCAGCGGAGGGCAAATGGATATGGACAGTGATGCGCTGATCGACTGGTATCAGGAGACTGCTCGGGACCTGCCGTGGCGGCGGCCGGGGGTTACCGCGTGGCAGATCTTGATGAGCGAGATCATGCTGCAGCAGACGCCCGTGGTTCGGGTGGAGCCGATCTGGCGGGAGTGGGTGGCGCGCTGGCCGGTGCCGTCGGCGATGGCGGCCGCGCCGCAGGGTGAGGTGCTGCGCGCCTGGGGCAAGCTCGGGTATCCGCGGCGGGCGCTGCGGCTGCACGAGTGCGCGCGGGTATTGGCCGCCGAGCACGGCGACGAGGTGCCCGCCGATGTGGATGTGCTGCTGGGCTTGCCGGGCATCGGGGCGTACACCGCCCGCGCGGTCGCGTGTTTCGCGTACGGGCAGCGAGTTCCGGTGGTGGACACCAATGTTCGCCGGGTGGTGGCGCGGGCCGTGCACGGTCGCGCCGAGGCCGGCAATCCGGCGGCCCGCGATCTGGCCGAGACCGAGGAGCTGTTGCCGGCGCGGGTCGATCGGGCCGCGGTCATGTCCGCGGCGCTGATGGAGCTGGGCGCGCTGGTCTGCACCGCCCGGACCCCGGGCTGCGAGCGCTGCCCGCTGCCCGCGTGTGCGTGGGTGTCGGCGGGCCGTCCGGTCTCGGAGGTGGTGCGCAAGGTGCAGAAGTACGAGGGCACCGATCGTCAGGCGCGCGGACGACTGCTCGATGTGCTGCGGGATTCGTCGGGGCCGGTGGAGCGGGTTCGCCTGGACCTGGCCTGGACTCGGGATCCGGGTCAGCGGGACCGGGCCCTGGATTCGCTGCTGGTCGACGGTCTCATCGAGCAGACCCCCGACGGCTTGTTCGCGCTGGCGGGCGAGGGGAGCTGACGCCGCGTCGCTCGCTCCCGGGCCGATACGTGACGGCCCGGGAGCGAGCGAGTGGGCATGATCTGCCGACCCTCATGCGGCAGATCGGGTGGGGTGTGGCCGGTTTCGCGGGATAGTCGCGAAAATCAGGCGGCGACCAGGGCGGTGCGCCGATTGCGGGTGCGGGACCCGACCACGCGGCAGATCAGGTAGATGGTGAACGAGATGGTGGTGACGAAGGTCGAGATCGGAACGCCGGGGGCCAGCGACAGCAGAATGCCGCCGACCGCGGCGATCTCGGCGAACACGATCGACAGCACCGCTACCCGGGCCGGGCTCGCGGTGAGCTGCGCGGCCGCCGCGGCGGGCGTGATGAGCAGCGACAGCACCAGCAGCGCGCCCACGATCTGCACGCCGAAGGCGGCCGTCACGCCGAGCAGCACCGCGAACACGATCGACAGCGCCCGCACCGGAACCCCGCGTGCGACAGCGACTTCCGGGTCGGAGCTGGCGAACAGCAGCGGCCGGTAGACGGCGGCCAGCACCACCAGCACCGCGGCCGTGCAGGTGGCCAGCAGCCCGAGACCGGAATTGCCGACGCTCACCACCTGGCCGGTGAGCAGCGAGAACTTGGAGCCCGCGCGTTCCGGGCCGAGCCACAGGAACAGCACCGACAGGCCCAGGCCGAAGGACAGCACCACCGCGATCACCGAATCGCGTTCGCGGGCCCGGGAACCGAGCACGCCGAACAGCACGGCGGCCACGACCGACCCGATGATGGCGCCGACGCCCACCCCGATCCCGGCGAGCAGCGCGGCGGCCGCGCCGGTCAGTGACAGTTCGCTGGTGCCGTGCACGGCGAACGACATCTGGCGGCTGATGATGAGCGGTCCGATGGCCCCGGCCAGCAGGCCCAGCAGCGCGGCGGCGATCACGGCCTGCTGCACGAAGTCGTAGGCCAGCAGGTGCGTGGTGGTGGACACGTCGAACAGCTGCGAGAACAGCTTGGACAGTTTCTCCATCAGGCCCGCACCTCCGGCTGGCAGTGGGCCGCGCCGGATTCACCGAGCGCGTCCATGGCGTCGCCGGTGCCGACCACGACGAGGCGGCCGCGCACCCGCAGCACGTCGACCTCGGTGCCGTAGAGCTCGGAGAGCGTCTCGGAGGTCATCACCTCGTCGGGCGTCCCGATCCGGAACTTCCCGTCCACCAGGTAGAGCACCCGATCCACCAGCGGCAGAATGGGATTGATCTCGTGGGTCACGAACAGCACGGCCGTCTCGTGGCTGCGCCGCCGCCGATCGATCAGTTCGGACACCAGCCGCTGATTGGCCAGGTCGAGTGAGAGCAGCGGTTCGTCGCACAGCAGCACCCGAGGATCTCCCGCGAGCGCCTGCGCGACCCGCAGCCGCTGCTGCTCACCGCCCGACAGCGCGTCCAGGGGCGCGTGCGCGAACTGCTCGGCGCCTACCGCCGAGATCGCTTCCGCGACTTTTCGTTTCCGCTCCTTACGCCCTCGGAACCCGATGCCCCAACGATGCCCGTCCACCCCGAGGCCGACGAGGTCGACCCCGCGCAGCTGTGCCCCGCCCTCGATGGTCTTCTGCTGCGGCACGTATCCGATCGCCGGATTCCCGAGCCGCGCCGGCGATCCCGCCACCTCGGCGGTCCCCGCGCTCAACGCCACCTGCCCCAGTAGCATCCGCAGCATCGAGGTCTTCCCGGACCCGTTGGGCCCCAGCACCGCGATGAATTCCCCGGCCTCGACCTCGAGGTCGAGTCCCTCCCACAAGGTCCGGTCCCCGAACGACAGCCGCGCACCCGATAGTCGCACCGCGGGCGCACCGCGACGTTCAGTGGAACGATCGTCCACGCCCGCCGCATCCGCTCGTTGTTCGGCCGCGGCGGTATCGCGGAGTGTCGCCTGGTTGTTGTCGGTGCGGGTGGCGCGGCCGGAGGGGGTGCGGGGCCGCGCGCCGGTGAGGGCACAACCGGGTATCGGGGTGGTGACGCCGGGGGTGGCGGGGGCGTCGGGCTTCGCGGACATGATGGTGCTCCCGGTTGGGGCGGAACGGGTTTCGGAGACGGCGCGGTCACCGGGCGCGGTGCGTGCGCTCGGTGACCGCGGGGTGCTCCGGTCGTTCAGCGGGGTTTCCTAGGTGCGAGGGTCGGGTGCGGCGGCGGTCAGGCCAGGGCTTTGGCCAGGGCCTGGGCGTTCTCGGTCATCCAGGTGACGTAGTCCTTGCCTTCGGGGAGGGATTCGGTTACCTCGACGACGGCGAGACCGGACTTGTCGGCGGCGGCGCGCAGGTCCTTGGTGAGCTTGTCCTCGGTCTGGATGTTGTAGACCAGGGCGCGAACCTGCTTGGCGGTCACCAGGTCCCGGACGGTGGCCACGTCCTGCGGGGCCGGGTCGGTGCCCTGCTCGATGGCCTCCTGGAAGGCGTGCGGGGTCTTGTCGTCGGCCTTGGCGGCGGTGAGCAGGTTGGCGGCGATCGGCTCGGTCTGCAGGACCGGCTGGTTCGGGTGCTCGGCGGCGATCTTGGCGGTCACGGCCTCGATGGGGGCCAGCTTGGCCGCGAAGGCGGCGGCGCGGTCGGCGTAGTCCTGCTTGTGGGCGGGGTCGATCGCGCCGAGGGCGTCGGCGATGTGCTCGGCGACATGGCCGACCTGGTGTACGTCGTACCAGACGTGCTCGTTGGTCTCGTGGTCGTGCGCGGCGGCCTCGGTCTTGGCGGAAGTCGGTGCGGCCGAGGCGCTCTCGTGCGCCTTGTCTGCGTGTGCCGGGTCGCCTTCGGTGGCGATGTCGAAGGCGTTGACCGTCTTGGTGTTCCGTCCGGCGATGGCCTTGTCGATGAATTCGTCGTAGTGGCCGCCGTTGTAGACGACCAGCTTGGCGTCGGTGATCTTGGCGGCGTCGGCGGGCGAGACCTCGAACGAGTGCGGGTCGGCGCTCGGGTCGCTGATGATCGATTCGACCCGCACGTCGGGCCCCGCGACGGCCTTGGTGATGTCGCCCCAGACATTGGTGGAGGCGACGACGGTGAGCTGGTCCGAGGTCTTGGTGCTGCCGCAGGCGGTCAGGGTGGCGACGGTCGCGAGTCCTGCGGCGAACACGGCGAATCCTCGGGCAGAGCTTCTGGTCACGCGGGGCACTCCTGGCACGACGGCTTATCAATAACGAAAACGATTGCCATTTGAATGTAGCGCACATCCCGGGCGAGTCCCTAGCCCCGATCCGCGGATGTGGTCCGCGACACGAAAGGCCCGGAGAGCAACCTGCTCTCCGGGCCTTTCGGAACTATCGAATCCTCAGGTCAGCGGCTGGTGAAGGCCGCGACCGGCTGGCTCAGCAACTGCGCGCAGCGCAGCAGACCGAGGTGGCTGTAGGCCTGCGGGTGGTTGCCGAGCGAGCGTTCGGCGACCGGGTCGTACTCCTCGGAGAGCAGACCGGTCGGTCCCGCCACATCCACCAGTTGCGCGAACAACGCCTCCGCGTCCTCCCGCTTGCCGATCAGCAGGTACGCCTCGACCAGCCACGCGGCGCACAGGTGGAACCCGCCCTCGCCGCCGGGCAGCCCGTCGTCGTGGTGGTACCGGTAGACGGTCGACCCGCTGCGCAGTTCCGCCTCGGTGGCCACCACGGTCGCCGCGAAGCGCGGGTCGGAGGGCTCGATCAGCCCGCTCAACCCGATGTGCAGGGTGGCGGCGTCCAGGTCGGTGCCGTCGTAAGCCGCTGTGTAGGACTGGACTTCGTCGTTCCAGCCCTCGGCCTTGACCTCGTCGGCGATGGTGTCGCGGAGCGGCGCCCACTCCGGGTCGGCCGGGCGGCCGAACTGCTTGGCCAGGGTGAGCGCCCGGTCCACCGTCAGCCAGCCCATGACCTTCGAGTACACGTGGTGGCGCGGATTGCCGCGGATCTCCCAGATGCCGTGGTCGGCTTCGCGCCAGCGCCGCTGCACCGCGGACACCATGGCGTGCACCAATTCCCAGTCCGCGTCCGGCAGCGCCTTGTCGGGATCGTTGATGCCCTGGCGTTCCCGGGTGTGCGCGAGCTGCGAGATGAGGTCCACGATGGGCCCGAACACGTCCAGCTGGACCTGCATGTTCGCCGCGTTGCCGACGCGCACCGGCCGCGAGCCGGCGTAGCCGGGCAGCTGGTCGATGACGGCCTCGGGCGGCAGGGTCTCGCCGTAGAGGGTGTACAGCGGGTGCAGCCGCTCGGGTCCGGGCAGCGTCTCGAGCACCCGATGCACCCAGGCCAGCAGCTCCTCGGCCTCGCCGGTGGAGCCCAGCGAGACCAGCGCGGACGCGGTGAGCGAGGCGTCGCGCAGCCAGCAGTAGCGGTAGTCCCAGTTACGCACGCCGCCGATATCCTCGGGCAGCGAGGTGGTGGCCGCGGCCAGGATGGAGCCGGACGGCGCGTGCACCAGTCCGCGCAGGGTGAGTGCGGAGCGCTTCATCAGGTCGGGCTTGAGCGGCGGCAGTTCGAGGGTGCCGACCCATTCCGCCCAGTAGCCTTCGGCCTCGCGGCGGCGGTCCGCCTCGGGGCGCATGGCGGGCGCGAGATCGGAGGTGCCGCAGCGCAGTTCGAGCACGACCGGACCCTGGGAGGGGTCCACGACGGCGCGGGCGGTGTGGTGGTTGCCCTCGTCGATGATCTCCCATTCGACGCCTGGGGAGCGCAGCACCATCGGATCGTTGGTGCCCTCGAGCTTGAGCCCGCCGGTGGCGTGCATCAGCCGCACGGGCACCTGCCCGAATTCGGGCCGAGGCGCGAAGGTGATGACCGCCTTGGCGTCACCGGTGATGACCCGGGTGAGGTCGGTGCGCTCGGGTACCACGTCGTGCGGCAGGTAATCCACGACCTGCAAACTGGACCAACGGGTTTCGACGGTCATGGTGCCGTCGACGTACCGCTGCGACAGCGGCAGCCCGGCGCGTTCGGGCTGAATGGTGAAGTGCCCCGCGCCCGGTCCGCCCAGCAGGTGGGCGAAGACGGCGGCGGAGTCGGGTTCGGGGTGGCACAGCCAGGTGACCGTGCCGTCCGGTGTGACAAGGGCTTTGGAGCGAGGGCTGGCCAGCATGGTCAGCCGCTCGATTCGAGGGGCCGAGGCACCTGCCAACCATGTGCGGCGCTCCTCGAGTAGGAACGCCAGCGCCTTCGACACCTCCTCGGTGCTGGCCACATGGTATTTCGCGAGGGATTCGCCGTCGCCGACCTTGATGCCGACGTCGGGTCCGGAGAGGCGCTTGAATGCCTTCTCGTCGGTTACGTCGTCGCCGATGAACAGCGCCGCGGAAGCGCCCTGCTGATGCCGGACGATGTCGAGGGCCGCGCCCTTGTCGGTCTCGACTACCGCGAGCTCGATGACTTCCTTGCCCTCGGTGGTCTGCACGCCCACCCAGCTGGCCGGACCCTGTCGCACCTGAACCAGTGCGCGACGGCCGATTTCGGGGCTGGCATTGCGGACGTGCAGGGCCACGCTGGCGGGTTTGATCTCGACCGAGGCGCCCGGGTTGTCCTGAGCGATCTGCGTCAGGGTTGTAGTGACTTCTTGCAGTAGCTGTTTCGCGTCGTTGTCGATGGCGTGCACGAAGCCGACATCGAATTCCGAACCGTGACTACCGATCAGCTGAACCTCGACCGGAAGTCGCGACAGCGCCGCGAGATCTCGCAGGGCGCGGCCCGAGATGACGGCAGCCGTGGTGCCGCTGAGGCCGGCGAGAGCGCGTAAGGCGTTCACCGACTCTCGATGGGGATAGGCCTTGGCCGGGTCGGAGACGATGGGCGCGATGGTCCCGTCGTAGTCCGAAGCGACCAGCAGCCGTGGCACGCGGGCGATAGCCGACAGGGCACGGCGCAGTTCGAGTGACAAATCCTGTGCGCTCACGCATCCAACCTAGTGATCGGAGGAGATTTTTCAGGGCGCGAGTGATGCTACTGGGTCTTGATTGCCCGCTCGTGTGTGCGGTGATACATAGCGTTTACAAGACACTTTCGCGTCCTTCGCACCTTGTGTGAGACACACCCGGGTTGCTCGCTGTTCACCCCGGCTGACCAGCGCTGTTCCAGCAAACCCGGACCCCGGAAATGCCAACGGGCTGCCCGGCTCTCCGGACCGGGCAGCCCGTCTCGCTTCGCGAACGCAGTAATGCGTTCGCTACTCCTTGTCGCCGCCGATGAGCAGATCGACGGTCAGCTCCAGACGCTCGGTGACGTCCGTGGCGGACGCGCGACGGGTCAGCCAGGCGACCAGATTCGACAGCCACACATCGGAGATGACGCGGGCGATGGCGAGCTGGCGGTCGCTGGGGATCTCGTCGGACAGGGCGCGGGCGAAGAACCGGTCCATCACCTTGCCGACCCGATCGACCTCGGCGGCCGCGGACGCGTCGGCGAACATGAAGGCACGGGTCATGGCCTCGGTGAGCAGCGGGTCGCGCTGCATGGCCCGGGTGACCTGGGTAAGCAGCAGGTGCATGCGCTCCTGCGGGGTGGCCCCGGCCAGCGGCTTGCGGCGGCCCTCGAAGGACTCGAACTCCCGGGCCAGGGCGGACACCAGCAGGTGCACCTTGGACGGGAAGTACCGGTAGAGCGTGCCGACGGCGACGTCCGCGCGTTCGGCGACGGCCCGCATCTGGACCGCGTCGTAGCCGCCCTTGGAGGCGAGTGCGAGGGTCGCGTCGAGGATGCGTTTACGCCGGTCGCGCTGGGCCGCCGAGCTCAGATCCTCCTCGCTGAGGGTGGTGACGGGCGCGGTGCGTCCACCGGGCGCCCCGTCGGCGGCCTGCGATCGGGAGGGACTGGCCATCGGTTGAAAGTCCTTTCGCACGAATCGTTCGGTTCATCTCACCCGGCAGACACGCGCGCCGGGCACGAGTTCGTACCGCGTCGTCGGGACGGCGCTTGACTTCCGCCCGGCTCGAACATTAGAACATGTTCTAGGAGTGGAAGTCACGCCGGGAAGAAGGTAGGGGTTGTGACCATAGCCACCACTGACGAGCATAAAGCCGTCCAGGAGTCGATGCGCGGATGGGCGTCGGCAGTGCGACCAATTGCAACAATGCGTTCCGGCGCACCAGATTTCTGGCACGAATACTGGCCGCGCCTGGCCGATCTCGGGGTTTTCCGGGTCGCGGTTCCGGAAGAGGCCGGGGGCGCGGGCGGTACCGTCGGGGACCTGGCCGTCCTGATCGAACAGGCGGCGCACGACCTCGTCGGCGGACCGGTTCTCGCGACGGCGCTGGCAGGTCTCGTCGTCGGCGAGGCGCTCGACGAGACTACGCCATGCGGCGTCGCGCTCGAGGGCGAAATCGCGATCTCGGCGAGCGCTTCGGGCGCCGTGGTCTCCGGTGCGTGGGACTCGGTTCCGGGCGCCGCGCCGGGAACCGCCGTGCTGGTCCCGGTGCGTGACGGCGACCGCCACCTGTGGGCGCTGATCGACGCCGACGCCGCCGGGCTGACCGTCGAGCCGCTGGACGCGATCGACCAGAGCGTGCCGCTGTCCCGCGTGGTCGTCACCGATGTCACCGTGGCCGCGGACCGGCTGTTCGAGCCCGGCTTCTCGGTGCTGGACCTGGCGGCCACCCTGGTCGCCGCCGAGCTGGCGGGCATCGCGGGCTGGGCCCTGGAGACCGCCACCGAATACGCGAAGGTGCGCGAGCAGTTCGGCCGCCGGATCGGCGAGTTCCAGGCCGTCAAGCACATCTGCGCCTGGATGCTGTGCCGGGTCGAGCAGATTCGCGCGGTGGCCGCCGATGCCGCCGCCGCCGCGGACGCCGGGAGCGCCGAGCTCCCGCTGGCCGCCGCGGTCGCGCTGTCGATGTCCCTTGACGCCGCGGTCGAGAACGCCAAGGACTGCATCCAGGTCCTGGGTGGCATCGGCTTCACCTGGGAGCACGACGCCCACCTGTACCTCCGCCGCGCCACCGCACTGCGGCAGCTGCTGGGCGGCACCGCGCGCTGGCGGGCCCGGGTCACCGAGCTCACCCTGGCGGGCGTGCGCCGCACCGTCGGCATCGACCTGGGCGGCGAGGCCGAATCGGACTGGGAGACGGGCGGTTTGGACGCCGCCGAGGCGGCCGTGCTGGAGGCCGACCTGGCCAAGATCGCGGCCCTGCCCGAGGCCGAGCAGCGTCCGGCGCTGGCCGAGGCCGGACTGATCGCCGCGCACTGGCCCGCGCCCTACGGTCGCGGCGCCGGCCCGCTGCTGCGCACCCGCCTCGACGATCAGGTCCGCAAGGCCGGGATCACGCTGCCGGACATCGCGATCGCCAACTGGGCGATCCCGACCCTGCTGCAGTGGGGCACCCCCGAGCAGATCGAGCGCTACGCCATGCCCACGCTGACCGGCGAGGTCATCTGGTGCCAGCTCTTCTCCGAGCCGGGCGCCGGTTCGGACCTGGCGGCGCTGCGCACGGTGGCCGAGCGGGTCGAGGGCGGCTGGAAGCTGCGCGGTCAGAAGGTGTGGACCTCGCTGGCCGATCGCGCTACCTGGGGTATCTGCCTGGCCCGCACCGACGCGTCCGCGCCGAAGCACAAGGGCATCAGCTACTTCCTGGTCGACATGAAGAGCGCCGGGCTGGACATCCGGCCGCTGGTGGAGATCACCGGCGAGGCGCGCTTCAACGAGGTGTTCCTCGACGACGTCTTCGTGCCGGACGACTGCCTGGTCGGCGAGCTCGGCAATGGCTGGAAGATCGCGCGGTCGACGCTGTCGGCGGAGCGGGTGGCCATGGGCGGCAAGGGAATCGGTGACGAGCTGGAGGCGTTGATCGCCGCCGCGCCCGTCTCGGGCCCGGGCGCGGAACTGGTCGCGGATCGGCTCGGCGGACTCGTCGCGGAGTCGGTTGCGGGAACATTGTTGGAGGCCCGTGCGGCCCGGAAACTGCTGACCGGCGGCGACCCCGCCGCGGAGAGCAGTGTGCGCAAACTGGTCGGTGTCAGGCACCGGCAGGCGGTGGCCGAGTTCGCCGTCGAATTGTCCGGTGTCGCGGGCGCTCTGGAAACCCCTGTGGTGAAGGAATTCCTGCTCACACGCTGTTTGTCGATTGCTGGCGGTACCGAACAGATTCTGTTGACCGTCGCCGGTGAACGGATTCTCGGGCTGCCTCGCGAGTCGAGCAGCTAGCCCACACTCAACCGGGAGCTTTGAATTGGACTTCACCAGGGACGAGAGCCAGGACGCTGTCGCCGAGGTTGTCGTAAGTTTGCTGGAGCGTGAAAGCGCACGCGATATCGCGCTCTGGCCCATCATCGCGGAGAGCGGTCTGCTCGCCGTGCCGCTGCCCGAGCAGTTCGGCGGCGACGATATGGGTCTGCTCGAGGTCTCGGCCATGCTCACCGAGCTGGCCACCGATGCCGCGCAGGTGCCCGCCCTGGCCACCCTCGCGTTCGGCGTGCTGCCGCTCAAGGCGATCGGCGTGCCGGATGCCTTGGCGGAGAAGGTGTTCCCGGCCGTGGCCGAGGGCGCGGTGCTGACCGCGGCCCTGCACGAGACCGGCGCGCCGTTCACGGTGAAGCCCGAGACCACCGCGGTGTCCGACGGCGCCACCGTGCGTGTCACCGGCGCCAAGGTGGCGGTGCCCTACGCGGACACCGCGCGCTGGATCCTGGTGCCCACCGACAACGGCCTGGCCGTGGTCAACGGTGACGCCGCCGGCATCACCCGCACCGCGAGCCCGACGTCCGATGGCGTGCCGGAGTTCTCGGTCCGCTTCGACGGCGTCGCGATTCCGGCCGAGCAGCTGCTGCCGGGCGGGCTCACCGAACTGCACCGGTACGCGCTGGCGGGCCTGGGCTCGGTGGCCGACGGCCTGCTGAAGGGCGTCGTCGGGCTGACCGCCGAGCACGTGCGCACTCGTCAGCAGTTCGGCCGCGCGCTGGCCGAATTCCAGGCGGTCGCGCAGCAGATCGCCGATGTGTACGTGGTCTCGCGGACCCTGCACGCGGTCGCGCTGTCGGCGGCCTGGGCGCTCGCCCAGGAAGACCCCAGCGCGGAGCACCTGGAGCGAATCGACGACGATCTCGACGTGCTGGCGTACACGGTGGCCTCGGAACTGCCCGCGGCCATGCAGCAGTGTCACCACCTGCACGGCGGCCTGGGCGTCGACATCACCCACCCGCTGCACCGCTACTACTCACAGGCCAAGGACATCGCCCGCTGGCTCGGCGGCGAATCGTTCCGGCTGGACCGTTTGGGAGCCAGATGTTCATCGAACTGACCGCGGAACAGCGGCAACTGCGCGACGAATTGCGCTCGTACTTCACCGGTCTCGTGACTCCCGAAGAGGAGGCCGAGATGCTGGTGAACCGGCACGGCGACGCCTACCGCGCGGTGGTCAAGCGCATGGGCCGCGACGGCAAGCTCGGCGTCGGCTGGCCCAAGGAGTACGGCGGCCAGGGCTTCGGTCCGCTGGAACAGCAGATCTTCTACAACGAGGCGGTCCGGGCCGATGTGCCCGTGCCCCTGGTGACCCTGCTGACCGTGGGCCCGGCCCTGCAGTCGTTCGGCACCGAGGAGCAGAAGCAGAAGTTCCTGCCCGGAATCCTCACCGGTGACGTGCATTTCGCCATCGGCTACTCCGAGCCCGACGCCGGCACCGACCTGGCGGCCTTGCGCACCTCCGCGGTGCGCGACGCCAACGGCGACTGGATCGTCAACGGCCAGAAGATCTTCACCACCGGCGCGCACGAGGCCGACTACGTCTGGCTGGCCGTCCGCACCGGCACCGTGGAGTCCCGGCACAAGGGCATCACGATCCTGATCGTGGACACCAAGGACCCGGGCTACTCCTGGACGCCGATCATCACCGCCGACGGCGCGCACCACACCAACGCCACCTACTTCGACAATGTCCGCGTCCCCGCGAACATGGTCGTCGGCGAGGTCGACGGCGGCTGGAAGCTGATCACCACCCAGCTCAACCATGAGCGGGTCAGCCTGGGCCCGTCCGGCAAGATCGAGCAGCTCTACGAGCGGGTGCGCGAGTGGGCGCAGAAGCAGGGCGTGCTCGGCCAGGCCGAGGTGCGCCGCTCGCTGGGCCGCCTGCACGCCATGACCCGGCTCAACGAACTGCTGAACTGGCAGGTGGCGTCCAATATGGAACGCCCCGACGCCGATCCGCGCGACGTGATCGCCGACGCCTCGGCGACCAAGGTGTTCTCCACCGAGGCGCTGCAGGAGGCCGGCCGTCTGGCCGAGGAGATCGTGGGCCGCTTCGGTGATCCCGCCGACCCGGCCACCGCCGAACTGCTGGTCTGGCTGGACCGCCGCACCAAGCAGAACCTGGTGGTGACCTTCGGTGGCGGTGTCAACGAGGTCATGCGCGAGCTGATCGCCCAGATGGGCCTGCGGCTGCCGCGGGTGCCGCGCTAGATCGCAGAGGAGCAGAGCGTGACGAAGAGTTTCACGGCCGACGAGATCCGCGACGGCCTGGAGAAGATCAAGGCCGACGGCGAGTCCGCGCCCCGCGCGGGCCGCGACCCGATCAACCAGCCGATGATCAACAACTGGGTCGAGGCCCTCGGCGACGCCAACCCGATCTACGTCGACGAGGCCGCCGCGCGGGCGGCCGGGCACCCCGGCATCGTGGCCCCGCCGGCCATGGCGCAGGTGTGGACCATGCTGGGCCTGGGCGGCGTCCGCGCCGACGACGACCCGATGACCCGCACCAACGAGCTGTTCGACGCGGCCGGTTTCACCTCGGTGGTCGCCACCAACTGCGAGCAGGTCTACCACCGCTACCTGCAGCTCGGCGAGCAGGTGACGGTGCGGTCCAGCATCGGTGACATCGTGGGCCCCAAGAAGACCGGGCTCGGCGACGGCTGGTTCACCACCTACCTCACCAACTGGTACGTGGGCGACGAACTGGTCACCGAGATGAAGTTCCGGATGCTGAAGTTCGCGCCCGGGACCGGAAAGACCGAGGCCCCCAAGGAATCCGAAGACGTCTCGGCCGAGGATCTCGCCAAGCGCGTGCGGCCGACCGTCTCCAAGGACACCGAGTTCTATTGGGAGGGTGTCAAAGCCGGAGAGCTGCGCATCCAGCGGCGGCCCGACGGCTCGCTGCAGCATCCGCCGGTTCCGGCGCTGTGGAAGCACCACTCCGAGCAGACCGACTACGTGGTGGCCTCGGGTCGCGGCACCGTCTTCAGCTTCGTCGTGCACCACGCCCCGCGCGTGCCCGGACGGCAGCTGCCGTACGTGATCGCCCTGGTCGAGCTGGAAGAGGGCGTGCGCATGCTCGGCGAGCTGACCGGGGTCGACCCGGCCGACGTCGAGGTCGGCATGCCGGTCGCGGCCGCGTTCCTGAAGCTCGACGACGACAACACCGTGCCCTACTGGAAGGCCGTCAAATGACAACTGTCGAACTGTCGGCCGTTCAGGTCGGAACCACGTTGCCGGAGTTGGTGATCCACGCCGACACCACGTTCATCGTGTCGACGGCGCTGGCCACCCGCGACTTCCAGGACGTGCACCACGACCGCGACAAGGCGCTGGCGCGCGGCTCCAAGGACATCTTCGTCAATATCCTCACCGACACCGGTCTGGTGCAGCGGTTCGTGACCGACTGGGCGGGGCCCACGGCCATCGTCAAGTCGCTGTCGCTGCGCCTGGGCGTGCCGCTGTACGCGGGTGACACCCTCACCCTGTCCGGCACCGTCTCGGCCGTCGAGGGCTCGACCGTCACCATCGACGTGGTCGGCAAGGATTCGCTCGGCGACCACATCACGGCGAAAGCCGTTATCTCCCTGCAGGAGGCACAGTGACCGGGCTGAGCCGCGAAGCCGCGATCGTCGGCATCGGCGCGACCGACTTCTCCAAGGACTCCGGCCGCAGTGAACTGCGTCTGGCCGCCGAGGCGGTCACCGCCGCTCTCGCCGACGCGGGCCTGACCCCCGCCGACGTGGACGGCCTGACGACCTTCACCATGGACACCAATACCCAGGCCGCCGTCGCGCGCGCCACCGGTATCCCGTCCCTGAAGTTCTTCTCCAACATCCCGTTCGGCGGTGGCGCGGCCGCCGCGACCGTGCAGCACGCCGCCATGGCGGTGGCGACCGGGATCGCGGATGTCGTCGTCGCCTACCGCGCGTTCAACGAGCGCTCCGGAAACCGCTTCGGCCAGTTCGCCACTCACCTGGCGACCGGCAACCCGAGCTCCTCGGGCGTGGACAACGGCTTCTCCTACACCCACGGCCTGGGCACCCCGGCCGCGCAGGTGGCCATGGTGGCCCGCCGCTACATGCACGTGTACGGCGCGCGCAGTGAGGATTTCGGCCGCATCGCGGTGGCCGACCGCAAGCACGCGGCGGTGAACCCGGCGGCCCACTTCTACGGCAAGCCGATCACCCTCGAGGAGCACCAGGCCTCGCGCTACATCGCGGAGCCGCTGCACCTGCTGGACTGCTGCCAGGAGACCGACGGCGGCGTGGCCATCGTCATCACCTCCGCGGAGCGGGCCAAGGATCTGCCCAACAAGCCCGCGCTGATCGCGGGCGCCGCCCAGGGTTCGGGTGCGGATCAGTACGTCATGACCAGCTACTACCGCGACGGTATGACGGGTCTGCCGGAGATGGGTCTGGTCGGCGACCAGCTGTGGGCGCAGAGCGGTCTGCGCCCGGAGGACATGCAGGCGGGCATCCTCTACGACCACTTCACCCCCTTCGTGCTGATGCAGCTCGAGGAGCTGGGCTTCTGTGGTCGTGGCGAGGCCAAGGACTTCATCGCCGACGGCGCCATCGAGATCGGCGGCCGGTTGCCGCTGAACACCCACGGCGGCCAGCTCGGTGAGGCGTACATCCACGGCATGAACGGCATCGCCGAGGGCGTGCGCCAGATCCGCGGCACCTCGGTCAACCAGGTCCAGGGCCTGGAGAACATCGTGGTGACCGCCGGTACCGGCGTCCCGACCTCGGGCCTGGTGCTCACCGCCAACTGACCTCGATCGAACCCGACCTCGATTCGAGGGGTGACCTCGCGAAGAGGGGACCGGAAGTCCACCGGCGCTGATGCGCCGGTGGACTTCCGCATTTCGGTGGGCGGCGTACATTGGGACGGGATTCGCCTGTGGGGAAGGGTATGTCATGACCTTGCGAGACCGTCTGAACGAGCTGTCGCCGCTGGGTGGCACGCCGGTATTCGGGGAGCCGCACGAGACACCGGACGGGACCACGGTCATCACCGTGACCGAGCCCGGGCTTTTCGGGCCGCGGGCGCGCGGCGTGTTCGTGGTCAGCGGCGGGAACGTCGAGTGGGTGTGCACCACCAACGGTGAGCGGGTCGCGCTGCTCGGCGTGCTCACCGGGCTGATCGCGGCGGCGTTCGCGACCGCGGCCGCGATCAAGCGGCCGCCGTGGCCGGACACCCGGATCACGATTACCAAGAACCTCTGAGCTGAACGGCGAGTACGCCTTTCAGTTGCGCGACGCTCGCCGCGGTGCCCGGCGTGAGTTCGGTGCGGGCGCCGGCGAAGCGGTCGAAGACCAGGCCCTCGATGACCGCGATGAAATCGGCTGCGGCGGTGGCGGGTTCGGCCGCGCCCAAGGTTTCGAACAGGCCGGTGGCGTGCTGGTGGGAGAAGAGGCTGCGCACCAGTCGCGGCCGCAGTTCGGTGTCGCCGAGCAGTTCGAGGATGAGCGCCTGCCGAGCGATCAGATGGTTGCGGCGATGTGCCAGTAGGTGATCCAGCCAGCCCGCGATGTCGGTCGCGAGCGCGTCCAGGTCGATGTCCTCGCGCGTGCCCGGCAGCGTCGCGGGGGTGATCAGACCGCCCTGTCCGGCCGTGAAATCGGTGCGGGAGCGGGTGGTGATGCGGTCCACGACAGCCTCGATGAGCGCGCGTTTGGTGCGGAAGTAGTACGACGTCGAGCCCGCGGGGAGTTCCAGCGCGGTGTCCAGGGCCCGATGGGTGAGGGCCCGGAGTCCTTGGGCGGCAATGAGATCTATGGCGCTGTCCACGATGAGACTGCGTCGATCGGGTGTGGGAGTGGTCACCTTCGCTCCTCTGCGGCTTCGCGATCCTCTACAACTATAGAGGAAGCTCTACAGCGGTAGAGGATGCAGGGAGGTCGCAATGGAAACCCCGGAGATCGTGCTCGATGCCGACCAGCGGCAGGCCGCCGAACGGCTGGACGCCATCGCCGCCCGGGTGGGCAAGCGGTGGCGGTTCCATGTCGGGCAGCACGGGTCGCGCGGGCTCTACCTGTACGGCGGGCCCGGCCGCGGCAAGACCATGCTGATGAACCGCTTCTTCGAGTCCGTGCGAACGACGCGCAAGCGGCGCTACCACTTCCACGCCTTCTTCGCCCGGCTGAACGCGGGCATCCACGAGTACGGCAGCATCGACGCCTCGGCCGCCGCGCTGCTGGGCGACGCCGAGCTGATCTGCTTCGACGAATTCCACGTCCACGACTCGGGCGACGCCCGCCTGGTGGCCCGGCTGCTGGACACCCTGTTCGCCCGGCACATCACGCTGGTGGTGACCTCGAACTACCCGCCGCACGACCTGATGCCCAATCCCTATATGCACCCCCTGTTCGTGCCCACCATCGACCGCATCCTCGAGCACCTCGACGTGGTGTCGGTGAACGGGCCGACGGACTACCGCACGCTCGGCGGGCGGCACACCGGATTCGCGGCCGGGCACTACGTGGTCGGCGCCTGCCCCGCGACCGGGGCCGTGGACCTTCCGGTCGCCCACCGGCGGCTGCACGCCCGCACGATCGAAAACGGCGTGATCACCGTCGATTTCGCGGAACTGTGCGGTATCCCGGTGTCGGCGGCCGACTTCCTCGAACTCACCGCCGAACTCCACACCTGGGTGGTGTGCGACGTCCCGCCGCTGGGCACGGTCCCGCCGGACTGGGTGATGCGCTTCGTGAACCTGGTCGACGTGCTCTACGACGCCGACCTCGAACTGTCGGTCTTCGCGGAGGTCCCGCTGGCCGAACTCGGCGGTGAGGTGCGGCGGGTCCCCGACCTCTACCGCACCCTCAGCCGCCTCGGCGAGCTGCGGGAACCGGCCAATCTCGAGGCTCGATAGCCGTTCGGCGAAGCCCCGGTGAACTGGCCGGGGAGATCGACGCGCACGGTTCACGTCCCGGCCATGCGGAGGGGGGCTCGGGTTTCGGGCCGCTTCCTACCGTGGCGTCAGGAGCTGCACCGAACCGGAGGGGACCGATGCGAATCCGCGAGCAGGCAAGGGATTCCGCGCCGCGGAACCCGAGCAGACCGAGTAGCCCCCATATCCGGAACAGCGCCCGCTTGCGGGTGTTGGTTGTCGCCGAGTCCTTTCTTCCCCAGGTCAACGGCGTGACCAACTCCGTGCGGCGGGTGCTGGATCACCTGGCCGCCAAGGGTCACGAAGCCACACTGGTGGCCCCGACCGGACCGGCGAAATACGCCGGGTTCCGCGTGCACGTGGTGCGCGGAGCCCGGCTGCCGTTCTATCGGGACTTCCGGATCGGGCTCGAGACCCGCCGGCGGCTGCGCAAGATCATGCGCGAATTCCGGCCCGACGTAGTGCACATCGCCTCCCCGGCCACACTGGGTTATCAGGCGGCCAAGGTCGCGGGGGAACTCGGAATTCCGACGGTCGCCATCTATCAGACCGATCTGGTGGGTTTCGCGCTGCGCTACGACCTGCCCGGCGGCGTGCGCGCGATGACCGCGCTGACCCGCCGCATCCACCTTCGGGTGGACCGCACCCTCGCGCCCTCCACCGCCAGCCTGCGCCAGCTGGAGTTGATGGGCATCCCGGGCCTGGGTCGCTGGCCGCGCGGTGTGGACCTGCAGCAGTTCGGGCCCTTCCGCCGCTCGGAGGAGCTGCGAAAGCGCCTGGCCCCCAATGGTGAAGCGCTGGTCGGCTACATCGGGCGGCTCGCGCCGGAGAAGGAACTCGAGCTGCTGGCCGCGCTGCGCCCGCTGGCCGGCGTGCGGCTGGTCATCGTGGGCGGCGGCCCGGAGGAGAAGCGGCTGCGCAAGCTGCTGCCGGACGCGGAGTTCCTCGGCGTCCTGCACGGTGAGGAGCTCGCCGCCGCGTACGCCTCGCTGGACGTCTTCGTGCACACCGGCCGTCACGAAACCTATTGCCAGGCAGCGCAGGAGGCGCTGGCCTCCGGGGTGCCGGTGGTCGCGCCCAAGTCCGGCGGCCCGATCGACGTGATCACGCCCGGCGCCGGATTCCTCTATTCGCCCGGCGACGCCGATGCCATGACCGCGCTGGTGCGCCGCCTGGTCGAGGACGACCGGCTGCGCGAGCAGACCGCGGCCACCGCGGTGCGCAGCGTGCGCGACCGCTCCTGGGCCGCGGTCAACGACCTGCTCATCCGCCACTACCGCGAGGTGATCGCGGAACGCGCGCAGCCCGATTCGGCGCTGCGGTCCGACCCGGTGCCGGGCGAGGTCCCGGCTGCCAAGGAGGCATCCTGATGCTGCGCATCTCCGTCATCGGCACCGGCTACCTGGGCGCCACCCACGCCGCGGGCATGGCCGAACTCGGATTCGACGTGCTCGGGGTGGACAATGACCCGGCCAAGGCCGCGGCGCTGTCGGCCGGGCGGGTGCCCTTCCACGAACCCGGCCTGCCGGACCTGCTGGCCGGGCACGTGGCTCACGGCCGCCTGCGCTTCGGCACCTCGCTGGTCGCGGCCGCCGAGTTCGCCGACGTCCACTTCCTCTGTGTGGGAACGCCGCCCGGCGTGAACGGGGCCGCGGACCTGTCGCAGCTCTACAGCGCGCTGGACGGCCTGGTGCCGCACCTGACCCGCAACTGCCTGATCGTCGGCAAGTCCACGGTGCCGGTGGGCACGGCCGAGGCGCTCACCGCGCGCATCGCCGAGCTGGCCCCCGAGGGCATCTCGGTGGATCTGGCCTGGAACCCGGAGTTCCTGCGCGAGGGGCATGCCGTCCACGACACCCTGCACCCGAACCGGCTGGTGTTCGGTGTGACCACCCCGGACGCCGAATGGGCGCTGCGGCAGGTCTACGCCACACCCATCGCCGGCGGATCGCCGGTGGTGATCACCAACCTGCCGACCGCGGAACTGATCAAGGTGTCCGCGAACGCCTTTCTGGCGACCAAGATCTCGTTCATCAACGCCATGGCCGAGCTGTGCGATCTGACCGGCGCGGATGTGACCCTGCTGGCCGACGCGCTGGGTCACGACGACCGGATCGGCCGCAAGTTCCTCGGCGCCGGTCTCGGCTACGGCGGCGGCTGCCTGCCGAAGGACGTGCGCGCCCTGATCGCCCGCGCCACCGAGCTCGGCGCCGGGGAGTCGGTGGCGTTCCTGCGCGACGTCGACGCGGTGAACCTGCGCCGCCGCGAGCGAGTGGTGCGCGAGACCCTCGAACTGCTCGGCGGCGAGCACCGGACGACCGGCCGGGTGGGCATCCTGGGCGCGGCCTTCAAGCCGCTCTCCGACGACGTGCGCGACTCCCCGGCCCTGGACGTGGCGCGGCGGCTGCACGCGGCGGGCGTCGAGGTGACCGTCTTCGACCCGGCCGCGACGGCTCCGGCGCGCGCGGTGGCCCCGCAGCTGGTGTTCGCGGCCACCCCGGCCGCCGCCCTGCACGAGGCGGACGTGGTGCTGCACCTGACCGAGTGGCGGGAATTCCGGGAGCTGGACCCCGGTTTCCTGCGCACGGTCGCGCGCGGGCGCGTGATCATCGACGCCCGCAACACCCTGGACCCTGAACCATGGCTGGCCGCGGGCTGGGACTTCCGCGCCCTGGGTCGCCTGGTGGAGCCGCGGACGGCCGCCGGTGCGGTCGGCGCTCCGGCCGGGAGCTCCTACCCGGGTCCGACGGCGGTGCGGGACGTGGCCGAACCGGCCCGCGCCCTGCCGCAGCCGTCGCCGCTGACGCGCCTGCGCGCCCGGGTGCGCCGCACAGCCTGACCGTCATCGCTACGGCCTGACCGTCATCGCTACGGCCTGACCGTCGTCGCTACGGCCTGGCTGCTGTCGGTACGTCGCGACCGCTGTCGATTCCGGCACTCCCGGTCCCGCTCCGGCACCATCCGTTCGATCTTGACGGGCGGTCCGTCGCGCCCGCGATCCACCACCGATGGTGATAAGTGGGGTTGCGCGTCGGCTGCCCGGTGCGGGCGGGATGACCTGGGTTTTCGGGGCTGGCGACGCTTGCCGCGCAGGTGGGGGATTTATGCGCGGCGGGTATGTGATTCCAGCTTCCCGATTTTGGTCCTGACGAACCGCTTGGCATGTAACTATGTGCCTGTTTCTGCTGGACTCTGGTTAGGAGTGGTCGTGACTGGGGTGGGGACGGTGGCAACGCGGACGATCGCACTGATCGGTCTCGTCGTGCTGGCTGTCGTCGCACTGCGCGGGTACGTTCCGGGAACCGGAGGACCCGCGGCGCCGCATCCGTCGTCGGCGGTGTCCCTGGCATTGATGCCGGTGCTGCTGCTGGTCTCGATGGTGATCCTGGTGGCGGGTGTGATCAACAGCCGGCACCGGCTGCCGCTCGCCATGCCCGAACCCGATCGCGAGAACCTGGTGCGCGTCCCGGGACTGCGGCGGCTCGGGCTGCTCGTGGTGGTCGGCGTCGCGGCGCTGACGCTGATCGTGACCGCGGTGCTGTCGATCTACCTGGTGACCCCCGCACGGCACGACGAGAGCGGAACCCAGCCCACCGCGACGCCCGGCGCCACGGAACCGCTGGAAACCACTGCGCCGCCCACGGACTCCGTGCCGGAGCCGTCGCTGAGCGGCACCGCGCTGCTGCTGGTCGGCATCACCGCCACCGTACTGGTGCTGATCGCCATGACCGGCCTGGTCGTGGTGGCGGTCAACACGAACCGCCGGCCCGCCCTGACCCGCACCCCGCTGCCGCAGCCCAGCCCCACCGAGGCGGTCTCGCTGGCCAAGGTGGCCGAGATGGGCCTGGCCGCGATGATCGCGCCCGGACAGGATCCGCGCACCGCCATCATCGCCTGCTACGTGGCCATGGAAAGCGGTCTGGCGCAGGCGCGGGAGGTCGCGCCGCTGGCCTCCGACACCCCCTCCGAGGTGCTGGCGCGAGCCTTCGACCGCGGCTTCCTGCACGACGCCTCGGCGCGGGAACTGGTGTCGCTGTTCGAGGAGGCGCGGTTCAGTCCGCACTCCATGCTGGAGTGGCAGCGGATGCGGGCCGAGCAGCTGCTGCGTATCGTATTGGCAGATCTCCAGGGGCTGGCCGCATGAAAGCTGTTGTGGCGGGGGAGATCTGGTGGGACCGAACGGGGGATCGGCCATGAATCGGGGCGCGATCGTGACCGGCGCGGTGGTGCTGGTGGTGTTGTTCGAGTTCGTCGCGCTCGGCAATCAGCGCGAACTGCTGCCGCTGCTCACCGGCATTCCGGTGGCGGGCGCACTCGGACTGCTGGTGTGGACGCTGGTCGAGCGGTCGCGGCGGCTCGCCCCCGTCGAGGAGGACAACGACATCGACAACGGCCCCGTCGAGATGCTGCGCCGCTGGCAGGCGCGCGCCACGATGCTGGCCGACCGGTCCGAGGGCACCCGCGCCGACTGGGACCGGCACCTGCGGCCGTTGCTGGCCAAGGAATTCGAGCTGACCAGCGGGCATCGGATGAACAAGAACCGCCGGGCCCTCGAGGTGGCGGGACAGCTGCAGTTCGGCCCCGAACTGTGGCGGTGGGTGGACCCGGCCAACTCGGCGCTGCGCGACGAGGTCAATCGCGCACCCGGCCGTGAAGCCCTCGACGAGATCCTGCGTCGGCTACAAGACATGTGAGATGAGATGCGAGAGTTGCCATGACATCACCGATGGACGTGACCATCAAGCGCACCGACGCCGTTCTGCGCGAAGTATCCCGGGTCGTGGTCGGCAAGCGGGACGAGCTGCAGCTGATCATGATCGCGGTGCTGTCCGGCGGCCACATCCTGATCGAGGATCTGCCCGGCCTGGGCAAGACCCTGATCGCGCGCTCCTTCGCGACCGCGCTCGGGCTGAACTTCACCCGCGTGCAGTTCACCCCGGACCTGCTGCCCGCCGACCTGATCGGCTCCACCATCTACGACATGCATTCGGGCCGGTTCAGTTTCCGGCGCGGCCCGGTGTTCACCAATATGCTGCTGGCCGACGAGGTCAACCGCACCCCGCCCAAGACCCAGGCCGCCCTGCTGGAGGCCATGGCCGAGGGCCAGGTCTCGATCGACGGTGAGACCTTCCCGCTGCCACAGCCGTTCATCGTCTTCGCCACCGACAACCCGATCGAGTACGAGGGCACCTACCCGCTGCCCGAGGCCCAGCTCGACCGCTTCGCCATGCAGCTGCGGCTCGGGTACCTGTCGGAGAACGACGAGATGAACATGATCCGCCGCCGCCTGGAACGCGGCGCGCAGCCCGCCCAGATCGGGCAGGTGGTGGACGCCGAGGGCCTGCTCGAGATGCGGCAGTCCGTCGAATTCGTCACCGTGCACCCCGATGTGGTCGGCTACGTGGTCTCGCTCGCCTCCGCCACCCGCGGCCACCCGCAGGTGGAGGTCGGCGCCAGCCCGCGCGCCGAACTCGACCTGGTGCAGATGGCCCGCGCCCGCGCCCTGCTGAACGGTCGCGACTACGTGGTCCCCGAGGACGTGAAGGCGCTGGCCATTCCCGCCATGGCGCACCGCATCACGCTGCGCCCCGAGATGTGGGTGCGCCGTATCCGCGGCGAGGACGTCATCTCCGAACTGCTGCGCCGCCTGCCCGTCCCGCGCGCCACCACCGCTTGAGGCGCGCATGAAGCATCGCGACACCACCGCCTCCGTCGAGGCCGAACTGCGCTGGCGGCCCGCGCCGTTGGTGTTCATGCTCGCCGCGGTGTCGGCCCTCGCGCTGGTGCTGGCGGTGATCCTGGGCAAATGGCAGCTGGTGGTGTTCGCCGCGCCCATGCTCGGAGTACTGGCCTCCGCGCCTTTGCAGCAGTCGCGCACCCGCATCCAGATCGACGGGTCCGGGGTGTTGCGCTGCTTCGAGACCGAGGAGGTGGTGCTGACCGCCGCCGCCTTCGTGGAGAGCGGTCACGCGCTGCTGCGGCTGCACCCGGAACCCCTGCCGGACATGGAGATCCACGTCGAGGAGACGGTCGACTCCGGCGTCTCCCCGGCCGGGCTGCGGCTGGCGCTGTCGGCCGCGCGCTGGGGCCGGTACCCGGTGCCGATGCGGATCACCGCGCTCAGCCCCGCCGGACTGGCGGTGGCCTCGGTGCGGCTGCCCGCGGGGGAGCTGTACATCTACCCGATCACCGACCCGCAGCGGATGCGGTTGCCGCGCACCGAACTTCCCGAACGCATGGGCTCGCATCTGACCCGGCGGCACGGGCCCGGCGTGGAGTACGCCGATATCCGGGCCTATACCCCGGGCGACCAGCTGCGCACCGTCAACTGGCCGGTGAGCGCGCGGCGCGGGCAGCTGTTCGTGACCGAACGCTTCACCAACCGGGCCGCGGACGTGGTGGTGTTGGTGGACACCTCGATGCAGGCCCCCGGCCCGGCCTCGGAGTCACTGGAGCTGTCGGTGCGCGGCGCCGCCCAGGTGGCGCAGTCAGCGCTGCAGGCCGGTGACCGCACCGCGGTGGTGTGCCTGGGCCGCAACCCGCGCTGGCTGCGACCCGATATCGGCCGCCGCCAGTTCTATCGCATCGTGGACGCCGTCCTCGATGTCGGCGACGAGCACATCGGCATGCAGGGCTCGCTGGCCCCGCACTCGGCGGTCCCGATCGGCGCGGTCATCGTCGCCTTCTCGACCCTGCTCGACACCCAATTCGCCCTGGCCCTGATCGATCTGCGCAAACGCGGCCACGTCGTGGTGGTGATCGACGTGCTGCGCGGGCCGCCGTTCGGCGAGGGCCTGGACAATACGCTCGCCCGCATGTGGCAGCTGGAACGCACCTCCATGTACCGCGACATGGGCACCGTCGGCGTCGACATCGTGCCCTGGCCCGAGGACACCCGGCTCGACCAGGTGATGCGGCTGCTGCCCGAACACCGCCGCACCGTGAGGGTCCGCCGATGACGAAGTTCCTGGCCGTACTGTCCGGCGTCCTGCTCGCGGGCGCGGTGGCCGTCGTCCTGCCCTGGGCCGCACTGCCGGTGGCGGTGCTGGCCGCGGCGGGCTGGCGCTGGCGGGTCTGCGCGGTGCTGGCCGTGCTGGCCGCCATGGCGGCGCTGGCCTGGGTCGGCACCGGGGCGATGGTCGCGGGCGGCATCGGGCTGGTCGCCACCACCTACCTGCTGAACATCGCCACCGTGTCGGCCCCGGCGGGCGTGGTGCCCACGACGATTCCGTCGGTCGCGGGCGCGCTCCTGTTCACCGTGGCGGCCGGGGCGGCGACCGTGCTGCCCGCCGGACTGACCTGGGTGCCGATCCTCGCGCCGTTCGCCGTGATCGCGTTGTACGCCATGCTGGTGCGCGGGCTGTCGAGCGACCCGGCGGCCTAGCGTCCCGGCGAAAATCGCTTCGAATTCGCGTGCGGGACTGTTTCACTCGCGAACATGAACGAATATCGCATGAACGAGCAACAGCTCGTCCGGACCTCCAAGCGGCTGTCCCGGCATCTGCGGCACGCACCCGAGGCGATCGGGCTCACCCTGGACTCGGCCGGCTGGGTGGACGTCACCGCGCTGCTGGCGGGACTGGCCCGGCACGGCCGCACCGTCACGCGGCCCGAGCTCGACGAGGTGGTGGCACGGAACAACAAGCGCCGCTTCGAATTCGACGCGACGGGTACCCGGATCCGCGCGAGTCAGGGGCACAGCGTCGACGTTGACCTGGAGTACCGGGCGACCACGCCGCCCGAACTGCTCTACCACGGCACCGTCGCCGCTGCGCTGCCCGGAATTCGCGCCGAGGGCCTGCGGCCCATGCGCCGCCACGACGTCCATCTGTCGGCGGATATCGAGACCGCCGTCAAGGTCGGTTCACGTCGAGGCCGACCCATCGTGCTGACCGTGGACGCCGCCGCGATGCACCGCGACGGACACGAGTTCCGGGTCAGCGCCAATGGGGTCTGGCTGGTGGCCGCCGTCCCGCCCGGTTACCTCACCGGTCTCTGAGCTCCAGACAGGACTCGAGCAGGACGGAATCCACTGTGGACGAGAACTATTGGAGCGCGGGCGGCATCCGGGTCGGCTTGATCCGGCCGGCGTCGATGAGCGCCCGGAATGCCGCGGCTTTGCGTTGACATTCGGCGACCGGGCAGCGGCGGTGCTGCTGCATGGTGCGGTGGGCTTCCTGGACGCCCAGGGGGTGATCGGGGGCGAGGTGCGACCAGGCTGATGGTGCGGTGGTAGCCAACGGCAAGGCGTTGTGCTCCTTGGTGATTCGATCGCGGATCCGATCCACTGAGAGCCGATCCGGATCCTGGTGGGGGTGGTGCAGGCTCATGATGGCGATTGCCGTGACCACGAGCGTTGCGAGGGTGGCCGTGAACACTTGCCAGGCGGCCATTCGTTCACCTTCTCCATGTCTATCGGATGTAGTCAGCGAGATATTCAGTTGGTTAGCTAGATATTCACCGTATGCCCTGAAACGTTACGCCTCCAGCGTGTCGTGGGTCAGGAACAATCGAATTTCGGCCGCTTTCAGCAACTTCCCCGGTCGTTCCGTCGCGCCACGGCAGCCTCGGTATCTGCAACTACCGCAACCGAATGCGCAATAGCGGCCAACTCGCGCCTAGCGACCGAATCGGGCATAGGCGTCAAAACTCAACCGAAACGGTCGGTTTGCTGACGGCGGACTTGCTAGGCGGGCATCGAGCAGCCACCCGCTCCACCGAGTCGAAGATTCACTTGGACAGTGATTTTCGGACGAGGCCCGACCCGTCCGCGCATTGTGGCCTTCCAGCACAGGCGGGCGCGCTGCGTAACGGTGTGGACCACGAACATCATCCCGGGCACCCGCACCAGCCGGGTGTCGTCGCCGCGCCCGGCCTCGAGCAGGACGACACCGGCGCCGCGTTCGGCGAGGCCGCCCGCGACCGCGGCGCCGCCCGCTCCGACGACGATGTAGTCCTACTCGGCCGCGCGGGTTCGGGTCACGTTCGGGGAATGCTCAACTGCCCCAGCCAGTGGTCGACCAGCTGCGCGGTCGTCGGCGCCTCCGTGCTGCACAGTTCGACGTGCTGAGCGTCCACGGTACGCACAGTCTGTGCGGTGGACCAGGTTTCGACGGGCCACTCGTTGAGGTTGTGCGTCGGTGAGGGCCTTGTGCATTTGAGCACGAGCGTCTCGCAGTCGAGGGGCTGATGCTCGTGCTGCATCAGCAGATCGAGCCAGCACGCCAGCGCGGTCAGTCGTTCGGTGGTGAAGCCGGCCAGGTCGGGGATCATCGCGTCGGTATCGGCCACGGCGTCTTTCGCGGTGCCCATTTGGCGCTCGTGCGCCTCCGGAGCGATGAAGGAATCGAAGATGATCAATCCCCGTAGCCGGGTATCGCCCTTTTCCAGCAGGCGAGCCGCGGTGGCGTGGGCGAGGTTGCCGCCGCCCGACATACCGCCCACGACGTAATCATCGTCCCCGACGGTCTCGCGGACGGACTCGGCGATGCTGTCTATGGCGGCGTCGAGCGAAGCGGGCAGCGGCTCACCCGGCTCGTATCCGGACAGCGGAATGACGGAGAGGCGGCGATGGCCGCCCAGGTGGGCCGCGAGCAGAATGTACTGAATGTATCCGCCGAGAAACGCCGGGGTGCAGATCAATACAACGTGGGGCAGGACGTCTCCGCCACTATTGTGGGGCGTGCCACCGCTGAGTGCGATGCCCTTCGGGAGTTCTGCCGAATAGTGGTCGAACGTCTCACGCAGCTGCGCGGCTGCGAGCAGGAACTCCAGGCCGTCGGCGAATCTATCGTCAGCGATCGCCTGTCTGAACATGCGGACGATGGACGAATCAGCGGACTCGGCCACCGCGGTTGCCCGGTCGGGGGTGTATGCGATCCCGTCGCCGCGAGGTACGAGCAAGGTATTTCCGCGTAGGGCGAGTTGCGGTTCGGCGCTCGCGACCGCGAGGACGGTCATATTCCGGATGGCCATGAGTCCGGACAATTCTCCGAGGCCCGCATCGGGAGAGTCGGTGTCCACGAGGATGATCCGCCCCGGGTGCTCGGATTGAGCCGACCGCACCAGCTCCCATACCGCCGCTGCCACCGGGTGCGCGACCTCGTCGGCCGCAACCGCGATCGCGCCGCGCGTGAGCACCAGGAATGTGCTGGAATCGAAGCGTTGTTGTCCGGACCAGGTCCGCAATGCGGTCGACACCCGCTGTGTCATGGCGTGCGCATCCGTTGGCAGCGCACCGGATTCATCCCTGCGGCAGTCCAGAACTATTACCTGGGCATTGTCGGCGTCGCCGTTGAGCGCTTCTGTCCAGTCGCAGGGCGCCACCGCGGGCAAGGACGTGGGAGTGGGAATTGCGGACCACTCGCCGACGTGATGCGTATTCATGAATTCCCCCGGATGTCTCGACCAGCCCTCGTCGCCAGCATGCCATGGCTACCTGGCGTCGTCCATCACTTGACTAGAACGTGTTCTTGCGAAAGGCTGGCAGCCACTGCGAGTCAGTTCGAGTGGGGTGGGTGGATGGTGAAGGCTCGAATTGTGCTGTACACCAAGCCATTGCGCGATGTATCGATGGCAGGCTTCGGCAGCGAGTTCGGTATACCCACGTCTTCAACTGGATCGGGTTCTAGTTGTCTGGATTAGGGGTTCCGCAATGGTTGACCAGCAGAAGCTGCAACATCTCCTGCGACGCGTCACCGCCGAGCTCCAGGAAACCAGGGCCAAGCTGCGGGAGCTGACGGAGCTGAACTCGGAGCCCGTAGCGATCGTGGGCATGGGGTGTCGTTATCCGGGCGGGGTGGGTTCGCCGGATGACCTGTGGCGCCTGCTGGTCGAGGGCCGGGATGCGGTGTCGGCGTGGCCGTCCGATCGTGGGTGGGATCAGTCGGGTCTGTACTCCCCGGAGCCGGGTGTCGCGGGCAAGTCGTACGTGCGGGAGGGCGGGTTCCTCGACGACGCGGGCGAGTTCGACGCCGGGTTCTTCGGGATCAGTCCGCGCGAGGCACTGGAGATGGACCCGCAACAGCGCTTGATGCTGGAAACCGTGTGGGAGGCCCTCGAGCATGCCGGGATCCGGCCGGAGACGTTGCGGGGCAGCGATACCGGTGTCTATGTCGGTGTGATCGACCAGGGCTACGGCGCCGGCGCCGATACCGGCGACGGCGGCTACGGGTTGACGGGTGTGGCGTCGAGCGTGGTGTCGGGTCGGGTGTCGTATGTGCTGGGGCTGGAAGGGCCTGCGGTGTCGGTGGATACGGCGTGTTCGTCGAGTCTGGTGGCGTTGCATCAGGCGGTGACTGCGTTGCGTACGGGGGAGTGTTCGCTGGCGCTGGCCGGTGGGGTGGCGGTGATGGCGACACCGGAGTCGTTCGTGGAATTCTCGCGGCAGCGGGGTTTGGCGGCGGATGGCCGGTGTAAACCGTTCGCGGAGGCGGCCGATGGGACGGGGTGGGGTGAGGGCGTCGGTGTGCTTGTGCTGGAACGCTTGTCGGACGCGCGCCGCAACCGGCATCGGGTGCTGGCGGTGGTGCGGGGTAGCGCGGTCAATCAGGACGGCGCCTCGAACGGGTTGACCGCGCCGAACGGGCCTTCCCAGCAGCGGGTGATCCGGCGGGCGTTGGCGAATGCCGGGTTGTCGGTCGGCGGGGTGGATGTGGTGGAGGCGCACGGCACCGGCACCACGCTGGGTGATCCGATCGAGGCGCAGGCGTTGCTGGCGACTTACGGTCAGCGTGATCGTGGTCAGGAGCCGTTGTGGCTGGGTTCGGTGAAGTCCAATATCGGGCACACCCAGGCGGCGGCGGGCATGGCCGGGCTGATCAAGATGGTGCAGGCGTTGCGTTTCGGGGTGTTGCCCGCGACGTTGCACGTGGATGAGCCGTCTACGCACGTGGATTGGTCATCGGGGCATGTGGATCTGCTGACCGCGGAGCGGGATTGGCCGGTGGTGGATCGGCCGCGCCGGGCGGCGGTGTCGGCGTTCGGCGTCAGTGGCACGAATGCGCATGTGATCCTCGAGCAGGCGCCGGAACCGGAATCGGCGACCGAACCGGTGGCCGGTGCCGGCGGGGACGGGTCGGCGGCGTGGGTGGTGTCGGGCCGGACACCGCAGGCACTGGCGGGACAGGCGCGGCGGCTGCGGGATCTCGTGGCCGGTGACCCGTCGCTGAACGTGCGTGACGTGGCGCGGTCGCTGGTGTCCCAGCGGTCGCGGTTCGACCACCGCGCGGTGGTGGTCGGTGTGGATCGTGACCAGCTGCTCGCGGGGCTGACCGCGCTGTCGGAGCAGACGCCGAGGCCCGGTGTGGTGACGGGTGTCGTTGGAGCGCGACGCAAGACGGTGCTGGTGTTCCCCGGCCAGGGAGCTCAATGGCTGGGCATGGGAAAACAGCTGGTGGACTGTTCGCCGGTGTTCGCTCGAAAAATGGCCGAGTGTGATGCCGCGTTCTCGCCGCTGGTGGATTGGTCGTTGTCCGACGTGCTCGCGGGTGCGGACGGAGCGCCGTCGCTGGAGCGCGTCGACGTGATTCAACCGGTGCTCTTCGCGGTGATGGTGTCGCTGGCCGAGCTGTGGCGCTCGGCCGGTGTCGTTCCGGATGCCGTCGTGGGTCATTCACAAGGCGAGATAGCCGCGGCGTACGTCGCCGGGGCCCTGTCCCTCGAGGATGCCGCTCGGGTAGTGGTGCTGCGGTCGGCCGCGCTGAATGCCGTGGCCGGGCAGGGTGGAATGGTCTCGGTGTCCCTGCCGGTCGACCGGGTCACCTCGCTGCTGGCCGGATACGGCGAATTGTCGGTGGCCGCGGTCAACGGCCCGCGGGCAACGGTGGTGTCCGGTGTGGCGGCGCAGCTCGAGACCTTTCTGGAAGCCTGTGCGCGCGACGACATTCATGCCCGCCGGATCCCGGTGGACTACGCCTCGCATTCGCCGCAGGTCGACATGCTCCGCGAACCGCTGCTGAAGGCGCTGGCCGAACTTCGGCCCGGATCGTCGCACCTGGCGTTCTGGTCCAGCGTGACCGGCGGCGTACTGGACGGCGCCGAGTTGGACGCGGACTACTGGTTCCGGAATCTGCGGGAACCGGTGCGTTTCCAACCAGCGGTTCAAGCCCTGCTGGAGGACGGGTACGACGTCTTCGTCGAGGCCAGTCCGCATCCGCTGCTGACGGTCGGTATCGAGCAGACGTGTGACCTGCCGGCGGGTGCGAATCCCGTGACCGTGGTGGGTTCGCTGCGACGTGACGACGGGGGCCTGGACGGTTTCCTGCGGTCGGCGGCGCAGTTGGAAGTGTCCGGCGTGGCGGTTGATTGGGAGGCGTTGCTGGGACCTGCGCATGGGGCAGGGGTGTCGTTGCCGACGTACGCGTTTCAGCGGCGCAGGTATTGGCTGGACGGAGCCTCGACTCGTGGCGATGCGTCGTCGTTGGGGCTGTCGGCAACAGGTCATCCGTTACTGGGGGCGGTGGTGCAGTCCCCGGACGGTGACGGTGTCGTGCTGACGGGTCGAGTCGGCCTGGCGACCCATCCGTGGCTGGCCGAGCGTGCCGTGGACGGGGTTGCGCTGTTCCCGGAGACCGCTTACCTGGAGTTGGTGCTGCGTGCGGCCGAGGAAGTCGGATGTGCGCTGGTGCGGGATCTGACGTTGCTGAATCCGCTTGTGCTGCACGACGAGGTCGGGACGCAAGTGCAGGTAGTGGTGGAAGGCGCCGACGAACTCGGCTACCGGTCGGTGTCGGTGTATTCCCGTGCCGAGACCGCCGACGGCAGGTGGGTTCCGCACGCACAGGGTGTGCTGGGTATCGAGGGTGAGCCGGACGCGGCCGCGGGGTGGGCGGTGTGGCCGCCCGCCGGCGCGGTCGCCGTGCCCGGGGGAGGTCCGCGGTCGGTATGGCGGTGCGGTGCGGACCTTTTCGTAGAGGTCGAGGCGCCCCCGACGCTCACCGATGTGTCGCGGTTCGGGGTGCATCCCGCTCTGCTGGAGTCGATGCTGCACGGACAGTTCGTCGATGCCGAACCCGTTGCGGGGCAGATGAAGTCGCCAGTCCGCTGGCAGGGAGTGACGCTGCACGCGACCGGAGCCACACTGCTGCGGGCGCGCATCACTCCGGTCTCGGGGCAGGTGGATACGGTGTCGATCCGGGTCGCCGATGCGGCAGGACGGTTGGTGCTCTCCGCGCGATCCTTGACCGTGCGGGAAGCGGCTTCCGCGCAGCCGGAGGCCTTCTCGGTCCGCGACGGGTTGCACGGCGTGCGGTGGACACCTCTGGCGACACCGGACACCCCGCCTGTCGATGCCGAAACCATCAGCAATGCCGAGGTTTTCGGTAGCCGAGTGCAGAACGCGGCGGTGCCCGTTCCCTCGGTGGTCGTATTCGATCGCGGCGTGGACGAAGCCGGTGCCGACGACGATGTACCGAGCCGTGTCCGCCCTGCGACGCACGAGACGTTGAGTGTGTTGCAGGCCTGGCTGGGTGAGTCGCGGTGTGCGGCGAGCACGCTGGTCGTGGTCACTCGCGGAGCAGTCGGCCCCGCTGGGCACGATGTCACCGATTTGGCGGGTACGGCGGTCTGGGGTCTGGTGGGTTCGGCGCGGTCGGAGGCTCCGGGTCGTGTGGTCCTCGTCGACACCGACACCGACGAGCTGACCGCCGAAGCGCTTGCGGCGGTGCTCGTTTCAGGCGAGCCCCAGGCCGTGATCCGGGCCGGGGTCGTGCACGGAGCCCGATTGGCCCGACTGCCTGTCGGGCGACGGTCGGTATCGGACACCTTTGGCGTGGTGTCGGCGGGGACGGTGCTGGTCACCGGTGGCACCGGCGGTTTGGGTGCGGCGTTGGCCCGGCATCTGGTGACGAACCATGGTGTGCGGTCGCTGGTATTGGCGAGTCGTCGTGGCACGGCCGCGCCGGGAGCGGCGCTGTTGGCGACGGGGCTGGGTGAGCTGGGCGCTCAGGTGCGGATCGTGGCCTGTGATGTCGCGACTCGCGATGGGGTGGCCGAGTTGCTGGCGGCGGTGCCCGAGCAGTTCCCGCTGACGGGTGTGGTGCATGCGGCGGGTGTGCTCGATGACGGTGTGATCACGTCACTGACACCGGACCGGATGGACACGGTGTTGGCGGCGAAGGCCGACGCCGCCTGGTATCTGCACAAGGCCACGAGCCATATGGATTTGCCGATGTTCGTGTTCTATTCGTCGGTGGCGGGCGTACTGGGACTGGCGGGGCAGGGCAACTACGCGGCCGCGAATGTGTTCCTGGACGGTTTGGCCGAGCATCGGCGTGCGAATGGCTCGGTCGCGACGTCGATCGCGTGGGGCTGGTGGGCTTCCGCCACCGGGATGACCGGACATCTCGCCGATACCGACACCGCTCGATTGGGTCGTGGCGGGTTGTCACCCATGTCGACCGAGCAGGGATTGGCACTATTCGACGCCGCGATCGTTCAGGACCGTGCCGCGGTGGTCGCGTCGCCGCTGGATCGCGCGGTGCTGGATGCGCAGGTCAGGGCTGGGACATTGATCCCGCTGCTGCGGGGATCGGTATCGAGCGCGCGACGTCGTTCGGTGGTGGAGCCGTCGCGGGAGCCGGGAGCTGTTCTGCGGGAGCGGGTGTCGGCGATGGCGGATGCCGAGCGATTGCCGACGCTGTTGGGCGTGGTGCGAGAGCAGATGGCGGTCGTGCTGGGCCATGACGGTCTCGACGCGATCGATCCGGACCGCAACTTCCGGGAGTTGGGTTTCGATTCGCTGGCCGCGGTCGAGGCGCGGAACCGGCTCAATGCGCTCACGGGACTGCGACTGCCCGCGACCCTGATCTTCGACCATCCGACACCGGCCGCCGTCGCCCGGCACATACTGCGCGAACTGTTCGGGGCGGATGCGGAGACCGTGGCGGAAGAATCCGCCTCGGAGACCGTTGTCGGTGTCATCCGGCAGGCCGTCGCAGGCAACAAGTTCAAGCGCGGTCTGGCGTTCTTGCGAGCAGCCGCGAAACTCCGTCCGGTGTTCGACCGAGTCGCCGAGGGAATGCCGAGCGGAATCGGAATCAGTGGCGGGCATGTCCTGCCGCACTTGGTATTCGTCAATTCCCCCGAATTCCTCGGCGGGTCCGTTCAGTACGCGCAGTACGCCGCCGATCTGGGCGGTAGCCACCGTGTCTCGGCTATCCCGCTGTCCGGATACGACCCGGATGAGCCGCTTCCCGCATCGCTCGATGCCGCTGTCGACAGCATCGTCCAGGCGATCCTCGACACGGTGGGCCAGGACGAGTTCGTCCTCGGCGGTTACTCGGTAGGCGGAAACATCGCCCACGCGGCGGCGACTCGGCTGGTGGAGCAAGGAAATACCCGGCTGCACGGCCTGGTCATCCTCGACGGCTTCATCGACCGAGAATTGGATGAAGGCCGGCTGAACGCGCGCGGGCACCACATGCTCGAGCTGGCCGCCACGATCCCCGACCGCGCCGGCCTGACCACCGCACGGTTGACCGCGTTCGGCTGGTGGTTCGACTTGGCGATGCGGCTCGAACACAAGCCCGTTGACCTTCCGACGCTTGTCGTCGACACCGCGGATGCCGATCACGCCGCGCTGAGCGGTGCCAAGGCCCGAGAAGCGGCGCAGCTGACAGCTCAATGGCTCACGCAGCTGACCGCCGACACCCGACCTATTCAGTAAGGGACATGCACACATGGGTACTACGACAACGCAACCCGATCACGAGATCGTGGTGATCGGTGCCGGACCCGGCGGTATCGCGGCGGGCGCGCTGCTCACACGCGCGGGAATCGAAGAGTTCACCATCCTGGAACGCGCCGGCGAGGTCGGCGGCAGTTGGCGCGACAATACCTACCCCGGGATCAGTGTCGATGTACCCGCGCTCACCTACCAGTATTCGTTCGCGCGCAAGGCCGATTGGCCGACGCTGTTCCCGGCGGGCGCCGAGGTGCAGGAGTATCACCGGGACGTCGCTCGCCGCTACGGTCTCTATCGGCACCTGCGGTTCCACACCGAGATCGTCCGCGAAGTCTGGGACGAGACACACCGCCGCTGGGAGTTGCACACCGCTGACGACCAGATCATTACGGCCAGGTTCGTGATCAGCGCGGTCGGCGCCTTTCTGCGGCCCAAAGTCGATTGTGGCATCGAGGGTTTCGCTGACTTCGCCGGCAAGGTCCAATGCCCGGACGCCTGGGACCATGATTTCGACATGGCGGGCAAGCGCGTGGCCGTGGTCGGCACCGGCGCGAGTTCCGTGCAGATCACGCCCGCGATCGCGCCCGAAGTAGCTCATCTCGATGTCCACCAGCGGACGCCGGTGTGGTGCGTACCCAAACCCAATTACGCGGTCCCGCAATGGTTCCAGAACGCCTTGCGCGTGCCGGGCGTGGCAGCGGCCCAGCAGGGGATGATCTTGCTCGCGATGGAACCCATCGCCAGACTGGCCACCTATCTGCCCTTGAGACTGGTGAAACCGTTGATGGCCGCATTCGACGCCTTCGCCAAGCGGGTATACGGAGCCTATCTCCGTCGGGTCATCGACGATCCCGACACGGCCGCCGCACTGACACCCGACTACGGCCCCATGACCAAGCGGCTCACCCTGTCGACCGGATACCCGGCGGTGTTCAATCGCGACAATGTCCGCCTGGTCACCGACGGCATCGAGCGGTTCACCGAGCACGGCCTCCGGACCAGCGATGGCACCGAGCACAAATATGACGTCATCGTGCTGGCAACCGGCTATCAGATGCACACCGATCCGGAGAGTTACGCCGAAGGCGCCATCGTCGGGCGGGATGGATTCGATCTCGGTCGGTTCTTCCGCGCCAATGGCGTACAGGCCTATGAGGGCGTGGCCCTCCCCGGCCTGCCGAACCGCTGGATGCTGGTCGGGCCGTACTCGCTGGCCGATATCGGATGGCACGGGATGGTCGAAACGACCGCGTCACACGCTATTCGAGCGATCCGGGAGGCGAGACGCCGCGGAGCCTCGGTTGTCGAGGTGAGCGAACGTGCGCACGCCGCTCACCATGCCGAGATCCGCAAGCGCGGCCAGGTGCTTCGCTACTACATCAGCACGCTGAACAAGGGCATTCCGACCTACTACAGCAACTCACACGGTGACACTCCGTACTTCCGGCCCTCCGGTCTCCTCGAAACACGGTGGCGTGGACGCCATTTCCCGTTCACCGACTACCACTTCGGTCGGTGAACGGTGGGCTACGCCTACCGGCCCGCGAAGATGTAGTCGCCGAGGGGGAACGACTGTGCATCGGCTCGAGCTCGGCGTGTGCGTACCGGGCGGTAGAACACCGATTGTCCGTGATGGTTGATGTACTGCGTATTGGTCGAATCGCACGTGCCGCCCTCGAAGAGTGAGTTCGGAGTCAGGGCAGCGGTTTTGGCGGTCCACTCCTCGGCCGCTGCCTGTCGCACTTCGACGTCGATGGCATCGCGACGTTCGGCTTCGGCGAGGACGCGGCCTATATGGGTCGCGGCAACCTCCGCCGCGATATGGTAGGTACCGCCCGTCCAGCCATAGTCTCCGAACATGGTGAAGCTGTTCGGCATCCCGGGTACGGAGTAACCGTGGTAGGTCGATGTTCGCTGCTTCTCCAGGAATTCAGCCATATCGAACCCGTCGCGACCGGTCACCGGCCGGTCGCGATATATCTGCGGATCGTAGTAGAGCCGGAACCCGGTGGCGAGTACGAGTACATCGATTTCTCGCTCCGTTCCGTCGACCGTGCGGATACCGTTCTCGGTGATTCTCTCGATGGAGTCCGTGGTCAGATCGACGTTGTCTCGCAGGAAGGTCTGCAGATACGCGTTCGTCGGTGAGACCGGCTTGCATGGGAAGGTGTAAGTGGGCAGAAGCTTCGCGCGCAGTTCATCGTTCGGAATTTCGCGTCGATAGAATTCGTCGAGCCACTGTGTGACCATGCGCCCGATGCGTGGGGTGCGTTGGTAGTGCAGCACCCACATGACCGTCAGTGAGTACATCGAGTCGAGACTTTCGTGCAGCAGGCGTTGAACGCGAGGCACACGGCGGAACAACTCGTTGAGCCAGGGCGGCATTGCCGGATCCCATTTGGGCGTGACCCATATCGGCGTGCGCTGGTACACGGTGAGTTGGCCGGCCGCCGGCGCGATCTCCGGGATGATCTGGACCGCACTGGCTCCTGTTCCGATCACCGCGACGCGTTTGCCGGTCAGATCCACGCTGGTGTCCCAAGACGCCGGCTGCAGCACCGTTCCGCGGTAGTCGTCCAGTCCCTCGAGGTCCGGTGGCTTGATCTCGGGCAGCGGGCCGATGGCCGAGATCACGAAACGCGCTGTGACCCAGCGATCGTCGATTCGCAGTTTCCACAGCTTGTGTTCATCGTCCCAGCTGCGCGACTGTACCTCGCAATTCGGCCGCACGTGGGGCAGGAGGTTGTTCTCCTGATAGACCCGCTCGATGTAGGCCAGTACTTCGGGCCCCTTCGGAAAAAGCCGACTCCAGTTCGGATTCATATGATCCCGGTACTGGTACAGCTGAGCGGGTGTATCGACGCCGACTCCAGGGTACACATTACTCCGCCACGTCCCGCCCACACCGTCCAGGCGGTCGTAGATGACGAAGTCCTCGATGCCGAGGCGGCGAAGCTCCAGTGCCATGGTCAAACCACCGAATCCGGCCCCGATGATCGCCACCGAATGATCCGGTGCCACGGGGTTGTCCGGCGTCTCGGATGATGTCGCTTCTGGTGCCGTCACCGCGACAACCCTTCAATGTGTGGCTTGTCTGCGACAGCGACGATGTAGTCCAGCCAAGGGGCCCAGAACGAGGCGCCTTTTCGGCCGAAGAACCGCCGGATCAGCGGATTGATTCGCCTCATCTCCGGAAGCTCGAACCTGCGGCTGACATACTCGGTATATTGGGGGTATACGTGGTCGCGGATCGAATAGACTCGCACATTTTCGAAGCCGGCTGTCGCGAGCGCTTGGCGATATTCCTCCGCATTGGTGTTGTTCTTGCGGGCAGTCGTGAATATGCGGTGCACCAGAATGCGCTTGGTACGCGACCGCTTGACCTCGCTCGGAACGTGCTCATCTGCGAGCGGCACGACGTCCGCGGTCACCAACCGGCCGCCAGGTTCCAGGACTCGGAATGCTTCGTCGAAAAATCGTGGACGCGACGGGAAGTGGAGTGCTGATTCGAGCGCAGTCACTTTCGTTGCGGACGCATCGGATTGCGGTAGATCGTTTGCCGACCCGTGCATATACGTCACGACATCGCTGAGTCCCAATTCGGCGGCCCGCGCGGTCGAGATCTCGATCTGTTTCGCGGAGATGTTCACGCCTGTAATTTGTTTCGGGCCAAACTCTTTCGCCCAGAGAAAGTCTTGGTCGCCGAGTCCGCAACCGACGTCGACCACGACGTCATCGGACCCGATGCGGGCTTCGGTCGCTACCAGCCGAGCCAACGCCGCGCCCGCTTGATCGAAGTCTTGCGTACCGTCCTCCCAGTAGCCCAGGTTCAGAAACAGCGATTCCTCACCGAGCGAGTTGGGTGCAGTGACAATTCTGTCGTACACCAGACTGAATCGATTGGGAACCCTGGGCACGAAAAGCAAGGCCGCAAACCACCCCCATTCGCGAATCCACCGCACAGTGCGTCGGGCCGAGCTCTCGGAATCGCGAAATTCCATGACTGCCATCAATATTTCCCCTCCAGCCGCTGGCTCTCCCCGCCGCCAGGCGGGGCCGGTCGCCGATGCTAGCAGCCGGTCCACCCGGCCGTCGGATTATGGCGGCGGACCTCCTGGTCCGGAGAGAGTGGTCGCCTCCGCTGCGAAGTCCCTTGTCCGCCAAGCAACCTCGGGCCTATCGAAGGGCTGGACAAGGCCTCGCGCGTGGGGAGCGGCGGTGCGGTGACTGCTTGCATCGGACTGGAACGTGTTCTAGGTTGATGATGCGGTTCTGGGCCTGTCGGCCCTGCCCGGGCAGGACTGCTTCGGGAGTCATATGAGGGGAGTCATATGTCGGCGATCGCGGCGTTTCAGAAACTTGATGCCTGCGCCCATAATTTCGACAGCAGTGTCGATCTTTGGTGACGACTGCGGGGCGCGAAGTGTGGACAGTTCGTCAGTTGGTCTAGCGCGCAACACGTCAGAGCATCGTGTTGCTGACGCGCGTCACGATGATTTCGCGGGTTATTCCGACGGATCCGTACGACAACTCATCGCAACACAACTTCATCCGAGTTGCATAGGGGATTGGTATGACTCAACCGTATAAAGGGCACGCTGGGATTCTCGGCAATGAGACTGAGCCGACACAGCCGATCGCGATTGTGGGTATAGGTTGCCGGTTCCCGGGCGGGGTGGAGTCATCCGAAGACCTGTGGCAGCTGGTCATCGACGGTCGTGACGGGCTATCGGATTTTCCGTCCGACCGTGGCTGGGATCTGGACCATCTGTACAACCCGGAGCCGGGTGTGCCGGGCAAGTCCTATGTGCGGGTGGGTGGATTCCTCCATCGCTCGTCCGAGTTCGACGCCGAGTTCTTCGGGATCAGTCCGCGCGAGGCGCTGGCGATGGACCCTCAGCAGCGGGTACTGCTGGAAACAGCCTGGGACGCATTGGAATCCGCGGGGTTCGACCCGTCGGCCCTGCGCGGCAGCGACACCGGGGTGTTCTGCGGGGTGATGCACAACGACTACGGGGTCGGGGCGGGCGGGCAGGTTCCGGTCGACGTCGAGGGCTATCAATTGACGGGCGGCTCGACCAGTGTGGTGTCAGGTCGGGTGTCGTACGTGCTGGGGTTGGAGGGCCCGGCGATTTCGGTGGACACGTCTGCCTCGTCCTCGTTGGTGGCGCTGCATCTGGCGGTCCAGGCGTTGCGGTCGGGGGAGTGTTCGCTGGCGCTGGCCGGTGGGGTGACCGTGATGTCGACACCCGCGACGTTCGTCGAGTTCTCCCGGCAGCGAGGGCTCGCGGTCGATGGCCGGGCCAAGCCGTTCGCCGACGCGGCCGACGGGACGGCATGGGGCGAGGGCTCGGGTGTCCTTGTGCTGGAACGGTTGTCCGACGCCCAGCGCAACGGGCATCGGGTGCTGGCGGTGGTGCGGGGTAGCGCGGTCAATCAGGACGGGGCGTCGACCGGGTTGACCGCGCCGAATGGTCGCTCCCAGCAGCGGGTGATCCGGCGGGCATTGGCCAATGCCGGGGTGTCCGCGGCCGAGGTCGACGTGGTCGAGGCCCACGGCACCGGCACCAGGGTGGGCGATCCGATCGAGGCGCACGCGTTGCTGGCCACCTACGGGCAGGACCGGCCGGCGGATCTGCCGGTGTGGCTGGGTTCGGTCAAATCGAACATCGGGCACACGCAGGCGGCTGCCGGCGTGGCCGGCGTGATCAAGATGGTGCAGGCGTTGCGCCGCGGAATCCTGCCCAAGACGCTGAACGTGGATATGCCGTCCACGCGGGTGGACTGGACTGCCGGGCGGGTGGAGCTGCTCACCGAGCAACGCGACTGGCCGACGGTCGATCGGCCGCGTCGTGCCGCGGTGTCGGGGTTCGGTGTCAGTGGCACCAATGCCCACGTCATCCTCGAGCAGGCTCCGGAATCGGTGACCGAACCGGTGGCCGATGGCGGTGTGGACGGGCCGGTGGCGTGGGTGTTGTCGGGCCGGACACCGGAAGCGCTTGCGGGGCAGGCGGATCGGTTGTCGTGGCACCTGCGCGAGCGTCCGGATGTGGATCCGGTGGATGTGGCGGCGACGCTGGCGCGTCGGTCGCGGTTCGAGCAGCGTGCGGTGGTCACGGGCGCGGACCGGGCGGCGCTGCTGGCGGGCTTGGCGGCGGTGACCCAAGGGCTACCCGCCGAAGGTGTGGTGTCGGGGACCGCACGCGCACAAGGTAAGACAGTGTTGGTGTTTCCGGGTCAGGGGGCGCAGTGGCTGGGGATGGGCCGGGAGCTGTTGGTGTCGTCGCCGGTGTTCGCGCAGGCTATGGCCGAGTGTGATCGGGTGTTTTCCTCGTTGGTGGAGTGGTCGCTGTTGGATGTGGTCGCTTCCGATGATGCGGGGTGGCTCGAGCAGGTCGAGATCGTGCAGCCGGTGTTGTTCGCGGTGATGGTGTCGCTTGCGGCGTTGTGGCGTTCGGTTGGTGTGGAACCTGATGCGGTGGTGGGTCATTCGCAGGGTGAGATCGCGGCGGCTTATGTGGCTGGTGTGTTGTCGCTCGAGGATGCCGCTCGGGTCGTGATCCTGCGTTCGGCGGCGTTGACGGCGCTCGCGGGTCAAGGCGCGATGGTGTCGGTGTTCGCGCCTCGGGATCGGGTCGAGGAGCTGCTCGGCGGGTTCGCCGGTTTGGCGGTGGCTGTGGTCAACGGCCCGGGATCGACCGTGGTGTCCGGTGATGTCGGGCAGATCGAGTTGTTCCTGACCGAGTGTGAGCGACTCGAGGTGCGTGCCCGCCGGATCGCGGTGGATTATGCCTCGCATTCTCCCCAGGTCGACCAGGTCCGCGAGCACTTGATGCAGGCGCTCACCACAGACCGGACTGCTTCACTCGAGAAGGCTTCGCCGCGGGTGGCGTTCTATTCGACTGTCACCGGCACGGTCCTGGACCCGAGCGAATTGGATGCCGAGTACTGGTTCCGCAATCTGCGGGAGACGGTGCGTTTCGAGCAGGCGGTGCGGGCATTGCACCGCGACGGATACAGCGTGTTCGTCGAGGCGAGCCCGCACCCCTTGCTGACCGTCGATGTCGAACAGATCTGTGCGGCAGCTGATCCCGACAGCCATGACCCGGTGATCGTGGGATCGCTGCAGCGCGACCAGGACAGTGCTCTCACTTTCACCCGCTCGGTGGCCCGCTTGGAAGTGTCGGGTGTGGGTGTGGTGTGGGATGCGGTGTTCGGGGGTCGCGGGCGGCGTGTGGAGTTGCCGGGTTACGCGTTCCAGCGTCGCCGATATTGGTTGAGCTCTTCGGGGGCCGCTGTTGCGGGGCCGGCGGAGGCCGGGCATTCGGTGGTCCGTCCCGTCCCGGACGTTGTGGTGAGTTTGCGACAGCGGTTGGCGGGATTGACGTCCGCCGAGCGGGAGGCATTGGTCCGGGACACTGTTCGCGGCCAGGTCGCGGCCGTGCTGGGCCACGACGGTGGCACGGCTATCGATGGCGGCCGCAACTTCCGGGATCTGGGCTTCGATTCGTTGACCGGGGTCGAGGCACGGGAGCGGTTGAACACGGTCACCGGGTTGCGGTTGCCCGCGTCCCTCGTCTTCGATCATCCGACGCCGGATGCGGTGGCCGCCCACATCCTTTCCCAGCTCACCGGCGCCGATATCGCCGCGGCTTCGGAATCGGCATCGGTGGTGTCGTGGTCGTCGTCGGATCCGGTGGCGATTGTGGGGGTGGGCTGTCGTTTTCCGGGTGGGGTGTCTTCCGCGGAAGAGCTGTGGCGGTTGGTGGTCGACGGGCGTGATGTGATTTCGGGATTCCCGACCGACCGCGGCTGGGACGGGGTGTTCGATCCGGTGCCGGGTGCGGCGGGTAAGTCGTACACGAATGAGGGCGGATTCCTGTACGAAGCAGCGGAGTTCGACGCCGGGTTCTTCGGGATCAGTCCGCGTGAGGCGGTCGGGATGGACCCGCAGCAGCGGATCATGCTGGAGACGGCGTGGGAGGCGCTCGAGCATGCCGCGATCCGGCCGGAGACGTTGCGGGGCAGCGACACCGGCGTGTACATCGGGGTGATCGACCAGGGCTACGGGGACGGGGTCGGCGATGGCGACTTCACCGGCGGTACGGCGAGCGTGGTGTCGGGCCGGGTGTCGTACGTGCTGGGGTTGGAAGGGCCTGCGGTATCCGTGGATACGGCGTGCTCGGGGGGCCTGGTGGCGTTGCATCAGGCGGTGGCGGCATTGCGCGCGGGGGAGTGTTCGCTGGCGCTGGCCGGTGCGGTGACGGTGATGTCCACTCCGTCGATGTTCGTGGAGTTCTCTCGGCAGCGGGGGTTGGCTGCGGATGGCCGGTGTAAACCGTTCGCGGAGGCCGCGGATGGGACGGCGTGGGGTGAGGGTTCGGGTGTGCTGGTACTGGAGCGGCTGTCGGATGCGCGGCGCAACGGGCATCAGGTGCTGGCGGTGGTGCGTGGCAGCGCGGTCAATCAGGACGGTGCGTCCAATGGGTTGACCGCGCCGAACGGGCCTTCGCAGCAGCGAGTGATCCGGCGCGCGTTGGCCGATGCCGGGTTGTCGGCGGCCGAGGTCGATGTGGTGGAGGCGCACGGTACGGGGACCAGGTTGGGTGATCCGATCGAGGCGCAGGCGTTGCTGGCGACTTACGGTCAGCGTGATCGCGATCTGGAGCCGGTGTGGTTGGGTTCGGTCAAGTCGAATATCGGGCACACGCAGGCGGCTGCCGGTGTGGCCGGGGTGATCAAGATGGTGCAGGCCTTGCGCTATGGGGTGCTGCCCAGGACCCTGCACGTGGACGCGCCATCCTCACAGGTGGATTGGACGGCGGGCCACGCCGAGCTGCTGAGCCGGGCACAGGACTGGCCGGAGACCGAGCGTCCGCGGCGAGCGGCGGTGTCGGCTTTCGGCATCAGTGGCACCAATGCTCACGTCATCCTAGAAGAAGCTCCGGTGAGCGAGTCGGCGCCGCAGCCACCGACACCGACCGACGGGTCGGCACCGGTGGCGTGGGTGTTGTCGGCACGGACCCGGGATGGATTGGCGGAGCAGGCGGCTCGGCTGTCGACCCATCTGGGCCAGTGCCCGGACGTGGACGCGGTGGATGTGGCCGCGACCCTGTCGGGCCGTTCGCGGTTCGATCATCGAGCGGTGATCGTGGGCCTGGATCGGGCGCAGCTGCTGGGCGGGCTGGACGCGGTGGCGCAAGGGCTGCCCGCGGGCGCTGGTGCGGTGGTGTCGGGGACCGCACGCGCACAAGCCAAGACGGTGTTGGTGTTCCCGGGTCAGGGCGCGCAGTGGCTGGGGATGGGCCGGGAGCTGCTGGCGTCCTCACCGGTGTTCGCGCAGTCCATGACCGAGTGTGATCGCGTGTTCTCCACGTTGGTGGACTGGTCGCTGCTCGAGGTGCTCGACGGTGGTGACGGCGCGCCCTCGCTGGAGTGCGTCGACGTGGTACAGCCGGTGTTGTTCGCGGTGATGGTGTCGTTGGCGCAGCTGTGGCGTTCGGTTGGTGTGGAACCTGATGCGGTGGTGGGTCATTCGCAGGGAGAGATCGCGGCGGCTTATGTGGCGGGTGTGTTGTCGCTCGAGGATGCGGCTCGGGTCGTGATTCTGAGGTCGGCGGCGTTGACGGTGTTGGCGGGTCAGGGCGCGATGGCGGCGGTCGGGCTCGCGGTCGAGCAGGTCGAGCGGCTGCTCGAGCGGTTCGACCGTTTGGCGGTGGCTGTGGTCAATGGCCCGGGATCGACCGTGGTGTCCGGTGATGTCGGGCAGATGGGGTCGTTCCTGGCCGAGTGTGAGCGACTCGAGGTGCGTGCCCGCCGGATCGCGGTGGATTATGCCTCGCATTCTCCTCAGGTCGAACAGCTTCGCGAGCAGCTGCTCGGCGCGCTCACCGAAATCCAGCCGCGTACATCAGGTTCCACGCGTTCGAGGGGTGCGTCGGAGGTGGCGTTCTATTCGACCGTCACCGGCACGGTCCTGGACCCGAGCGAATTGGATGCCGAGTACTGGTTCCGCAATCTGCGGGAGACGGTGCGTTTCGAGCAGGCGGTGCGGGCATTGCACCGCGACGGATACAGCGTGTTCGTCGAGGCGAGCCCGCACCCCTTGCTGACCGTCGATATCGAACAGATCTGTGCCGCAGCCGATCCCGGCAGCACCATGCTCCCGAACGTCCATGACCCGGTGATCGTGGGTTCGTTGCTGCGTGGCGAGGATTGCGCGGTCGCGTTCACGCGCTCCATGGCCCGCCTGGAGGTGGCAGGTGTGGATGTGGAGTGGAATGCACTGCGTCAGGATCGTGGTCGTCGAATCGACTTGCCCACGTACGCGTTCCAGCGTCGACACTACTGGAAGACCCCGACCGGTAACGGTGACGCGGCGTCGCTGGGGTTGACCGGGGCCGGGCACCCGCTGCTGGGTGCGGTGATGATGTCCGCGGACACAGGTGCGGTGGTGCTGACGGGTCGACTGTCGTTGTCGTCGCAGCCATGGCTTTCCGATCACGCGGTCGGTGGCGTGGTGTTGTTCCCCGGCACCGGGTTCGTGGAGTTGGCGATGCGGGCGGGGGCGGAAGCCGGATGCCCGGTGCTGCGGGACCTGACACTGACGACTCCGTTGGTGTTGGCCGCCGAGACCGCGGTGCAGCTTCAGGTCGTGGTCGACCGGCCCGACGGGCAGGGGCAGGGAGTGCGGCGGGTGGTGATGTACTCCCGTGACGCCGAGGACCCGCAGGCCGCGTGGGTCACGCATGCCGAGGGAGTACTCCAGCGGCGGGACGCTGATGTCGCGAATTCGGTTGCCGCCGGAGCGGTGTCGGAGGGCTTGGCGGTGTGGCCGCCGAGTGGCGCAGTGCCGGTGGACGATGTGTATCCGGTGCTGGCTGATCTCGGATATGACTACGGTCCGACCTTCCAGGGGTTGCGGTCGTTGTGGCGTCGTGGTGAGGAGTTGTTCGTCGAAGCCGCACTGCCGGATTCGGTGAGTGATGCGTCGGGGTACGGACTGCATCCGGCGCTGTTGGATTCTGTGCTGCATGGCGTGGTGATGCCTTCCGATTCCCATTCCGGTGGCGTGATGTTGCCGTTCGCGTGGTCGGAGGTGTCGCCGCATACGGGCGGCGCGTCGGTGGTGCGGGCCCGGATCCACCCGATCGAATCCGGTACGGGTGCGGTCGCGATCGAGGTCGCCGACACCGCCGGGCAGCCGGTGCTGACAGTCGGGTCGTTGACTTTGCGGCCGGTGTTGCCGGGGCAATTGCGTGCGTCGAGCACGCGGGAGCGGTTGTGTGTGGTGCAGTGGACACCGACGGAGACTTCGATTCTGGGGTCGGAGCCGGAGTCTCGGGTGTTCACCACGATCGAGGAATTCTTGGCGTGGACGCGCGACGAGGGTGTGTCGGTGCCGCCGGTTGTGGTGCTGGACCGGCGCGAGATCGACGCTGCCGGGGATGTGCCGTGGCGTGTGCGTCGGGCGACCGGTGAGGTGCTGGCCGGGTTGCAGGCCTGGCTGGGTGAGTCGCGGTTCGCCGCGAGCACATTGGTGGTGTTGACCTGTGGGGCGGTCGCATCTGCGGGTGAGCCGGTCGATGATCTGGCTGGTGCGGCGGTGTGGGGTCTGGTGCGTTCGGCGCAAACGGAGGATCCGGGCCGGATCGTCCTGCTCGACACCGACACTGCCGCAACGGCAGTGGACTTGGCCGGGGTGTTGGCGTGTGGTGAGCCTCAGGTCATGATCCGTTCCGGGGTGTCGCATACCGCTCGATTGGTCCGGCTCCCGGTGCAAGACACTGGCGTGGATTCGGGTGTGGTGTCGGAGGGCACGGTGCTGATCACCGGGGGCACCGGTGGGCTGGGATCGATGTTGGCGCGGCATCTGGTGACCGAGTACGGGGTGCGGTCGTTGGTGTTGGCCAGTCGGCGCGGCCCGGCAGCGCCGGGTGCAGCGGAGTTGGTCGCGGAGTTGACCGGGTTGGGTGCCCGGGTGCGGATCGTGGCGTGCGATGTGTCCCAGCGCGATGAGGTCGTGAAGTTGCTGGCCGCGGTTCCTCAGGACGCACCGTTGAGCGGTGTGGTGCACACCGCAGGCGTGCTCGACGACGGTGTCGTGGTGTCGTTGCGCCCCGAACAAGTAGACGCGGTGTTGGCGGCCAAGACGGATGCGGCGTGGCATCTGCACGAGTTGACCCGTGAGCTGGATCTGGGGTTGTTCGTGTTGTATTCGTCGGTCGCGGGTGTGCTGGGCACCGCGGGGCAGGGCAATTACGCGGCCGCGAACGCATTCCTCGACGGGTTGGCCGAGCATCGCCGTGTGAGCGGGCTGGTCGCGACATCGATCGCGTGGGGGTTGTGGGCTTCCGATACCGGTATGACCGGTCACCTCGGCGACACCGACACCACACGGCTGGGCCGCGTCGGGGTGGCGGCGATGTCGGACGAGCAGGGCTTGGCGTTGTTCGACGCCGCACTCGTCCAACCTCGTTCGGGTGTAGTGGCGGCGCGCATCGATTCGGCCGCATTGGCGGCCCGTTCCCGTGCCGGTGTCCTTGCTCCGATGCTGGAGGGCATGCTGCCGACAATTCGCCGCAGCCCATCGGGTGCGGCAGGTGCGGTGGGTCTGCGGCAGCGGCTGGTCGGGCTGACACCGACCGAGCGAAAGGCGCTGGTGCTGGACACTGTTCGCGGTCAGGTCGCGGCTGTGCTGGGTCACGATAGTGGTGCGGCCGTAGCCGCTGACCGTAGTTTCCGGGACCTGGGTTTCGATTCTCTGACCGCGGTCGAGGCGCGCAATCGGTTGAACGCGGTCACCGGGTTGCGGTTGCCCGTGACCCTGGTTTTCGATTATCCGACGCCCGACAGTGTCGCTACACACATCCTTGGCCGGCTCACCGGCGCCGATATCGCTGAGGTCCCGGAATCCGCCTCGGTGGTGTCGTCGTCGGAGCCGGTAGCGATTGTGGGGGTGGGCTGCCGTTTCCCTGGTGGGGTGTCCTCGCCGGAGGAGTTGTGGCGCTTGGTGGTCGACGGGCGTGATGTGATCTCGACGTTCCCGACCGATCGTGGCTGGGACGGGGTGTTCGATCCGGTGCTCGGTACCGCGGGTAAGTCGTACACGAACCAGGGCGGGTTCCTTTACGACGCGGGCGAGTTCGATGCCGGGTTCTTCGGAATCAGTCCGCGCGAGGCGATCACGATGGACCCGCAGCAGCGAGTACTGCTGGAAACTTCCTGGGAGGCACTGGAATCAGCGGGCATCGACCCGTTGACGTTGCGGGGCAGCGACACCGGCGTGTATGTCGGTGCGATGTATCACGATTACCCGCACAGCGAAGTAGCCGGTGCTGTCCTGTCGGGTCGGGTGTCGTATGTGCTGGGTCTGGAAGGTCCTGCGGTGTCGGTGGATACGGCGTGTTCGTCGAGTCTGGTGGCCCTGCATCAGGCGGTGGCGGCTTTGCGCGCGGGAGAATGCTCGCTGGCGCTGGCCGGTGGGGTGACGGTGATGGCCACGCCCGCGACGTTCGTCGAGTTCTCTCGGCAGCGGGGGTTGGCTGCGGATGGTCGGTGTAAGCCGTTTTCGGAGGCCGCTGACGGGACCGCGTTCGGTGAGGGTTCGGGTGTGCTGGTACTGGAGCGGCTGTCGGATGCCCAGCGCAACGGACATCAGGTGCTGGCGGTGGTGCGTGGCAGCGCGGTCAATCAGGATGGCGCCTCCAACGGTTTCAGTGCCCCGAACGGACCTTCCCAGCAGCGGGTGATCCGGCGGGCGTTGGCCGATGCGGGGGTGCCGGCGGCCGAGGTCGACGTGGTCGAAGCCCATGGCACCGGCACCAGGTTGGGTGATCCGATCGAGGCGCAGGCGCTGCTGGCGACCTACGGTCAGGGCCGTCCGGCGGACCGGCCGGTGTGGTTGGGTTCGGTCAAGTCGAATATCGGGCACACGCAGGCGGCGGCGGGTGTGGCCGGGGTGATCAAGATGGTGCAGGCCTTGCGCTATGGGGTGCTGCCCAGGACTCTTCACGTGGATGCGCCGTCCTCACAGGTGGATTGGACGGCGGGTCACGCCGAGCTGCTGAGTCGGGCACAGAACTGGCCGGCGGCCGATCGGCCGCGGCGAGCGGCGGTGTCGGCTTTCGGCATCAGTGGCACCAATGCTCACGTCATCCTCGAAGAAGCTCCGGTGAGCGAGCCGGCACCGCAGCCACCGACACCGTCGGACGGGTCAGCGCCGGTGGCGTGGGTGTTGTCCGGTCCGGCACCGGAAGCGCTTGCGGGGCAGGCGGATCGGTTGTCGCGGCACCTGCTCGAGCGTCCGGATACTGATGCGGTGGATGTGGCGGCGACCCTGTCGCGACGTTCGCGGTTCGATCATCGTGCGGTGGTCACGGGCAGGGGCCATGCGGCGTTGCTGGCGGGCTTGGACGCGGTGGCTCGCGGGCTGCCAGACGATGGTGTGGTGTCGGGGACCGCACGCGCACAAGCCAAGACGGTGTTGGTGTTTCCGGGTCAGGGGGCGCAGTGGCTGGGGATGGGCCGGGAGTTGCTGGCGTCGTCGCCGGTGTTCGCGCAGGCTATGGCCGAGTGTGATCGGGTGTTTTCCTCGTTGGTGGAGTGGTCGCTGTTGGCTGTGGTCGCTTCCGATGATGCGGGGTGGCTCGAGCAGGTCGAGATTGTGCAGCCGGTGTTGTTCGCGGTGATGGTGTCGTTGGCGCAGCTGTGGCGTTCGGTCGGTGTGGAACCTGATGCGGTGGTGGGTCATTCGCAGGGCGAGATCGCCGCGGCCTATGTGGCTGGTGTGTTGTCGCTCGAGGATGCGGCCCGGGTCGTGATCCTGAGGTCGGCGGCGTTGACGGCGCTCGCGGGTCAAGGCGCGATGGTGGCGGTGTACGCGCCTCGGGATCGGGTCGAGGAGCTGCTCAGCGGGTTCGACTGTTTGGCGGTCGCCGTGGTCAACGGCCCGGGATCGACAGTGGTGTCCGGTGATGTCGGGCAGATGGGGTCGTTCCTGGCCGAGTGTGAGCGACTCGAGGTGCGTGCCCGCCGGATCGCGGTGGATTATGCCTCGCATTCTCCTCAGGTCGAACAGCTTCGCGAGCAGCTGCTCGGCGCGCTCGCCGAAATCCGTCCGCGCTCACAAGGTTCCACGAGCCCGACGGGGGTGGTGTTCTATTCGACTGTCACCGGCACGGTCCTGGATCCTGCCGGGCTGGACGCGGACTACTGGTTCCGCAATCTGCGGGCGACGGTGAGCTTCGAGCAGGCCGTGCGGGCATTGCGCCGCGACGGATACGGCGTGTTCATCGAGGCGAGCCCGCACCCGCTGTTGACCGTCGATGTCGAACAGATCTGTGCCGCAGCCGATCCCGGCAACGGCACACCCTCGAACGCCCATGATCCGGTGATCGTGGGTTCGTTGCTGCGTGGCGAGGATTGCGCGGTCGCGTTCACGCGCTCGATGGCCCGGTTGGAGGTGTCGGGTGTCGATGTGGCATGGGATGCTTTGCTTCAGGCTCGTGGTCGTCGAATCGAGTTGCCCACGTACGCGTTCCAGCGTCGACGCTACTGGTTGAACTCGACCGGGAACAGTGACGCGGCGTCGCTGGGATTGGCTGGTGCCGGGCACCCGCTGCTGGGTGCGGTGATGATGTCCGCGGACTCGGGTGCGGTGGTGCTGACGGGTCGACTGTCGTTGTCGTCGCAGCCATGGCTTTCCGATCACGCGGTCGGTGGAACGGTATTGCTCCCGGGCACCGGTTTCGTGGAGTTGGCCATGCGGGCGGGCGAAGAGATCGGGTGTCCGGTCCTGCGGGACCTGACGCTGATGACGCCGTTGGTGTTGACTGCCGAGACCGCGGTGCAGCTTCAGGTCGTGGTCGACGGACCCGACGGGCAGGGGTTGGGTGCGCGACGCGTGGTGGTGTACTCCCGTGACGCCGAGGACCCGCAGGCCGGCTGGGTTACCCATGCCGAGGGGGTGCTCGAGCGGCAGGACGCTGATGTCGCGAATTCGGTTGCCGCCGGAGCGGTGTCGGAGGGCTTGGCGGTGTGGCCGCCTGCGGGCGCGGTGCGTGTGGGCGTGGAGGACCTCTACGGCAGGCTCGGCGATCTCGGGTACGGCTACGGTCCGGCGTTCCAGGGGTTGCGGTCGTTGTGGCGGCGTGGTGAGGAGTTGTTCGTCGAAGCCGCACTGCCGGATTCGGTGAGTGATGCGTCGGGGTACGGACTGCATCCGGCGCTGTTGGATTCTGTGCTGCATGCCACGGTGATGGCTGTGGTGGCAATCGATTCCGGTGCTGGTGTCGAGGTGGTGTTGCCGTTCGCATGGTCGGAGACGGCCTTGTATGCGGTCGGTGCGTCTGCGGTGCGGGCGCGGATCTCACCGACCGGTGTCGGTGCGGTCGCGGTCGAGGTCGCCGACCTTTCCGGGCATCTGGTGTTGGCGGTCGGGTCGTTGACTTTGCGGCCGGTGTCGCCGGGACAGCTGGGCGCGTCGAGCACGCGGGAGCGGTTGTGCGTGGTGCAGTGGACACCGGCGGAGATTCCGATCCCGGGTGCGGGGTCGGAGCCGGAGTCTCGGGTGTTCACCGCGATCGAGGAATTCTTGGCGTGGACGCGCGACGATACTGCGTCGGTGCCGCCGGTGGTGGTGCTGGACCGACGCGAGATCGGCGACACCTCCGAGGATGTGCCGTGGCGTGTGCGTCGGGCGACCGGTGAGGTGCTGGCCGGGTTGCAGGCCTGGCTGGGTGAGTCGCGATTCGCGGAAAGCACATTGGTGGTGTTGACCAGTGGGGCGGTCGCGTGTGCGGGTGAGCCGGTCGCTGATCTGGCTGGTGCCGCGGTGTGGGGTCTGGTGCGTTCGGCGCAAACGGAGGATCCGGGCCGGGTCGTGCTTGTGGACACCGATCTCCCAGACGGTGTTTCCGTGGGCGTCGTGTCCGGGAGCGCGACCGCCGCAACGGCAGTGGACTTGGCCGGGGTGTTGGCGTGTGGTGAACCTCAGGTCATGATCCGTTCCGGGGTATCGCATACCGCTCGACTGGTCCGGCTGCCGGCGGAGGAGCCCGGTGTGGATGCGGGTGTGGCGTCTGCGGGCACGGTGGTGGTCACCGGTGGCACCGGTGGGCTGGGTTCGATGTTGGCGCGGCATCTTGTTACCGAGTACGGGGTGCGGTCGTTGGTGTTGGCCAGTCGCCGTGGCCTTGCGGCTTCGGGGGCAGCGGAGTTGGTCGCGGAGTTGACCGGGTTGGGTGCCCGGGTGCGGATCGTGGCGTGCGATGTGTCCGATCGCGATGAGGTCGTGAAGTTGCTGGCCGCGGTTCCTGAGGACGCGCCGTTGAGCGGTGTGGTGCACACCGCGGGTGTGCTCGATGACGGTGTGGTGGTGTCGTTGAACCCGGATCGGATGGACGCGGTGTTGGCGGCCAAGGCTGATGCGGCATGGCACCTGCACGAGTTGACCCGTGAGCTGGATCTTCGGTTGTTCGTGTTGTACTCCTCGGTTGCGGGCGTGCTGGGCACCGCGGGGCAGGGCAACTACGCGGCCGCGAATACGTTCCTCGATGGGTTGGCCGAGCATCGGCGTGCGAGTGGGCTGGTCGCGACATCGATCGCGTGGGGGTTGTGGGCTTCCGATACCGGGATGACCGGGCATCTCGGTGATGTCGACACCATGCGTTTGAATCGTGATGGGGTGGCGGTGATGTCGGACGAGCAGGGTTTGGCGTTGTTCGACGCCGCTGTGGCGCAACCTCGTTCGGGTGTAGTGGCGGCGCGCATCGATTCGGCCGCATTGGCGGCCCGTTCCCGTGCCGGTGTCCTTGCTCCGATGCTGGAGGGCATGCTGCCGACAATTCGCCGCAGCCCATCGGGTGCGGCAGGTGCGGTGGGTCTGCGGCAGCGGCTGGTCGGGCTGACACCGACCGAACAACAAGCGCTGGTCCTGGACATTGTTCGTGGCGAGGTCGCGGCTGTGCTGGGTCACGATAGTGGTGCGGCCGTGAATGCCGACCGTAGTTTCCGGGATCTGGGTTTCGATTCGCTGACCGCGGTCGAGGCCCGCAATCGGTTGAACGCGGTCACCGGGTTACGGTTGTCGGCGACCCTGGTTTTCGACCACCCGACGCCCGACCGTGCCGCCGCGCACATCCTTGGCCGGCTCACCGGCGCCGATATCGCTGCGGTCTCGGAATCGGCATCGGTGGTGTCGTGGTCGTCGTCGGATCCGGTGGCGATTGTGGGGGTGGGCTGCCGTTTCCCGGGTGGGGTGTCCTCGCCGGAGGAGTTGTGGCGCTTGGTGGTCGACGGTCGCGATGTGATCTCGACATTCCCGACCGATCGTGGTTGGGAAGGGGTGTTCGATCCCGCGCCGGGTGTCGAGGGTAAGTCGTACGCGAATGAGGGCGGATTCCTTGACGACGCAGCGGAGTTCGACGCGGAATTCTTCGGGATCAGTCCGCGTGAGGCGGTCGGTATGGACCCGCAACAGCGGCTGATATTGGAGACGGCGTGGGAGGCGCTCGAGCATGCCGGGATCCGGCCGGAGACGTTGCGGGGCAGCGACACCGGCGTGTATGTCGGTGCGATGTACCACGATTACCCGCAGACCGAATCAGCCGGCGCTGTCCTGTCGGGTCGGGTGTCGTACGTGCTGGGTCTGGAAGGTCCTGCGGTGTCGGTGGATACGGCGTGTTCGTCGAGTCTGGTGGCCCTGCATCAGGCGGTGACTGCGTTGCGTACGGGGGAGTGTTCGCTGGCGTTGGCCGGTGGGGTGACGGTGATGTCGACACCCGCGACATTCGTCGAGTTCTCCCGGCAGCGGGCATTGGCGGCGGATGGTCGGTGTAAGCCTTTCGCGGAGGCGGCCGACGGGACCGCGTTCGGTGAGGGCTCGGGTGTCCTTGTGCTGGAACGGCTGTCCGATGCCGAGCGCAACGGGCATCAGGTGTTGGCGGTGGTGCGTGGCAGCGCGGTCAACCAGGACGGTGCGTCCAATGGCTTCAGTGCGCCGAACGGGCCTTCCCAGCAGCGGGTGATCCGGCGGGCATTGGCCAATGCCGGGGTGTCTGCCGCTGAGGTCGACGTGGTCGAGGCCCACGGCACGGGGACCAGGTTGGGTGATCCGATTGAGGCGCAGGCATTGCTGGCGACCTATGGTCAGCGTGAAACCGATTCGGAACCGGTGCGGTTGGGTTCGATCAAGTCGAATATCGGCCACACGCAGGCGGCTGCCGGTGTGGCCGGGGTGATCAAGATGGTGCAGGCCCTGCGCCACGGGGTGCTGCCCAGAACCCTGCACGTGGATGCGCCATCCTCGCACGTGGATTGGACGGCGGGTCACGCCGAGCTGCTGAGTCGGGCACAGGACTGGCCGGAGGCCGATCGGCCGCGGCGGGCCGCGGTGTCGGCTTTCGGTGTCAGTGGCACCAATGCTCACGTCATCCTCGAACAAGCTCCGGTGAGCGAGCCGGTACCGCAACCCCGGACACCGATCGATGAATCGGTGCCGCTGGTGTGGGTGGTGTCGGCACGGACCCGGGACGGGTTGGCAGGGCAGGCATCTCGGTTGTCGGCGTATCTGGGGCAGCGTCCGGATGCGGATGCGGCGGATGTGGCCGCGACCCTCTCGGGCCGTTCGCGGTTCGATCATCGAGCGGTGATCGTGGGCCTGGATCGGACGCAGCTGCTGGGCGGGCTCGACACGGTCGCACGCGGGCTGCCAGGCGATGGTGTGGTGTCGGGGGTCGCCGGCAAACCCGGTAAGACGGTGCTGATCTTCCCGGGTCAGGGCGCGCAGTGGCTGGGGATGGGCCGGGAGCTGTTGGTGTCGTCGCCGGTGTTCGCGCAGGCTATGGCCGAGTGTGATCGGGTGTTTTCCTCGTTGGTGGAGTGGTCGCTGTTGGATGTGCTCGGTTCCGATGATGCGGGGTGGCTCGAGCAGGTCGAGATTGTGCAGCCGGTGTTGTTCGCGGTGATGGTGTCGCTTGCGGCGTTGTGGCGTTCGGTTGGTGTGGAACCTGATGCGGTGGTGGGTCATTCGCAGGGAGAGATCGCCGCGGCTTATGTGGCTGGTGTGTTGTCGCTCGAGGATGCGGCCCGGGTCGTGATCCTGAGGTCGGCGGCGTTGACGGTGCTGGCCGGTCGGGGCGCGATGGTGGCGGTCGGGCTCGTGGTCGAGCGGGTCGAGGAGTTGCTCAGCGGGTTCGACGGGTTGGCGGTCGCCGTGGTCAACGGCCCGGGATCGACCGTGGTGTCCGGTGATGTCGGGCAGATGGGGTCGTTCCTGACCGAGTGTGAGCGACTCGAGGTGCGTGCCCGCCGGATCGCGGTGGATTATGCCTCGCATTCTCCTCAGGTCGAACAGGTCCGCGATCGCCTCCTCGGCGCACTCGCCGAAATCCGTCCGCGCTCACAAGGTTCCACGAGCCCGACAGGGGTCGTGTTCTATTCGACCGTCACCGGCACGGTCCTGGACCCCGCCGAATTGGATGCCCGGTACTGGTTCCGCAATCTGCGGGAGACGGTGCGTTTCGAGCAGGCGGTGCGGGCATTGCAGCGGGATGGATACGGGGTGTTCGTCGAGGCGAGCCCGCACCCCTTGCTGACCGTCGATGTCGAACAGATTTGTGCGGCAGCCGATCCCGACAGCCATGACCCGGTGATCGTGGGTTCGCTGCTGCGTGGCGAGGATTGCGCGGTCGCGTTCACGCGCTCGATGGCCCGCCTGGAGGTGTCGGGTGTCGATGTGGCGTGGGATGCGGTACGTCAGGGTGGCGGTCGCCGGGTCGAGTTGCCCGCGTACGCGTTCCAGCGTCGCCGCTACTGGTTGCCGCCGGCCGGGAGTGCTGACGTGGCGTCGCTGGGGTTGACCGGGGCCGGGCACCCGCTGCTGGGTGCGGTGATGATGTCCGCGGACACAGGTGCGGTGGTGCTGACGGGCCGGTTGTCGTTGTCGTCGCGGCCGTGGCTTGCTGATCACGCGGTCGGTGGGGTGGTGTTGTTCCCCGGTACCGGGTTCGTGGAATTGGCGATGCGGGCGGGGGCGGAAGCCGGGTGCCCGGTGCTGCGGGACCTGACGCTGATGACTCCGTTGGTGTTGACTGCCGAGACCGCGGTGCAGCTTCAGGTCGTGGTCGACGGACCCGACGGGCAGGGGTCGGGTGCGCGACGCGTGGCGGTGTACTCCCGTGACGCCGAGGGCCCGCAGGCCGGCTGGGTTACCCATGCCGAGGGGGTGCTCGAGCAGCGGGACGCTGATGTCGCGAATTCGGTTGCCGCCGGTGCGGTGTCGGAGGCGTTGGCGGTGTGGCCGCCTGCGGGCGCGGTGGCTGAGGCGACCGACGATGTGTATCCGGTGTTGGCTGATCTCGGATATGACTACGGTCCGACCTTCCAGGGGTTGCGGTCGTTGTGGCGTCGTGGTGAGGAGTTGTTCGTCGAAGCCGCACTGCCGGATTCGGTGAGTGATGCGTCGGGGTTCGGACTGCATCCGGCGTTGTTGGATTCTGTACTGCATGCCGCGGTGATGGCCGGTGCCGGTGGCGAGGTGATGTTGCCGTTCGCGTGGTCGGAGGTGTCGCTGCACGCGGTCGGCGCGTCAGTAGTTCGGGCGCGGATCTCGCCGACTGATTCCGGTACCGGCGCGTTGGCGATCGAGGTCGCAGACACCGCTGGGCAGCCGGTGCTGACGGCTGGGTCATTGACCTCGCGGCCGGTGTCGCCGGGACAGCTGGGCGCGTCGAGCACGCGGGAGCGGTTGTGCGTGGTGCAGTGGACACCGGCGGAGACTCCGATCCCGGGTGCGGGGCAGACGCCGGAGTCTCGGGTGTTCACCGCGATCGAGGAATTCTTGGCGTGGACGCGCGACGATACTGCGTCGGTGCCGCCGGTGGTGGTGCTGGACCGACGCGAGATCGGCGACACCTCCGAGGATGTGCCGTGGCGTGTGCGTCGGGCGACCGGTGAGGTGCTGGCCGGGTTGCAGGCCTGGCTGGGTGAGTCTCGATTCGCGGAAAGCACATTGGTGGTGTTGACCAGTGGGGCGGTCGCGCGTGCCGGTGAGCAGATCGCTGATCTGGCTGGTGCCGCGGTGTGGGGGCTGGTGCGTTCGGCGCAGTCGGAGGACCCGGGCAGGATCGTGCTCGTCGACTCCGATCACCCCGTGGATATGCCGATGGCGATGCTGACCGAGGCGCTGGCCTGCGGTGAACCTCAAGTCATGATCCGTTCCGGGTCGCCGCATACCGCTCGACTGGTCCGGCTCACCGATTCGCCGGGTCTGGTTGTGCCGGACTCGATGTCGTGGCGCCTCGAAGCCGGTAATGACACCATCGACGGGCTCGAGCTGAAGCGATGCGGTGCCGCTGATCAACCTCTGGCGCCGGGGCAGGTCCGTATCGCGGTGCGGGCCGGTGGCCTGAACTTCCGAGACATTCTCATCTGCCTGGGTGAAGTGGCTTCGAAGAACACCCTGATGGGCATGGAAGCGGCGGGCGTCGTCGTCGAGGTCGGCCCGGGGGTGGACGGCTTCGCGCCCGGCGACCGGGTGATGGGATTGATCGAAGGCGGTCTGGGTCCATTCGAGGTGACGGATCAGAGACTGATCATCCATATGCCCGAGGGGTGGTCGTTCATCGAGGCGGCCACCGTTCCGATCGTCTTCCTGACCGCCTATTACGGGCTTCGCGATCTGGGTCGCGTCCGGCCAGGCGAGACTCTGCTGGTGCATGCGGCGGCCGGCGGGGTGGGCATGGCGGCTACCCAGTTGGCCCGGCACTGGGGAATCGAGGTGTACGGGACCGCGAGCCAGGGCAAGTGGGACACCTTGCGTTCCCTGGGGTACGACGAGCAGCACATCGGGGATTCCCGGTCGCTTCACTTCGAAGAACAGTTCATGGCGGCTACCGGTGGCCGCGGTGTGGATGTCGTTCTGGACTCGCTGGCAGGGGAATTCGTCGATACGTCGCTACGGCTGCTACCGCGCGGCGGTCGTTTCCTGGAGATGGGCAAGACCGACATCCGTGACAGCGGAGAGATCGCCGCTCGTTATCCGGGAGTGCACTATCGTGCGTTCGATCTGGTGCATGCCGGGCCGGATCGGATCGCGGAGATGCTGGTCGATCTCAAAGCGATGTTCGACAGCGAAGTGATCACTCCGCTGCCCGTCAAGACCTTCGACATTCGGCGTGCGCGCGACGCGTTCCGTTACTTCAGTCAGGCGCGCCACATCGGCAAGATCGTCCTTACCCTCCCGGCGGGTCCGGATGGTGTGGATTCCGGTGTGGTGTCGGCGGTTTCGGCGGGCACGGTGTTGGTGACCGGTGGCACCGGAGGGTTGGGAGCGATGCTCGCCCGGCACCTGGTGGCCCAGTACGGGGTGCGGTCGCTGGTGCTGGCCAGCCGGCGCGGTCCGGAAGCGCCGGGAGCGGCGGAGCTGGTCACGGAACTGTCCGAGCTGGGCGCGCGGGTGCGGGTGCTGGCCTGTGATGTGTCCGATCGGGCGGCGGTGGCGCGGTTGCTGACCGCGGTTCCGGAGGACGCGCCGCTGACCGGTGTGGTGCACGCGGCCGGTGTGCTCGACGACGGTGTAGTGGTGTCGTTGCGCCCCGAACAGGTGGATGCGGTGCTGGCGGCCAAGGCGGATGCGGCGTGGCATCTGCACGAGTCGACCCGCGAGCTGGATCTCCCGCTGTTCGTGTTGTACTCCTCGGTCGCCGGTGTGCTGGGCGCTGCGGGGCAGGGCAACTACGCGGCCGCGAACGCGTTCCTCGACGGGTTGGCCGAGCATCGCCGCGGCGACGGTCGAGCGGCGGTGTCGATCGCGTGGGGCCTGTGGGCCGAGGGCACCGGGATGACCGGACACCTCGGCGACACCGACACCACACGGCTGGGCCGCGTCGGGATGGCGGCGATGTCGGACGAGCAGGGCTTGGCGTTGTTCGACGCCGCTGTGGCGGAACACCGTTCGGGTGTGGTCGCTGCCCGCGTGGACATGGCCGCACTGGTCGCCGGCGCGCGTGCCGGGACGCTCGCCCCGATGCTGGAGGGCTTGCTCCCGGAGGTACGCCGGGCCGCCGAAGTCACGGTGGATCTGCGGCAGCGGTTGGCGGGACTGCCGGACGCCGACCGAAAGACCCTGGTCCTGGCCACTGTGCGTAGCCAGGCCGCGGCCGTGCTGGGGCACGATAGCGATGTGGTCATCGATGCCGACCGCAATTTCCGGGATCTGGGCTTCGATTCGCTGACCGCCGTCGAGGCGCGCAATCGATTGAACGCCGTCACCGGGCTGCGGCTGCCCGCGACGCTCGTTTTCGACTATCCGACACCCGATGCGGTCACCGCGTACATTCTCGCCCAACTCGCCGACACCGATACCTCGGACTCTTTGTCGCGCCTGGAAAAAGAGGTCATGGATATGGTCGACGGCAACCGGATGACCGACGAGTTCTACTCGAGACTGGTGAATCTGACACGAATCGCCGGTCGGGCGAACGAAGATCCGGATGCGTCCCCCTCGGAGGACATCATGGCCATGAGCGACGAAAATCTGATGGACCTGCTGGAAGACGAATTCGGCATCTCGTAGCAACGACGCTGGGCAGCAACCGAATTCGGTTGCGGCCCAGCATCGGGAGGGCGGGACGCCCGCCTCAGCGGTCGGCTCGGGGTACGACCTTCAGCTGATATGGCTCGGGGCGCAGCGTCCCACGTTCCCGCATGGCCAGTGGTGTGCCGTCGGTGCTCAATTCGAAGGCGGACAGAATGCGGGCGACCAGCAGCGTGGCTTCGTGTAGCGCGAACTGGCGGCCGATGCAGCTGCGGGGTCCGGTGCCCCACGGTTCGAAGAACCGGTCGGGATGGCTGCGCAAACGGTCGGGTTCGAAGCGATACGGGTCGAAGGCGTCGGCGTCAGCGCCCCAGACGTCTTTGTCGCGGTGCGCGGCGAGCGCGATGACGAAAACCATGTGCCCGGCGGGGATTCGATACCCGCCGAGATCCTGGTCGGTGCGGGCTCTCCGGAAGTATCCGGGCGCCGGCGGCCATAATCTCAGACACTCGTTGAGAACATGCCGGATCAGGCGCATCCCGGTTACTGCCTTGTAATCGAACCCGCCGCGTTCCGAAATTTCCGTGCGGATCTGTTCTTGGAGCTTTTGGTCGGCTGCGATGTAGTGCAGTACCGACTCGAGCAGTGCGGCTGTGGTTTCGTATCCGCCCGCCATGAAGGTCAGCACTTGCTCGCGGACGTTGTCCAACGGCAACCGGTGGCCGGTTTCCGGGTCGGTGGCCGTGAGCATGAGGTTGAGCAGATCCTCGTCATCGGTCGGATGAGCTTGTCGTTCAGTGATGATCCTGTCGGAAAAGCGATGGAGCGCCGCGCTGTTGCGGCGCACCCTGGCTGCGAGTAGCCGCCGCCGGATCGGGCCGACGACAGGCAATGCCAAGCCGGCGTCCGACGCCATGCGCAGTAGGTCCGAGAGAGAATCGATGAACGCGTGCGAATCGGCGCTGTCGGGAGCATCGCGGAAAAGCCCGAGCTCCCTGGAGAACCCGGCACGCCCGATGACTTCCCCCGCGGCCCGCGTCATGGCCGAGTGCGTGTCGATCACGCCGTCACCGGCGGACCACTCCGCGACGAGATCATCGGCGACCGACTGCATCGCCTGGTGATAGCTGCGCATTGCCTTCTGCGCGAAGGCCGGAGTGAAGATGCGGCGCGCCTGGCCCCACAGCGGATTGTCGTTGTCCACCACGAACAGACTGTCCGGCATGAACCGTTGGAACTCGAGCACCGGCCCGTACAGTGCGCGCTCCCAATGCTGTTCATCCGAGCACTGGGCCGCGAGGCGAGCACCTGTCACGTAGGTGAAGTGCAGGCCGAGCGCTCTCCGCTCGAAAATGGGACCGAGCGATGCGGCCAGGGCCATTTCGTTCTGAATGGGGCGATAGCGGTCGACATGGGTGATATCGCCCAAGAGGGGCACCCGTCCCGGGGGATGCGGGAGGTCTCGGCGAACCAGGGGCGGTGTCATGCGCTCAGGCAGTCGTCGCGGGATTCGATAATCGTCATGGTTTCGCCACCCTCCCCAGTGGTCGACATCTCAACGGAACGGTAGCGTCAACACGTTCCACTGTCCAAAACGACGCTGGGCCGCAACCGGATTCGGTTGCGGCCCAGCGTCGAGCGGGTGGGTCAGGCGTTGGCGGCCGACTTCTCCTTTTCGCGCTGGAGTTCCAGGGCGATGTCGATGAGCTGGTCTTCCTGGCCACCGACGAGCTTGCGCTGGCCGGCGCGGACGAGCATCTCGGCGGCGGAGACGCCGTAGCGTTCGGCCTGGCGCTCGGCGTGACGCAGGAACGACGAGTAGACGCCCGCGTAGCCCATCATCAGGGCCTGGCGGTCGAGGAGGCATTCGCTCGGCATGGCCGGGCGGACGACGTCCTCGGCGGCGTCGGTGATGGCGAAGAAGTCGACGCCGGTCTTGATGCCGAGCTTGTCGCAGACGCCGATGAAGGCCTCGACGGGCAGGTTGCCCGCGCCCGCGCCGAAACGACGTGCGCTGCCGTCGATCTGGGTGGCGCCCGCGCGCACGGCGTACACCGAGTTCGCGACCGCGAGGCCCAGGTTCTCGTGGCCGTGGAAGCCGACCTGCGCGTCGTTGCCGAGCTCGGCGACCAGGGCGGAGACACGGTCGGAGACCTGCTCCAGCACCAGCGCGCCGGCGGAGTCGACGACGTAGATGCACTGGCAGCCGGCGTCGGCCATGATGCGGGCCTGCTTGGCGAGGTTCTCCGGGGTGGTGGAGTGCGCCATCATCAGGAAGCCGACGGTCTCGAGGCCGAGGTCGCGCGCCATGTTGAAGTGCTGGATCGAGACGTCGGCCTCGGTGCAGTGGGTGGCGATGCGGCAGATGCTCGCGCCATTGTCCTGCGAGATCTTGATGTCTTCCTTGACGCCGACGCCCGGCAGCATGAGGAAGGCGATCTTGGCCTGCTTGGCGGTCTCGGCCGCGACCTTGATCAGTTCTTGCTCAGGGGTCTTCGAGAAACCGTAGTTGAACGAGGAACCGCCGAGGCCGTCACCGTGGGTGACCTCGATGACCGGCACGCCGGAGTTGTCGAGGGCGGCGACGATGTCACGGACCTCTTCCACCACGAACTGGTGGCGCTTGTGGTGCGAGCCGTCGCGCAGCGACGTGTCGGTCACCCGGACGTCGAGGTCCGCGGAGAACGGCTTGAGAATGTTCGAATTGCTCACTGTCGGTACTCCTTACACCCGAGCCGAGATGATCTGGTCGGCCAGCACATTGCCCACCTGGGTGGCGGCCGCGGTCATGATGTCGAGGTTGCCCGAGTACGGCGGCAGGAAGTCGCCCGCGCCCTCGACCTCGACGAAGATCGACACCTTCGCCATGCCACCGGAAACCAGCGACGGCTCGTCGAACTGCGGCTCGTTGAGCAGGCGGTAACCGGGCACGTACTCCTGGATGGCCTTCTCCATGCGGTGCACCGACTCGGTGATCGCGTCGCGGTCGGCATCCTCGGGGATCGAGCAGAAGATGGTGTCGCGCATGATCATCGGCGGCTCGGCCGGGTTCAGGATGATGATGGCCTTGCCGCGCTTGGCGCCACCGATGTTCATGACACCCGCGGAGGTGGTCTTGGTGAACTCGTCGATGTTGGCGCGGGTACCCGGGCCGGCGGACACCGAGGACACCGACGCCACGATCTCGGCGTAGTCGACCGGCACGACGCGGGACACCGCGTGCACCATCGGAATCGTGGCCTGGCCACCGCAGGTGATCATGTTGACGTTCATCTCGTCACGCAGGGTGTCGAGGTTGACCGGCGGGATCACGGCGGGGCCGACGGCGGCCGGGGTGAGGTCGATGGCACGGATGCCGGCCTCGGCGTACTTCGGCGCGTAGGCGCGGTGCACGTACGCGGAGGTCGCCTCGAACAGCAGGTCCGGCTTCTCCGGCAGCGCGAGCAGCCAGTCCGCGCCCTCGGCGGAGGTCTCCAGGCCCAGGCCGCGGGCGCGCTTGAGGCCCTCGGAATCGGGGTCGATACCGATCATCCAGCGCGGCTCGATCTTGTCCGAACGCAGCAGCTTGTACAGCAGGTCGGTGCTGATGTTGCCGGACCCGACGATCGCGGCGGTGACTTTGCTTGCAGTCACGGCTTTCTCCTACTCAGGTGAGGTCTGTGTCAGTCGGGGCGGCGCTTACGCGAAACCCAGGTGGACGGAACCGAGTCCGGCGAACTCGGCGATGAACTCGTCGCCCGGTCGGGCGTCGATGGCGCGGGTGCAGGAGCCGGGCAGCACGATGTCGCCCGCCTTCAACCGCACGCCGAACGAGGCGACCTTGCGGGCCAGCCACGCCACGGCGATGGTGGGGTCGCCGAGCACGGCGTCGGACCGGCCCTCGGCGATGACCTCGCCATTGCGGGTCAGCACGGCGTCGATGGCCTTGATGTCCAGCAGTTCCGGCGCGACGCGGGCCTTGCCGAGCACGTAGCCGGCCGAGGAGGCGTTGTCGGCGATGGTGTCGCAGAGGCCGATCTTCCACTCCTTGATGCGGGTGTCGATCAGCTCGATGGAGGGCGCGTAGGCGACGGTGGCCTTGCGGACGTCCTCCTCGGTGCAGTCCTCGCCGGGCAGATCGGCGCCGAGGATGAACCCGACCTCGACCTCGACGCGGGGGTACAGGTACTTGGAGGTGTCGACCGGAACGTCTTCGTAGACTTCCATTTCCGCGAGCAGGTGCCCGTAGTCGGGCTCGTCGACGCCCATCATCTGCTGCATGGCCAGCGAGGACAGGCCGACCTTGTGGCCCACCACCTTCGCGCCACCGGCGAACCGCTGCCGCATGTTGATCAGCTGGATCTCGTACGCGTCGACCACGTCGATCTCGGGGTGCCGCGCGACCAGCGGGTCGATCGGGGTGCGATCCCGTTCGGCCGTCGCGAGCTCGTCAGCCAGTTCCTTGCGAAGCGCGTCGGTCAGCACGCTGTGTTCCTTCCATCGGGGGTACCGGCCGGTGGCCCTACGGTAACGAGACTAGAAATTGAAACGAGTTTTTGTGAAGAACATCGCTTCAGCAGTCCCATCTGCCAGACCAACATAGACCAAACCAGGATTGATTCTATAACGTGTTCTACATGACTGATCGGGATTACGACGTGGTGGTGGTCGGCAGCGGTGCCGCCGGTATGTCCGCCGCCCTCACCGCTGCGCACCACGGTCTGCGCACGGTGCTCATCGAAAAGGCCGCTCATTACGGCGGTTCTACCGCGCGTTCGGGCGGTGGCGTCTGGATTCCCGGAAACAAGGTGCTCAAGGCCGCCGGCAAGGGCGACGACCTGGACGAGGCGCGGACCTACCTCTACAGCATCATCGGCGACGTGGTGCCCAAGGAGAAGATCGATACCTACATCGATCGCGGCGCCGAGGCGTTCGACTACGTCCTGGACCACTCCGCGCTGAAGATGACCTGGGTGCCGGGCTACTCCGACTACTACCCGGAGGCACCGGGCGGCAAGGCGGACGGCCGCTCCTGCGAGCCCAAGCCCTTCAACCTGAAGGTACTGGGCGCAGAGCGCTTCAATCTGGAGCCGCCCTACAGCAAGGCGCCGCTGAACGTGGTCGTTATGCAGGCCGACTACAAGAAGCTCAACCTGATCCGCCGCCACCCGAGCGGCATCCTGCGCGTGCTGCGCGTCGGCACCCGCTGGGCGTGGGGCAAGGCCACCGGCAAGGCGCTGGTCGGCATGGGTCAGGCGATCATCGCGGGTCTGCGCAAGGGCCTGCTGGACGCGAACGTGCCGGTCCTGCTGAACACCCCGCTGACCGGTCTGGTCATCGAGAACGGCGTGGTCACCGGCGTCGAGGCCACCCAGAACGGCGAGACCGTGCGGTTCAACGCCAAGTACGGCGTGATCCTGGGCAGCGGCGGCTTCGAGCGCAACGCCGACATGCGGCACAAGTACCAGCGTGAGCCCATCACCACCGAGTGGACCACCGGCGCCGAGGCCAACACCGGCGACGGCATCCGCGCGGGCATCGAAGCGGGCGGCGCGATCGACTTCATGGACGACTCGTGGTGGGGTCCGACCACCTTCCGCGGCGAGGGCAAGCCCTGGTTCTGCCTCGCCGAGCGGAACCTGCCCGGATCCATCATGATCAACACGCAAGGTCAGCGATTCGGTAATGAGTCCGCTCCTTACGTCGAGGCAGTGCACACCATGTACGGCGGCGAATACGGGCAGGGTGAGGGTCCGGGCGAGAACGTGCCGTGCTGGCTCGTGTTCGATCAGCGCTACCGGTCTCGCTACATCTTCGCCGGATTGCAGCCTGGCCAGCCGATTCCGTCCCGCTGGATGGAAAACGACCTCATTGTCAAGGCCTCTTCGGTAGAAGCTCTCGCGGAGAAGATCGGCGTCCCCGCCGACAACCTGGCCGCCACCATCGAGCGCTTCAACGGCTTCGCCGAGACCGGCAAGGACCTCGACTACAAGCGCGGCGACTCCGCCTACGACCGCTACTACGGCGACGAGACCATCAAGCCGAACCCGTGCCTCAACAAGCTCGAGGTCGGCCCGTTCTACGCGGTCAAGATGGTCCCCGGCGACCTGGGCACCAAGGGTGGTCTGGTCACCGACAACGACGCCCGCGTGCTGCGCGAGGACGGCACCGTGATCGACGGCCTCTACGCCGCCGGCAACACCTCGTCGCCGGTCATGGGCCACACCTACGCCGGTCCCGGCGCGACCATCGGACCCGCGATCACCTTCGGCTACCTGGCCGCCCTCGATATCGCCGCCAAGGCGAAGAACGGCGCGCCGGTGAAGGCCGACAAGGCGTCCTGAACCGTCCCAACCCGGTTCAGGATCGGGTTGGGCGCGAGTCGGGTCACGTCGAGTCCGCGCCCAACCCACCCACACATCCCGTCGTACCGCTCTATCCCGGCGGGATGTGTGACGACAACTGAAGAACCCGGATCCGCCATCGCGAACGCTCTTTCCGATGGCGGGTCCGGCGTATATCCCGAGCATCAGGAGCCGAGCGCGGCGACGCGCTACCCGGTCAGCGGGCACAAGCTTGCGGACTCGGCGGCCGCGTTGAACCATCGGACCCAACGAACGGGGCTCGCGGGTTCGGCACTACGACGTCAACTCGGACCCGAGTGGGGTCGCGATCACGAGGAGAACTTTCATGCCCATCGACTTGAGCGTCGCGCTCGGCGCGCAGATCCCGGCGCGCGACTTCAGCTGGTCGGCCAGCGACGTGCAGACCTACAACCTGGCGCTGGGCGCGGGCAACCGCTGGACCGACCCGGCCGAGCTGCGCTACCTCGACGACCGCGAGCCGGCCGTGCTGCCGTCCTTCGGCACCGTCGCGCCCTCGTTCCACGAGACCGAGGCGCCGAAGGTCAAGTTCGACGGCATCGACATCGACCTGGCGAAGGTCGTGCACGGCAGCCAGGAGATCATCGTGCACCGCCCGATCCCGGCGTCGGGCAAGGGCACCATCGCGGGCAAGATCAGCGAGATCTGGGACAAGGGCTCCAACGCCGTCATCTGGCGTGAGGACACCGCGGTCGGCTCCGACGGCGAACCCCTGTGGACCTCCCGCTCCTCCATCTTCGCGAAGGGCGAGGGCGGCTTCGGCGGCGACCGCGGCCCGTCCGCCAAGACCGAACTCCCCGACCGCGCACCGGATTTCGAGGTGCTCACCCCCACCTTGCCGCAGCAGGCCCTGCTCTACCGCATGTGCGGTGACCGCAACCCGCTGCACTCGGACCCCGAGTTCGCCCGCAACGCCGGCTTCCCGAACCCCATCCTGCACGGCCTGTGCACCTACGGCCTGGTCCTCAAGACCGCCACGGACACCGCCCTGGCCTCGGATGTCTCCCGCGTCAAGGGTTTCCGTGCCCGCTTCGCCGGCGTCATGTACCCCGGCGAGACCCTGCGCTCGCGTATCTGGCAGCAGGACGGCGAACTCGTCATCGCGGTGACCGTCGTCGAACGCGACGACGCCCCCGTCCTCGCCGACGTGGTCCTCACCCACTCCTGACCCCGGTCTCCACTGGGCCGCAACCGACTCCGGTTGCGGCCCAGCGTCGTTCAACGGCGACGTCGATCGTTCACGCTTGCGCGGTTGCGGAATGCGGTGGTTGATGGAGCTGTCGATCCGGAGGTCTTCCAGTCCACGGGGAACCATCGCCGTCGAGGCCAGGTTTTTCCCAACCCTCCCCAATGCGAAAGGCCCCTGTGGATGAAATCCACAGGGGCCTTTCGCTATCGCCAGGGTTCTGGAGGAACCCGCCTCACAGCCAGGTGTCGAGCGTGGTGGTGGTGAGGAAGTGTTCGAGGTCGGCGCGCCAAGGGGCGGGGGTGGTCTTCTCCGGTTCGATGGCCGTGTACTGGCCGCGGTAGAAGAGCAGCGGCCTGCCGGAGTCGGTGGACTCCGACAGGGCCTGTACCCGGCCGATCACGATGTAGTGATCGCCGCCGTCGAGCACGTTGTCCACAGTGCACTGGATCGTGGCCAACGCGCCGTCCAAAACCGGGAGGTCCAGTTCCGAGGTGTGCCAGTCGATTCCGGCGAACTTGTCGGGTTCGCGGGAACCGAAGCGGGCGCACACCGGCTGTTGCTCCTCGGCCAGCATGTTCACGGCGAAGTTGCCGTTGCGTTCGATCGCCTTCCAGGAGCGGGACTCCTTGGTGGGGCAGAACAGCACCAGCGGCGGATCGAGGGACAGCGCGGCGAACGACTGGCACGCGAAGCCGATCGGCGCCCGCTCACCGCCCTCGTCGTCGAAGGTGGTGATGACGGTGATGCCGGTGCAGAACTGCCCCAGCACATTCCGGAACTGACGCCCATCGATGACGGGGTGCCCGTCGGTGGTCGCTTCCTTGGTCAATTCGGCCTCGGTCATGTTCTGCCGCCCCTCGTAGTCCGTGCTCGCTACTTGAATCCGACGGTGAAGTCGTGGCCCCACAGGCTGACCGCGGTGGATTCCCGCGCGATCCACGAGTGGTCGTCGACTTCGAGTCCCTCACAGCCGAATTC